>NZ_JBEPLA010000001.1:0-805842 GCF_040545035.1 Methylobacterium sp. 1973
AGCGACACGATCAGGATCAGCGACCACAGGATCAGCGACACCGCCCCCGTGGCCGCCGCCGGCACCGACGCCCCGCCGGCGGTCGCCGCCTTCACAGCCTCCTTGAACGCGTAGAGCGGGCTCGTGCCGATGTCGCCGTACACGACGCCCAGCGCGCCCAGCATCAGCGCGGCGCCGGGCCCATGTCGGACGGCACCGGGTTTGCGCGCCACCGGCGCCGCCGGAAGATCGACCGCCGGGGCAGCCGCGGAGGGCAGGGCTTGGCTCACGGTCACGTCCGGTCGATGGCGTCGCGGTTGGGCGAAACCTTAGCGAGTCGGTCGCGCGGCGATAGACTTCGGGTGTCTCAGCCGCGCTGATGACGAAGACTTGTCACCCGAACGTGATGATCTTCGAGCCCTGCCCGACGGCGGATCCCCGCGGCGACCCGGAGGTCGCCCATTCAGGCCGCGTCGAGACCCAGGTCGATGATCGCCGCCGAGTGGGTGATCCAGCCGCAGGAGATCAGGTCGACGCCCGAGGCCGCGACCGCCCCCACCGTCTCGCGGGTGATCCGGCCCGACGCCTCGGAGAGCGCGCGTCCGTCGATCATCGCCACCGCGCGGGTGAGCTGGTCGGGCCCCATATTGTCGAGGAGCACCGCGTCGACCCCGACCGAAAGGGCCTCCTCCAGTTGCTCCAGGCTGTCGACCTCGCACTCGATCTTCACGAGATGGCCGGCCCGGGCGCGGGCGCGCTCGATGGCCGGCACGATGCCGCCCGCCACCACCACGTGGTTGTCCTTGATCAGCACGGCATCGTCGAGGCCGAAGCGGTGGTTCGACCCCCCACCCGCCCGCACGGCGTGCTTCTCCAGGGCGCGCAGGCCCGGCGTGGTCTTGCGGGTGCAGACGATCGAGGCCTTGCCGTGCGGGCGGGCCGCCTCGACGAGGCCGTGGGTGGCCGTGGCGACGCCCGACATCCGGCAGAGCAGGTTCAGGGCGACGCGCTCGGCGGTGAGGATGGCGCGGGCCGGCCCCTCGAGGTGCAGCACCACGTCGCCCGGGGCGACGCGGGCCCCGTCGCCGCGCTCGACCGTGACGGTGACGGCCGGATCGACCAGCGCGAACGCGATGGCGGCGGCATCGGTGCCGGAGATCACGCCGTCCTGGCGGGAGGCGATCACGCCGCGCATCCGCTCGCCGGGGGGCACGATGGCGTCGGTGGTGATGTCGCCGGCCCGGCCGAGATCCTCCAGCAGGGCGGCGCGCACCACCGGCTCCACCAGGAGCCGCGGCAGGGGCAGGATCGCGTCGGAGAAGACCGATCGGGTCATGGCGTCAGGGCCTCCTCGGCGACCGTCCGGCCGCTCTGCGCCGCCCGGAGATCGGCCAGCGTGGTCTCGGTATGGGTCGCGGCTGCGAGATGCGGATGATCGCTGCGCCAATGGGCGCCGCGGCTCTCCTGGCGGTCCAACGCGCCGCGGGCGATCAGCAGCGCCACCAGCGCGGCGTCGCAGGATTCTGCCTCCGGCGTCAGGGCGGCGACCGCCCCCCCGAGGCCGGCGGCGTCGCGCACGACCCCGACCTGGCGCTCCATCAGGCCGCGGATCGCCGTCAGGTCACCGGAGGTGCGGGCGGTCACGGCCTGGGGCACGATGGCCGCCGGCGGCGGCGCATCGAGCCCGTCGGCGATGAAGCGGGCATAGGCGAGCCCTTCCAGCAGGGAGTTGCTGGCGAGGCGGTTGGCGCCGTGCAGGCCCGTGGAGGAGACCTCGCCGCAGGCATAGAGGCCCGGCACCGATGTGGCGCCGTGCGCGTCCACCTTCACGCCGCCCATATGGTAGTGCGCCGCCGGGCGGACCGGGATCGGCTGCACGGCCGGGTCGATGCCGGCGGCGGCGCAGAGTCCCGCTACCGTCGGGAAGCGCGTCGGCATCGCGGCGCCGAGCGCCCCGCGGGCGTCGAGATAGACCGTGCGGCCGCGCTGCAGCGCCTGGAAGATGCCGCGGGCGACGACGTCGCGCGGGGCGAGATCGCCGCCGGCGATACCGGCCATGACGGGTGCGCCGGTCTCGTCGATGAGTCGGGCGCCCTCCCCGCGCAGGGCCTCGGTGGCGAGCGGCATCGGGTCGGCGCCGGCCGCGATGGCGGTCGGGTGGAACTGCACGAACTCCATATCGCGCATGACGGCACCGGCCCGGGCGGCGAGCGCCAGACCGCGGCCGACGGCGCCGGGCGGGTTCGTGGTCGCCGCGTAGAGGGCGCCGACGCCGCCGGTGGCCAGCACCACGGCGCGGGCCGGGATGCGGAACAGGGCACCGTCGCGCTCGGCGACGATGCCGGCCACGGCCCCGCCCGCGTCCCGGAGCAGGTCGCAGGCCCGCGCCGTGACGATCTCGACGGACGGTGCAGCGAGAACGGCCCGCACCAGCCCTTCGAGCACGCGCGCCCCGGTCGCGTCGCCGCCGGAGCGGACGATGCGGCGGCGGCCATGCGCGGCCTCAAGCCCGAGCGCGAGCGCGGCATCGTCGGTCCGGTCGAACGGGACGCCGATCCGCACCAGCCAATCGATCAGGCCCGGCCCTTCCTGAGCCACGCGGAGCGCGACGTCGGACTCGGTCAGCCCGGCGCCGGCCGCTTCCGTATCGGCGGCGTGCAGTTCCGCCGCGTCATCGGCGCCGACCGCGGCGGCGATGCCGCCCTGCGCCCAGCCGGTGGCGGTGCCGAGGCCTAGGGCCGACGCGGTGACCAGCGTCACCGGCCGGGGTGCGAGACGCAGCGCGACGCTGAGCCCCGCGACGCCGCCGCCGACCACGACGACGCGGTCGGCGGTGCTGGGCGAGACGGCGTTCATCGCGTGCGCACCTGGAGCATGCGCTCCACGGCCGCCCGGGCCCGGTCGGCCAAAGCCGGATCGACCGTGACCTCGTGGGTCATCGTCTCCAGCGCGCGGCGGATGTTCGCCAAGCTCATCCGCTTCATGTGCGGGCACATGTTGCAGGGCTTGATGAACTCGATATCCGGGTTCTGCGCCGCGATGTTGTCGGCCATCGAGCACTCGGTGACGAGCACCACCTGCTTCGGCCGCTTCTCCACGACGAAGTCCATCATCATCGCGGTGGAGCCGGAGAAGTCGGACTCGGCCACCACGTCGGGCGGGCATTCCGGATGCGCGATCACCGTCACGCCGGGATAGCTGTCGCGGACCTCGCGGATGTCGGCCGGGGTGAAGCGCTCGTGCACCTCGCAGTGGCCGGCCCAGGTCAGGATCTCGACCTCGGGAATCTCGGCCTGGACGTTCTGCGCCAGGAACTCGTCCGGGATCATCAGCACGCGGGGCGCGTTCAGCGACTTCACCACCGCGACGGCGTTGCCGGAGGTGCAGCACAAATCCGACTCGGCCTTCACGGCCGCCGAGGTGTTCACGTAGGTCACGATCGGCACGCCCGGATACTTCGCCCGCAGGCCGCGCACGTCCGCGGCCGTGATCGAATCGGCCAGCGAGCAGCCCGCGCCCATGTCGGGGATCAGCACGGTCTTGGCCGGGTTCAGGAGCTTGGCGGTCTCGGCCATGAAGTGGACGCCCGCCAGCACGATCACGTCCGCGTCGACATTCACCGCCTCGCGGGCGAGCGCGAGGCTGTCGCCGACGATGTCGGCCACCGTGTGGAAGATCTCGGGCGCCTGATAATTGTGCGCCAGGATCACGGCGTTGCGCTCCCGCTTCAGGCGCAGGATCGCCTCGATGTCGGGGGCGAGCGCCGGCCACTCGATCGCCGGAACGTGCCGGCTGACGCGGGCGTAGAGATCCGGAAGCGGCAGGCCCGGGATGGGCGTGCGGGAGACGGGTGCAACGGTCGCCGCCATGGCGTCCTCCATTATGCTCAGTTTGAGCATTGTGCCGTCTAACTTATGGGTGCCGGACGCGCCTGTCCAGATATGCTAGCTGTGAGCATAAATCTTTTGCGGCGCGATGTTACGCTGCGCCGCCGAAGGGATGTCGGTCAGCAGAAGGACGCCGGGTCGGGGCCGATGCGGCCGTCGGGGCGGTCGAGGGCCGCGATCTCCTCCATCTCGCCGGCACCGAGTTCGAAATCGAACAGCGCGATGTTCTCGAGGATGCGCTCAGGCCGGGCGGTCTTCGGGATCGCCACGCAGCCGATCTGCACCTGCCAGCGCAGCACCACCTGGGCGGGCGTCTTCCCATGGGCCTTCGCAATCGCGAGGATGACCGGGTCGTTCAGCTCCCTGCCCTGGCCGAGGGGGCTCCAGGACACGGTCACGATGCTGTGACGCGCGTCGTCCGCGCGCGGCGCCTTGCGCTGGAAATGCGGGTGCAGCTCGATCTGGTTCACGGCAGGCGCCACGCCGGTCTCGCCGATCAACGTGGCGATGTGCTCGGCTGTGAAGTTCGAGACGCCGATCGACTTGGCCCGCCCCTCCTCGCGGAGCTGGATCAGCGTTTTCCAGGTCTCGACGAAGAGGCGCCGCTGCGGACACGGCCAATGGATCAGGTAGAGATCGACATACGGAAGGCCGAGCCGCTCCAGGCTCTCGTCGAA
This sequence comes from Methylobacterium sp. 1973, assembly GCF_040545035.1. Classification (NCBI taxonomy): domain Bacteria; kingdom Pseudomonadati; phylum Pseudomonadota; class Alphaproteobacteria; order Hyphomicrobiales; family Methylobacteriaceae; genus Methylobacterium; species Methylobacterium sp. 1973. The sequence goes on from NZ_JBEPLA010000001.1 coordinate 4,544, forward strand.
GGCACGCCGCGCCTCCTCGCGTCCCTGGCGGTCGTTCCAGAGCTTGGTGGTGAGGAAGACCTCCGCGCGCGGCACCTGCGCATCGCGGATGCCACGTCCGACGCCCGCCTCGTTGCCGTAGGCGGCGGCGGTGTCGATCAGGCGGTAGCCGGCCCGAAGCGCCCGGCCGACGAGGTCCGGCGCCTGAGCGTCGGAGAGTTGCCAGCAGCCGTAGCCGATCTGCGGGATGCGGCGCCCGTCGTTCAGGGCCAAAGTCGGGACGGCCATGGGGTGAGCCTCCGGAAACGCTTTCCGATCTACCCAAACGCCGGCGGTGCGACGCGTTCCGATGATCGCGTCCTTTGCAAGCGGAGCGCGGCGGCCCGGAGGCGCCACGCCCGGCCCTGCCGCGCGGCTGCGGGCCGATTCTCTGCGCCCGTATCGCGGATCGGATAGGGCGGCCCATGGACCAGCGGACCACCTCGGCCCGCGGTGAACGGGCGCAGTCTGGACTGGATCTAATCGGCACGACCGCACGTTGGCGCACCGGATTCCAGGTTGCGCCGCGCCGTCGAGCGCGGCGCACGGACGGGATGGCAGCATGACAGACGCGACTCCGAAGAAGCCGTTCGCCCTGACGCGGCGCGCCGTGGTGGAAGGCTGCGCGGCGGCCGGGGCGCTCGGCGCCCTCGGCTTCCGACCGGCCCCCGCAGCGGCGGCGCCGGGAGATCCCGCCCCGCAGACGATGCCGGTACGGCTCACCATCAATGGGCAGCCGCACGATCTCGTCCTCGACACGCGCACCACGCTCCTCGATGCGCTGCGCGAGCATCTGGCTCTCACCGGCACCAAGAAGGGCTGCGACCACGGCCAGTGCGGCGCCTGTACGGTGCTGGTGGACGGGCGTCGGATCAATGCGTGCCTGACGCTCGCGGCGATGCACGAGGGCGATCAGGTCACCACGATCGAAGGCCTCGCGGATGGCGAGAAGCTTCACCCGATGCAGGCCGCCTTCCTGGAACATGACGGCTTCCAATGCGGCTACTGCACGCCGGGCCAGATCTGCTCCTCGGTCGGCATGCTGAACGAGGCCAAGGCCGGTTGGCCGAGCCACGTCACCGAGGATCTCGCCTCGACCCCGACGCTCAGTGACGCCGAGATCCGCGAGCGGATGAGCGGCAACATCTGCCGCTGCAGCGCCTACCCGAACATCGTCGCGGCGATCCGCGACACCGCCGCCAGCAACCTCTGAGGGGGCGGACATGAAGGCTTTCACCTACGAGCGTCCCGCCACGGTTCAGGACGCGGCCAAGCTCGCGGCCGAGCGGCCGAACGCCAAGTTCATCGCGGGCGGCACCAACCTGCTCGACCTCATGAAGCTGCAGATCGAGACGCCGGCCACGCTGATCGACGTGAACCGGCTGCCCCTCGAGAAGGTTGAGGCCACGCAGGAGGGCGGCCTGCGTATCGGTGCGCTGGTGCGCAACTCCGACCTTGCCGCGGAGCCGCGGGTCCGGAAGGACTACGCCGTCCTGGCGAAGGCTCTGCTGGCCGGCGCCTCGGGGCAGCTGCGCAACAAGGCGACCACCGCCGGCAATCTGCTCCAGCGGACCCGCTGCTACTATTTCTACGACACGGCCATGCCCTGCAATAAGCGCGAGCCGGGTTCGGGCTGCGCGGCGATCGGCGGGTTCAACCGGATCATGGCGGTGGTGGGCGCCAGCGACTCCTGCATCGCCACCAACCCGTCCGACATGGCTGTCGCCATGCGCGCCCTCGACGCCACCGTCGAGACGATGGATCCGGCGGGTCAGACCCGACGGATCCCGATCGCCGATTTCCACCGGCTCCCCGGCGACACACCGCAGATCGAGACCGACCTGCGCAAGGGCGAGATCATCACGGCCGTGACCCTGCCGAAGCCGGTGGCCGGCATGCATATCTACCGCAAGGTCCGCGACCGGGCGTCCTACGCTTTCGCGACCGTCTCGGTGGCGGCGGTGATCGCGGGCGCCGAGGGCGGCAAGCCGAGCGCGGCGCGGCTCGCCTTCGGCGGCCTGGCGCACAAGCCCTGGCGGGTGGCCGAGGCCGAAGAAGCCCTGGTCCGGACCGGCTCAGCGGATGAGGCCGCCGACGCGGTGCTGAAGGGTGCCCGCGGCTACGGCAGCAACGACTTCAAGATTCCGCTGACCCGGCGGACCCTGCGCGCCGTGGTGGCGCAGGCGACCCGCGCTTAAGCCCCCCGATCAAGGACCGTCCCCATGGAGATGAACCAGCCGATCGGCCGGACGCCCCTCGACGACCGCGCCGACGGGCTCGTCGGGAAGCCGCTCGACCGCGTCGAAGGCAAGCTCAAGGTCACGGGCCACGCCCCCTACGCGTACGAGACCCGGGCGCTGAAGAACCCCGCCTACGGCTTCATCGTGCCGGCGACGATCGCGGCCGGCACCATCACGTCGATCGACGCCGAGACCGCCCGCCGGGCGCCCGGCACGATCCTGGTCATGACCCACGAGAACGTCCCCGAGCAGGGCGAGAAGAAGGAGCAGGTCTGGCCGCAACTCCAGGGGACGAAGGTCACGTTCTATGGTCAGCCCGTCGCCTTCGTGGTTGCCGAGACCTTCGAGCAGGCCCGCGCCGCCGCGATGCTGGTGAAGGTCCGCTACGACGCGGCTAAGCCCAAGGGGCTGCTTAAGGACAACCTGGCGGCGGCCTACGAGCCGAAGCCCGTCAATTCGCCGCCGGATTCGAAGCTCGGCGACTTCGACGCCGCCTTCGCGGCCGCGCCGGTGAAGCTCGACGTGGAATACGTCACGCCCAACCAGATCCACGCGCAGATGGAGCCGCACGCCACGATCGCGTCGTGGGAGGGCGACGGCGTTGTGCTCTACACCGCCAACCAGATGCTGAACCGCGGTCAGAAGGCGCTCGGCTCTGTGCTGAAGCTGCCGCCCGAAAAGGTGCGGATCGTGAGCCCCTATATCGGCGGCGGCTTCGGCTCGAAGCTCCAGGCTCAGCCGGAGGCGACGCTCGCCGTGTTGGCCTCGAAGCTGATCCAGCGCCCCGTGAAGGTCGCGCTCACGCGGCAGCAGGAGTTCCACGTCGGGACCCACCGGACCGACACGATCCAGCGGATCAGGCTCGGTGCCGATCAGGACGGGCGGCTCTCGGCGATCAGCCATGAATCCTGGTCCGACACGGCCGAGGGCGACGGGTTCTTCGAGACGTCGGCCAACGTCACCCGGTCGCTCTACGCGGCACAGAACCGGATCACGCGCCATCGGCTCGTGAACCTCAACATGCCCATCGCCTCGTCGATGCGCGCCCCTGGCGAGGCCGTGGGCCAGCTCGCCTTCGAGTGCGCCATGGATGAGCTGGCCGAGCATCTGAAGGTCGATCCGATCGAGCTGCGGGTGCGCAACGAGCCGGTCGAGGATCCCGAGAAGAAAGTCCCGTTCTCCACCCGCCAGCTCGTGCCCTGCATGCGCGAGGGGGCGCGCCTGTTCGGCTGGGACAAGCGGCAGGCGGCGGGCAGCCGCCGCGACGGCAACTGGCTCGTCGGCATGGGCATGTCGGCCGCCGCCCGCCTCAACCCGCTGATGCCCTCCGCCGCCAAGGTCCGTCTCGGGCCGGACGGCGTGCTGGTGGTGCGCATGGCCATGACCGATCCCGGGACCGGCACCTATACGATCCTCACCCAGATCGCCGGCGAGATGCTGGGCCTGCCGCCCGAGCGGGTCCGCGTCGAGATGGGCGACACCGACTTTCCCTTCGCCTCGGGTTCCGGCGGCTCGTTCGGCGCTGCGTCGGCGGGCTCTGCCCTCTACGTCGCCTGCGACAACCTCCGGCAGGCCCTGCTCAAGGCCGGCGACCTTAACCCGGACGGGGCGGTGTTCCGCGACGGCGCGGTGACCTCGGGCAACCGGACGGAGTCGCTGACCGATCTCGCCCGGTCGGGCATGGAGGCCGCCGGTGAGATCAAGCCCGGCGAGATGAAGCAGAAGTTCTCGCAATACTCCTACGGTGCGCACTTCGCCGAGGTCGGGGTCGATGTCGATACCGGTGAGATCCGGTTGCGGCGGATGCTCGGGGTCTTCACCGGGGGGCGCATCCTCAACGCCAAGACGGCGCGCAGTCAGGCGATCGGCGGCATGACCTTCGGGGTCGGGGCGGCTCTGATGGAAGATGCGGTGGTCGATCCGCGCTACAGCTACTTCGTCAACCACGACATGGCCGAGTACCATGTGCCGGTCCACGCCGACCTCCCGGCGATCGACGCGGTGTTCCTGCCCGAACTCGACGACAAGGCGAACCCGCTGAAGAGCAAGGGACTCGGCGAGCTCGGCATCTGCGGCGCCGGCGCCTCGCTCGCCAACGCGATCTACAACGCCACCGGGATCCGCGTGCGGGACTATCCGCTCACCCTCGACAAGATGCTCAAGGGCTTCGAAGAGCAGGAGGGCCAAGCGCAGCGGCGGACCTGACCGGAGGCAAAGGCCTGGGCGGCCGCGGTTGACGGCCGCCCGCGCAGGCGGGACACCCGGCCGAAAGCCCGAATACGGGGAGCGCCCGGTGCCCGACAGCCTTGCCAACGACCGTCATCCGCCCGCGCGGTTCAACGCCGCGCGGTACTGCCTGGCCGAGAATGCGCGCCTGCGCCCCGACAAGACGGCGCTCGTGATGGTCGGGGACGGCACCGCGGAGCGGCTGAGCTTCAGCGACGTCGAGCGGGCGGTGCGGGGCATCGCGGCGGGCCTGCTGGATCTCGGCCTGGAACCCGGCGACCGGGTGATGATCCGCATGGGCAACGAGGCCGACTACGTCCTCGTCTATTTCGGGGCCCTGGCGGCGGGCCTCGTCGCCCTGCCCTCCTCGCCGCAGCTCACCGCGGGCGAGGCGGCGTTCCTCATGGACAATTCCGGCGCCGCCGCGGTGGTGATCGGAGGCGGCTGCACGGTCGCGACCGAGGCCCTGGGCGGACGCCTCCTGCTCGACGCCGCCGCCATCGCGCGGATGAAGGCGGGGCCGCCCCTGCCGGCCTACGCCGACACCGCCGCGGACGACCCGGCGATGCTGATCTACACCTCCGGCACGACGAGCCGGCCGAAGGGCGTGCTCCACGCCCACCGCGCCACCTACGGCCGCCGGCCGATGCGCGACCACTGGCTCGGCCTCACCGAATCCGACGTGATGCTGCATGCCGGCACCATGAACTGGACCTACACGCTGGGCGTCGGCTTGAGCGATCCCTGGTCGGTGGGCGCGACGGCGGTGCTCTACAACGGTCCACGCGACCCCGCCGTCTGGCCGCGCCTCATCGCCCGGTACGGCGCGACCCTGTTCGCCGCCGTCCCGACGCTCTACCGCCAGATCCTCAAATACGGCGACCTCGGCGCCCAGGACCTGTCGAGCTTGCGCCACGGCTGCACGGCGGGCGAGCCCCTCTCGGTGGAGTTGCTCGATGCCTGGCGGCAGGCCACCGGCAAGCCCCTCTACGAGGCGCTCGGGATGAGCGAGATCTCGACCTACATCTCCAGCGGCCCGACGATTCCCGTGCGTCCCGGCTCGCCGGGCAAGCCGCAGCCCGGTCGGCGGGTGGCGATCCTGCCCGTCGAGGGCGAGCCGGTCCCGCTGCCGGCCGGCGAGAGCGGGCTCCTCGCCGTCCATCGGACCGAGCCGGCGCTGATGCTCGGCTACTGGAACCGCCCCGAGGAAGAGGCCGAGGTGATGCGGGGCGACTGGTTCGTCGGCGGCGATCTCGCCCGGCTCGATGCGGACGGCTACCTCTGGTTCGAAGGCCGCAACAACGACCTGATGAAGGCGATGGGCTACCGGGTCTCGCCCAACGAGGTCGAGGCGGTGCTGTCCGACCACCCGTCCGTGGCGGAGGTCGGCGTGGCCGAACTGCCTGTGCGGGCAGACGTCTCGGTCATCTGCGGTTTCGTGGTGCTCCAGCCGAACGCCGAGCCTGACGCGGAGGGCCTGCTGGCCTGGTGCGCCGAGCGGCTCGCCGCCTACAAGCGGCCGCGGGAAATCCGCTTCCTCGACGCCCTGCCGCGCACGCCCAACGGCAAGGTCCAGCGCAAGCGGCTCGCCGCGACTGCGGCCGGTTGACCGGCGCCGCCGCCCGCTGGTTCGCCCCGGCGTTTCGAGGGCGCCGCAACAGGCCCCCTCTCCCGTCCGGGAGGGGGTCGGGGGGAGGGATCGGGTCTTGCCGAGGCTTGCCGGACCGGACGCCCCCTACAGCAGCGTCCCGCGCAGGATCAGCAGGGCCACCGAGAAATAGATGACGAGCCCGGTGACATCGACCAGCGTCGCCACGAACGGCGCCGAGGCGGTGGCCGGATCGAAGCCGATCCGCTGCAACAGGAAGGGCAGCATCGAGCCGGCGAGCGATCCGAAGGTCACGATCCCGACGAGCGCCGCGCCCACCGTTGCAGCCACCAGCGGCCAGTGCTCGCCGTAATCGTAGAGGCCGAACTTCTGCCACGCGACGATGCGGATGACCGCGATCACCCCGAGGATCGCCCCGAGCACGATCCCGGTAGGCAGCTCCCGCAGGGCCACCCGCCACCAGTCCCGCAGCCGGATCTGGTGCAGGGCCAGCGCCCGGATCAGCAGCGAGGTCGCCTGAGATCCGGAATTGCCCCCCGAACTCATGATCAGCGGGATGAACAGCGTCAGGACGATCGCCTTCTCCAGTTCCCCCTCGAAGCCCTGCATGGCCGAGGCGGTGAGCATCTCCGACAGGAACAGCGCGCACAGCCAGCCGGCGCGCTTCCGGATCATCGTGAAGAAGCCGATATCCATGTAGGGCTCGGGCAGCGCCTCCATGCCGCCGAAGCGCTGCACGTCCTGCGTCTGCTTCTCGATCATCGCGTCGATCATGTCGTCGACCGTGACGATGCCGATCACGTGCCCGACCGCGTCGACCACCGGCAGCGCGAGAAGATCGTATTTCGAGATCAGTCGGGCCGCCTCCTCGCGGCTGGCCGTCGGCGAGACGGCGAGGGGCCGGCGTCCCGGCGCGACGCTGAGGACGTTGTCGCTCGGATCGCCCGAGATCAGCCGCCGCAGGGGCACCGCCTTGGTCAGCGCGCGGGTGCGCGGGTCGAGCACGAAGATCGCGTAGATCGTCTCGCGGGTCTTCTCCACGTGGCGGATGTGCTCCAGGGTCTGGCTCACCGTCCAGGTGCCCGGCACGGTGACGAACTCCGTGGTCATCAGAGAGCCCACGGTCTCCTCGCCGTAGGCCGAGAGCCGGTCCACGGCGCCGCGTGTCTCGGCGTCGAGGCGCGCGCGCAGGTCGGAGCGGCCGGGCTCCTCGATCTCGCGGAACACGTCCGTGACCCGGTCGGCCGACATGCCCGACAGGTAGCCGGCCACCCGGTCCCGGGGCAGCATCTCGATGATGTCGGCGGCGCAGTCGAGTTCCGGCTGGTCCAGCACCTCGATCGCCCGCTCCGTCGGCAGACCGAGCAGGATGGCGGCGGCAACCTCCGGAGCCTCGTCGTTCAGCGCTTCGACGATGTCGGGCGCCCGTTCGTCCGAAAGACGTGCGGCCAAGACGGAGGGATCGACTCGCGTGTCGAAGGGCGCGATCTCGTTCATGGCCTCGCCTCGTGGGTTACGAGGCGACGCGTCGCCGGTCATCCTAGGTCAGGGCCGTGGCCGGCCGCCGCGTCGATCGCCCCGCGGCCAGGCCTCTCAGCGGCTCAGGCGGGATGACGACACGGGGCCGGGCACGGCAGGCACGATCGGTCGGGCACGTCGCTTCGCTGGTCGCTGCTGGAAAGGGAACGCGGCACCGTCGAAGACGCCGTCGCGCGGGTGCGTCGTGCGCCCGAGCAAGAGGCCCGTCAAGCCGAAACAGCGCCCATCCGCAGCCGATGCCGAACGACGCTCCGTCGGGTGGCCGCGCGGCCACGGACAGGCGGGCCCCGCCGGCCAGCAACCCACCCTATGAGAAATATAAGTGTTGTGCTCACTTGTATTGCGTCCAAGATATTGCCTATATGGAGTTCACCAACAGCGAGGAGAAACGCCATGGCCTGGTCCGCCCCGATCGTGTCCGAGATCTGCGTCGGCATGGAAGTCACCAGCTACGAGTCGGCTGAGATCGATACGTTCAACTAAGTCGCTCACGGTTCGGAGCGCCCGACGCTCCGGCCATCGCGGCTTCTTCATCCATCGCGTCAATTCACTTGGAGGAAATCATGGCTTGGTCCGCCCCCGTCGTGTCCGAGATCTGCGTCGGCATGGAAGTCACCAGCTACGAGTCGGCTGAGATCGACACGTTCAACTGAGACGTCGACATCACGTTCTGGGGCGCCGCTTCATCCGAAGCGGCGCTTTTCTTTTGTGCGCGCATGACATGCTGCGCCTCGGCTTGACCTGCCACACCAAACCGTGCCGCTGAACCGCCACCGGGCCATGTGAGCCTGCACAGCGAGCGAGGACGGGTTTGGCGGACACTGCGTATTCGGCCGATCAAGCGATCCCACCCTGCCCGATCACCGGTGCCCCCGCCCTGCGCTGCGTCGAGCGCCTGGACGCCGCCTTCCTGACGCTGCTCTGGCACTATTCCGGCCGCGTCGATGTCGGGCCGCTGCTGCGCACCGCCGGGACGTTCCGGCTCTGGGAATCACCGACCGGGCTGATCTTCTTCGATCCGCCGGTGGCTGGCGATGCGGCCTTCTACCGGGCGTTCTACGGCCGGATCGCCGCGCACGATAAGCTCGCCGGGCCGGAGACGGAGCGCCTGGAGTTCCGCCAGGCCGCCACGCATGTGCCGTCGGGTGCCCGGGTGCTCGACGTGGGCTGCGGCCACGGCGGTTTCCGCGCCTATGTGCCGGAGGCCACCTATACCGGCCTCGACCCGAATTTTTCCGCCGAGGCCCCGACCGGGACGATCCTCGCCGAGACCGTGGAGGCGCACGCGGCGCGCCTCGGTCCGGTCTACGACGTGGCCTGCGCCTTCCAGGTCATCGAGCATGTGGCGGACCCGCTGGGATTCGCCCGGGCGCTGGCGGCCTGCGTCAAGCCGGGCGGCCTGATTCTGATCGGGACGCCGCTCTGGCCCTCGCCCAACACCACGATCCCGAACTTCGTCATCAACGCGCCGCCCCACCATCTGACGTGGTGGACGCCCGCCGCTCTCGAGGCACTGGCCGGAACCTTGGGCTGCACCGCCGAGGCGGTCCATGCCATCGGCATGGACCGGCACGATTCGCTGATTCACTGGATGGCCAAGGTCAGCCCCGTCCGCTGCCGCGACCGCTTCTTCCGGCGGACGTGGTCCTGGGCGCTGGCGCTCGCCTTCGCCTACGGCGTCGGGTCGGTCCTCGACCGCTGCCTGCCGGTGCCGAAACGGACGCGCCCGAACGCGCTGCTGCTCGTGGCGCGGACGGGCACCTGATCCCTCACGCCACGAACAGCCCCGCGATCGCCGCGCTCGTGAGATTCGACAGCGTCCCCGCCAGGATCGCCCGCAGGCCGTACCGGGCGACCTCGGCGCGGCGCTCCGGGACGAGGCTGGAGAAGCTCGCGAGCTGGATCGCGATCGAGGCGAAGTTGGCGAAGCCGCACAGGGCGAAGCAGACGATCGCCTGCGCGCGCGGGTCGAGGGTGCCGGCCTTCAGGACCGGCGACAGGTTGGCGTAGGCCAGGAACTCGTTGAAGGCGAGCTTCTGGCCGATCGCCCCGCCGACCAGGGTCGCCTGCTCCCAGGGCACGCCGAGGAGCCAGGCCAGCGGGGCGAGGGCCCAGCCGAGCACGCCCTCGAACGAGGCGGCGGGATACCCGACCCATCCGCCCAGCATGCCGAAGAGGCCGTCCGCCAGGGCGATCAGCCCGACGAAGGCGATCAGCATGGCCCCTACCGAGACCGCCACCGCGAGCCCCTTCTGGGTCCCGTCGGCCGCCGCCTCGATGATGTTGGCCGCCCGCGTCTCGCCGAACTCGACCCGGGTGGTGGTGATCCGGGTCGGCTCCGTCGATGGCATCAGGATCTTGGCGTAGACGAGGCCCCCCGGGATCGCCATCACCGAGGCGGCGAGCAGGTAGGTCATGGGCACGCCGAGGGCCGCGTAGCCCGCCAGGATCGATCCTGCCGTGGACGCGGCGCCGCTCGACATGACGGCGAACAACTCGGCCCCGGTGAGCAGGGCGAGGAACGGGCGCAGCGCGACGGCAATCTCGCTCTGGCCGATGGCGATGGTGATCACCGCCGAGAACGACTCGATGGGGGACGTGCCCAGAATGCGCCGGAGCGCCGCGCCGAGCAGGCGAGCCAGCGCCTGCATCACGCCGAGATGGTAGAGCACGCCGATGAGCGCGGAGACATAGAGGATCTGCGGCAGGACCCGCAGCGCCAGGATGAAGCCCGAGCCGCCGAACAGCTCGAACATCCTCGGCTCGACGAGACCGCCGAACAGGAAGGCGGTGCCGCGATCGCCGTAGGACAGCACGGTCACGACCGCGTCGGCGACAGCCCGCAGCGCGGCCTGCCCGGCGGGAAGAAACAGGACCAGAGCACCGAGCCCCACCTGCAGGGCCAGCCCGGCGAGCACCACGCGGAGACGGATCGCCCGCCGATTGGTCGAGAACAGGATGGCGACGGCGAGCAGCACCAGAAGGCTGAGGCCGGCATGGATCAGGCGGTCGAGCATCGTGTCCTTCGGCTCCGAGCTTGGCCGGAGCGTATGGAAGGTTCAGGCCAGACGCCGTCAATCCGGGCTGTCCGGTGCGAGATAGGGGGCGAACAGGTCGCGGAGCTGCGCGAAGCCCCAGTCCAGATCGGCCTCCGTCAGGGTGGTGCCCCCCTGGAGGCGATGGTTCATCCAGTGGCTGGACACGATCCAGGCATTGTCGATGAGCCGCCCGAGGGCCTCCGGTGCGATCCGCAGCCGTCCCGCCCGCACGGCCGCCTCGAAGACACCGCGGGCCAGCGCCTGGGTCTCGGCCCGCAGGGCATGGATCCGCGGGCGCAATGCCGGGGCGATGTCCACCATGGCGATCCCGTCGCGGTAGATGCAGCGGTAGCGCCAGATCAGGTCGAACCACGCCCGCTGGTAGCCGAGCAGCGCTTCCGGAGCGGCGGGGTCGGCGGGCATGCGGCCGGCCACCGCCAGGGCCTCCGCTTCGAAGGCGGCGAACACGGCTTCGACCAAGCCGCTCTTGCGCGGAAAGTGATACTGCAGATTGCCCTCGCGGATCCCCGCCGCGGCCGCGATCTCCGCCGTCGTGACACGGCCGAGCCCGCGGGCGTTGAACAGCGCGAGGCTGACTGCCAGAATTCGCGTGCGCGTATCCGGGATCGGCACGGCAGGACCGGCCTCTGGGCTGGCCTCCACATCGAAGTCGAACCTGCGGCCCTCGCCCCGCGGCATGATCCCATCCTCGTCTAGGGTGTTCACCCTAGACAATCAGGCCGGCCGAGCCTATCCCCCTGAAGACGGATCCAGGTCGACGATACGGGGAGGCGCGGTTTGGCACAGCGGTTCCAACTCGCGGGCGCGGTGGCCCTGATTACCGGCGCGGCGAGCGGTATCGGTGCGGCCCTGGCCGAAGGCCTCGCCGCGAAGGGCTGCAATCTTCTCCTCGTGGACCGGGACGCGACCGGGCTGGCGGCCACCGCCGGCAAGATCCGCGGCGTCTCGGTCGAGACCCGCGTCCTCGATCTCACGGATGCCGAAGGGATCCGCGCGCTGCCGGACTGGGTCGCAGAACGGTCCGGGCATCTCGACATTCTGATCAACAATGCCGGCGTCGCCCTCGGCGGCCGGTTCGACGAGACGCATCTCGACGATTTCGAGTGGCTGCTCGACATCAACCTGCGCGCCGTCGTGCGGATGTGCCACGCCTTCCTGCCGATGCTGCGTGCCCGGCCGGCGGCGCAGATCGTCAACCTGTCGAGCCTGTTCGGGCTGATCGCGCCGCCGGGTCAGGTCGCCTACAGCACCAGCAAGTTCGGGGTGCGCGGCTTCTCGGAGGCCCTGCGGCACGAATATGCCGGCACCGGACTCGGGGTGACGGTGGTCCATCCGGGCGGCGTCGCCACCGCCATCTCGCGCAACGCCCGCGGCCGGCGACCGCCGACCGATCCGGAGGCGGCGAAGCGCGCGTCCGTGGAGGACGAAAAGGCGCGAGAGGCGTTCGGCAAGCTTCTGACCCTGGCGCCCGCCGACGCGGCCGCCGCGATCATCCGCGGCATCGAGGCCCGGGCGCCCCGGATCGTCGTCGGCAAGGACGCCAAGAATGCCGCGCTGATCCAGCGGCTGATGCCTGTGGGCTACTGGAAGACGATCGTGCGTCTGTCCGGAGGGGCGCTCTGAGATGGCGAGCCTGCGTGCGTATCTCGGGGCCTACATGGTCCGAAGCCGGGTCCGGGGGCCTCTGGCACGGGCGCGGGACGTGGCCGCGTTCCGCCGCATCTTCGAGGCGCCGGCCTTCCCCGACCCCAAGGGCGTGACCTACGAGCCGGGCATCGTCGGCGGCGTCAAAGGCGAGTGGATCCGGCCGAAGGCGGGTCCCGGCCGGCGGATGCTCTACATCCATGGCGGCGGCTTCATCGCCTGCTCGCCCCGGACGCACCGTCCCGTCACGGGCGCCCTCGCGAACCGGGGCTTCACGATCTTCGCCCCCGATTACCGCCTCGCCCCCGAGCATCCGTTCCCCGCGGCGGTCGACGACGTGACGGCGGTCTGGGCGGCGTTCAGCGCCGAGGGCGCCGCCTGCGTGGCGGGGGAATCGGCCGGCGGAAACCTCGCCCTCGTGCTGATGGGCGAAGCCCGCGCCAGGGGTCTGCCGATGCCCTGGGCGGCGGCGCTCTTCTCCCCGGCCACGGATTTCGTCTCCGAGGACGGGTCACGGGTTTCCAATGCATGGCGCGATGCCATGTTCGACCCGCAGGCCCTCGCGGCGATCCGGCCGATGTATCTGGGCGGCGCCGATCCGGCCGATCCGCGAATCTCGCCGATCTACGGCGACCCGACCGGCTTCCCGCCGCTGCTGTTCCATGTCGGCGCGCGCGAGGTCCTGCGCGACGATTCCGTCCGCATGGCCGAGCGGGCCCGCGCGGCCGGCGTCGAGACCGAACTCAAGCTCTTCCCGGTCGTGTCCCACGCCTGGCAATTCGCCGCCGGCATGCTGCCGGAGGCGCGGGCCTCCCTCGACGAGGCCGCGGCCTTCCTGAAGGCGCACGCGCCCCACGCCCCCTCCGGGAGCCCTCTGCCATGACCGAGACCGCGTCCGAGACCGCGTCCGTGACCCTGGCCGTCCTGATCGTCGGCGCGGGCTTCTCGGGGCTCGCGATGGCGATCCGGTGCCGGCAGGCGGGCATCGGCCCGCTGCGGGTGATCGAGAAGGCCGACGGCATCGGCGGCACGTGGCACGACAACACCTATCCGGGGGCGGCCTGCGATATCCCCTCGCACCTCTACTCCCTGTCCTTCGCCCCGAAGGCCGACTGGAGCCGGATGTACGCGCCGCAGCCGGAGATCCTGGCCTACCTGAAGGACACCGCCGAGCGGAACGGGCTGATGCCCCTGATCCAGCTGGGGACGACCTTCACCGGGGCCACGTGGGACGCGGCGCGCGCCCTGTGGCACGTGGAGACCGACCGGGGGCCGATCACGGCGCGCGCGATCGTCTCCGGGATGGGCGGGCTGCATCATCCCGCCTATCCCGACATCCCGGGTCGCGAGGCGTTCGCCGGGCCCGCCTTCCACACGGCGGCCTGGGACCATGCCGTGGCGCTCGAGGGCAAGCGCGTCGGGGTGATCGGCACGGGCGCCAGCGCGATCCAGGTGGTGCCGGAGCTCGCCGCCATCGCGTCCCACCTCACCCTGTTCCAGCGCACGCCGCCCTGGATCATGCCGAAGAACGACCACGCGATCGCGGAGGGCACCAAGAGCCGCTACCGGCGCGTGCCGTTCAGCCGGCGGCTCGAACGGGCGCGGCTGTTCTGGCTGCACGAGGTGCGTGCGCTCCTCGGCTTCACCAAGGTCTCGAAGCTCACCGGTCAGGCCGAGGCTCTGGCCCGGCGCCATCTCGCCAAGGCGGTCCCCGACAAGACCCTGAGGGCGAAGCTGACGCCGAGCTACCGGCTCGGCTGCAAGCGGGTGCTGATTTCCGACGACTATTACCCCGCGCTCCAGCGCCCGAACGTCACCCTGGAGACGGACGGCATCGCCCGGATCACCGAGACCGGCGTGACCACCGAGGCCGGACGGCACCACGACCTCGACGTGATCGTCTACGCCACGGGCTTCGACGTGACCGCGACCTTTGCGCGGATGAAGCTCGTCGGCCGCGGCGGCCGGTCTCTGACCGAGGCCTGGGCCGACGGCATGGGCGCCTACCAGGGCATCACGGTCGCGGGGTTTCCCAACTACTTTATGCTGCTCGGGCCCAACACCGGGCTCGGCCACAACTCGGTCGTCTCGATGATCGAGATCCAGGTGCAGCACGTCCTCGACTGTCTCAAAGCCCTGCGTCGCGGGACGAAGACCGTCGAGGTCCGGCCGGAGGCCCAGGCCCGGTTCGTCGACCGGATCCACAGCCGCATGGCCGACAGCATCTGGCAGGCCGGGGGCTGCCGCAGCTGGTACCTCGACGCGAGCGGGCGCAACAACACCCTCTGGCCCGACTCGGTCATGGCATATCGCCGGAGCGCCCGCAGGGCCCGGCTGGGGGATTACAGGCTCGGCTGATCGCGGCCTGCGCGCCCCGTCACGAATCCACCCGCTCCGCCCGCGAGGACGGAGGCGGGGGTGATCCGGCGCGCGGTGTCAGAACGCGAAACCGGCTTCCGCCGCGAAGGCCTCGAGACCGGGCAGCGACGCGTCGAACAGCGGCCGGGCCCCGAACGCGTCGCCGGCACGCACGAAGAGCGTGACCTTGGCGTTGCGGTGCGGGCCGAACACGCAGACCAGGCGGCCGTCATCCTTGAGCTGGTTCAGCAGCGCCTGCGGCCGGACCTCGACGCGGCCGTTGATCAGGATGACGTCGAAGGGCCCCTGCTTGGGCGCGCCGGCGGCGATCGGGCCTTCGATCACCTGTGCGGAGGCGCCGAGCCGGGTGCGCGCCGCCTCGGCGAGGTCGGGCACCGATTCCAGCGCCGTGACCTGCGCGCCGAGCTGCGCCATGACCGCCGCCGCGTAGCCGGTGCCGGTGGCGACGTCGAGGGCGGCGACGCCCGGCCGGATCCGCAGGGCCTGGATCATCCGGGCCACGACCATCGGGGCCGGCATGCAGCGGGTCTCGCCGCCGGCCTCACCGAGGCTCAGGGTCTGGTCGATATACGCGAAGGGCTCGCGGCCCTTCGGCACGAAGTCCTCGCGGGGCACGGTGTCGAACGCATCGAGCACCGTGTTGTCGTTCACGTCGAAGGTCCGCAACTGGCAGTCGACCATCATCCGCCGCGCCTGCGCGTAATCGATCATCGATACGTGTCCTCGAACCGGATCGGAACGCCGCGTCGGCCGGGCTCCGGCGGACGGCCGGCAGCCCCGGCCAAGCCTAAGCTTCCCGGACGGGGGGCGTTTTCGGAGATCATTGCCCAAAACGCAAGGTGAGCCGACACGGCAGCCGACGTCGGTCGCGGAGGACACGGCAGCGCGCGTAATCCCGGGCCGCGTTACGGCGGCCGCCGAGTGTCGCCTCGGCGCCCCCAATCCCGGTCGCGCTCTCCAGCCGACCGTTGAATAAAGAGTGCAGAGCGAGCGGGCGGTCCGTGAGACCGTCCCCACCGGGAGACACCATGACGCCGATCCGCCAGCCGATCCTGATCCGCAGCCTCACCGCGGCCCTCGCCGGCCTGAGTTTCGGCCTGATGGACCACGGCCGCGCCGCGGCACAGGAGACGGCCGCCACCGCGGCCCCGCCGCCCAGCGTCCAGGTCGACCGCGGTTCGGCGCTCTACGGCCGCCCCGAGGGCGGCGCCGCAGCCAAGCTCGCGCCGGTGGCGGGGCCGCCGTTGGCGGCCGCGGTCGCCAAGCTGCCGCTCGACAAGCTGAAGGTGCCGGAGGGCTTCAAGATCGAGGTCTATGCCAGCGGCCTCGCCAATGCCCGTGAGATGACCCAGGCGCCGGACGGCACGCTGTACGTGGGCACCCGGACGGTGGGGAAGGTCTACGCGGTGCTTCCGAAGGCGGATGGGGACGGCAAGCGCGAGGTGAAGACCATCGCGTCGGGCCTGCACCGGCCGAACGGCGTCGCCTACCACGACGGCGCGCTGTACGTCGCCGAGCTCTCGAAGATCTGGCGCTACGACGACATCGCGAACCACCTCGACGGCGCGGCGAAGCCGACCCTGGTCTATGACGACCTGCCGAAGGACGAGGCCCATGGCTGGAAGTTCATCGCCATCGGCCCGGACAACAAGCTCTACGTGCCGGTCGGTGCCCCGGGCAACATCGTGATGCCGCCGGACACCCACGCGCAGATCCGGCGCATGGACCTCGACGGCAAGAACGCCGAGGTGATCGCCCGCGGCGTGCGCAACACCGTCGGGTTCGACTGGAACCCGAAGACCAAGCAGCTCTGGTTCACCGATAACGGCCGCGACTGGGTCTCGGAGGACATCCCGAACGACGAGCTGAACGTGCTCACGGAGCCGGGCAAGCAGCATTTCGGCTATCCGTACTGCCACCAGGGCACCTTCACGGATCCGGAATACGGCTGGGGTCATTCCTGCTCGGAATTCGCCGCGCCGGCGGCGCTCCTCGGCCCGCACACGGCTTCCCTCGGCCTGCGGTTCTACACCGGCACGCAATTCCCGGAGGCCTACCGGGACGCGATGTTCGTCGCCCGGCACGGCTCGTGGAACCGCACCGCCAAGCTCGGCGGCGACGTGGTCGTGGCCAAGCCCGGACCGGACGGCAAGACCGCAGCAACGGAGCCGTTCCTGACCGGCTTCCTCCAGGACAACAAGTATGTCGGCCGCCCGGTGGACGTGCTGGTCGCCAAGGACGGATCGCTGCTCGTGTCCGACGACTACAACGGCGCGATCTACCGCGTCAGCTACGGCCGGTGATCCGCCGCCACCTCCGGTCGATCCGCGGGCTGGCCCCTGCCCTCGGCGGGCTGCTCTTGGCGGGTGCGGCGCTTGCCGCCCCGGACGCGGCGCTGCAGGAGCGCCTCGCCCCCTGTATCGGCTGCCACGGTGCGGGCATGTCTGCGACGGAGGGCGTGCCCTCGCTCGGGGGGCAGCTTCCGGACTACGTGGTGACGCAGCTCTTCCAGTTCCGGGAGAAGCAGCGGGAGGCGCCGCCGATGAACGAGGTGGCTGCCGGATTCTCCGACGACGACCTGCGCAGCTACGCCGACGCGGTGGCGACGCTGCCGCCGCCCGCCTGGTCCGGGCCGCCGGCCGATGCGGCCCTGACGACACGGGCCCAGGCGCTAATCGCCAAGCACCAGTGCAATTCCTGCCATGGACCGGATCTCGCGGGTCGGGACGCGATCCCGCGGATCCGGGCACAGCGCGAGGACTACCTCGCCAAGGCGCTCGCCGGCTACAAGTCGAACGCCCGGCCCGGCTACGATCCCGCCATGAACGAGGCGGCGCAGGGCCTGAGCGAGGCCGACATCAAGGATCTGGCGGCCTACGTGTCGCGGCTCTGAGGGCGGGCTCGGGCGCTTCCCCGCCCCTCTCATCCTGAGGTGAGCGCGAAGCGGGCCTCGAAGGCGTAATCCAGGGATCGCGCGGCCGGCTGAAGCCCCAATCCGAGGCTTGCGCCGCGCTCCGGCCCCTCAGGATGACGGGGGCTTATGGGACCGCTCTTCCGGTCCCGTCACCGCACGACCCGCAGTGCGTCGCCCTTCGCCAGCGCCCCGCCGGCGATCACCTCCGCGTAGACGCCGAGGTCGCGGTGGCCGAGGCGGGCGTCGAGCGTCCAGGGGATGTCGCAGTCGCGGATGCCGCTGGTCGGCTCGACGTTTGTCGCCGCGCACCGCACCGTCCGCTTGGTGATCTTGAGCCGCAGCCCGCTCGGCGCCTCGACCACCTGGCCGACCATCTCCAGTTCGGCGAAGGGGTCGAGCCCCTCGACGAGCAGGTTGCCGCGGAAGCGCAGCGGGTCCACGGGCACGCCGAGATAATCCTCCACCGCCGCCACGCTCGCACGGTTGATGAGCGACACGTAGCCGGTCGGGGAATCCGTGAACCGGTATTGCGGCGGGGCGGCGAGCACCTTCGGTTCGCCCCGCAGGCTTGCGGGAATGAACCGCCGCATCAGATCCGCAAGCCCCTCTCGCCCGGCCTCGGTGTCGAGGTTGAAGGCCTGCGGCTCGCCATGGCCCTCGACGGTGAGAGTCGCCGTAGCATCCTCGTAGCGGGTGCGCAGGCGGGCGAGCGCCTCGTCACGCATGAGCATCAGGTACTTCGTCTTGGGCTGATGGCGGGGCGCCACCGCGTTGAAGCCCGAGGGCCCGTTCTCGATGGCGTAGAGCCGGTCGCCCGGGAAGAAGCCGCTGGTCTCGAGGTCCGCCCGCTCGACGGGTTCGGGACTCAAGCCCTTCACCGGATAGCGGTAGAGAGCGCTGACATGAATCAATGCGGTCATGCGCGAAGCGTGGCCCTGAAATGATCCGTCACGCAAGAGCCTCATCGCCCCTTGTGGTGCCCAATTGCAACACCACATCGGGATCACCGGCGGCCGCCAATGGCGCCGGGGCCCTCGCGCGGCGGATAGCCGGAGGGCGACGTTTCGGTGGCGCCGCGCCTCTCATCGGGCGGCGGATGCCGGTACGGGAGGGTTGTGCATGAACTTCGAAAAGTACACCGAGCGCGCCCGTGGCTTCGTGCAGGCGGCTCAGAACCTCGCGATGCGCGAGGGACATCCCCAGCTTCAGCCGGGTCACCTGCTCAAGGTGCTGCTCGACGATCCGGAAGGCCTCTGCGCCGGCCTGATCGACCGCGCGGGCGGGCAGTCGCGGGTGGCGCTGGCTCAGACCGAGCAGTGGCTCGCCAAGCAGCCGAAGGTCTCCGGCAACGCGGCCGCCCCGCAGGCGACGCGCGAGCTGATGCGCCTGTTCGACACCGCCGAGAAGGCCGCCGAGAAGGCGGGCGATTCCTACGTCACGGTGGAGCGGCTGCTCCTCGCCCTGGCGGTGGAGAAGGATTCCGAGGCCGGCCGCGCGCTCCAGGCGGCGGGTGTCACCCCCGCCTCGCTGAACGCGGCGATCAACGCGCTCCGCAAGGGCCGCACCGCCGACAACGCCTCGGCCGAGAACGCCTACGACGCCCTGAAGAAGTACGCCCGCGACCTCACCGAGGCCGCCCGGGACGGCAAGCTCGACCCGGTGATCGGCCGCGACGAGGAGATCCGGCGGACCATCCAGGTCCTGTCCCGGCGCACCAAGAACAATCCGGTGCTGATCGGTGAGCCCGGCGTCGGCAAGACCGCCATCGTCGAGGGTCTGGCCCTGCGCATCGTCGACGGCGACGTGCCGGAGAGTCTCCGGGACAAGAGCCTGCTCGCCCTCGACATGGGCGCGCTGATCGCGGGCGCGAAGTACCGGGGCGAGTTCGAGGAGCGGCTGAAGGGCGTGCTCTCTGAGGTCACCGCGGCAGAGGGCAGCATCATCCTGTTCATCGACGAGATGCACACGCTGGTCGGCGCCGGGAAGGCGGACGGGGCGATGGACGCCTCGAACCTGCTGAAGCCGGCGCTTGCCCGCGGCGAGCTGCACTGCGTCGGCGCGACCACGCTCGACGAGTACCGCAAGCACGTCGAGAAGGACGCAGCGCTCGCCCGGCGATTCCAGCCGGTCTTCGTGTCGGAGCCGACCGTGGAGGACACGGTCTCGATCCTGCGCGGCCTGAAGGAGAAGTACGAGCAGCACCACGGCGTGCGCATCCAGGATTCGGCCCTGGTGGCGGCGGCGACGCTCTCGAACCGCTACATCACCGACCGGTTCCTGCCCGACAAGGCCATCGACCTCATGGACGAGGCCGGCTCGCGCCTGCGCATGCAGGTCGATTCGAAGCCCGAGGAGCTCGACAACATCGACCGGGAGATCGTCCGGCTGAAGATCGAGGCCGAGGCGCTCAAGAAGGAGACCGATTCCGCCTCCCGCGACCGGCTGGTCCGGCTGGAGAAGGAACTCGGCGACTTGGAGGAGCGCTCGGCGGCGATCACCGCCCGCTGGAAGGCCGAGAAGGACAAGCTCGGCACCGCGGCCACCTTGAAAAAGAAGCTCGACGAGGCCCGCAACGAGCTCGCCGCGGCGCAGCGCCAGGGTCAGTATCAGCGCGCGGGCGAGCTCGCCTACGGGGTCATCCCGGGCTTGGAGAAGCAGCTCGCCGAGATCGAGGCCAAGGCCGATGCCAAGTCGGAGAACGGCCGCGACGCGATGATGGAGGAGGCCGTCACCCCCGCCCACATCGCCGGGGTCGTCTCCCGCTGGACCGGCGTGCCGGTGGACAAGATGCTGGAGGGCGAGCGCGAGAAGTTGCTGGCCATGGAGGAGGCGCTCGCCAAGCGCGTCGTCGGCCAGCGCGAGGCGGTGGAGGCAGTCTCGACCGCGGTCCGGCGCGCCCGAGCCGGGCTTCAGGATCCGAACCGGCCAATCGGCTCGTTCATGTTCCTCGGCCCCACGGGCGTCGGCAAGACCGAGCTGACCAAGGCGCTCGCCGGCTTCCTGTTCGACGACGACACGGCGCTCGTGCGCATCGACATGTCGGAGTACATGGAGAAGCACGCGGTCGCCCGGCTGATCGGGGCGCCTCCCGGCTATGTCGGCTACGAGGAAGGCGGTGCGCTGACCGAGGCCGTGCGGCGCCGGCCCTATCAGGTCGTGCTGTTCGACGAGGTCGAGAAGGCGCATCCGGACGTGTTCAACGTCCTACTGCAGGTTCTCGACGACGGGCGACTCACCGACGGCCAGGGGCGGACGGTCGACTTCCGCAACACGCTGCTGATCATGACCTCGAATCTCGGGTCCGAGTATCTGGTGAACCAGCCTGCGGGCGAGGACACCGACGCGGTCCGCGACGAGGTGATGGGCGTGGTGCGGGGCCACTTCCGGCCGGAATTCCTGAACCGGGTCGACGAGATCATCCTGTTCCACCGCCTGGCGCGGTCGGAGATGGGGGCGATCGTCGAGATCCAGCTCGGGCGGCTGCAGAAGTTGCTGGACGAGCGCAAGATCACCCTGGAGGTCGACGAGGAGGCCAAGACCTGGCTCGCCGACAAGGGCTACGACCCGGCCTACGGGGCGCGGCCGCTCAAGCGGGTGATCCAGAAGAATGTCCAGGATCCGCTGGCCGAGCTGGTGCTCTCGGGCAAGATCCATGACGGCGAGACGGTGCCGGTCCGCCTGGGCGCGCTGGGCCTGATGATCGGCGACGTCACGGTCGGAGCCGAACGGCGGCCGGTCAACGCGACGCTGAACTGATCCTGAGACAGACGATCGGGCGGCGCGCCCACACAGGGTGCGCCGCCTTTTCCGTCTCGGCTTCGTTCCACCGGCCCTCGCGACGCGATCGCGATCCCGAGTGACGACGCGTGCCGTATCGGCCGCCAGCGTCACGATGAGCTAGTTGCCTGGACAGCGCGGACGGGCCTGGGGATCCTGGCGGCATGCGTCGCGCCCACGCCGCCCTGATTCTCGCCGAACCCCGCGTCGCTGCGGCGGACCATCACCCGCCGCCCGTCGCGGCTGCCCTCACCAGGGCCAAGGCCTCCTGCGGATCCGAGGCGGCAACGCACGAGCCCGATGTCATCACGCGGCGGGCCGTCAACGGCAGCGCTATGGCCGACGTCGTCCTGCGTTTGAGTGCCGTTCCGTGCGGTGATGACGCCGCGTCCGACGGCGGCACCGCAGGCTGCGAGATGCGGGTCTCCGCATCGAAGAAAGACGAGTTCGTCGAGGCCGTCGATCCGATCGCCTTCTGGAACGGGAGCACAGACAGCCGGATACGCTAGCGTGCAGCCGCGGGCCGCAGCATGTCGACGAGGCACTGCGCATTCGTTCAGCGGCATCCGTGCCGCATGGGGGCGTGCTCCGGTCCGGACAGCAGGCGAGTTCCGACCGCGATCGGTTTGCGGCCGCGGGCGTCACGCAGCCTTTGCCGGACGGCGCACGGTCGGCCAGAGTGGCCTCGTGCTCGGCGGCGTGCCCCCTGACGGGAGACAGGCGAATTGATCCCATCGCATCTGATCTTAGCCGGAGCCCTGTTGTCCATGATCGCAGCCGCGCCGCCCCTGATGGCAGCCCCCGACGGCATCCGCGCCGTCACCCTTTCGAGCGGCGGCCTTGCCGAAGTGACCCTGGTTCATGCGGTCGACGGCGATACGACGATCGGGCTCAACGTCAGGCCCGAGCAGATCGACGATATCCTCAAGAGCCTCGTCGTGCGTGATCCGCTCGGCACCGTCGGTGCCCTGCGTCTGGACGGGGTGGATCAGGTCGACGAGACGCTGCGGACGATGCCGTTCACCGCGGACGATCTGTCCGCGCCGGCGCGCCTCGTGGGGAAGCTGCAGGGCATTCCAGTCAAGATCCAGAGCGCCGGGCGCACGCTCGAAGGTCGGGTGCTCGGCGTATCCGAGCGTAATGCCGGAACCGAGGCGGGCGAGGTCGCGATCCTGACCGTGCTGACCGGGTCGGGCACGCTCGAATCCGTGCCGATCGAGGACGGCGCGACCGTGACGATCCAGGATCCGGTCATGGCGGCCAGGATCGCCGCGGCCGTCGACGCGGCCGGCAAGGCCAAGGTCGGCGATGCCCACCGGGTCGAGATCGATGTCGCGGGACGCGGCCGGCGCGAGGTCCGGTTGACCTACGTCGTCGCCGCGCCCGTCTGGAAGACGAGCTATCGCATCGTCGACGGCGGCGAAGGCCGGGCGAATCTGCAGGCCTGGGCGGTCCTCGAGAATGCCCTCGGCGCGGACTGGAAGGGCGTCGACGTCACCCTGTCGTCCGGATCGCCGGTGGCGCTGCTCCAGCGCCTGCACCGGCGTTACTGGCGCACGAGACCGGAGGCGCCGGTGATGGTCGACGATGTCGGCATGCCCGATCTCGACCAGGGCACGGTCGCCCCGAAGACGCTGTCCCGTCTGCGTGCCCCCGCGGCGCCCGCTGCCGCTGTGCCCCTTCCGGCTCCGATGGCGCGCCTCGACGCGCGCCTGGACGCTGCGGAATCCGGCTACGAGGCGGCGGCCGCGACGGCGAGTGCCGGGGCCAGCGAGGGAGATGTGTCGGCCAACTTCACGCTGCCGCATCCGGTCGATCTCCGCGCCGGCGGCACGCTGTCCGTGCCGTTCATCGATACCGAGATCGAGGCCGAGCGGATCGCCCTCTGGAAACCGGGTCAGGGAATCCATCCGATCGCGGCCCTCAGGATCCGCAACGGCACCGCCGCGATGCTGCCCGCCGGTCTCATCACCCTCTACGACCGCAAGGCCGGCTACCTCGGGGATGCGCGCCTGCCCGCGACCCCCGTCGGCGAGCAGCGGCTGGCCAGCTTCGCCGTCGACCGGAAGGTCGCCGTCCAGGCGGAGACGAAGCCGAGCGAGGCCTTGACCAAGATCACGGTGGTCGACGGCGTGGCACGCGCGACGATGATTGCCCGTGAGGTCACCACCTACACGATCAAGGGTGCGCCGGACGCCGCCCGGGCCGTGATCATCGATCATCCCCGACGCGATGGCTGGACCTTCACGTCCTCCGCCCGCGACAGCGAAACCCCAACGGCCTATCGCCTCAAGGTCGCGGTTCCCGCCGGCGGGTCGGCAGAGACCCAGGCCGTGTTCGAACGCGTTCAGATCGATGCCTACGATCTCGTCGATGCCGATGAGGCGCTGCTGGTCCGGTGGGCCTCCCTCGCCGCCGAACCGGACCTCGGCGGCAAGCTCAAGACCCTGTCGCAGGTCCGCGCGGAGGTTGCCGCGGCGACGCGCACCGTCGAGGAGATCGGCGAGCGCGCGGCGAAGGTGCAGGCCGAGCAGGAGCGCATCCGCAGCAATCTCGGCGCCGTCCCCAAGGACAGCGAACTGGCGCGGCGCTATCTCGCCCGTATGGGCGCTCAGGAAGACGAACTGGCGAAGCTGGCCGCCGACCGGGCCGGGGCCGAGAGCGAGCTGAAGGCCGCACAGGCGCGGATCCGGACGCTGATCGCGGCGCTCTGACCGCCCGTCCCGGATCCGTTCGCGGTCCGGACCCGAAGTCCCGTCCGCGAAGGGCGTCCCGCGATCCGGGCGCCCGCCTCCGGGATGATGTCCTAGGCCCGGCGGATCGCCGCGGCCAGATCGGCCGCCCGATCGCGATCCCGACACACCAGCCAGAGATCGTCGTGAGCGGACAGCTCAGCGTCGAACAGGTCGACGAAGGCGGCCGGCGGATCCCCGAGGTCCGGCCAGTGGAACAGGCGGAAGCCCAGCGCCTCGAACAGGGGCAGGATCGGGCCCAGGTCCCACAAGCGGTTGTTGCTCAGGGTCGCGTCGAGGCGTCCCGTGGCCAGGAGCGCGGCATCCGAGATCGCGCCGCCCTCGCTCCAGGGGAACCAGCCGCAGCCGTAATCCAGGGTGTAGCGCTGCGCCGTGACCGACAGCCAGCCGACATGGCCGGTCCGGCGCTCCGGCCGGTGGAGCGGGCGCAACGCCGCAATCATGCGGCCGCCGCGGGTCGGCGCCCAGAAGGCCCGGCCTTCACTGGCCGCGAGCAGGATGCCCTCCGTCGCCTCCGCCGGGATGCTCCGGGCCGGCGCTGAGCGGTCTTCGTTCCAGGCCGGCAGGCTCATCACGCAGCTCCGGGGCCAGCCCGTGCGGCAGGCCGCAACCATCACGCCCCAGCCCGACAGGCCGCCCGCGAAGGGTCGGGTGCCGTCGATCGGATCGCCCACGAAGGTCCAGGCATTTCGGGCGAGCAGCGCCCGGGCCGCCGCCTGTCCCAGATCCTCGGCGGTCTCCTCCTCGATCAAATCGGGGCCGAACCGCGCGTGCATCAGCTGGCTGACGGCGAGGTCGGCCTCGGTCAGGGCCTGGCCGAGATCCGGGCCCTTGTTGGTCATGTCCAGGCCCGTCGCCCGCATGGTCAAGGCCAGGGATGCGGCCTCCTCGGCGAAGGCCAGCATCTGCGCGAGGACATCGGATTCGGACGTGTCGGACGAGGTCATGCGGCGAACAAGTCGGGGCTTCGGAGCATCAGGGCCTGGACCAGGACCAGCGTCTTGAGATCGGGCAGGCGACCGGCACGGGCCTGATCGCCCAGCGTGGCGAGGGGCACTTCGAGGGCGAGAACCTGCTCGCCCTCTTCGTGGAGGCCGCCGCCGGATCCGACCCGGTCGGAGGCGCTGTAGGGCGCAAGGTAGAGCCAAAGCCGCTCCGAAGAGATGCTCGGCATGCTGTAGGCATGCGCCACCGGCTCGAGATCCCGAAGGCGGACGCCCGCCTCCTCCATCGCCTCGCGGATCGCGGTCTCCTCCGGCGCGGCGCCGTCGAGGCCGCCCGCGGGCGCCTCGTCGAGATCGGCCGGCTCGCCCCAGAAAGCCGGGCCGACCCGCGCCTGCCGCACGAGCAGCGCCACGCGCCGAACGGGATCGTAGGGCAGCACGCAGGCCGCCTCGCCGTGATCCTCCAGCGCCCGCCGAACGGTGCTCCCGTCCGGCAGCGTCAGCGTGGCGATGCCGAAGGTGTTCCAGCCGCGGTGGATCACCTCCAGCGGCAGGGCAGGCGCGGCCTCGGTCATGTCCCGGTCAGCGCTTCGTGCTGGAAGCGGTCTGGCCGAACATCACCTTCTTGGCGTCCTCGCTCATGGTCTTGCCGTAGTCGGGATTGACCTCCGGGGCGCGGGCATAGGCCGCCTGCGTGGCCGGCCGCTCGGCGATCGCCGTGAACCAGCGCTTCAGGTTCGGGTGGTCATCGAGGTTCTGACCCTGCTTCTCGTAGGGCACGATCCAGGGATAGCAGGCCATGTCGGCGATGGAATAATCAGGGCCGGCGACGAAGGCGCGATCGGCCAGGCGCCGGTCGAGGACGCCGTAGAGCCGGTTGGTCTCGTTGACGTAGCGCTTGATCGCGTAGTCGATCTTCTCCGGCGCATATTGCGAGAAGTGGTGGTTCTGGCCGAGCATCGGGCCGAGGCCACCCATCTGCCAGAACAGCCATTGCAGCACCTCTGCCCGGCCGCGCAGATCCCCCGAAATGAAGCGCCCGGTCTTCTCGGCGAGGTAGAGCAGGATCGCTCCCGATTCGAACAGCGAGACCGGCGCGCCGCCGCCGGCCGGCTCATCGTCGACGATCGCCGGCATCCGGTTGTTGGGCGCGATCTTGAGAAAATCCGGATTAAACTGCTCGCCCTTACCAATATTTACAGGGTGAATGCGGTAGGCAAGCCCCGCCTCTTCGAGAAACATCGTGATCTTATGGCCGTTCGGCGTCGGCCAGTAGTGGAGTTCGATCATCGGCTGGTGTCCCGTTATGCCCCGGCGGACGGGAAGTGGGTCGGCGCGGCGCTCCGGTCAAGCACGCGACCGGCGGCGCGGGCGAGCCGCGATATCCTGGCCTTGCCTCATCCGCCGGCGCAGCCCTGGACCTCGACGTAGAGGGCATAGAGCGACTGGCTCGCCGCCATGAACAGGCGGTTGCGGTGCCGGCCGCCGAAACAGAGGTTGGCACAGCGCTCCGGCAGCCGGATGCGCCCGATCGGCCGGCCGTCGGGATTGAACACCATGACGCCGTCCAGGGCGTCGTCACCCATGCCCCAGCCGCACCAGAGATTGCCGTCGACGTCGCAGCGCAGCCCGTCTGGCGTGCCCGGCCCGGCATCGATCAGCACGCGCCGGCCCGAAAGGGCACGGCCGCCGGCCACGTCGTAGGCGACGATCCGCCGGGTCGGCCGCCCGCGCGATTCCACGAGGTAGAGCACGCGGCCATCGGGGGAGAAGCACAGGCCGTTGGGGCCGGCGAGGTCGGTGGCCACCGTCTCCAGCACGCCGGTGACCGGGTCGAGCCGATACACGTTCTGCGGCAGTTCGGCCTCGGCGCGGGCGCCCTCGTAGAACCCCGCGATGCCGAAGGGCGGATCGGTGAACCAGACCGCACCGTCGGCGGCCGTTACGACGTCGTTGGGGGAGTTGAGCCGCCGGCCCTCGAACGCGTCCGCGAGCACGGTGATCGCGCCGTCATGCTCGGTCCGGGTGACCCGACGGTTCCCGTGCTCGCAGGTGACGAGCCGCCCTTGACGGTCGCGGGTGTTGCCGTTGGCGAAACCGGACGGCTTCCGGTAGAGGCCGACCGCGCCGCTCTCCTCATCCCAGCGCAGGATGCGGTCGTTGGGGATGTCGCTCCACAGCAGGTAGCGACCGTCGCCGAACCAGACCGGGCCCTCGCACCAGCGGAAGCCGGTGGCGAGGCGCTCCACGGCCGTGTTGAACACCCGGTAACGGGCGAAGGCGTCGTCGAGGATCTCGACCGCCGGATCGGGATAGCGCGGGCTCGGTGTCCACACGGGAAGGTCCATGTCGCTCGCGGCGATCGTCGCGGTTTCGGCGCCCGCCGGCAAGGGTCATCAAGGGCCAACAACCGCCCCCGCATGGCCGAAGGCCCGACGGTGG
The DNA here is from genome assembly GCF_040545035.1 of Methylobacterium sp. 1973. Taxonomy (NCBI): domain Bacteria; kingdom Pseudomonadati; phylum Pseudomonadota; class Alphaproteobacteria; order Hyphomicrobiales; family Methylobacteriaceae; genus Methylobacterium; species Methylobacterium sp. 1973. Next base: position 32,088 of record NZ_JBEPLA010000001.1, read on the forward strand.
CGACGAGGGCCGGTGTTCCCGGCGCGGCGATCCGTAACGCCCCATCCTCCACCCCCCAGTGATGGTGGACGCTGGTTCGTCAGCAGGGAGGCCCGGCCCTCGTCCCGAATCGGACGCTATCGTCCCGCGATTTGTCTGACAAGTCGTCCGGGCGCTGCAGGCGCGCCGGAAGCACGCAGGCGGGGGAATGGGCCACCGGCGTGCCGCGCCTTGCGGGGGACCGGCGGAACCGCTACGGCATTGAGGCCGTGTGGCAGTCGGGGTGTAGCGCAGTCTGGTAGCGCACCTGGTTTGGGACCAGGGGGTCGTAGGTTCGAATCCTATCGCCCCGACCATTCGATCAGGAGCTTGTCGAGTCCGATGCCGAGCGCCCGCATCTTCCGTCCGTCTCGGGATGCCACGCAGTCGGGCCTCGCCCGGACCAAGCAGTGGGTTCTGGAATTCGACCAGACCAGCCCGCGCGAGATCGATCCGCTGATGGGGTGGAACGGCTCCTCCGACATGCTTCAGCAGGTCCGCCTGGAATTCGACACCGAGGCGGAGGCCGTCGCCTACGCGAAGCGCGAGGGCATCGCCTTCCGCGTCGAGCAGCCGGCCAAGGTGGTCCAGCGCAAGGGCCTGTCCTATTCCGACAATTTCAAATTCAACCGCACGGCGCCGTGGACGCATTGAGTCCGGCGAGGCCGGATCAGGCCGTCCGGCGCGCCTTCCAGGCCGGGTAGGGCGAATCGCCCGGCGGACGGATCTGGCTGATCCGCATCGGCTGCGCATCGAGGGGCTGGCAGAGTTCGGCGTAGATCGTCGCGCTGCCGGCGCCGTAGGTCTCGGCCTCCTCGGCCGAGAAGGCGAAATAGCCTTCCTTGAAGCCGGCAAGCCGCATCGCCGCGTGACACATGGGGCACGGGCGGCCGCTCGCGTACATCACGCAGTCGCCGAGATCGCGCCGGCCGAGCAGGCGGCTGGCTTCGCGCAGCGCAACCATCTCGGCATGGGCGCTCGGATCGTTGGTGGCGTGCACGGTGTTGGCCGCGCGGACCAGCACGGTGCCGTCCTGCACGATCACCGCGCCGTAAGGGGCACCGCCGGCCTCGACATTGGCCTCGGCGAGGGCGACTGCCTCGCGGATATGATCTTCGTGCATCCCCATGGACGATCCCCTCTGCGCTGGCGCGGCAACGCCGGGCGCGGCGGGAAGTTCAGCGACCGGGGCCTCAGAACGCGTAGCGCACGGTGCAGTAGGGCATGGCCTCGGCCAGCAGGGCCTTGAACCGGACGAGCCACCGGCCCTTCCAGCCGGCCCGGTAGCGCAGGTTCGTGCCCCCGCCCTCGGAAACCTTCGCCTCCTGAATGTCCGGCCGCCAGAGCAGGTCCTCGGCCTTCGGGTGCCAGCCGAGATTGACCGCATGCAGATCCGCATTGTGGGTCAGCATGATGATCTCGCACTTGAGCTGCGCCTTGGCGGCGTCGGACAGGGTCGCGTCGATCTCGGCAAACAGGGCCCGCCAGTCCGCCTCCCAGTCCTCGTACAGGATCACGGGCGAGAAATTGACGTGGACTTCGTAGCCGGCGGCCACGAAGTCGTCGATGGCGGCGATCCGCTCCGGGATCGGGGCGGTGCGCACGTCCACGATCCGGGCGATCCGCGCCGGCATGAGCGAGAAGCGGATCCGCGTCTTGCCTTGCGGATCGTAGGCCAGGAGTTCGCGGTTCACGGCCTTGGTGGCGAAGGAGGCCTTGGCGTTGGGCAGGGTGCGGAACAGCGCGATCAGGGCGCGTACGCCGCCACTGACCGCCGCATCCACCGAGAGGTCGCCGTTCTCGCCGATGTCGTAGACCCAGTATTCCGGGTCGATCGGATCCGGCGCCGACAGGCGTCCCTGACGGCCGGCGTGCCGGGCGATCGCCGCGCAGGCCTGCTCGACGTTCACGAACAGCGAGATCGGGTTGGAGAAGCCCTTGCGGCGCGGCACGTAGCAATAGGCGCAGGCCATGGCGCAGCCGTTGGAGGTCGAGGGCGCGATGAAATGGGCGCTCCGGCCGTTGGGGCGCATCGCGAGACCCTTCTTCACGCCGAGGACCAGGGTCGAGCGCTTGATCCGCACCCAATCCTCCACCGATCCCGCATTGCCGTGGAGTTCCGGGATGTTCCAGTGCGACGGCACGACGATGCGCTCGGCGTCCGGGAAACGGGCCAGGATCTCCCCGCCGAGCGGAAAGTCGCGGACGGCAGGCTCGTGGTAGATCGTCCGGATATCGAGCAGGTCGCGGGTGAGGGCCATGGACGATCCGGGGCCCGGGAGCGGCCCGGGTGTCGATATGGTGCTTTCGGGCGCGGCCGGAATGCCCCGCGCGCCGGCGCTTCCGCGCATCCGCAGCGCGAAAAGATCGAGATCGCTTGCGGTGGTCGATGATCGTTCAACGATATCTAACGATTCGCTGTCATGAGTCGCTCAGCTTTGAGTGGACATATGATGATCGCTTGGGACCAGGAGAGATCCGGGCCAGGCTCACCCGGCTCCGGTGAATCTCTCGACCCTGCGGATCCGAGGTGGGACGCGCTGGTCCGGCGGGACCAGCTCGAGGCCATGCGCGGGACCGTGCTGGCGGCCATCCCCGTCAACATGCTGCTCGGGCTGGCGAGCATCCTGGTCGCCTATCGGAGCGGGCACGGCGCCCTGGGGGCCGCCTGGTTTGCGGCATCGACCTGCGTCAATCTCCTGCGGATCGTGCTGTGTCGGATCCCCTGCCTCGGCCTCGCGCTGACCGCCGACATGACGCCGAGCCTGGCCGCGACCGCCGCGCGCTCCGTCGACCGGCACCTGCGCGTCTGCACGCTCGCGGCGTTTCTCTCCGGCCTGGTCTGGGCTTGCCAGCCGCTCCTGTCCGCCGGCTACACCTCGCCCGAGACCCTGTTCTATCTCACGATCACCTGCGGCGTGACCGCCGGGGCGGTGACGCACGGGATTGCCTATGCGCGCATTCCGATCGCCTTCATCGCTCTGCCGCTGCTGTCGGTCTCCGTCTGCCTGACCTATGCGGGTGACTTCGACCGGAACTGCCTTGCGGCCTGCGTCGCCCTCTATCTCATGGCGCTGACGCACACCGCGTTCCGGAGCCAGGCCGTGTTCCGCGAGGCGAGCCGGCTCAAGAACGAGGCCCATGCCCTCGCCCGGTCGCGGGCCGAAGCGCATGCCAGCGCCAGCGCCCTCGTCGACGAGATGCGGTGGCGCGCCACGCACGACGACCTCACCGGCCTGCTGAACCGCGCGGGATTCCTCCAGGCGGCGGAAAGCCGGCTCCACAGCGGGACGCTCAGCCTGCTGCTGCTCGACCTCGACGGCTTCAAGTTCGTCAACGACGTCTACGGACACAAGGCGGGCGACCGGGTGCTCGTCGAAGTGGCGCGCCGGCTGAGGGATGCGCTGCCGGAGAACGGCCTTGCGGCCCGGCTCGGCGGCGATGAATTCGCCGTGCTTTACGATCCCGCCACCTCCGGTCTGGCCCACGACGTCATGGCGGCCAACTTCATCACGGCCGTGGCACACCCGTTCGACGGTTTCGACGCGGGCCGGCTCGGGGTCAGCATCGGCGTCCATGCCGGTCCGGAGCCCAGTCTGACCGAGATGCTGAGCTGCGCCGACGAGGCCCTCTACGCCGCGAAGGCCGGAGGCCGGAATCGCTTCCGGGTGTTCGATGCGGGCCTGCGCGAGGGCCTGCAGATGCGGCGCGACCTGGAGCGCGACCTGTCGCAGGCCCTGGTCGAGAACGCGCCCAGGGTCTGGTTTCAGCCGATCTACGCCGCGGATGGCCACACGCTGGTCGGGCTGGAGGCGCTGATCCGCTGGGAGCATCCGCGGCTCGGCTGGATCGCCCCGCCGGACCTGATCGCCGCCGCCGCGATGGCGGGCCTCACCGAATCGCTGCTCCGCTACATCCTTGAGCAGGTCTGCGCGATGCTGAAAATCCTGCGCAGCCGTGGCCTCGATGGGGTCCGCGTCGCGATGAACGTCTCGCCCCGGGAGATGGCGCAGGTCCCGGTGGACGAGATCGTCATCGAGCGCCTCGGCCTGCTCGACCTGCCGCCCACCATGCTCGAGATCGAGATCACCGAGGAGACCGCCCTCGACATCGGCGCGGTTCAGGGGAAGCTGCAGGCCCTGTCGCGCGCCGGCATCCGGATCACCCTGGACGATTTCGGCATCGGCTACTCGTCGCTCTCCTCCCTGCGGCAGCTCAAGGCGGATCGGATCAAGATCGACCGGAGTTTCGTGACCGGGCTCGGGACATGCGACGACAAGCGCGGGCTCGTCCTCGCCGTCCTGGGCCTCGGGCGCCTGCTCGGTCTCGACGTCGTGGCGGAGGGCGTGGAATCGGTCGACGACCTGCACATCCTCCAGGCGATGGGTTGCCCGTTCCTGCAGGGCTATTATCTCGGCCGTCCAATGCCGGTGGAGGCCCTGGAATACACGCTGCTCGTCACGCGCATCGCGGCGGCCTGAAACCCGCATTCGCCGCGGAGCTTCCGAACCGGATCAGAAGCGCTTCGCGCCCGCCGGCCGGCGGCGCAGGACCCGGCGCTTCGCCGCGCGCCACAGGCGGTCGGGAACCCCGTAGAGCCAGACCAGCCCGGCGACGACGGCGACCGCCAGCAGGAACAGCCACGCCAGACATTCGAGGACGGGACCCGGTGCCGGCCCGGACTCCGCCCGGTCATACCAGAGGGGATCGGTGTCCCAGGGCGGATCGTTCTCGTCCACGATGAAACCCTCCACCACGCCGCCGACCCGCGGACCCGGATGTTCGCACGGCGGTGGCCGGCGGATCGCCGGCCGCCCCGGCTTACAGGGCCTTTGGATCCGTTCCGCGCACCGACCCGAACGACCGGCACCGAACCGGCCCGGTGAGTGGACGCTACTGCCGAGGTTCGATTCCATCGAATACTCAATTCGGACGACACCCCGCGCCGGAAAATCCTGTTCCGACCGGATCAACCCGTACGCTGTCGTCCCGCCCGCGTGACACGTCCCCTCGGTGGCCGGAATGGTCGCGGATCCTGCGAGATGCGACGACCGTGCGGCGGTCGATGGCGGCCGTGGATGGCGGCTCTCTCGGCCGCCTGTCTTGCGCGCCCGCGAGCCGGTCCCGAACCGGGCGGTGAACGCGACGCCCGACATCCGCCTCCCGCCACAAATCGGGGCCCGAAACCCGGCTCCCCTCCCGGGCGGCAAAGCTGGCCCCGTCTCGGGCAGCGCGCGGACGTTGCTGATCCACAGCCATTTATATTTGCACCGATACCGTATTCGGGACGGCACTTACCGTAACGGCCCAGCACGCGGGGTAACGGAGACCGGATGTGTCACCTTAATGCCCCAACGCCGGACTTTCCGCCGCCATCCCTAAGCCGAGGCGAGCCAAAGCGCCCGGTTTGCGCTAAGCGTGACGGTGGGGCGGGCTTGATCGGAGACGAGCGAAACGCCGTACCTTGGCCGTTTTCGTCTCGGACATCCGAACCGAAAGAGACCGCAAGGGCTTGTTCATCGTGACACGACGTCCACAAGCGAGTTGCTCGACATTCCGTTTGGTCGGGATGGTCTCCGGGCTCGCGATTCTGGCAGCGATGCCGGCGTCTGCCGAGACACTCGAAAGCGCGCTCGCGAAAGCCTATCAGGGCAATCCAAGCCTCAACGCCAGCCGCGCCGGCGTGCGCGCGACCGACGAGAGCGTCGCGATCGCGCAGTCGGGCTATCGCCCCCAGGTCAATCTCGGGGCACAGATCGGCGTCCAGTACCTTCAGACCCGCAGCTCCAGCACCGCCGCGGCCGCGGCAGGCTCGGCCAGCACCGGCACGTCGGCGACCGGCACAGCCGGTCTCGGGGGCACCACGGGCGGCGTTACGGGCGGCACCGGAATCGGCGTCGGAACGAGCACGACGGGTGTCGGCACGACCGACATCGGAGCGGGCTCGTCCGGCGTGGCCGGCACGTCGGCGACCAGCGGAGCCGGGGCGACATCGAGCACGGCTGAGATCGCCTCGGCCCAGACCATCACCTCCAAGCGGACTGTCCGGACCACCTACCTGCCGAGCACCGCGAGCCTGACGGTCTCGCAGACGCTGTTCAACGGCTTCCAGACGGACAACCTGACCCGCCGCGCCGAGTCGACCGTGTACAGCCAGCGCGAGACGCTGCGCTACACGGAGCTGACCGTGCTCTACAACGCCGTTCAGTCGTACATGAACGTGCTCAGCAACACGGCGACGCTGGAACTCAACCGGAACAACGTCGAGGTCTTGGAGGAGCAGCTGCGCCAGACGCGCGACCGCTTCAACGTCGGCGAGGTGACGCGGACCGATGTCGCCCAGGCCGAGGCCCGTCTCGCGGGCGCCCGCTCGCAGGTGAGCGCGGCGGAATCGGCCCTGCGGACGAGCATCGGCATCTACCGGCAGAATATCGGTGTCGAGCCGCGCCAGCTTGCGCCCGGCCGGCCTCTGGACCGGTTCGTTCCGCACAGCCTGGACGCCGCCATCGCCATCGGCCTGCGCGAGCATCCGCAGATCGTGTCGGCGATCCACGCCGTCGACGCGGCCGAATCGCAGGTGAAGGTGCTGGAAGGTCAGCTGGCGCCGCAGGTCAGCCTGCAGGGCTCCCTCAGTCAGGTCTACGACCAGACCGGCCCGAACCAGAGCTTCTTCGTCGGATTCGTGGGCGGCCGGCTGAACATCCCGATCTACGAGGGCGGCCAGACCTACGCGCAGATCCGGCAGGCGAAGGAGACCGTCGGCCAGACGCGCATCCAGGTGGATCAGGTCCGCGATCAGGTCCGCGCCCAGATCGTCGATTTCTGGGGTCGCCTGGAAGCCGCCAAGGCCCAGGTCATCGCCGCCCAGGCCCAGGTCCAGGCCAACGAGGTGGCGCTGAACGGCGTGCGCGAGGAGGCCCGCGTCGGCCAGCGCACCACCCTCGACGTGCTGAATGCGCAGCAGGAATTGCTGAACTCCCGCGTGAACCTCATCGTCGCCCAACGCGACCGCGTGATCTTCTCCTACGGCGTGGTCCAGGCGATCGGGCAACTCACCGCGCGGTTCACGGCACTGCCGGTCGAATATTACAGCGCCAAGGTCCACTTCGATCAGGTCAAGGATCTGTGGTTCGGTCTGCGCACGCCGGACGGCCGCTGAGGGCTTTTCCACGGGGAGTGTGTTGCGGGCACGCTTGCCGCCACGAAACGGCATGGAATACTGATTGAACAACGATCCGATCGGGTCGCGTTCCAGTCTCCCATGCCCGAGTGCGCCTGCCGATGAGTGCAGCAAGCCCAAAGATCCCGGACACGAAATTCCAGGACAAGGCTGCCGATAAGGCGCACGAGCCTTCGATGGAAGAGATCCTCGCGTCGATCCGCAGGATCATCGCCGACGATCAGGCCGCCAAGCCCGCCGAGACGACGGTCGCGCCGGAGCCCGATGACGTGCTCGACCTCGCTGAGGTCGCCGAGCCGGTGACGCGCCCGCGCGTGGTCGAGCCGGAGCCGGAGCCGGAACCTGCTCCGGATCTGCTCGATTTCGACGCGATCGACTTCGAGGACCCGGTCGCCGCGGCACCGGAGCCCGATCCGATCCCGGAACCGCCGGCACCACCGCGGCCGCAGCCCGTGCTCCAGGCCGTGCGCGCGCCGGAACCGGAGCCGGAGCGGGAGGCCCTGGTCTCCCCGGCGACCGACGCCAGCGTCAGCGGCGCGTTCAACCTGCTGGCCCATACGGTGCTGACGCAGAACGCCCGGACCCTGGAGGATCTCGTCAAGGAGATGCTCCGGCCGATGCTGAAATCCTGGCTCGACGACAACCTGCCGGCCGTGGTCGAGCGCCTCGTGCGCGCCGAGATCGAGCGGGTCTCGCGCGGCCGCTGAGCCGGCGGCCTGGGTACGGTGGCCGCGAGCCGCCGTCCGCGTGTTGACGGGAGCGGCGTGACGGTCGAAAGCGGGGCCAACCCCGTTTGGACAAGCGCCGGCCCGTACCCGCGATGATGGACAAGACCTTCGAGCCCACCTCCGTCGAGGCGCGGATTTCCGCCGCCTGGGCCGAGGCGGACGCCTTCCGCGCCGGCCGGCCCGAGCGCGCCGGGGCTCCGCCGTACTGCATCGTGATCCCGCCGCCGAACGTGACGGGCTCGCTGCATATGGGCCACGCCCTCAACAACACCCTGCAGGACATCCTCTGCCGCTTCGAGCGCATGCGCGGCAAGGACGTGCTCTGGCAGCCGGGGACGGACCATGCCGGCATCGCCACCCAGATGGTGGTCGAGCGGCGGATGATGGAGCATCAGGAGCCCGGTCGCCGCGAGATCGGCCGCGCGGCCTTCGTCGAGAAGGTCTGGGCCTGGAAGGCGGAATCCGGCGGCGCGATCGTCAACCAGCTGAAGCGGCTGGGCGCCTCCTGCGACTGGTCCCGCGAGCGCTTCACCATGGACGAGGGCCTGAGCCGGGCCGTCCTCAAGACCTTCGTCGACCTGCACCGGCAGGGCTTGATCTACCGCGACAAGCGGCTGGTGAACTGGGACCCGAAGTTCCAGACCGCGATCTCGGACCTGGAGGTCCAGCAGATCGAGACGAAGGGCCATCTCTGGCACTTCGACTATCCGGTCGTCGACGAGAGCGGAACCGAGACCGGGGCGGTCATCACGGTGGCGACCACCCGTCCCGAGACGATGCTGGGCGATACCGGCGTCGCGGTCCATCCCGAGGACGAGCGGTATACGGCGCTGGTCGGCAAGCGCGTGCGCCTGCCGCTGGTCGGGCGGCTGATCCCGATCGTCGCCGACACCTACTCGGACCCGGAAAAGGGGACGGGCGCGGTCAAGATCACCCCCGCCCACGACTTCAACGATTTCGATGTCGGCCGCCGCCAGGGGCTCGGCGTGATCAACGTCCTCGACCCCGAGGGGCGGATGCTGCTCGAGGGCAATGCGGCCTTCCTCGACGGGACCTCGCCCGAGCCGGAGGCCCTGGCGCTCCACGGCCTCGACCGGGCGCAGGCCCGCAAGGCGGTGGTCGCGCTGATGGAGGCGCGCGGGCTCCTGCGCGCGACCGAGGCGAACACCCACGCGGTCCCGCACGGCGACCGGTCCGGCGTGGTCATCGAGCCCTACCTGACCGACCAGTGGTACGTGAACGTCAAGCCGCTCGCGGAGCGCGCCCTCCAGGCGGTGCGCGACGGGCAGACCAAGTTCGTGCCCGAGAACTACGAGAAGATCTTCTTCCAGTGGCTCACCAACATCGAGCCTTGGTGCATCTCGCGCCAGCTCTGGTGGGGCCACCAGATTCCGGTCTGGTACGACGCGGAGGGCGGCATCTTCGTCGCCGAGAGCGAGGCGGAGGCGCTGGAAGCGGCCGAGGCGAAGCACGGCCGCTCCGTCGCGCTGACCCGCGACGAGGATGTCCTCGACACGTGGTTCTCCTCGGCCCTCTGGCCGTTCTCGACCCTCGGCTGGCCGGATTCGACCCCGGAACTCGGCCGCTTCTACCCGACCAACACCCTGGTGACCGGCAAGGACATCCTGTTCTTCTGGGTCGCCCGGATGATGATGATGGGCCTGCACCTCACCGACCGGGCCCCCTTCGACACGGTCTACCTGCACACCCTGGTGCGGGACGCGTCGGGGGCGAAGATGTCGAAGTCGAAGGGCAACGTCGTCGATCCGCTGGAGCTGATCGATCAGGTCGGCGCCGACGCCCTGCGCTTCACCCTCTGTGCGCTGGCCGTCCAGGGCCGCGACATCAAGCTGTCCACCGACCGGGTCCAGGGCTACCGCAACTTCGCGACCAAGCTCTGGAACGCCGCCCGCTTCGCCGAGCTCAACGGCTGCCGCCTGGACCCGGCCTTCGATCCGCGCTCCGCCACCGGCGCGATCAACCGCTGGGCGCTCACCGAGGCCGCGCGCGCAGTCGACGAGGTCACGGGTGCCCTCGAGGCCTTCCGCTTCAACGACGCCGCGGCGGCCGCCTATCGCTTCGTCTGGAACATCTTCTGCGACTGGTATCTCGAACTCGCCAAGCCCGTGCTCCAGGGCGAGGGCGTCGACCCCGCGATTCGGGCCGAGACACAGGCGAGCGTGGCGTTCCTGATCGATCAGGTCGCCAAGCTGCTGCACCCGTTCATGCCCTTCCTCACGGAGGAGCTGTGGGCGATCAAGGGGGCCGAGCTGCCGGAGCGGGGCCTCCTGACCCTGGCCTCCTGGCCGGACCTCGGCGGCCTCGCCGATGCGGCCGCGGAGGCCGAGGTCGGGTTCGTGGTCGATCTCGTCAGCCAGATCCGCTCGGCGCGGTCCGAGACCAATGTCCCGGCCGCCGCGCAGATCCCGCTGGTGATGGTCGGCGCGGCCCCGGAGGTCCGGGCGCGCGTGGAGGCATGGCGGGACACGCTGCTGCGCCTCGCGCGCCTGTCGGACATCACCTTCGCGGAGGCGCCGCCGAAGAACTCGGTTCAGCTGCTGGTGCGCGGTAGCGTCGCCGCACTGCCCCTGGAAGGCGTCGTCGATCTCGCCGCCGAGGTCGCCCGCCTGAAGAAGGAGCAGGGCAAGGCGCAGGGCGAGATCAAGAAGATCGACGCCAAGCTCGGCAATGCCGACTTCGTGGCCCGGGCGCCCGAGGAGATCATCGAGGAGAACCGGGAGCGTCGCGACAGCGAGGCGGCGCGGCTGGTGAAGATCGAGGAGGCTCTGGTCCGGCTCAGCGGGGACTGAGCGCCCGTCCCGGGCCGCTGAGGCCCGGGCTCGGCGCCCTGCGCCGGCGGGACCGGCAGCGCGCCGTCACCCGGACGGCCAAGCGTCAGCGGCGGGTGCCGAGGGTGCCGGTGAAGGCCCGCGGCCCGGCCCAGTTGGCGGCCGACGCGTCGTTCGGGCTCCAGAACCCGTCCTGCGACGCGGCCCGCGGATGCGTGGAATAGTCCGGCGGAACATAGCCGCCGGCCTGGTTCCAGTAGCCGGGCCGCAGGTGGGGCGCCGACTTGGCGGTGCGATCGTCGCCGGGGCGGCGCGTATCGACCCCGTATGTCCTCTTGGACCCGCCGCGCGGCGCGTGATCTGCCACGGCGGGCTTCGCGTCAAAGTAGTCGCGGTAATCCGCGTACGAGTCGGCCGCCAGCGCGCCGACAGTCGGCCCGAAGAACATGGCGGCGGCCAACAGCGTCTTCATTGCAATCCCCTCTGCCTGAACACTGGGATCGAGCAACGCCGAAACTTATGCCGGCCTGCCGAACTCAGCGGGATTTAAGGCCGCCCCTCGGAAATCGCGGTGTCGGACAGCACAGGCCTGGGCCTGTCCCGTGCCGCATCGAGGCGTCGCACTCTTCCGATCGCAGGCCACCGCCGGGATCGCGATGGGGCTCCGCGACCGCTTGGCCACCTGTCCAAACGGTAATCTGACCGCCACGCCCGGGTCAGGCGGCGCTCTCTAGACAGATCCCATCGACGGCCGCGACCGCAGGCGTCGTCCCGATCAGTTTCGAGAGGTTGAGCCCCCATGACCGAGACCCGTCCCACTGGCCGCACCTCGCGCCGCGCCCTCGCCTCCGTGGCGGCGGCGGCGCTGATCGCCGGCGGTGCCATTGGCAGCGGCTATCTGCCGAGTGCGACTCCGGCCTACGCGCAGGCCCTTCCGAAATCCCCGATCGAGGCCCCCGAGCATCCGCCGGGCTCGTTCGCCGGCATCGTCAACAAGGTGAAGCCGGGCGTCGTCTCGGTGAAGGTCAAGCTCGACGACTCCGCGAGCAGCGACGACGATGACGGCCCGAGCCAGGGCCGCAACCTTCAGAATGTGCCGCCGCAGCTGCGCGAGTTCTTCAAGCGCTTCGGCCAGAACGGCCCCGGCGGGATGCAGCCCCAGCGCCAGGGTCCGCGCGGCGCGGTCGGCTCCGGCTTCATCATCTCGGCCGACGGCTACGTGGTCACCAACAACCACGTCGTCGATCACGCCAAGACCGTGCAGGTGACCCTGGACGACGGCCGCACCCTCGACGCGAAGGTCATCGGCAAGGATCCCAAGACCGACGTCGCTCTGCTGAAGATCACCGAGGGCTCGAACTTCCCCTACGTGCAGTTCGGCAAATCCGCGCCTCAGGTCGGCGACTGGGTTGTGGCGATCGGTAACCCCTTCGGCCTCGGCGGCACCGTGACCGCCGGCATCGTCTCGGCCCGCGGCCGCGACATCGGCGCCGGTCCGTACGACGACTTCCTGCAGATCGACGCGCCCATCAACAAGGGCAACTCAGGCGGCCCGACCTTCAACGTCAACGGCGAGGTCGTCGGCGTCAACACCGCCATCGCGTCCCCGTCGGGCGGTAGCGTCGGCCTCGCCTTCGCGATCCCGGCCGAGACCGTTCAGGCGGTGGTCGATCAGCTCCGGACCGACGGCAAGGTCGCCCGCGGCTATCTGGGCGTCCAGATCCAGCCCGTGACGCAGGACATCGCCGAGGGCCTGGGCCTCGACAAGGCCAAGGGGGCGCTCGTCGACCATGCCGAGAACGGCACCCCCGCGGCCAAGGCCGGGCTGAAGGCCGGTGACGTGATCGAGAAGGTCAACGGCGACACGGTGGACAGCGCCCGCGAGCTGTCGCGCAGGATCGCCGGCATGAAGCCCGGCGCCAAGGTCGAGCTGAGCTACCTGCGTGGTGGCAAGTCCGACACCGCCACGGTGACGCTGGGCACGATGCCGACCGACGGCACGAAGATGGCGAGCCGTGACGAGGATTCGAACAACGGCCAGCCGCGGCTCGGCCTGCAGCTCGCTCCGGCCGGCGATGTCGGTCTGTCGGATCAGGGTGTTGCGGTGGTGCAGGTCGATCCCGACGGGCCGGCTGCCGCCAAGGGTATCGAGGCGGGTGACGTGATCCTCGATGTCGGCGGCCAGAGCGTGTCCCGTCCGTCGGATGTGGCGACGCAGATCCGGGCGGCCGAGTCGAGCGGACGCAAGGCCGTGCTGATGCGGGTGAAGAGCGGCAAGGGCCAGACCCGGTTCGTGGCGGTCTCGCTCAACAAGAAGGACGGCTGAGGCCGGCTCCTCCCGGCGCGGGGCCCCTCCCCCGCGCCGCCGCGTGGTGACCTCCGACTGGCGCCGGCCGAACAGGCCGGCGCCTTTTGTCGTCCCTCACGATGGTCCTGGCGCGCACTGGGAAGCGAGAAACCGGCCTGCTTCGCGTCCGCTGGCAGAAACGGGCTCTGACGTCTCAGCGCTCCGCAGCCGGTATTCCCAGCCCCGGTCCGAGCCGGGCGCGACAGCGTCCAAGCGACGCGAAGGCCGCATTGGAGTCACGGGCCAACCGCATCAGGTCCCCCAGCCGTGCCCGGCCGCGGGCGAAGGCGAAGAACACCGCCGCAATGTCGGGTTCACCGTCCGCCGTGAGCGCCTGTGCGGCGAAGGCGGGCAGCGCCTGACCGGCCGGATCGCAGATCACGCGCAGCGCCGCGAAGGGCACGCCGTGCCGGCCCGCGAAGGACGCAGCCACGTGCGATTCCATGTCGACGGCGGCCGCGCCGGAGGTCGCCCGCAGATCGGTCTTGCCCTCGACGGAGAGCACGGCCGTATCGACACCGGCCAGATCGGCGGCGATCACCCGCGCGCCGGAACCGGACAGGAGATTGAGGAGCGCCGCCGAGAGGTCGAGATCGGCGGCACGCCGCCCGTCTTCGCTCACCACGCCGGTACCGACGACGACGTCACCCGGCTTGAGAGAGGGATCGAGCCCTCCAGCGATGCCGAAGCTCACAACCGCCCGGCAGCCGGAGGAGACGCGCGCGTCGAGGAGGTGACGCAGGCGATGCGGGTTGCCGCCGGCCCCCACCGCCTCGACCCCCTCCCCCGCCGCCATGCGGCGCTCGCGGGCGAGGCCGGTGACGGCCAGGACGGGTGCGGTGGGATCAATCATGGCGCGCTGGTGGACCAGTCCGGCCAGGTCCGCAAGCCGGCGCGGACGTCGCGGCGGCGTCTGGGCCGGCTCCGGCGCGGAACGCGGTTCGCCCGGTCCCGCGGGGTCGCTGTCTGAGGAGGCCACGTCTGGAATACCGGGCTCGCAGATCGGTCGTCGGAACGGTCGAACGCGCTGCGATCCGGCGAGGCGCGGCCGGCCCTGCGGGCCGGCCGCAGGCCGTCACATGCCGAACTGGACGCGCCGGCTGTTGCCGCGCTTGAGGTTGCGGAAGCGCGCCATCGCCCAGAGCGGGAAGAACTTCGGGTAACCATGATACCGCAGGTAGAACACCCGCGGGAAGCCCGTGGCCGTGTAGCGCTCTTCCTTCCAGAACCCGTCCGCGCCCTGCGTGCGGGTGAGGAAGTTGATGCCCCGGGTGACGGCCGGATCGTCGACCGCGCCGGCCGCCATCAGGGCGAGCAGCGCCCAGGCGGTCTGCGAGGCGGTGGACGAACCGGGCTCGAAGGCCGGGTCGATCTTGTACGAAGAGGCGTCCTCACCCCAGCCGCCATCCGGATTCTGGATCCGGATCAGCCAGTTCACCGCCCGCTGGATGCGGGGATCGGCGGGATCGACACCCGCGGCGTTGAGGGCGCAGAGCACCGACCACGTGCCGTAGATGAAGTTCATGCCCCAGCGGCCGTACCAGGATCCGTCCTCTTCCTGGTCGTTCAGGAGGTAGTTCACGCCGCGGTCTAGGGCGCGGGAGGTCTCCCGGGTCTCGCCGAGCTGGGCCAGCATGCCGACCACGCGGGCGGTCACATCCGCGGTCGGCGGATCGAGCAGCGCGCCGTGATCCGAGAACGGAATGTGGTTGAGGTACATGTGGTTGTTGTCGGCGTCGAACGCCGCCCAGCCGCCGTCTTCCGACTGCAGCCCCTCGACCCATTCGCGGGCGCGGGCGATGGAGACCTTGTAGTCCGGCATGCCGGCGACCAGACCGTGCTGGCGCATGGCCCGGTCCATCGCCATCACCACCACGGCGGTGTCGTCGAGGTCGGGATAATGGGCGTTGGCGTACTGGAATGCCCAGCCGCCCGGCCGGACCTTCGGCTTGCGGGCCGCCCAATCCCCGACGATGTCGAGCACCTGCCGGGGCTTCAGCCAGTCGAGCCCGGCGCGGGCCTGGGCCTCGGCCTCGGGGCCGCCGGCTTCCAGGAGCGCGTGACTCGCCAGCGCCGTATCCCACACCGGCGAGACGCAGGGCTGGACATAGGCCTCGTCGGCCTTCTCGACGACGAGCTTCTCGATGGCGTCGCAGGCGACGCGGACCTGCGGGTGATCGGGCCGGTAGCCCATCACCTCGTACATCAGCACCGAATTGACCATGGCGGGGAAGATGGCACCCAGGCCGTCCTCGCCGTTCAGGCGCTCGCTCACCCAGGCACGGGCCATTTCCATGGCCCGCTGGCGGCTCTTGCGTGGCAGGTGGTTCTCGACCCGCTGGAGCACCCGGTCGATGAAGCCGAAGATCGGGGTCCAGGGCCAGGTGGCATGGGGCGAACCCGGCCACGAGCGGACGCTCTCCGGCGGCGTGATGAACAGCTCCTGCACGCTGATGCCCCGCGGGTTGCGGGCCCGGGGCTTGGTCGCCTGGAGCACGAACAGCGGCACCACGGTGGTGCGAGCCCAGTAGCTGATCTTGTCGAGGTGGAAGGGGAACCACTTCGGCAGGAACATCACCTCGACCGGCATCACCGGCACGGCGCGCCACGGCACCTCGCCGTAGAGCGCCAGCATGAAGCGGGTGAAGACATTGGCGTTGGCCGCGCCGCCGCGGGACAGGATGCCCTCGCGTGCCCGGCGCATGTGCGGCGCCTCGATGTCGTCGCCGATCATCTTCAGGGCGAAATACGCCTTGACCGTGCAGCTCATATCGAACGGCCCCTCGTGGACGAGGGCCCAGCCGCCGTGACGGCCCTGGGTGCGACGCAGGTAGGTGCCGATCTTGGCCTCGAGGTCGCCGGGGACCTGCGTGCCGCGGAAGTGGTGGAACAGGATGTACTCGGACGGGATGGTGGCATCCGCCTCGAGCTCGAAGCAGATATGCCCGTCGTCATGCGCCAAGTCGGTCAGCGCGCGCGTCGCCTGTGCCACGCCGCGCTCGACGTCCTCGAGCGCGATCCCCTGCGTCTTGGAGCGCTGCAGCGCCTCGACTTTGCTTACGGCCTCTCTCATAGTCCTCGCCTCGAACGACCGCCTCGCGGCGGACGCCATGCCTCAAGCTGCGCCGCGCGCTGGGGTTCCAGAGCGCACGACCGATGCCGCGCGCAAGGAACGCGCGGCCGTCTGGCCCGAACGGATCGCTCCCTCGATCGTCGATGGCAGGCCGGTCGCAGTCCAATCGCCTGCCAGGACGAGATTCTCGTAGGCGGTTTCGGCCCCCGAGCGCCGCGCGGCTTCTGCCGGCGTCGCCGCGAAGGTCGCACGCTTCTCCTTTACGATCTGCCAGCTGGGCAGATCCGGTGCAAGGTTGCACAACTGTGCGATCTCGGCCCAAATCTGCCGCGCGAGGTCTTCGCGGGGCACATCGAGAAGCCGGTCGGCACCGCTGATCGTGACCGAATACCGGTCCGGATAGGCGAAAAGCCACTCCGTGAGACTGTTGACGACGCCGAGGACGAGGGGGCTGCCGGGCTTCGGAGCGAGCGCGAAATGCGCGTTCACGATGGAGCGGAATTCCGTCGGGGCGAGGAGACCGGGCAACACTTCCCGGGCCACCCACGGGGGCAGCGCCAGCACGACGCCGTCCTCCGGGCCGAGGCTCTCGGCGCCATCCGCGAACACGAGCTGCCCGACGCGACCGTCCACGGTCTCAAGCCCGCGCAGGCGCCGGCCCAGGCGGATCTCGGAGCCGCGCGCGGTGAGATAGCGAATCGCCGGGTCGACGAAGGCGTAGGACAGGCCTTCCACGGCGACGAGGGGTCGGCAGGCCTTCCCGCCGGCGCCCAGGGTCTCGCGGAGGATCCGGGCCGCCAGCCCGACATCGCTGTCGCGGGGCTCGGTGTTGAGGGCGGCGAGCAGCACCGGATGCCAGAGGCGCCGGTAGAGCGGGCCCTCGCAGGCCATGTGCGCGCCGATGGTCCCGCCCGCGCCCTCCGCCTTGCCGGAGGCCGCCCGCAGGATGCCGAGGGGCGCCAGGTAGTCCCGCGCCCGGGTGCCGGGAACGCGGCGCGCCGGGCTCATCACCCACCAGGGCAGCCGCCCGGCGTTGGGCCGCAGGCGCCAGCGCTCGCCCGTCTTCAGATCGGCGAAATCGAACTCCGCCGTGTCCGGACCGGTCAGCGCATCGGCCGGGGCACCGATAGTCCTGAGGAAGCCCAGGGCATCGGCATTGCCGGACAGCAGCAGGTGGTTGCCGTTGTCGATGGTCAGGCCGAGTGCCGGATCGTAGTACGAGCGGCAGCGGCCACCCGCCTGCTTGGCGGCCTCATGCAGGACCACCCGGACACCGGATTCCGCGAGGGCGACGGCGGCGGAGAGGCCGGCCAGGCCGGCGCCGACGACGTGGACGGTGCCCATCAGATCAGGCCGTGCCGGAGGACGACGCCCAGCAGCGCGAGCTTGCCGGGCTTCACCCGCGCCCGGGGCATCGCCCAGCCGCGGTCGACGACCGCCTTGAGATAGAGGTGATAGGCCGCCGCCATCAGCCGGGCGGCCTTGGTGGCCTTGCGGGGGCTGCGGCGGATGATCTCCCAGGTCGCCTCGTAATGCTCCTCCGCCTCGCGGGCGAGGGAGATGCAGACCTCGCCGATGCGCGGGTGGCTGATCGCCTGGACCGGCGTCGGATCGGTGAGGCCGATCGCCTGGAGCTTCTCGCGCGGCAGGTAGAGCCGGCCGCGCTCCGCATCCTCGTCGATGTCGCGGAGGATGTTGGTGAGCTGGAGCGCCCGGCCCTGGTGCCACGCCAGCCGGATGCCGTCCGCCTCCGGCATGCCGAAGATCCGCACCGACAGCCGGCCGACCGCGCTCGCGACCCGGTCGCAGTAGAGGTCGAGGGTTTCGGCGTCGGGGGCGACGATGTCCTCGACGGCGTCCATGGCCATGCCGTCGATGACCGCCTGGAAATCCTCGCGCTTCAGGCCGAAGCGGCGCACGGGCTCCACGAGGTCGCGCACGCGCGGCGCGGGCCGGCCGGCGTAGAGCGCGTCGATATCGGCCCGCCAGCGGTCAAGCTCGGCCTGCCGCACGGCGCGGCTGCCGCCGTCATCGGCGACGTCGTCGACGGCGCGGCAGAAGGCGTAGACGGCATACATCGCCTCCCGCCGCTCCTTCGGCAGCAGGCGCATCGCCGTATAGAAGGAGGAGCCGGCGGCGGGCAGCGCCGGGGCGGCGCTCTCTGGGTTCTGGGCGGGCGTGGCGGTGGCGGTCACGAGCGGATTCCTTGAGCCGCGGCCCGGATCGTGCGCCCGCGGAAGGGCCGGCGTGCCAGGGTGGCGGCGACGCCACCCAGAGCCGTCAGGGCGAAGGCGGCCTTGCCGTGATGGACCTTCTCCGAGAGCGGGTCGCGCTCCAGCAGGCCCCGGCTCAGCACCACGGCGAGGCGGTGGATGGCGGCGATCTCCAGCGACAGGCGCAGGTCGTCGATCAGATCCGGCAGGACCGCGCCCTCGTCGAGGAGGTCGAGGCATCTCTGCGCCAGGTCGCGGATCACCGCCCGGAGTTGCGGCGGCGCCTTGGCCTCGCCGAGCATCGCCACCGTGGCGCCGTGCCGATCCAGGCAATCCTGCGGGAGGTAGACCCGGTCCAGGGCGGCGTAGTCCTTGCCGCAATCCTGAAGGTGGTTGATCACCTGAAGGGCCGCGCAGATGGCGTCGGAGGCCCCGTAGACCCGGGCCGGATCCTCGCCGTGCACGTCGAGGACGAAGCGCCCCACCGGCATGGCCGAAAAGCGGCAGTAGTGGATCAGCTCATCCCAATCCGCGTATCGGCTCTTGCGGGCGTCCATGCGGAACGCGTCGAGGAGTTCCAGGGCGTGGCGGGGCGGCAGGCCGCGGGCCGCGAGCTCGCGCTTGAGCGGCTCGGCCTCCGGATCGGACGGGCCGGCGCCGGTCAGCGAATCGGCCAGGCTGTCGAGGAGCGCGATCTTGCGCTCCGGCGACAGCTCCGCGTGATCGGCCACGTCGTCGCCGGCGCGGACGAAATTGTAGAAGGCCAGGATCGCGCCGCGATGACGGGGATGGATCAGGTGCGAGGCGACGGGGAAGTTCTCGTCGCGGTGCCCCTTGCCGGAACGGGTCGCGGTGGCGGATTCGAGGGTGCTCATGCGAGGTACCCCGCTTCACGGAACCACGTGATCGCGTCCGACAGGCCCTCGCGGTAGGGCCGGGCCGTGTAGCCGAGTTCGGCGCGCGCCTTCCGATCCGAGAAGAACATCCGGTACCGCGACATGCGGATGCCGTCGATCGTCGCGAAGGGCTGGTTTCCGGTGACCCGGGCGGCGAGCTGGGCGAAGAACGCGACGGGATAGACCACGGCCCGCGGCAGGTTCACGGTCGGCGGCTTGCGCCCGACCATGCCGGCGATGTCGGCGAGCATCTGCGACAGGAACACGTCCTCGCCGCCGAGGATATAGCGCTCGCCCACCCGCCCCTTGCGGAGCGCCAGGAGATGGCCGTGGGCCACGTCGTCCACGTGAGCGAGGTTGAGCCCGGTATCCACGAAGGCCGGCATCTTGCCCAGCGCCGCCTCCTGGATGATCCGTCCGGTGGGCGTCGGCTTGACGTCGCGGGGGCCGATCGGCGTCGACGGGTTGACGATCACCGCCGGCAGGCCGTCCCGGGCGACCATCTCCTCGACCACCCGCTCGGCCACGACCTTGCTGCGCTTGTAGGCGCCGATGGCGGTCTCGGGCGTCAGCGGCATGGTCTCGTCGGAGGGCGTGACGCCGTCGGCCGGCGGCCGGATCGTCGCGACGCTCGATGTGTACACGACCCGCTCAACCCCGGCCTCCAGCGCCGCGCGCATCATCAGGCGCGTGCCGTCGCGGTTGGTGCGGACGATCTCTTCCATGTCCGGCGCCCACAGCCGGTAATCGGCGGCGGCGTGGATCAGGTAGCGCTGGCCGCGCATCGCCGCCGCCACGGCGGCCGGGTCGCGCATGTCGCCCTCGGCGATCTCCACGTCGGTCCAGGTGAGGTTGCGGCGCGGGCTCGACGCGCGCACGAGGATGCGCACCGGGAAGCCGGCCCGGCGAAAGACGTCGACCAGGGCTGAGCCGAGGAAGCCGCTCGCGCCGGTGATCAGCACGGGACCGACCTCGGAGGGGCCGGAAGATGGGGCCTCTGCCATCACGGATCTGGAGAATTACCGAACAACCAGCGCGGCCGGGGATCCCCAGCTGCGCCGCGCTTGTGTCATCGAACCGCCCGAGCGGCAAGCCGCGGTGCCCGTCGACGGATCCGGAGACCGATCGTGGCCGCCCCGCCGTCCGCTCGCAGAATCAGGCCCGGACGGCGCTGCCCCCGCGCGGTCTCCGGCACGAGCCCGGCCACGAGCCCGGCAGCGTGGCGCGCCAGATCCGAAGCCCGCTTCGACGCCGCACCGGGATGCCTGAAGCGCGCGGCGAACTTGCCAGAGCGGGAAAAACCGACTATGCGCCGCCCCTCGCGTTCGCTCCGGCCGGGGGCTGAACGGACAATGCTGCTTGCGGCATAGGGATCTTGTCGGATCCCGTCGTCCGGTGTCTCCGCCTTCGATCAACCGCTCGGGCCTGAAAATCGGCTCGAAGGGCTTGGCGCCGAGCGTCTCGCGAGATGAACCGGCCCGACTCAGCCGCCCTCCGGCGGCCGGGCTCCTTTTGACGATGAAAGGCCCGATATGCCTCTCTACGAGCATGTGCTCTTGGCCCGCCAGGACGTGACGTCCCAGCAGGTCGAGACGATGATCGACACCTACAAGGGTGTGATCGAGCAGAACGGTGGCCGTCTCGAGAAGATCGAGATGTGGGGCGTGAAGTCCCTCGCCTACCGGATCAAGAAGAACCGCAAGGCGCATTTCGCGCTCCTCAACATCGATGCCCCGCCGGCCGCCATCGCCGAGATGGAGCGCCAGATGCAGATCTCCGAGGACGTGCTGCGCTTCATGACCATCCGGGTCGAGGAGCTCGATTCCGAGCCGTCCGCCATGATGCAGAAGCGCGACCGCGACGACCGCAAGGATCGCGAGCGCGGCCGTCGTCGGGATGACGAGGGCTTCGGTGGTGGCGGCTTCGGCGGCGACCGGGGTGACCGCGGCGATCGCGGTGACCGCGGCGAGCGCAGCTTCGGCGGGGAGGGCTAACCCATGGCTTTCGGTGCTGGTGCAGGCGGCGGACGCCGTCCCTTCTTCCGTCGTCGCAAGACCTGCCCGTTCTCCGGCGCGAACGCGCCGAAGATCGACTACAAGGACGTCAAGCTCCTCTCCCGCTACGTGTCGGAGCGCGGCAAGATCGTCCCGTCGCGGATCACCGCGGTCTCGGCCAAGAAGCAGCGCGAGCTCGCCCAGGCGATCAAGCGTGCCCGCTTCCTCGGCCTGCTGCCCTACGTGATCAAGTAGGTCACCGAACCGACCGGCCCGGCTCTCGCCCGGGCCGGTCCTCACAGAGGGCGGCGCGCGCCGCCCGATCGTTGGGGCGTATCCGTGCCTCTAACCCTGCCGCACCGGCAGCGGGACAGCGGAATTCATGGCACAGCATATCGGCATCGGTATCGGCGCGGGCCTCGTCTCGGCACTCCTGTTCGGGGTGCTTCTGAAGGCGACCCCCCTCGCGATCCTGCTCTACCTCGTGGCTCCGCTGCCGATCCTGATCGTCGGCCTCGGCTGGAGCCATAAGGCCGCCCTCGTGGCGGCGGCCACCGGCAGCCTCGTGCTGATCCTCGTGATCGCCCCGTTCATGGGGCTCGCCTTCGCGGCCTACATCGCCCTCCCCGCCTGGTGGCTCGCCTACCTCACGCTCCTCGGGCGCGAGACGCAAGCCGGCCTTGAATGGTACCCGACCGGCCGCCTGCTCGGCTGGATCGCCGCCACGGCCGCCCTCGCCTTCATCGCCATCGCGGTCCTGTCGTCGCCGAATCACGCGGCCTTCGATGCGCAGCTGCGCGGGCTCGCCCAGACGCTGGTGCAGACGCGGATGCCTGCAACCCGGAGCCCTGCCGAAACCCGACGCGCCGGTGCGCCGTCGACCGGCTCCGTCGCCGCCGGCCAGGACGCCGCCGGCCAAGGCACGGCCGGACAGGACGCGGGCGGACAGGACGCGGCGGCCGCGCCCGAGCCGGCGCCGCAGACCGGTGACGATCAGGCCGACGTGACGCGGACCGAGGTCGCGGATGCCCTCGCCCGAGTGGTGCCGGCCTTGGCGGCGAACGGTCTCGCGCTGCTGCTGGCCTTCTATCTCTGGGCCTCGGCCCGGATCGTGAAGATCTCGGGCCGCCTGCCGCGGCCCTGGCCGGACATCCCCTCCACCACGATGCCGCGCTCGACGCTCGCGGCGCTCGCGGCCGCCGTCGCGATGTGCTTCGCCCCCGGCTATGTCGGCGTCTTCGGCGTCGCGCTGGTCGGAGCCTTCAGCGCAGCCTTCGCCCTTCAGGGACTCGCCGCCTTCCACGACCGTTCCCGCGGCCGGCCCGGACGCGGGCTGATGCTGTTCGGCATGTATCTGATCCTGTTCGTGACCCAGGGTATCGCCCTGGTCGCCCTCACCCTGTTCGGCCTCGCCGATACAGCCCTCGACCGCCGGCGTCCCAAGGACAGCCCGGCGCCGTGAGACCCCGGCCTCAGCGGCCGACCACCTGAAGGAGAAAGACCATGGAAGTGATCCTGCTCGAGCGCGTGGCCAAGCTTGGCCAGATGGGCGAGACCGTGAATGTCCGCCCGGGCTTCGCCCGCAACTTCCTGCTCGCCCGCGGCAAGGCCCTGCGCGCGACGGAAGCCAACAAGAAGCATTTCGAGGCCCAGCGCGCCCAGCTCGAGGCCCGCAACCTCGACCGCAAGAAGGACGCCGAGGCCGTCGCCGAGAAGCTGAACGGCCAGAGCTTCGTCCTGATCCGCCAGTCGGGCGAGACCGGCGTGCTCTACGGCTCCGTCTCGACCCGCGACCTCGCCGAGGTCGTCTCGAAGGAGGGCTTCACGGTCGACCGCGGCCAGTTCACCCTGAACCAGCCGATCAAGACCCTGGGTCTCCATAAGGTCCCGGTGGTGCTGCACCCCGAGGTCGAGGTCGAGATCACCGTCAACGTCGCCCGCAGCCCCGAGGAGGCCGAGCGTCAGGCCCGCGGCGAGTCGGTCACCGAGCGCGAGGCGTTCAACCTCGACGACCTGGGTCTCGAGGTCGGCATGGCGCTGGCCGATGCCGGCGAGGGTGCCGACGACCGCGGCTGATTTCTTCCGCGGATGGTCCGACCGGCTTCGGGGCCGGTCGGACGTGCGGGACATAGCGGGCCGGGTACCGGACCGGGCCACGTCCTAGGCCGGGCGCCGGACGCGCCGCGTTCGGGCTCGGCTGGGAACCGTCCCCAGCCCTGTATACCGGTGAACACTGGGGACGATTGCCCCCGAGACTTGACACGTTCCAGTTTTGTTCCAGCATGGACGCCCGCCGCTCGCGAGAGTCGGCGGGCGTCCGCTTTTCCGCGCCCCGGCCCGGGAGAACCGGCCGTCGGCTAAGCTTCGGTAACCATACCGAGGCCAAGGTCGTGCGGTGTGATCCTGGCGCGCCCGCCGCGGCGCCTGATACGGAGTCGTCCGCCGATGGCCCTGCCCAATGCGCTCACGGCCAAGCTCGAAACGGTCCAGGCCGAGTACCGCGTCGCCCCGCACAACATCGACGCGGAGCAGGCGCTGCTGGGCGCGATCCTGGTGAACAACGACGCCTATTACCGGGTGTCGGACTTCCTGCTGGCCGAGCACTTCATGGAGGATGCCCACCAGCAGATCTTCACGGTGGCGGCGTCCCTGATCAAGGCGGGCAAGCTCGCCACGCCCATCACCATGAAGACCTATCTGGGCGACGCCGATTTCGGCGGCCAGACGGTGATGCAGTACCTCGCCCGGCTCGCCGCCGACGCCACCACGGTGATCAATGCCGGCGAGTACGGCCGCACGATCTACGACCTCGCCATCCGCCGCCGGCTGATCACCATCGGCGAGGATCTGGTGAACGGCGCCTACGAGGCGCCCGTGGAGCAGGCGCCGCGCGACCAAATCGAGGAAACCGAGCGGCGGCTCTACGAACTGGCCGAGGCCGGACGCTACGACGGCGGCTTCCAGAAGTTCTCCGACGCGCTGACCGCCGCGGTCGACATGGCCGCCAAGGCCTATCAGCGCGAGGGCAAGCTCTCCGGCATCGCCACGGGCCTCAGCGATCTCGACGCCAAGATGGGCGGCCTCCAGCCCTCCGACCTGATCATTCTCGCGGGCCGCCCGGCCATGGGCAAGACCTCGCTGGTGACCAACATCGCCTTCAACATCGCCAAGGCCTATCGCGGCGAGAAGCAGGCGGACGGCACGACCAAGACCGTGAATGGCGGGATCGTCGGGTTCTTCTCCCTCGAAATGTCGGCCGAGCAGCTCGCCACCCGTATCATCGCCGAGCAGTCGGGCGTCCCCTCCTATAAGATCCGCCGCGGCGACATCCGGCCGGAAGATTTCTACAAGATCACCGATGCCGCCCGCGACATGCAGACGATCCCGTTCTACATCGACCAGAGCGGCGGCATCTCGATCGCCCAGCTCGCCGCCCGGGCCCGGCGCCTCAAGCGCCAGAAGGGGCTGGATCTGCTGATCGTCGATTATCTCCAGCTGCTGTCGGGCTCGGGCAAGCGCAGCGACAACCGCGTGCAGGAGATGACCGAGATCACCACGGGCATGAAGGCGCTCGCCAAGGAACTGGCGGTGCCGATCATCGGCCTGTCGCAGCTCTCGCGTCAGGTGGAGAACCGCGACGACAAGCGCCCGCAGCTCGCCGACCTTCGCGAATCGGGCTCGATCGAGCAGGACGCCGACGTGGTGATGTTCGTGTTCCGTGAGGAATACTACGTCGGCAACAAGAAGCCCCGCGAAGGGACCGAAGAGTTCTTCGCCTGGGAGGCCGAGATGCAGCGCGTCCACGGCAAGGCCGAGGTCATCCTCGGCAAGCAGCGTCACGGCCCGACCGGCACGGTCGAGCTGCAGTTCGACGCCAACATCACCCGGTTCTCGAACCTCGCGCAGACGGATCGGATCCCCGAGCAGATGTGACGGCGCGGGCCGCTGGCGGGTCCGGCCTCGGGACGGCACGTCGGCCGTCCCGATCGCCGACATCCGCGCGCGAACCATCGCCAAGCCCGGCCGTTGTGGGACAACAAGTGTCCCGCCGCGGCAGGAGCGACGATGAGCGAGCAGACCCCTCCGAAGATGCCGTACTGGCACGTCTACACCGATGCGGAGGGGGTGAGCCGCCAGGAGCTGTTCCATCTCGAGCGGTTCAAGTTCGAGGGGATCAACCCCGAGACCGCGCCGCAGTGGAACGACAAGATGGATCCGGCCCCGTCGGTCGTGACCTTCACGGTCCTGCCGGTCGGGTGGGTGGGCGAGTGGCACGAGAATCCGCGGCCGCAATGGATCGCCATCCTCTCGGGGCGCTGGTTCGTCGAGACCATGGACGGCCACCGGGTCGAGATGGGCCCGGGCGAGCTGATGATGGGCGAGGACCAGAACACGAAAGCGCGGGACGGCAAGAAGGGCCACCTGTCCGGCACGGTGGGCGACGAGCCCTGCACCATGATCGTGACCGGCCTGCAGGTCGAGCCGACCGTCAATCAGCCCGGCCGCTTCAGGTAGGCCCGGTCTGATGGAGGGCTTCGACCTCACGCAGCCGCGCTTCAAGGCCTACATCCTGCCGAACGCGCCGCTGGAGAAGCTCGCCGAGGGGTTCCGCTGGACGGAGGGTCCGGTCTGGTTCGGCGACCGCGACGAGCTGCTGTTCTCGGATCTCCCGAACAACCGGGTGATGCGCTGGTCCGACTCTGCCGGCCTGAGTGTCTACCGGGCGGCGAGCGACTTCGAGAACGGCCACGCCCGCGACCGCCAGGGACGGATGCTGTCCTGCTCGCATCGCGGCCGGCGCATCCACCGCACCGAACTCGACGGAAGCATCACCAGCCTCGTGGAGCGCTACCGGGGGCGGCGGCTGAACTCGCCCAACGACATCGTCTGCAAGTCGGACGGGACGATCTGGTTCTCGGATCCGCCCTACGGCATCCAGACCGACTATGAAGGCGGCAAGCAGGATTCCGAGCTGCCCGCCGCGGTCTACCGGTTCGACCCGCGCGACGGCTCGCTGCGGGTGGTGGCCGACGATTTCCAGGGGCCGAACGGGCTGTGCTTCTCGCCCGACGAGCGCAGGCTCTACATCGTCGAGACCGGCCTGCAGTTCGACACCGACCCGCTCCAGCACGTCCGCGTGTTCGACGTCGGCGAAGACGGCGGCCTGTCCGGGGGCGCCGTCTTCTGCACGATCGCGCCGGGCAATGCCGACGGGATCCGCTGCGACGAGCATGGCAATCTCTGGTCGAGCGCCGGGGACGGGGTCCACTGCATCGACCCGGGCGGCGAGCTGGTCGGCAAGATCCGCGTGCCCGCGACGGTCGCCAACCTGACCTTCGGCGGCCGCAACAACAGCCGCCTCTTCCTCTGCGCCTCGCAGGCGCTCTACGCGATCTACGTGAACGTGCGGGGGGCTCCTCTCCTGTGAGCGGGGTGCGGGCGCTCATCGGGTTCGGCCGCACCGTCGCGGACCTTGCCGTCACGGAAGTTTTCTACCGGGACGGGCTCGGCTTCGCGCGGATCGCGCCGCCGGAACCCCTGCCCCCCGCGCAGGCGGAAGCGATGGGACTCGGGGACAGGCGCGCGACGCAGCTGCGCATGCGGCTCGGCGCGCAGACCGTCACCTTCCTCACGGTGGATCCGCCCGGTGCGCCCTACCCGGCCGATCCGGCGGCGACCGACCCGTTCTTCCAGCATCTCGCGATCCCGGTCCGCGACATGGCGGCCGCGATGGCGCAGCTCGCGCCGCTATCCCCGCTTCCCATCAGCCGCGGCGGTCCCCAGCGCCTGCCGGAATCCACGGGGGGCGTGACCGCCTACAAGTTCCGTGACCCCGACGGGCACCCGCTGGAGCTGATCGTCTTTCCCGGCGGCCCCCCGGCCGACCGCTGGCGCGAGGCGCCGGGGCTGTTTCTGGGGATCGATCACTCGGCGATCACCGTCACCGATCTTGAGGCGACCCTGGCCTTCCTGACCGGCCCCCTCGGTCTCACGCTGGCGGAACGCGGCCTGAATCAGGGCCCGGAACAGGCACGCCTCGATGGCCTGGACGATCCGCAGGTCGATGTGCTGGCGCTGGAACCATCGGAGCCGGTGCCGCACGTGGAACTGCTGCATTATCGCGTGCCCGCCACCGAACGGCGGCTCGTCTTCGGGCCCGCCGACCGGGCCGCGACCCGCTACGTCTTCGCCACGGCCGATCCGCAGGCCTTGTCGCGACGCTTGCGCGCGGCCGGACGGGTTCCGCAGGCCTCCGCCGACGGCGCAGCGGTCTATTGCGCGGGGCCGGACGGACACGGCGTCTTGTTCGTGCGCGCCTGAGGCCTCCACTCCGGCAGGGTGCCCTCGGGCTTGACGCGTCGCCCCTCCGGCGTCCAATCCGGCCGCCCCGGAGGTGAGACTGATGCCGTTCCTCGCCCTGCCCTTTCCGGCCATCGATCCTGTGGCGCTCGCGATCGGGCCGATCACGATCAAATGGTACGCCCTCGCCTACATCGCCGGCCTGATCGGCGGGTGGTACTACGCGCGCCGCCTCGTCATGGCCGACAGCCTCTGGGGCGTGGTGAAGCGCCCGCAGGTCGTCGACATCGACGACCTCGTCGTCTGGGTGGCGCTCGGCGTCGTGCTCGGCGGCCGGATCGGCTACGTGCTGTTCTACAATCTCCCGATGTACATCGCCGATCCGATGGAGATCCTGGCGATCCGCAACGGCGGCATGTCGTTCCACGGCGGCTTCATCGGGGCGATCCTGGCCTTCCTGCTGTTCGCGCGCGGCAAGGGCCTTAACGGCTACACGCTCCTCGATATCGGCGCGGTGGTCGTACCGATCGGCCTGTTCTTCGGCCGGATCGCCAATTTCGTGAACGGCGAACTCTGGGGCCGCGTGGCGCCGGACTTCCCCTACGCCATCGTGTTCCCGAGCGGCGGGCCCGTGCCCCGCCATCCGAGCCAGCTCTACGAGGCCGCCACAGAAGGTCTGCTGCTGTTCATCGTGATGGCGGTGAGCGTCCGCCGGTTCGGCTTCCGCAAGCCAGGCCTCCTCGGCGGCATCTTCGTCCTCGGCTACGCCCTGGCGCGGACCTTCTGCGAGTTCTTCCGCGAGCCGGACCGCCAGCTCGGCTTCCTGTTCGGCGACCATTTCGGTCCGATGGGCGGCGGCGTGACCATGGGCATGCTGCTGTGCGTGCCGATGATGGTCGTCGGCCTCACCTACATCGTGCTGGCCGGGACCGGCCGGACGCGTCCGCGCCATCCGGTGGCGACACCCGCCGCCGAGGCGGACCGCAAGGCGGCCGTCGAGGCGTGAGCCCCCTCGGAGCCGAGATCGCGGCGCTGATCCGCCAGAACGGGCCGATCGGCGTCGATCGCTACATGGCCCTGTGCCTCGGCCATCCGGTCCACGGCTACTACCGCACCCGCGACCCTCTGGGCGCCCGGGGCGACTTCACCACCGCGCCCGAGATCAGCCAGATGTTCGGCGAGCTGATCGGTGCCTGGAGCGCCTATGTCCACGAGCTGATGGGACGACCCGATCCGCTGGTTCTGGTGGAGCTGGGGCCCGGCCGCGGCACGCTGATGGCGGACGCGCTGCGGGCGTTGCGGGCGGCGCGCCCGGGAATGCGCGTGGCGCCGCAACTGGTGGAGACCAGCCCGGTCCTGCGGGCCGCGCAGGAACGCCTCCTCGCCGGGACCGGCGCGGCGTGGCACGCCGACATCGAGTCGCTGCCTCCGGGTCCCGCGATCATCCTGGCGAACGAGTTCTTCGACTGCCTGCCGGTGCGCCAGTTCGAGCGCCGGCCGACGGGCTGGCACGAGCGGCAGGTCGGCCTCGATCCGCAGGGCGGCCTCGCCTTCGGGCTGTCGCCGGAGCCGACCCCCGGCCTCGACGCGGACGGCCCGGACGGGGCGCTCATGAGCGTGCCGACGGCCGGGCTCGCGCTGATGCGCAGCTTGGCGCGGCGTCTGTGCACCCAGGGGGGCAGCCTGCTGGCCATCGATTACGGCCATGTCCGACCGGGCTTCGGCGACACCCTCCAGGCCCTGTCGGGGCATCGCTTCGCCGATCCACTGGCCGCGCCCGGCGAGGCGGATCTGACGCATCATGTCGATTTCGCCGCCCACGCGAAGGCGGCGCAGGCCGAGGGCGCGGCGATCCAAGGGCCGGTGGACCAGGGCGACTTCCTGGCCGCCCTCGGCCTCGGCGCCCGTGCCGAACGTCTGAAGGCCCGGGCCAATGCGGCGCAATCCGCCGCGATCGACGCGGCAATCACCCGCCTCACGGATCCGAGCCGGGGCGGGATGGGCAGCCTGTTCAAGGTGATGGCGGTGAGCGGCCCGGCCCTCGGACCACTCCCGGGGTTTCCGGCGGCCTGAGCCGCCGGGCCGATTCCTCGGCCCCGCAGGGGGCCGGATTCGGTCAGCCGAAGGAGCCGAAGCCGGAATCCGTCTGGGTGGACGGCCGCGGTGTCGGCGGTGCAGGCGGGTTGAGGTCGGTCGGGTCGAAGTCGGCGGGCTCTCCCGTGACGGGGTGGGCGGGCGCGCTCGGGATCCGGGGCTCTTCAGCCTCGGGCGTCTCGGGCAGGACGTCGGTCTCGATCCCTCGTGACATTGCGATCCTTCTCAAGGCGGAGCCGGATCGGCTCCATACTGCAATGCAGCAAGAATCTGACGGTTGAACGACATCGTCAAGGGTCCGCCCTTGCGCTATCGGGGCGCGATACGAGCAACCGCGAGGCCGACCGTGACCGCAGGCATGATCATCGAGGCGCCGGAACTCTCCGCGCATGCGGGCGTGCGCCACGCCTTCTTCACCCGCGTCGGCGGGGTTTCGGACGGCCTCTACGCGTCGCTCAACGGGGGGCTCGGCTCCCAGGACGTGCCGGAGCGTGTCGCCGAGAACCGGGCGCGGATGTGCGGCCGGCTCGGCCTGCCGCCGGATCGGCTCGTCAGCCTGTACCAGGTCCACTCGGCCGATGTCGTCACCGTCGAAGTGCCCTTCGCGGCGGCGGAGCGGCCCAAGGCCGACGCCATGGTGACGCGGGTGCCGGGCCTGGCGCTCGGTATCGCCACGGCGGATTGCGGGCCGATCCTGTTCGCGGATCCCGAGAACGGGGTCGTCGGTGCCGCCCATGCCGGCTGGAAGGGCGCCCTCACCGGCGTGATCGGCGCGACGGTGGCGGCGATGGAGGCGCTCGGCGCGCGGCGGCAGCGGATCGTCGCCGTGCTGGGCCCGACGATCGGGCAGGCTTCCTACGAGGTCGGCCCGGACTTCATCACCCGGTTCCGGTCCGACGCCCCCAGCATGGAGCGCTTCCTCGCGGCCGGCACGCGGCCCGGACACGCGCAGTTCGACCTGCCGGGCTTCATCCTGGCCCGGCTCGCCGAGGCCGATGTCGGGAAAGCCAGCGCGCTCAACCTCTGCACCTACGCGGATCCGGAGCGGTTCTACAGCTATCGGCGGACCACGCATCGCGGCGAGGCCGATTACGGACGCCTCATCTCCGCCGTGACGCTCGTCCCCTGACGGCGCGGTCCGCCACCGGACACGGGGGTGCGACACTTTGTCGATGCACGGGTGAGAAAAAAGCGTAGCCGTGAATGAACCTTGGCCATTCGCCCGCGTTGGGGGGTCAAGGTGCCGGGGATAAACGGCGGGTTGCCATAAGGGGCCGCGAATGCGGTCGGCGACACCGCGGAGCGCAAAGCAGCCCTGGAACCGCTGGAACGCAGCCAGATCCGGTTACGCCCCCGTCCGGCCACGGTCGGGGCGGACCACCAGTGAGGACCAGATCATGAAATCCCTGCTCCGTGTGACC
This sequence comes from Methylobacterium sp. 1973, assembly GCF_040545035.1. NCBI lineage: Bacteria > Pseudomonadati > Pseudomonadota > Alphaproteobacteria > Hyphomicrobiales > Methylobacteriaceae > Methylobacterium > Methylobacterium sp. 1973. The sequence goes on from NZ_JBEPLA010000001.1 coordinate 63,141, forward strand.
ACGGCCCTCGCGGGCGTCGCCTTCGCCGGCTCGGCCTTCGCCGCCGACCTGCCGCGCCGCGCCGCCCCGCCGCCGATCTTCACCCCCGTCCCGGTCTTCACCTGGACCGGCGCCTATTTCGGTATCAACGCCGGCTACGCCTTCGACGCCAGCGACCGCAACACCGGTTCCAGCTTCGGCGTGCCCTTCCCCTACGCCGCCCCCGGCACCGTCGCGACCTTCCGCAACCGCAGCCAGGACGGCTTCTCCGGCGGTGGCCAGGTCGGCTACAACTACCAGTTCACGCCCGGCTCCGGCATCGTCATCGGCGTCGAGGCCGACGCCCAGTACCTCGACTTCGGCCGCAGCCGGAACAACGCCTTCATCTCCGGCGCGCTGGCCCCCGGCTACTACGTCACCGACCCGCGCGGCCTCTCCAGCCTCGACTTCTTCGGCACCGTCCGCGGTCGCCTCGGCTACGCCTTCGACCGCACCCTGATCTACGGCACCGGCGGCTTCGCCTACGGCTCGGGCAGCGCCGACCGCTCCTTCGGCGGCTATGCCGGCAACGACAGCTTCCGCACCGGCTGGGCCGCCGGCGGCGGCATCGAGTATGCCCTGCCCACCGACTCCTTCCTGAACTTCTTCCGCTCGTCGGCCGTGACGCTCAAGGTCGAAGGCCTGTACGTCAACCTCGACCGTGGCACCCGCAACCAGGGCGCGCTCGTCGTCAACGCCGCCAACAACTTCCCCGTCGTCTACAGCGGCATCGGCCGCCGCTCCGACGAGTTCGCCGTCGTCCGCGCCGGCCTGAACTACAAGTTCGGCACCTTCTAGGATTGCGCGACGGCGCGGCTACGGCCGCGTTCGGGATCCGCCTCTGGGAAGCCCGGCCGAAAGGTCGGGCTTCTCGTTTTTCGCAGTCGGCGGATGAAGTTTTCGCAATCCCCCTGACAAAGCGTCGCCGCGCACCCATGTCGTGTCTGCCATGCGGCGCGTTCGGGCCCGCGGGTGAGATTCGAGGAGGACGACTCCATGAACAGCGAAGAACGCGACGTCATTTCGGGCATCTTCCAGCGGCTGGAGCAGGCGCAGACCCAGCCCCGCGACGCGGAGGCGGAGCGCTTCATCGCCGACAAGATCCGCGCCCAGCCCTACGCGCCCTACGCGATGGCGCAGCTGATCTACGTCCAGGAAGAGGCGATCAAGAGCCTGAACCAGCAGCTGGAGCAGGCGCGCAGCCAAGCGGCCTCTGCGCAGCCCTCGGGCGGCGGCGGCGGCTTCCTGTCGAGCATCTTCGGCGGCGGCAGCCAGCGCCAGGAGCCGCAGCCCGGCTACGCACAGCAGCGTCCCGCCGGACAACCCTGGGGCAATCAGGGCGGCGCGCCCCCGCAGGGCTATCCCCAGCAAGGCTACCCGCAGCAGGGGGGCTATCCCCAGCAGGGCGGCCCGTGGGGCGGTCAGCCGCAGGCGCCGGCCCGCGGCGGCGGCTTCATGGCGACGGCGCTCCCCATGGCGGCGGGCGCGGCCGGCGGCATGCTCCTGGGCAGCGCCCTGTCGAACGCCTTCGCGGGCGGCCACTCGAGCCTCGGCAGCGCTGCGGCCGCCGGCCTGGGCGGCGGTGCCGGCGAGACCGTGGTCAACAACTACTACGGCGACGGTGGCAACCAGGATCTCGGAGCTGCCCTGGACAACAGCGGCGGCGACCTGGGTAGCTTCCAGGACGCGAACTACAGCGATCCGGGTGGCGATTTCGGCGGCGACCTGGGCGGCGGCGACGACAGCGACTGGACCTGATCGTCCAGCCCCGGCTCAGCCCCCAAAGAGAGAGGCCCGGTCGCGTCAGGCGCGGCCGGGCCTTTCCGTATCCGAAGGGTCAGCCTGCGTGATGCCGACGACGTCAGGCGCTCACAGGACTTCGACGCGTGTTCCCACCGGCACGCGGTCGTAGAGGTCGACGACGTCGTCGTTCATCATCCGGATGCAGCCCGACGAGACCGACTGACCGATCGTATTGGGCTCGTTGGTGCCGTGGATCCGGTAGAGCGAGGAGCCGAGATACAGGGCCCGCGCCCCGAGGGGATTCTCGGGCCCGCCGGCCATGTGGCGCGGCAGGTCGGGCCGGCGGGCGAGCATCTCCGCCGGCGGTGTCCAGTCCGGCCACTCCGCCTTGCGGCTGACGGTCTTCAGACCGCTCCAGGCGAAGCCGGGACGGCCGACGCCGATCCCGTAGCGGAGGGCGCGCTGGCCGGCCTGCACGAGGTAGAGATGCTTGCCGGCGGTATCGATGACGATCGTCCCGGGCTTCTGCGGCCCCGCGAACGGAACCTCCTGGCGCTGGAATTCCGGCGCGACCGCGCGGGCGATCCGGGCGGGATCCGCCTGGGATGTTCCGTAGGCGGCCGCGGGCGGCGCGCCGTAGGGCTGAGCCGCACCGTAAGCCTGTCCGTAGGATTGTCCGTATGCCTGAGCGGCCTCCGGTTCGGCCGGCACCAGCTCCCCGGAATAGGCCGCGACCCGCTGGGACGTCGCCGCCCGCTGCGGGGCCGCGGAGCGCTGCGGCCAGCCGCGGCCGCCGCCCCCGGCGCTTCCGGTGACGAGGTACTCGATCAGGCCGCCGCCGTAGCCGCCCTCGGCGTAGCGCGCCTGTTGCGCGCGCGCAGGCCCGCACAGCACGAAAGCGGCCGCGGCCGCCGCCATTCCCAATCGGACCGAACCCCGCATCGTTGCATGCTCCCGAGCCGGCGCCCAAGCGCCCGGCCCGCGAACGATCCCGCGGCATTTTACCGAATCAGGTGAAGGAACGTGGTGAATCGCGCCGAGGCCGCGGTCTCTCCCCGGCCCGTCGGCGGCAGCGTGAATCGCCGGTTAACCGTTCATCGCAGCCCGCCGCGCCTTCGGGAAGGAGCCCGGAGCGGTCGGAAAAAGCTTGGCAGTCACAGTCCGCTAACCGATGTGGTAGAGAGTTGCGTCGACGGAACCCGAACGCCCACGCCCGGACGATGACCCAGAAGCGCTATCGCATCGAAGACAGCCTCGGGATTCCCGCGGCCCCCCAGCCTGGTCCGGGCTCGATCGCCTCGAACGAGCGACTCGAAGAAATCTTCAGCGCCATCCAGGACTTGCGCCGCGTCACGCAGATGAGCGCCAGCGAGACGATCGAGTCGTGCCGGCGCGAGCTGCACGAAGCGCTCGCGATGCGCACGGAACTCGACGTGATGAAGGAGGCGATCACCCGCACCAAGTCGGAGCTGGCGACGCTGCATCGGACGGAGAATACCGGCAAGGGCATGCGCCGGGCGGCCGACGAACTCGACGCCGTGGTCGATTCGACGGAGCGCGCCACGACGCAGCTCCTCGGGGCGATCGAGGAGATCGAGAGCCACGCCGGCATGCTCAACGCCGCGACGCTGCCGCCCGGGCTGAAGCAGCACGTCGACGTGATCCTCGAGCGCGTGATCACCGCCTACGAGGCCTGCAACTTCCAAGACCTGACCGGCCAGCGGATCACCAAGATCGTCGGCGTGATGAAGTTCATCGAGGAGCATCTCGACCGGCTGATCGCCACGTGGTCGGAGCTCGACAGCTTCAAGGAGCTCATCACCGTCATGCCGGTGCCGACCTCCCTGGACGACGAGAGCTCGCTCCTGAACGGTCCGAAGCTCGACCACGATCCCGGCCACGTCGACCAGAGCGACATCGACTCGCTGTTCGACTGATCTCCGGTCCGGGCGCGCGATTTTTGTCGCCGCCCCGGTCCCGCTGGCGCTCAGGAACGCTTAGATCTGCGGTATGAGCCGCAGAGCCCTCTCAGACCTGCCCCCGGACACTTTCGACGACGGCCGCGACGCCGAGCGGGACGAGACCGCCGACGCGCCGGAAGCCGGCCTCCCCGACACGGAGGCGCCGGAAATCGATTTCGACTTCGAGCCGGGTGCCGTCCAGGCCGGCACCGAGGTGATCCGCCGGTTCTGGTCGACCCTGCCGTCCTCGCCCGGCGTCTACCGGATGTTCGATCATCGCGGCGACGTCCTCTATGTCGGCAAGGCCAAGAACCTGAAGGCGCGGGTCGGCTCCTATGCGCGGGGTCAGGCGCATTCGAACCGCATCGCCCGGATGATCTCGCAGACGGCGGCGATGGAGTTCGTCACCACCGCCACCGAGACCGAGGCGCTGCTCCTCGAAGCCAACCTGATCAAGCAGCTGAAGCCCCGCTTCAACGTGCTGATGCGGGACGACAAGTCGTTCCCCTACATTCTGGTCACCGACGACGGCCCCGCCCCGCAGATCGTCAAGCACCGAGGCGCCCGGCGCCGGAAGGGCAATTATTACGGGCCCTTCGCCAGCGTCTGGGCGGTGAACCGGACGGTGAACGCCCTGCAGCGCGCCTTTCTCCTGCGCACCTGCACGGACAGCTACTACGAGAACCGCACCCGTCCCTGCCTGCTCTTCCAGATCAAGCGCTGCTCCGGTCCCTGCACCGGCGAGATCGCCACGGAGGATTACGCCGCCATGGCGGATTCCGCCCGGGCGTTCCTGGCGGGCAAGTCGAACGCCGTGAAGGACCGGATGCGCACCGAGATGCAGGAAGCCTCGGAAGCGATGGAGTTCGAACGCGCCGCCCGCTTCCGGGACCGGATCGCCGCGCTGTCGGCGATCCAGGGCGTGCAGGGGGTCAACACCCAGGGCGTGGAGGAAGCGGACGTGTTCGCCCTCGACGAGCAGGCCGGCCAGTTCTGCATCGAGGTGTTTTTCTTCCGGAACTTCCAGAACTGGGGCAACCGCGCCTATTTCCCCAAGGCCGACCGGTCGATGACCCCCGACGAGGTGCTCGGGTCGTTCATCGGCCAGTTCTACGACGACAAGCCGGCGCCCCGGACGGTGCTGACGAGCCATGCGGTCGAGGATGCCGAGCTGGTGGCGGCGGCCCTGTCGAGCCGGGTGGAGTACCGCGTCGAGATCCACAAGCCGAGCCGCGGCGAGCGGAAGAACCTCGTCGACTACGCGCAGCGCAACGCCAAGGAAGCCTTGGCGCGGCGCCTCGCCGACACGGCCTCCCAGGGCAAGCTGCTCGCGGCGCTCGGCCAGGCCTTCGGGCTCGACGGCGCGCCCCGCCGGATCGAGGTCTACGACAACTCGCACATCATGGGGACGAACGCGGTCGGCGGCATGATCGTCGCCGGCCCGACGGGCTTCATGAAGACACATTACCGCACGTTCAACATCAAGTCCGAGGAGCTCACCCCGGGCGACGATTACGGCATGATGCGCGAAGTCCTGCAGCGGCGCTTCAAGCGGCTGGTGAAGGAGTCACCGCGCACCGAACGCGAAGCCGCGGCCGCCGCCGTCGAGGGCGGCGTCCAGGAGCCGGTTGAGGAGAGCGAGGCGTTCCCGGCCTGGCCGGACCTCGTGCTGATCGACGGCGGCAAGGGCCAGCTCGACGCCGCGCGGACGGCCCTGGAGGAGGTCGGCGTCTCGGGCGTGCCGCTGATCGGCGTCGCCAAGGGCCGCGACCGGGATGCCGGGCGCGAGACGTTTTTCGTGCCCGGCCGGCCGCCCTTCAAGCTTCCGCCGCGCGACCCGACGCTCTACTTCGTGCAACGGCTCCGGGACGAGGCGCACCGCTTCGCCATCGGCAGCCACCGGGCCAAGCGGAAGCGCGAGATGGTGAAGAACCCCCTGGACGAGATCGCCGGCATCGGGCCCAGCCGCAAGCGCGCGCTGCTCCATCATTTCGGGACCGTGAAGGCCATCGAGCGTGCGGCCTTCGAGGATCTGGCCAAGACACCGGGCGTGAACGCCGCCACCGCGCGGGCGGTCTACGACTTCTTCCATGCCAGCGCCTGAGAACCCGACCGCGATGGCCGAGACCGAAACCAGGACGTTGACGCCCGGGCCCCGCTCTGATTTCACCCCTGCGATGAACGCCGTCCTTCCCCGACGACGGTCGCCGGCCTGGACGCTCGCGAATTGCCTGACCTACGGGCGCCTCGTTGCCGTGCCGGTGATGGTCGCTCTGCTGTTCTGGCCCGAATCCCACACCGCCCGGTGGACGGCGCTGGGCGTTTTCGTCGCGGCCGCGATCACCGACTACTTGGACGGGTACGTCGCACGCACCTACCATCAGAGCTCGGCGCTCGGCCGGATGCTCGATCCGATCGCCGACAAGCTTCTCGTCTCGGCGTGCCTGCTGATGCTGACGGCGGACCACACGATCGTCGGCTCGAATATCTGGGCGGCCATCGTGATCCTGTGCCGCGAGGTGCTGGTTTCCGGCCTGCGCGAGTACCTGGCCGAGCTGAAGGTCGGGGTGCCCGTCAGCAAGATCGCCAAATGGAAGACCACCGTGCAGCTCGTGGCTCTCGGCTTCCTGGTCGCCGGCCCGGCGGGCGAGACCCTGCTGCCGGGGACCGAGCCGATCGGCCTGACGCTGCTGTGGCTGGCCGCCGCCCTCACGCTCTGGACCGGCTGGGACTACATGCGGGCCGGGATCAAGCACGTCATCGACGATCCGCGCTGACGGATCGGCCTGCGGGACGTGCGGTCCCTGCCCTGTCTTCGCTACGGTGATGCGATGAAGCTCGTCTATTTCGCCTGGGTCCGCGAGCGGATCGGCTGCCCCGAGGAGGAGCTGGCACCGCCGGCGGACGTCGCCACCGTCGCCGACCTCGTCGGGTGGCTCCGGGGCCGGGGCGAGGAATATGCCTACGCCTTCGAGGATCCGGGCGTCGTCCGGGCCGCGATCGATCGGGTCCACGCCAAGCCGGACGCGCCGATCGCGGGCGCCCGCGAGATCGCCTTCTTCCCGCCGATGACGGGCGGCTGAGGCCCGGCCACGCCGCGCACGTAGTCCACCGGGGTTGTCTTGGTCCCGGTTCCGCAGTCATTGGCGCCGTCGCTCCGGCTCTGCTTCGAACCGAACGGCGCGCGGGCCGAGCCAAGTTTTTTTACGGGTTCGGTCCGCCTTCGAGACCGACGGCTCTGCGGAACGCTCAAGCTGTGACCGCCGTTACCCGGTACCGAAACCGGTATTGGAGTTTCAGCATGCGCAAGACCTTGCTCGCGACCGCCGCCCTGTTGAGCCTCGGCGCCGCCGCACAGGCCCAGACCACCGTCATCGAGCGCGACCGGCCGGCCGTCGTCGTCGACCGCCCGGCGACCGAGTCGAAATCCGTGACCGTCCACGACCATGGCGACGGCTGCGTCACCAAGACGGTGCGCAAAGAGAACGACATGGGCGACTCCAAGACCGTCAAGAAGGAGACGTGCGACTGAGGCACGGAAGCGGGCCGGGCCGGAGCGCGGACCCGCGCCCCCTGTCCGGCCGGTCTCATGTCCGGCCGGTCTCCTGCCCGGCTCTCGGTCAGCGCCACCCCGCATCGATGACGTAGGGGTGGCCTGTGCACATCCGGGCATCGTCCGAGGCGAGGAACAGGACCAGCGCGGCGACGTCGGCCGGCTGGATCCGGCCGTCGAGGCATTGCGCGGCGACGATGTCCGCCTCGCCCTCCGGCGTGTACCATCTCTCCTGCCGCGGCGTCTGGACGTTGCCGGGGATGATCGACACCACCCGGATCCCATCGCGGCCGAGGTCGCGGGCCAGGGCGCGGGTCATCCCCTCGATCGCCGCCTTGGCGGTCTGGTAGAGCGGCATCTCCTTCAGCCCGAGATGCCAGCTGATCGATCCGAAATTGAGGATCACGCCGCCGCCCGCACGCCGCATCGCCGGCACCGCCGCCTGGGCGGCGAAGAACAGGTGGCGCAGATTCACCGCCATCCGGTCGTCCCAATAGGCGGGCGTCACCTCGGCGAGGCTGTGGCGGTCGTCGTTGCCGGCATTGTTGATCAGGATATCCAAGCCGCCCAGAACCGTATCCGCCTCGGCGACCAGCGCGCGGACCGCATCGACATCCGTCAGGTCGCAGCGCCGGTAGAGCGGGGCGTGCGCGGCGCCGGGCGTCAGACGCGCCACCACTGCGTTCGCCGCATCATCCGCGATGTCGCAGAACAGGACGCGGGCCCCCTGGCCGACGAAGGCCTCGACCAGACCCTCGCCGATTCCCGAGGCTCCGCCCGTGACCAGGACGCGCTTGCCACCGAGGCTCGGATACCGTGCGCGCCGATCCGTCTGCGCCGTCATCGGACCTCCCCGACACGTCTGACCCGGTCGTCATTTGTGGGAGTTTATCACGGCGCCCGCGTGGTGCAACGGCCGCGCTCGGGGCGGGAATTCTCGAAACGTTAACGGTTCGCGAATGAGATCGCCGGGTCTTCTAGAAAGGAACGCCCGATGCCCCTGCGTCTGGAACTCAAGCCCTTCGAACGGCTGATCATCAACGGTGCCCTGTTGCGCAACGGCGACCGGCGCTCGACCTTCCTGATCGAGACGCAGTGCAAGTTCCTGCGCGAGAGCGAGATCATCACGGAGACCGAGGCCGACACGGCCTGCAAGCGCCTCCACCTGACCCTGACGGTCATCTACCTCGCCGACGATCCGACGCAGGGAATCGACCTGTTCTTCCGGCAGGCGACGGATCTGCTGGGGCTCGCGCCGGCGGCGGCCCCTCACATCGCGGGGATCGCCCAGGCCGTCGAGACCGGCGCATATTATCGGGCGCTCAAGCTGAGCCGCAAACTCGTCGAGTGGGAAGCCGCCGGCGCGGTGTCCCAGCCGGACCTGCCGGAAACGTCGGCGGCTTCCTGACGGCTCTCGGGCCTCAGCCGGGATTGCCCTGCAGGCCGGCGGCGATGTGGTTATTGATCGACACGAGCGTCGCGATCTTCTCGGGCGTCGGCGCGATCATCGTGTCGATGCAGCTCTGGAGCACGAACACGCCCAGGCGGCCGACGCCCTGCTTGACGTCCGAAGGGAGCGGGTTCAGGTCCGACGTGGCCTCGGAGGTCAGCAGCGTCCAGACGCGCTGGTTGAACGACAGGGCGTCGTTGAGGCGCCCGGCATCGCCCTCGGAGAGCCCCTGGCTCGCACCGATCAGCTTCTGCGCCGCTTTCAGCAGAACCGCGGATTCGGCTTCGCGCGGCGAGAGGGCGCTGTGGGATGTCTTGGCGTAGGCGTTGGCGGCGTAGTTCATCGGCGGTCCAGCCCCGTCGTCAGGCCTGCCTTGGCGGCAAGCTGGCGCGTAGCTGTCGCAGACCAGGAGTTAAAAGCGCGTGAGCGCCAGGTCCGCCATGATGCCGCCGGGTTGCTTATCGACGACGCTGTGTGGCCCAAAGGAATCGGGCCCCGGATCCCAGGCCCGATGTTGAATTTCGTTCTCGGAACTGTTGCCGGCGGCCTGATCGCCTGCGTGCTGACCATCGCGGCGGCGCGGCAGCCCGAGGTTCAGACGCGCCTGGGCCTGATACCCGTGCCGGCCCACACGACGCTCGCGGCCGTCACGAAGCCGGCCGAACCCGATTGCGGGCGGCGGACGGAGCCGGCACCGAAGGTCGGCTCCCAGGACATGTTGTTCAACCGTCAGCGATTCTGGTCGGTCGCGCCCTGATCAGAACGCACCGATCAGCATGAGCAGCATCGTCGTCGCGACGGTGGTGCTGACGAAGCCGCACAGGGCGGCCGCGAAGGACGGGCCGGTGCGGACGACGGCGGGCTCGATGTCGTTCGAAAGCGTGGCGGGGGTCATGGGCGCAGAACCTTTTCGGCGACCGGCGTCGCGCGTGACGGGGTGATGCTGCAGGAACGGGACGTCCGAGGTGCGGATGCGCACCCGATCAATCGCAGCGGTTAATTTTCTTGGCGATCCGCAGGCCCCGCAGTTCGCTGCGGAGATCGATTGCCACGACGCCCTCGCCGCATCGCTCGAAGGCGTCGCGGGCATCGTCGTAGCGGTCGCCCACTTCATCGAGCGTGTCGCAGACGCGGTCATGATCGCCCAGACGGGCCTCCTGACGCGCCTGGAAGCGCAGGGCATTCGCCTCGTCGACCTTGCGCTGGGCTTCGATGCAGGCCGGCACAGCCGACGCCGCGGAAGTCATCACGAGGCCTGCCACGAGGCTGGCGAGGCAACGGGTCAGAGTGACCGACATGGCACTCACTTCAACACTCACACACGGTTTGGGATGGCCACTCCGAAGGCGGACCGGCCGGGTTTCTCGGAGCGGCACGAGTCCACTCCCTTTCTGTCCGCTGAAACGGTGAAGCTGACGTGAAAGTTCCGCCCCGACTCACCGCCCCCGACGCCGGCGGGACGCGAGGATTGCGGAGAGCGGCACGGGTGCCGGCCCCATCGGGTCGACGCCCACGTCGTACTGCTTCGGCATTGGCTTGAGCTTGCCGTGGCTGTGCCCGTGGAGGTTGAGGGCACCCCGGCTCATGCCGTTCCAGGTGCGGAACGCGTAGTGGCAGAGCACGACCATGCGGCCTTCGACCTCGATTTCCGCGTAGTGCCGAACCGACGTCCAGCCGGGTGCATCCAGAGTTTCTGGCCCGTCGTTGTTGCCGACGATCAGGTGCTTCTCGCCGTTCAGCCCGGCGAGGATCTCGCGAATCCGGTCCCCGCTCGGCCCGAGGGCGAAGTCGCCGAGGTGCCAGACCGTGTCGCCGGGCGAGACCGCGGCGTTCCAGGCCGCGACCAGCCCGGCATCGTGGGCCTCAAGATCCGGATAGGGCCGGTGGTCGAAGCGCAGTGCCCGCGGGTCGCCGAAATGCGTGTCGCCCGTGAAGAAGATGGTCACCGGTCTGCTCCGCCTCGCCCGGGAACGCCACCGGACTGCCGCCGAAATCGGCTGGCCGCCGCCTTGTTCCCGCACGCCCGCGGCCGCCTGGCGCGTTGACCGCCCGCGCGGCACGGAGGAGACCTCCGCAGGGCGAGCGGGATCGGGAGCGCGAGGGCATGCTGGGAACGGTCGGATTCGCCTTCCTGGCCGGGCTTCTGTCGGTGCTCTCGCCCTGCGTGTTGCCGCTGATCCCGATCGTGCTCGGCACCGCGGCCGCGGAGCATCGCCTCGGCCCGGTGGCGCTAGCCGGCGGGCTGGCGATCGCCTTCACGGCGATCGGGCTGTTCGTCGCCACGATCGGCTTCACCATCGGCCTGGACGGCGACGCGTTCCGGCGCGCCGGCGCGGTTCTCCTCCTGCTTCTGGGCGTGGTGCTGATGCTGCCGCGGCTCCAGGCCCGGGTCGCGACGGCGGCCGGCCCGGTCGGCGCCTGGGCGGAGGAACGCTTCGGCGGCTTCGGCTCCGGCGGATTGTCCGGCCAGTTCGCCGTGGGCCTGCTGCTCGGCGCCGCCTGGAGCCCCTGCGTGGGACCGACCCTGGGCGCGGCCTCGCTGATGGCGGCGCGGGGCGAGCATCTCGGGAGCGTCGCCCTGACGATGCTGGCTTTCGGGATCGGGGCCGCGGCCCCGCTGATGCTCCTCGGCTTCGTCTCCCGCGAGGCGCTGCTGCGCTGGCGCGGCGGCCTCGCCGCGGCCGGCCGGGCCGCGAAGGCCGCGCTGGGCGCCGTGATGGTGGTCCTCGGCCTGCTGGTGCTGACGGGACTCGACAAGCAGGTCGAAGCTGCGGCCGTCGCGGCTTCGCCGGACTGGCTCAATGCGCTGACGACGCGCTACTGAGTCGCCATGGTCCCAGGACGTCCGGAACGGAGATCAGCGATGACCGATGCCCCCCGCCTGACCAGTCTTGCCCATGGCGGCGGCTGCGGCTGCAAGCTCGACCCCGCCACCCTGCGCCAGCTCCTCGCCCAGCAGCCGGCGGCCGGGCCATTCGAGCGGCTCCTCGTCGGCAACGAGACGGCGGACGATGCGGCCGTATGGGAGCTGGAGGACGGCACCTGCATCATCGCCACCACGGATTTCTTCACACCGATGGTGGACGACCCCGTCGATTTCGGCCGGATCGCCGCGACGAACGCCATCTCGGACGTCTACGCCATGGGCGGCCGGCCGCTCTTCGCGCTCGCGATCCTCGGGATGCCCCTGGGCAAGATCGACCCGGAGGTGGTCGCGCGGATCCTGCGCGGCGGCGCAGAGCAATGCGCCGAGGCCGGCATCCCGGTGGCGGGCGGCCACTCGATCGATGCCCCCGAGCCGATCTACGGCCTCGCGGTGATCGGCACCTGCCGCCGGGAGGCGGTGCGACGCAACGCCGACGCGATGGCGGGAGATGCCGTCCTGCTCACCAAGGCCCTCGGGGTCGGGGTCTACTCCGCGGCGATCAAGCGGGAGACCCTGGACGACGCCGGCTACCGCGACTTCATCGCCACCACCACGCTGCTCAACCGGATCGGACCCGACCTAGCCGCCGAGCCCGCCGTCCACGCTCTCACCGACGTGACCGGCTTCGGCATCCTGGGCCACGGGCTGGAGATCGCCCGCGGCGCCGGTCTCACGCTGACCCTCGAGGCCGACGCCCTCCCCCTGCTGCCGCAGGCGGAAGCGCTGGCGCGCGCCGGCGCCGTCACCGGTGCCTCGCACCGGAACTGGTCGGCGTTCGGCGAGGCGGTCGACCTGCCGGAGGGTTTCCCGGACTGGCGCCGCCACATCCTCACCGATCCGCAGACCTCGGGCGGGTTGCTGGTGACCTGCTCGGCCGACCGGGCCGACGCGCTCCTCGCGCGCATCCGATCGGCGGGCTACCCGGCGGCCGCCCGCATCGGCCGGATCGAGGCCGGTCCGGCGCGGATCCGGGTGATGGGCTGAGACGCCGTCGGCCCCGAGAGGCAATCTTCAACCTTCCCGTCCACTCTGTCGCCCCGCACGAGACCCGAGCCGCCGTCAGAGCCGCCGTGACCGAGGCCGCAGACATGTCACCGCCTCCCCACGGCGTCGCCGGCTGGCCGTACGGGCGCAGCCCCCCCGGACCCGCACGTCCGCGGTCGCTGCCCGACGGGCGCCCCTGGCCGCGGATCCGGATCATCACGGTGGCCCACGCGGATGCCGCCCTGGCCGGGACCGTCGCGTCGGTCCTGCGCCAGGACTATCCGGAGTTCCGACACGACGTGCTGGCGCCCACGACCGGACGCGCGGCCGTGGAGCGGATCCTGACCGATCCCGGTCCGGATCATCTGCTCTGGCTCGCTGCCGGCGACCTGCTCGCCCCGGGTGCGCTGATCGCTCTGGCGCTGGAGGCCTCGCTCGCCGAGGTCGACGCGGTCGCGGGGTTGCGCGTCCTGTTCGACCACGCCGTGCGGGGCCTCGACGGGCCCGATCGTGCGGCGGACGCCGGTGGCCGCAGGTCTGCGGGGGCTGGGATCCTCTGGCGGCGCGACGCGCTGGCGGACCATGCGGACTTCGACCCCGACGGCATGCTGAACGAGGGGGTCGCCTGGTCGACGACATCCGAGAACCGGCGCAGCCTGATCGGTCGTCCCGCCCTGCTCCACAGGCTGCTTTCGGACCTTCCTCCGCCCGCCAGCGGTCTGTCGATCGTTTCGCTCACCGGGACGGGCACCCAGGGCGGGGCCGGCGTGGCCCAGCGCCGGCTCGCCGAGGCACTGACTCTCGCCGGTCACCGGATCGCGGAGGTCACCCTGAGCGGCCGTCCCGAGGCCGCCGAGTGGCGCGACGTCTTCCCTCCGGCCGAGGCCGCGATCGCGGCGACCGCACCGGATCTCGTCCTGGCCGGCAACCTGCACGGCGCCACCCGCAGCCTCGACGTCGTCGGCCGTCTGGCCCGGCAGGGACCGGTCGGCCTCGTGCTGCACGACCTCTTCCCCCTCACGGGCCGGTGCGCCCATCCGCGTGCGTGCGGCCGCGCCGCGATCGGCTGCGATGCGGCCTGCCCCACCCCCGACGAGTATCCGCAACTGGCCCCCGGCCGGATCGCCGGCATGCACGACCGCAAACGCGCGGTGCTCGCCGGCGCCCCGGTCGGGCCCGAAGTGCGATCCCCGGCCCGATCTCCGGCCCGATCTCCGGCTCCCTGGCTTCTCGCCAATTCCGACTGGACGCTGGCGCGGGCCCGCGAACTCGCGCCGCCCGGCACCGTGGTCGAGCCGATCCGCCTCGCCTTCCCGACCGCCGTCTTCCGGCCCGGCGATCGCGCCGGCCTGCGCGGCCGGCTCGGCCTGCCCCCCGATGACGTGCTGATCCTCGTATCCTCGGTCATCGTCGACGGGCCCGACAAGGGCTTTGCCGATCTCCGGGCGGCGCTTCAGGCCGTGGCAAAACCGGGCGTCGGCGTCGTGGCGATCGGTCGCCTCGACGATCCGGCCCGGCTCGGGATCGCGAACCTGTTTGCGCCCGGCCTCATCGCGGACGAGGCGATGCTGGCGGCGTGGTACGGCGCCTGCGACCTCCACGTCACCGCGAGCCGCCACGAGACTCTCGGACAGACGCCCGTCGAGGCCGGCCTGTGCGGGGTCCCGACCCTGGCCTACCGCACCGCCGGGCTGACCTCGGCGGTGATCGACGGCGTCTCGGGCCGCCTCGTGCCGATGCGGCCCGGCGCCCTCGCCGACGCCCTGGCCGCCCTGGTCGATGACCGGGCGACCCGCACCCGCCTCGGCGCCTTCGCGCGGATCGCCCTGGAGAGCCGCTACAGCCCTGCCGCGGCGGCGCTGTCGCTGGAGGCGGTCTTCCGGCGGCAGGGCCTGGGGGACGGCGCAGCCCATCCGCGCTTCGCCCCCGCGATGCTCGGGCATTTCCCCTTCGCGGCCGATCTGCGGACGGGCGCGACCGGCACGGTCCCGGCGGTCTCGCCTCCGCTCGTGCGCCGGCTGCGGCGGGCCAAGCAGATGGTGTTCGGGCGCCGGATGCCGCTCTTCGTGCGGCGATGCCTGTACTTGGCCGGCACGCTGCGGCGCAGGGTGCCATGACGGACCACAAGGCGAAATCCGGCATGGCGCAGCGGCGGATCTACCTCGACCAGACCCATCTGCGGGCCCATGTCACGGGGATCGAACGGGTCACCCTCGACCTGTTCGCCCCGGAGAAGCTCGCCCCGCACAATGTGCGGCCGGTGACCGCCGGCTCCCTGCCCGGCATGATCGCCGCGCAGCAGATCGGCCTCCCCGCGCGGGGGCTCACGGACAGGGACGCCCTGTTCCTGTTCCCGGGTTTCCCGCCCGGGCCGCTCTGCGCCGTCGCGGCGGCACGGTGCCTGCTCTACGTCCACGACACCTTCCTGCTCACGCGGAAGGCGGATCTGAGCCTGCGCAGCCGGATCTACATGAGCCCGAGCTTCGCCCTCGCCCTGCGCTGGTGTCCGAACCTGTTCGTCAACAGCCGCACCACCGGCGCGGCCGTGCGCGCCCTCTGCGCGGAGCATGCCCGCGTCGCCCTGCTGCGACCCGCCGTCCGCGACGCCTTCGGCCTGGCCGACCTGCCGGGGCCGGCGGCCTACGAGCCCGGCGCAACGCTGCGGCTCCTCGCCATCGGGACCATCGAACCGCGCAAGAACTATCCGGCGACCCTCGCCCTGACGGCGGCATTGATCCGCGCCGGCATCCCGGCGGAACTCCATCTCGTTGGCCGGGTCGGATGGGGGCGGCACGCCTTCCTGGAGGCACCACCGCCGTTCCTGCACCGGCACGGATACCTCGCCGACGCGGAGCTGCGGGCCCTCGCGGGGTCGTGCCACCTGCTGGTCTCGACCTCCAAGGCGGAGGGGCTGGGGTTGCCGCTCCTGGAAGTCCAGCATGGCGGCCTGCCGGTCGTGGCGCCGGACGACCCGGTGTTCCGTGAGGTGCTGGGGACGTCCGGCCTGCTGATCCGGCCGGAGGATCCGGACGGCGCCGCTCGGACCATCGCCGCCTGGCTCCGGGATGGCGGTCTGACCCGCGCGGCGGCGGCAAGCCGGGCCAACGTGGCGTGCTGGAACGCCACCGCGGCCGAGGACGGGCTGCGCTTTCAACGCTTCCTGTCGGGCGACCCGACAGCCTACGCACCGTTGGAGTCAATTGTCGCATGCGACCGCAGCGCCTGAGGCGGCCTGCGTAGTCCCCAACAAATCGGAGACTTTTCACGTTCGATTGTCGTGACAGTTAGGATTACGTCTGTATGCGATATCTGCGGGCTTCCTGAAGCAGGAACCGCAGCGGGGCGATACTACTGGTCCGGTATGCTGATTGCTGGACTCCCGACGAAGACGGCGCCTCGGGCGAGCACCTGTTCCAGACCGGCACGAAGCTGGTCAGAAAGGGAACAGGCGACGAGGTTGGCGGCGGGCGGTTGTCTCCGTCCCGACAGGTCAGGGAGCGAGGCGTATGTTCGACTTCTCGACACGGATGAGCGGTGAGCAGCCCGTCCGAATGGTGCTGCCGCAGGTGACCCCGCAGACGGACAGTCGCGTGATCCTCCGGCGCCTGTGGCGCGGCAGCGGCTTCATCGTGCTGGGCGGTCTGTTCATGGTCGCCGTGGCGGTGGCGCTGCTCGGCCTGATCCCGCCGCGCTACACGTCCAGCATCCAGGTTCTCGTGGATCCGAGCGATCTGCGCGTCGTCGAGAACGACGTGAACGCGCGCCAGCCCCAGGCCGACAGCGGCGTCTCGATCGCCGAGAGCCAGGTGCGGGTGATCCAGTCCGACAGCGTCCTGCGCCGGGTGATCGCCAAGCTCCACCTCGATCAGGACGACGAGTTCGTCCTGCCGGACGGCAACAACCCGACCCTCACCTGGGTGAAGGGCGCTCTGGGCATGCTTCCGCCGGCGGCGAGTCGCGATCCGGTCATCACCGCTCTCGACACGCTTCAGAACCGGCTCACCGTCCGGCGGGCCGAGCGGACCTTCGTGATCGATGTCGCGGTGCAGTCCCGCGATCCCGAGAAGGCCGCGCGCATCGCTAACGCCGTCGGGGACGCCTACTTCGCCGAAGAAGCGGCGGCCCGCACCGAGACCGCGCGCCGCGCGTCCAGCGCCCTGGCCGGACGGCTCGCCAGCCTGAAGCGGGATGTCGAGCAGGCGGAGGGCGCGGTGGTGCGCTACCGTGAGGATCACAAGCTCGTGGCGGCCAGCGGCCGCCTGCTCACCGACCAGCAGCTCGGCGACCTCAATCAGCAGCTCGTCACCGCCTCGATCAAGACCGCCGAGGCCAAGTCGCGCCTCGACCAAGCGCGCCGGATGCGCTCGTCGGATCCCAGCACCGCTTTGCCGGAGATGCTGCAATCCCTGGAGATGCAGGCTCTGCGGCAGCAATACGCCACGCTGTCCCGCAACACCGCGGAGCTCGCCACCCGCCTCGGCGAACGCCACCCGGCCATGGCCGAGCAATACGCCCAGCAGCGCGACCTGCAGCGCCTGATCCAGCGCGAGAAGGAGCGGATCATCGAGACGACCCAGAAGGATTACGACCGCGCCGCCGCGAGCGAGGCGGCGATCCGGACGAATCTCGACCGGGTGAAGACCGAGACGGCGAGCAGCGACCGGGCCTATGTCGGCCTGCGCGAACTGGAGCGGACTCTCGAGGCCCGCCGCGGCATCTACGAGGCCTACCTGAAGCGCGCCCGCGAGGCGAGCGAGCAGGAGCGGCTCAACACCACCAACGTCCGCATCATCTCGGCCGCGACACCCGCGCGCCAGCGGACCTTCCCGCCGTCGCCCAAGATCGTCCTGCCGGTGGCCCTGATCCTCGGCCTGCTGCTCGGCGGCGGCATCGCCCTGCTCCTCGGCGCCGACAGCGACCGTCGCCGCACCCTGCGCGCCGCCACTCGGCCGGCGGCCAGCTTCCGGGCCGCCGATGCGTGACATCGGAGAGATGAGCCTCTACCTCGGCGCCATGGATCCGGTCCGCGGGGAAGCACACACGGTGAGCGGCCCCGCCTGCGCGGCGTCCGGGTCGCCGCAGGCGGAGGCGACCGTCGAACTCTTCGGATACCAGTTTCACACCGGACCCGTCGCGGCCCTCGTGGCCGCCGTCGCAGCCCGGCGAGACGGCCGGCCGCGGATGATCGTCACGGCGAATGTCGATCATGTCGTCCAGCTCAGCGAGAATGCCCCCTTTCGCGAGGCCTACGCGCGTGCTGCGGCCAGGACCCTCGACGGGATGCCGCTGGTCTGGCTGGCCCGGAGGGCCTGTCGCCGGCCCGTGCACCGGATCACCGGGCACGATCTCCTGGGCTGCGTCCTCGCCGATCCGCCGGCCTTCGCGCAGCGGGTCTTCTTCGTTTCCGCCCGCAAGGATGCGGCGGACGCCCTGGCCCTTCGCCTGCAGACGGCGGGCCTTCCGGCCGGCGCCGTAGCCAGCGCAGTCCCGCCCTTCGGCTTCGAGCACGATGCGGCCTACAGCCGCGCGCTGGCGGAGCGGATCCGCGCCCACGGTACGACACTGCTGGTGATGGGTGTGGGCGCGCCCAAATCCGAGATCTGGGTGGATCGGCACGGCCAGACGCTCGGTGAACCGGTGGTGTTCTGCGTCGGCGACGCCCTGAACGTCGCGGCCGGGTTCCTGCCGCGCGCGCCGCAGCTGATGCAGCGCCTCGGCCTCGAATGGATCTACCGGTTCCTGCAGGCGCCGCGGCGGCTGTTCCGCCGCTACTTCATCAAGTCCTGGCGCTTCATCGGCCTCGCGATGCGGGAGCAGATGGGGCGGCGCGCCGGCTGATCTCAGCGCGTCGCCTCGAAGAGGTCCGGCCGCCGCAATTGGAGCGCGAACAGCAGCGTCAGCGATTTCATGTCGGTGATCGTGCCGCGGCGGCCCATGGCGGCCAGCTCCGGCAGCGGGATCTCATGCACCGCTACGGCCTCGCCCTCCGCGGCGAGGCCGCCGCCGCTTCCGGTCCGGTCGGCCTCGCCGTAGGCGGCGAGGAACAGGTCCATCCGCTCCGTGGAGATGCCCGGCATCGACCAGGCGCTGGCGACGAAGTCGAGCGACCCCAGGCGCAACCCCGTCTCCTCCAGGGCCTCGCGCCGTGCCTCGTCCTCCGAGGCGCCCTCGTCGAGGAGGCCGGCCGGGACCTCGATATGGCTCGGCGGCCCCCCCGAGTAGAGGACCGGCGCCCGGAACTGCGAGACCAGCGTGGCGACCCGCCGCTCCGGATCGTAAGGCAGCACCGCGACCGCCCGGCCGTGATCCTCCATCTCCCGCGTGAGGCGGGTTCCGTCCTCCTGCATCACCTCGGCCACGAGGTAGCGCGCCCAACCGTCGTGCACGAGGCGCACGCCCCCGATCCGCGGTGCCATACCGATCCTGCCTTGCCCCTGGAAGGCTCACGGATCGTTCAGGAATGCGGCGGCCTTGCGGACACGGTGATGCGGAAGCGCAGGCGTTCCGCGCGCCGCTCGACAGCGTCGAGGCGCGCGCCCTCCTCCCGCACGAGATTCGGGATGTCGAGGGCAGCCAGCGGATCCGTGCACGTCACCACCAGCGTGCGGCCGGCAGGAAGGCTTCGCAGGGCCTTGCGCGTGCGCAGGACCGGGAGGGGGCATTTCAGCCCGCTGAGGTCGAGATCGACGCAATCCGGATCTTCGTCCCGCACGCCGCAAGCTCCCGAACCGGCGCAGCGACCGGCATAGCGACCGGCATAGCGACCGGCACCCGGCGCGTCATAGGCATCGCCGGCCCGCGAAGCCAGCGGATCCGCTCACCATTCGTAATAACCGAAGGCAGGCCCGTAATAGCTGTCTGGTGCAGACCAGACATAGCGCGGACCGGAATAGCCGTAGTCGAAGCCGTGGCTCGGCACCGGCGCGTAGGCATAGCCGTAACCGAAGGGTGCGGGATAACCGTACTCGCCATAGTAGCTGTATTGCGGACGCCCGCGGGCCGCCACGGTTCCGGCGATGCGTCCACCCGCCCCGTAATGCCAGCGGCCGGGGCCCGGCGCCGAGCCTGGAGCCTCGAACCGTGCCAGATCGGCCGCCTGACCTGCGCCCCCGCTCGCCGGCAAGGAAGCCATCGCCAGAAGGATGACGGCGGTGACACGGGTCATGGTAAGATCCTCCAGCGGCAAAACGCCCTGCTGGAACGTTCCAATAGCACGCTCTGGACGTGATTCGCGCCCGGTGCGTCGGTCGATCAGAGAGGCGTCAGAAGACGCATTCGGCGAAGGCCGGCCGCACGCAGGCGCCCCAGCGGCCCTCGTAATCGGCGAGCAGATCCTCTGCCCGCGTCCGGCCGGCCGCGACGATGGCCTCGAGAGGCTGCAGGTAGATGGTCTCGTCCCGCCCCTCGGCGTCGCGGCGGCCCCGTGCCCGCAGACCCGACCGGGCAATCGCCAGGGCCTCGGCGGCGACCGCGCCGAGGGTGGTGTTGGCCACCGGAGTCGCGAGCCCGAGGCGCGGTGCGGTGGCCCGCGCAGCCTCGCGATTGGCCGGGCTCCACCCCTTCACGAGGTCGAGGGCCGCGTCGAGGGCCGCCTCGTCGTAGAGGAGGCCCGCCCAGAAAGCGGCCTGGGCGGCGATCATGCCGGAGTCGCCGACATCGGCGCCGCGCATCTCCAGGAAACGCTTCAGCCGGACCTCGGGGAAGGCGGTGGAGGCGTGATTGGCCCAGTCCGAGACCGTCGCGAACTCGCCGGGCAGCTGCGGCAGCTTGCCGGCCATCAGGTCACGGAACGAGGCGCCCGACACGTCGTGGTAGGTGTCGCCCCGCTTGACGAAGTACATCGGCATGTCGAGCAGCCAATCGACATAGGCCTCGTAACCGAACCCGGCATCGAAGGCGAAGGGCAGCATCCCCGTCCGATCGGCATCGGTGTCGCGCCAGATCTCGGACCGGCGCGACAGGAAGCCGTTCGGCCGGCCGTCTGTGAAGGGAGAGTTGGCGAAGAGCGCGGTGGCCACCGGCTGCAGCGCCAGGGATGCGCGCATCTTGCGCACCATGTCGCCCTCGGAGGCGAAATCCAGGTTCACCTGCACCGTGGCGGTGCGCAGCATCATGTCGAGGCCGAGCGATCCGACCTTCGGCATGTAACCGGCCATGATCCGGTATCGGCTCTTGGGCATGACCGGGGTCTCGTCCCGGCGCCATTTCGGACTCATGCCCAGCGTCAGGAAACCGATTCCCAGAGGATCGGCCACCCGCTTCGTGGCGGCGAGATGCGTGGCGAGTTCCGCGGCGGTGGCGTGCACGTCGGGCAGCGCGGCGCCGGACAGCTCGAACTGGCCACCGGGCTCGATCGAGATCGCACCGCCCGCCTCCGCCGACAGGCCGATGATGTTGCCGAGATCGACAATCGGCTCCCAGCCCGTCTCGCGGGCAAGGCCCTCCAGTAGGGCCCGGATGCCGCGATCCCCGTCATAGGGGACGGGCGCCCGGCTCTCCCGGTAGAACGGGATCTTCTCGTGCTCGGTGCCGATCGCGAAGCGGGCGCGCGGCTTCTCGCCCGCCGCGAACCATTCGATCAGTTCGGCGCGCGTGGTGAGCGGCGTGGTGTCGTTGCTGTCGCGCGCCATGCGCTGCCTGCCCGTGCGTCTGACTTATGCGTTGGAACGGGCGCGCCGAACTGCTTCGGCGGATCCACCCGGTATCGACCCGCTCTCGCGAGCGGGCTCCGGGCGGACACCCGCCCCCGACCCCGATGAGCCCGCGGCGCAGGCGGCGTCCGTTCCGGGACATAATCGAGCCGCCGGGAACCCACAACGCGGCGGCCTCGGCCGGCGCGCCGCTTCACGTCCGATCCGGGGAAACAATCGTCCGGGCTGACGCCTTCATGTGCGCGGGCACACATGGATCGGGCCGGCCCGCCTTCAGCGCGCGTCGCCGAGGACCGCCTGCACCAGGGCCAGCACGGCGACCGCGGCCGTGTCGGCCCGCAGGATGCGCGGTCCCAGGGAGAGCGCGACGGTGTTCGGCCGCGCCCGGATCAGCGCACGCTCCTCCTCCGAGAAGCCGCCCTCCGGACCGACCAGCACGGCGAGCGGTGGCGGGACCTGCGGATCGCCGGCCGCCCGCAGCGCCTGCACGGGATCGCGCACCGGCGCGTCCTCGTCGCAGAACACCAGGAGCCGCTCGGCGGCGAGCCCCGCCAGGGCCGGGGCGAGACGCTCGGGGTCGGGACAATCGGGAATCGTCAGGATGCCGCATTGCTCGGCCGCCTCGACGGCATTGGCCCGCAACCGGTCCATGTTGATTCGGTCGCCCTGCGTGTACCGGGTGATGACCGGGCGGATCGTCCCGGCGCCCATCTCGACCGCCTTCTGCGCGAGGTAGTCCAGGCGCGCGCTCTTCAGCGGGGCAAAGAGATAATGCAGGTCGGCCGGCTTCGTCTGGGCGCGCGTCAGTGCGGCGACGTGGAGGTCGGCGCCCTTGCGCCCGGTCTGGACCAGATGCGCGCGCCACTCGCCGTCGCGTCCATTGAAGACCAGGACTGGATCATCCGGCCCCCGGCGCAGCACGTTGAGTAGGTAGTTGGCCTGGGCGCGATCGAGGGGGAGAATCACGCCCGCGGCGAGATCGGCCGCGACGTGAAGGCGCGGGGCGGTGAAGTCATAGGCCGGCATGGCGGCGTGGTCGCGCGGGGCGGCGAGCCTGTCAACGCGGGGGGCGCGCCCGAAAGTGTTGCCGAATGGTTACGAGCCCCGGTTTTCGGCAGCCAGTCCACCGGTGCATGGCACAGCCGGTTTGCCGCTCGATTGACGCCACAATCCTATGGCGAACCCAGGGGAACGGAAGAAAGCCGGCCGCTCGCGGATTCGGCAGGGGCGTCGAGGGAGTCTCGGAATGGCGAAGGGGAGTCTGAAGCTGGGGGCGGCGGTGCTGGTCGGCACCGTCGTGTTCGGTACCGCCGCGTTCGCGCAGAGCGCGGCACCGGAATGCGGCGCCATCCAGAAGACCCTGGCCGAGCGCAAGGCACTGGTCGGCCGCGCCAATGCGGCGTCGCAGTCCAAGAAGAAGATGACCCCGCAGGAGGCCTGCGCCCTGTTCGGGAAGCTCCAGGCCAACGGCACCGAGGGCATCAAGTGGATCGCCGCCAACAAGGAATGGTGCTCGATCCCGGATTCCTTCGCGGAAGGCTTCAAGGCCGACCACGTGAAGGTCAGCGGCATCCGCACCAAGATCTGCAGCGTCGCCGCTCAGGCGACCAAGATGGAGGCGCAGGCCCGCGCCCAGGCCCAGGCCCAGGCCGGCGGCGGTGGCGGCGGCCTGCTCGGCGGACCGGGCTTGACCGGCAGCTTCAAGCTGCCGCAGGGCGCTCTGTAAGATCGTCTGAGAGGATCACGGATCCGGCGCGGGTCCCCCCTCTGCAGCGATGGGGGACGCACGTGTGGCACGACCGGAGATCCGACCGATGAACGGGACGGCGCTTGACGACGGGCGGCCAGCCGATGCCGTCTCCGGTCACTGGGTCGACCGGCTGGCGCCCCGTTCCTGGCGTCCATACCTGCGCCTCGCCCGGATCGATCGGCCGATCGGCTGGTGGCTCCTCCTCCTGCCCTGCTGGTGGTCGGCCGCCCTGGCGGCGATCGCCGCGGATCAGGCCTTTCCCGATCCCTGGCACTGCCTCCTGTTCCTGATCGGCGCGGTGGCGATGCGCGGGGCGGGCTCGACCTACAACGACATCGCCGACCGCGACCTCGACGCGCAGGTCGAGCGCACGCGCCTGCGCCCCCTGCCCTCCGGTCAGGTCCGTCCGCGCCATGCTGCCCTTTTCCTGGTGATCCAGGCTCTGATCGGGCTGGCCGTCCTGCTGCAGTTCAACGCCGAGGCGGTGATCATCGGCCTCTGCTCGCTGCTGCCGGTGGCGATCTACCCGTTCATGAAACGGGTCATGCCGATGCCGCAGGCGGTTCTGGGCCTGGCCTTCGCCTGGGGAGCGCTGATGGGCTGGGCCGCCGTGTTCGCCCGCCTCGATCCGCCGGCGCTGCTGCTTTACGCGGGCGCCCTGTGCTGGATCATCGGATACGACACGATCTACGCGGTGCAGGATATCGAGGACGACGAGATCGCGGGGATCCGCTCGTCGGCGCGCCTGTTCGGCCGGCATGTGCGTCTTGCCGTCGGGCTCTGCTACGCGCTGGCGGCTGCCTTCGTGATGCTGGCGGCGCGCGGGGCCGGTGCGGGATTCGTCGGGTATCTGGGCGTCGCGGCCTTCGCCGGGCACCTGGCCTGGCAGGTCCTGTCGCTGCGGGAACGCGATGGGCGCGGGGCTCTGGCGCTGTTCCGGTCGAACCGGGATGCCGGGCTGCTTCTGTTCGTCGGCCTCACCGCCGACCTCGTGCTGCGCAATCTCGTCTAAGAACGGTCGGCGCCCTCAGGTGCGGGCGATGATCTCGTTCTCGCCGCGGAAGATCTGCGGACGCGCCGGCAGCCGGCCGGTCTTGCGGCGGGCCAGGAACCGCGGGCGGCGGCGGCCGAGGCCTGCATGACGGCGGCGGATCCGGACCTGGCCGAGAATCAGCCGGCCGATCTGCTGCGAGACCGGGACCAGGAGGCCGTCCTCGCGGACGATCATCCGCGTCAGTCCGGCCCGCGCCGCGATGTCGCGCCACACGGCGACGACGTCGTCCTCCTCGAAGCTGCCGAGGCGCTGGAGCACGTCGCCTTCGGCATCCACCAGGATCAGGCTGAACCGGTCGGCCCCGGTGATCTCCGCATCCTCGGTGGCATAGGCGAGCGCGATCCCGACGGCGCGGCGCGCACCCGCGCCGCGACCGATCACCGGAAGCGGCGAAGCGACGAAACGGGGCGCGGTGTCGGCACCGTGCATCGGGTGTCCTGCGTGGCTTTTGTCCGTGGCCGGGGAAGTGTTCATCAGTCCGAGTCCCTGGAGCAAGTGGCCGTCCCTGTCGGGCCGTCCGTTATGCCAAGCAAAATCGCACCCGAACTCCTCCGCACCGCTTAAGAGCCGTCGTTAAGCGAATCTGGACAGCGCTGTCATTTGCGGAATGCTCAATGCTTCCTTGAATGCTCAACATTTCCTTGCCCAGACCGGTCGTTATCGAACGATCAACCAGCATCCTTGTGGCGCTGCGGGAGGCGCCGTACAACGAGGCGACCGGGCGCGCGATCCTCCGTGCCGGGTCTTCTCAGCCCGAGCGGGTGAGCCCAGGCGGGCCCGGACGTCCGCGTCACCGGACGGACGGGACAGCAAGGCCCTCGCGGGCCGCACGGATTCCACGCGGAGCGCGATGCCCGACTCTCTCACCGACGATGCCGTATCCGCCCTCATGCCGGAGCTGCGCGCCGTGATGCGCGAGGCGGCCGACATCGCGCGGCCGTTCTTCAGGCTCGGCGGTCAGACTTCGGCCCGCATCTGGTCAAAGGCCGGCGGCTCGCCGGTGACCGAGGCGGACGTCGCGGTGGATGCATTCCTGAAGGTGCGCCTGAGCGCCCTCGTGCCGCGCGCCGCGTGGCTGTCGGAGGAGACGGCCGACGACCCGGCCCGCCTCGGCCACGACCTCGTCTGGATCGTCGATCCGATCGACGGGACGCGGGCCTTCCTGTCGGGCCATCCGGATTGGTCGATCGCGGTTGCGCTCCTGTCGGGCGGCGAACCGCTGATCGGGTTCGTGCACGCGCCGGTGGGCAACGCCGATTACGAGGCGGTGCGCGGTCGCGGCGCGACGCGGAACGGCGAACCGATCCGCGTCGATGCACGGCAGCACCTGACGGGCGCCCGCATCACCGGCCCGAAGCCGATGCTCGACCGTCTGACCCGCGGCGCCGGTATGGAACCGGATTTCGAGGTGATCGCGCGGATCCCGTCTCTCGCCCTACGGCTCGCCCGCGTGGCGGACGGAACGGTCGATATCGGGATGATTTCCGGCAATGCCCGCGATTGGGACCTTGCCGCGGCCGACCTCGTCCTGCGTGAGGCAGGGGGCGTGGTCTGCGATTTCGGGGGGGCGGCGACGCTCTACAACCGCCCCGACCCGGTGCACGGCGAGCTGCTCGCGGCACCGGTCGGCCTGCGCGACCCCGTCCTGTCCGCCTGGGACGTCTGAGGACGAGGCCCTGCGCAGACCGGCGGTCCGGCCTCTCAGGCCGCCGCCGCCTCGCGAAGCTTCACCGCGCCGGGCGCGAGCCCGAGGCGCTCGGCGAGATGCCAATGCAGCTCGCGCGGGGAATGGTAATTGTAGGATCGGTCGATCAGGTCGCTGACATCGACCCCGGTCTGCTCCGCGGTCTTGGCCCGGGCCAGCTTGCCCACCCGGAAGGTCGGCGCATCGGTCACGGGGGAACGGACGCCGCGGCGCCGTGTAAACTCGAACAACATCTGTGTCTTTTCTTCTCTGGACCGAACGTTGGCTCCGTCCGGCGTCGTTTCTGGGATATTGCCTCCGACGCGACCCGGACCGGGCGATCTTGCCCGGAATGGCAGCGTCGGAAGGGGGAACCGCTTCGGGCGGCCGCTTCGCGCGTCATGCGCGCCTTTCACCTGTACCGGCTGGCGCAAGGAAAGCCGCGTGAGGCGCCTTCAAATCCTGCGACGGTCAGGCCGCCTGCAGGTTGCCGGCGGCGTCCTTGCCGCTGCGCTTGTCCGTGAGGATCTCGTAAGTGATCCGCTGGCCTTCGATCAGGTTGCGCATCCCGGCGCGCTCGACTGCCGAGATGTGGACGAACACGTCCTTGCCGCCATCGTCGGGCTGGATGAAACCGTAGCCCTTGGTCTCATTGAACCACTTTACAGTGCCGGTATTCACGTAGTGTACCTCGTTCGTCCATAGGCCATCGGCGCGGCACGAGGGCCGCGTGATGCACCACGGTCTTTCTGGATTTGGCCAGTGCGGCGGGGCGCGAGTCGCTGAACCTTGAGCAGCGTCAGCCTCGGTGGAAAAGCCCCCCGAGGACGTATTTAAGCGCAGGCTGCGGCCGCAACAAGGCATGAGCGGCGTATCATCTGCGTCGCAGGCCGGGATCGGGAGGCGGCCGAGAGGCCCCGCCCCCTGTGATTCCGGGCGTTCACGATGCATATACGGAATGCGCTCAAGCAGTTAAGGCGCGTGGCTCTGGACGATACATGGCAGGCATCTCGGTCTCGCTGGACGGTGCGAACATCCAGCTGTCCTTCCAGAAGGACGATCAGGCGACGGCAGTGGTGATGGATGCCCGCGCCGCCCGGGCACTGGTGCGCGCCGTCGGGCAACTTCTGACGGCGATCGACGACACGGACGAGCCCGACATGGCCGACGAGATGGGCGACGAAGAGGTCGCCATGCTCGACGTGACGTCGTCCGCGATCGAGATCGGCACCGATGACGAAGGCCAGGCCGTGGTCGCCCTCCAGGCCGGCGCGCTACCGCCCTTCCAGCTTCGCCTCACGGACGAAGAGGCCCGCCACGTGGTGACGAGCCTCTCCGAAATCCTCAGCGCGCCGCGCGACGTGCGAACCTCGCACGGCGGTCACTGACAGCATTTCACATGCGGGTGCCGGGATCGGTCGGCGTGCCCGGGAAGACATCGGGTTCGGAGCCCGGGCCGCCGGGCTCTCCGATCCCCGGATCGTTCACCGGATAAGGCGTGCGCGGACCGGTCGGACCGATATCGGGCTCCTCATCGGGCGCCGGCGGGGGCGGCGGCAGGTCGCCGGGCGTGGGCTCGGGAAGACCGGGATTGGCCATGACGCGACTCCTGGCGGTTGGGGTGGTGACCAACGGGTCGCCCTCGCGGGAGTTCCGTTGACCGCACCGACATCCGGTTTGGGACGCGGCCGGGCGGCCGAGGGCCGCAGGAACAGGGCGAACGACCCTCCGTTAGCCGGGCAGATCCCCAAAGAGGACACCCGCCATGCCCGACATCCGCCAAGCCAAGATCCTGATCCTCGCCACCGACGGCTTCGAGGAGAGCGAATTGACCGTCCCGCAGGCCAAGCTGGCCCAGGCCGGCGCCACCGTGACCGTCGCCGCCCCGCAATCGCGCCAGAGCAAGGGTACGATCCGCGGCTGGGACAAGACCGACTGGGGCAAGGAGGTCGCGGTCGATACCGATCTGGAGCAGGTCGATCCCGCATCCTATGACGCCCTGGTCCTGCCGGGTGGTCAGATCAACCCGGACAAGCTCCGGTTGGAGCCCCGGGCGCTCGACGTGATCAGGAGCTTCCTCACATCCGGCAAGGTCGTGGCCGCGATCTGCCACGCCCCGTGGCTGCTGATCGAGACCGGCGCGGCCAAGGGCCGCGATCTGACCTCGTTCAGCTCGATCCGGACCGACGTGATCAATGCCGGCGGCCGCTGGCACGACAAGGAAGTCGTGACCGATCACGGCATCGTCACCAGCCGCAACCCGGGCGACCTCGACGCCTTCTGCGCGAAGGTCATCGAGGAGATCCAGGAGGGTGGCCACGGCGCCCGCCAGCTGGCAGCGTGACCCGCACGGGCGCCGCCGAGCACGCGGCGCCCGGATTCAGCCGCGGCTGCGCTCGCCGGTGATTTCCAGCACCGTGCAGCCGCGGATCGGGCGGCCGTACTCGTCCGTCCCCTCCACGATTACCCGGTGGGCCCCCGGGGCGAGATCGTCCGGAAGCCGCGCCGTCCAGATGTGGGTCGAGGGCGTCGCCTTCACCCAGCTTTTCTTGGTCTCCGGGTAGCGCTCGTAGAGCTCGGTGACGAACGGGTCGAGGCGGCGGGTGCGCGCCATCGGTCGGGCCGGCGCCTCGCCGATCCGGAACGCGAGGTGCGTACGCGGGCCGCCGTCGAACACGTTCACCACCAGGGTCGTGTCGGGGAGCGCGTCCTGCGGCACCGGCGGCCGGAGGCCCTGCACGGGCCGGGTCCAGCGCACCACCTCCGGCGCGCCGGCCCGCAACTCGCTTTCGAACAGGATCCGCATGGTCTCGTCCGGCTGACCCTGCGCGGCGACGTAGCGCGACGTGTAGTCGGCGCCGCGGATCGACAGGACGTGGAACCCGTTGGGCGTGCCGTCGCGGCTGTCGGCGGAGGGGATGCCGGTGCGGGCGTCGGGACCGCTCCACCACGAACCCGAGACGGCGGTCAGCACGTGATGGTGGTGCCCGTCGGCGAGGTAATGGTGCTCGGTCGTGTGGGTATGGCCGGCGAGGCTCAGAACCTTGCGGCCGGCGAGCAGCTCGAGGAGCGCGGCGCGGTCGGTGGTGGTGTTGCGCGGATCGTCCGGCGCGGTGTCGGTGTGCAGCGGAATGTGCATGGCCAGCACGATCAGGTCGTCCCGGGGCATCTCGGCCAGGAGGTTGCGCAGGAAGGTGAGGCTGCGTTCGCCGATCCGGCCTCGATAGGTGTTGGCGCCCACCGGCACGGGCGGCCCGAGCCACTCGACGTTGTCGAGCATCACGAACCACGCCCGGCCGTGCCGGAACGCGTAGGTCGGCGCGCCGAACACCCGCTTCCACGTCTCGCGGCTGTAGCGCGCGTCCGGCGCCTGCATGTTGAGGTCGTGATTGCCCGGCAGATTGTACCAGGGCAGACCGATCCGCCCGACGATGCGGTTGGACCGCCCGTAGAGCGACAGGTCGTCGAACAGCACGTCGCCGGTGGTCAGGCCGAAGGCCGCCGGGATCGCCATGGCGCGGGCGACCGCCGTGTCCCGCACATGGTCGAGTTCGAACCGGCTCTCGGGCTGGGGATCGGTGAACAGCACGACGTCGAAGTCCGTCGTCTCGTCCACGCGGGTCAGGGTGAAGTCGATCGAGGCCGGGAGCGGCCCGGTGGGCGCGAGCCCGCGATAGCGCAGGCCCAGCTCGGCGGGCGTGCCCCCGGGCTGGTGGATGTAGGAATGGCGCGGCACGTTGTCGGCGTCGCGCGGCAGGGCGTAGCCCGGCGGCTTGATCACGAAGACCGCCCCGTCGCCCGACATCGGCAGGCGGTAGCGGCCCTGATCGTCCGTGCGCACGACCTCGCGACCGTTGGACACCAGCACACCCGGCAACGGAGCCGGGTCCCCGCCGGCCGCATCGCGCGCGGAGACGATCCCGGTGGCCTCGGCGGTCTCCTGCGCGCCGGCCCGGCCCGCGACGAGGCCCAGGGCGGCGGCGCCCGCCATGGTGCTCCGGCGGGTCAGGCCTCCGAGTTGAGTATCGCGCGACATGGATGGCTCCTGCACGGCTTCGCGGCGCGTCGTCTCGCGGGAGGCCGGCAACCGGCATCCTGGACGTAGCGACCCGCGGCCAAGCAGACGCGTTTGACTTCCGGATGACAGAAGCGGCCCCGAACGCACGAGGCCCGCGCCTCGGCGGAGGTGCGGGCCTCGGATCGGGTTCGATGGGCGGGCGCCGCCGGAGGCGGCCGGCGCCCGCGGAACGACTATTCTTCGTCGCCGGGCTCGAAGGTCTGCGGCATCGGCTCGGCGCTGGCGACCGGGGTCGGTGCGCCGATGGTCGAGGGGACGTTCACGCCGTCGCGCTTGTAGATGTCGTCGCGGAACTGGACGATGCCGTCCGGGGTCGACCAGGCGGTGATGTAGGTCCAGTAGACCGGCACCGGCTGGGCGATGTTGGCGTCGACGCGCTTGCCGCTCTCGATCGCCTCCTCGACCTTCTGGCGGTCCCAGCCGGGCGTGTCCTTCAGCAGCCACGTGATGTACTCGCGCACGTTCTGCACACGCACGCAGCCCGAGGAGATGAAGCGGAAGTCGTCGCCGAACACGCCCTTGGTGTTCGTGTCGTGCATGAACACGCCGTAGGGGTTCGGGATGTTGATGCGGACGATGCCCATCGAGTTGAAGTCGGCGCCCGAATCCTGCCGGTAGGTGTAGCGGGTGCCCTCATCCGAGAACCAGTTCACCGACTTCGGCGAGATCTCGGAGCCGTTCGACAGGATCCGGATCTTGTTGTCCGTGAGGTAGTTCGGATCCTTCTGCATCTTCGGGATCAGGTCCTTCTTCACGATGGAAGCCGGGACCGTCCAGGTCGGGTTGAAATTGATCTGCGTCGCCTTGGTGTTCATGATCGGCGACTGGCGGTCGATCTTACCGACGCCTGCGGCGTGGAGCGTCACGACCTGACCGTTCTCGACCGTCTCGACGAGCGCGGCCGGGATGTTGGTGATCACGAAGCGCCGGCCGAGATCGCCCGAGTAGGAGCGCAGGCGCACGACGTTGATCTCGAGCTGGCGGAGGCGCACCTCGGCCGGGACGTTCATGGCCTGCTGGGTGGCCATCGTCATCGCGCCGGTCTGGCTGAGGCCGTGACGAGCCTGGAACCGCTTCACGCCCGCGGCGACGTACGAATCGTACACGCCCGAGCCACCGGCGGCCGGATCGAGGTCGCCGGTGACGATCAGGCGCTGGCGGATGGCCGCCACGGCCGGGCCGCGCGAGCCGACCCGCAGATGGTCGGCGCCGGAAACCTGACGCCAGCCGCCGCGGGCGACGATGTCCTTGTAGCGCTCCACCATCTGCTCGGTGGACGTCACGGTCTGCGGCGAGAGGATCGGAACCGTCTCGCGCTGCACCTGCATACCGGCGGGTGAAGCGTAGTCCTGCGCCCATTCGGCCTGGGCATAGTTGCCCTGATCGCGGGCTTGGGCGGCGCCGAAGCCCAGCGCGCCGAAAGCGGCGACGCTCAGGATTGCGGTGAACCGGTTTTGTGCCTTCTTGCGCATCGGTCGCTGGCTCTGGTCCGGGGTTCGTCAGATCGTGACGGGAGCGGATTGTCTCGTGCGCCACGGTGTCGGGATGGCGTTAAGACTCCCTATCGAAGGGGCCGGAATGTGGCATCGCCGTGCGCCAGCGCACGCAGCGTCCCGGTGCGGCACCCTGGCAACAGCCTAAGGCCGCCCGGTGTGGCAGGGATGCCATAGCGGTCCGGTTCGGACGGTGCGCGGGAGCAGCATGGATACGGGCGAGGCCCTTTCGGATCGACGTGTCGGGCCGGCCCTGCGGGCCGTGATCGCCGTGCTGGCGCTCTACGCCCTGCTGCTCCAGGCCTTCCTCGGCGGCCTGATGCCGTGGCCGGCGACGACCGACGGCCTCTGCGCGCAGCATTCCGACCCGGCGGCCATACCGGAAGCGCCCGTTCCTCACAGCCATGCCGATTGCTGCACGGCGGCCCAGGCCACCGGGCCGGCGCTTCCGCCGCGACCGGCCGTGACCGCACTCCGGTGGGCCGCGGCCGCGGATCTTCATCCGGCCTGGCCCCTCACCGGCAGCGTCGGTGCCCGCGCCCCGCCCGGGACAATTGCCTCCCCCCGGGGGCCGCCGACCGCCTGAGCGATCACCACCTCTCGGATCCCTCAGGACGGATAAACTCCCATGAAGACCCTTGTCTCGGCCGCCCTCGGCCTCGGGCTGCTCGCTTCCGCGGCGCAGGCTCACGCAGTGCTGGAACGCAAGCAGGCCGCCCCCGGCGCCGCGTATCGCGGCGTCGTCCAGATCATGCACGGCTGCAACGGCAAGCCGACCACCCGCGTGAGCGTCAGCATCCCGGAGGGCCTCGTCGGCGCCAAGCCGATGCCGAAGCCCGGCTGGACCCTCGCCACGACGCGCGGCCCCTACGCCAAGACCTACGCGACCCATCACGGCACGGCCTCTGAGGGCGTGACGGCGATCACCTGGAGCGGCGGCTCCCTGCCGGACGACCAGGTCGACGAGTTCACGTTCCTGGCGCAGGTGGCCGACACCTTCGAGCCCGGCGCGACCGTCTACGTCCCGGTCCAGCAGGATTGCTCGGAGGGCGGCTATTCCTGGTCGGAGATCCCCAAGGCCGGCCAGGACGCCCATGACCTGAAGGCGGCGGCACCGTCCTTCCGGATCGTCCAGGTGGCTCAGGCCGGCGGCGCACCGGCCGCGGCGACGCCCGCCGCCGGCTCGACCGTGAAGGCCGGGGACCTGACGATCGAGACGCCGTGGCTGCGCGCCACGCCGAACGGCGCCAAGGTCGCGGGCGGGTATGTGCGCATCACCAATACCGGGAGCACGCCCGACACGCTCACGGGCGCGACGGTGCCCTTTGCCAAGAGCAGCGACATCCACTCCATGTCGATGGAGGGCGGCGTCATGAAGATGGCACCGGTCTCGGACGGCCTGACGATCAAGCCCGGCGAGACCGTGGAGCTCAAGCCCGGCGGCTACCACCTGATGTTCGAGGGTCTCACCGGCGCGCCGAAGGCCGGCGAGACCGTCGCGGGGACGCTCACCTTCCAGCGGGCGGGCGCCGTGCCGGTGACCTTCACGGTGGCCCCGATCGGCGCGGGCGCGCCGAGCGGCCAGCATCAGCACCAGCACTAGCCGCCCGACAGGGAGCATCGGCCGCCGGGCGACCGACGTGAGAAGGGAGAACCCACGAGGCCGGGCCGCCACAGCGCCCGGCCTGCGCGGCCGCGCGGATCGTCGGGACGTTCCCGCACGGTCGGTCCGTGCATGCGCTCGGGTCGTGGCGTTCCTCGCCCTCTACGCCCTGGCGCTGCAGGGCATCCTCGGCGGGATCGCCTCGGCCAATGCGGGACCGGACCATATCCTGTGCCTCGACGATGGCGGCCAAACAGATCGGGCACCGGCCGGCAAGCAGTTGCCGGCTCATCACCACGGGGATTGCTGCGTCGCCTGTCACGCGGCGGGGCCAGCCACCCTCCCCGCGCCCTCGACCGTGACGGCCGTCCCCCTCGCCCGTCCGGTCGCGGCCGCCGGCCCGCGGCCGCAGCGCGTCGCTTTCCCGCGGGCGCCGCCACGTCCCGGTCTCGGAGCCCGCGCCCCACCCGTCGTCTGACCGATCGCCGCCCGCCCCCGATCATCAGACACGGATTCTGCCCCATGCCCCGCCTGTTCCGGGCCGGCCGACGCGCCGCGCTCCTGCTCTCCGCCTGCGCGACGTCGGCCGCAGCGCAACCTCAGTCATCGGCCGCCTCGGTCACCCTGTCCGAACTCAGCGTCGTCGGCGCCGCCGCGACGGACGCTCCGTCGGGCGAGACCCGCGGCTCGCTCTCGGTGCCGAGCGTCGACCGCCAGCGGGCCGCCCTCGCGGGAACCGTCGGGTCCGTGGCCTTCGTCGACGCCGCGACGCTCCAGGACCGCTATGCCAACACGCTCCGCGACGTGCTCAAGGACGTGCCGGGCGTCTACGTGCAGGAGCGCTACGGGCAGGAGCTGCGCCTGTCGGTCCGCGGCTCCGGCATCGCCCGCGCCTTTCACCTGCGCGGCATCGAGCTGCTGCAGGACGGGATCCCGCTCAACCTCGCGGACGGGAGCGGCGACTTCTATCAGGTCGATCCGCTCGCCCTGCGCTCGGTGGAGGTCTACAAGGGTGGCAACGCCCTCACCTTCGGGGCAACGACCCTGGGCGGCGCCGTCAACGTCGTGACGCCCACGGCCTACACGGCGCTGGCGCCCAACATCCTGCGGGTCGATGGCGGCAGCTTCGGCACGATCCGCGAGCAGGCCCAGATGTCCCGCATCGACGGGCCGCTCGACGTGCTGGTCAACGCGACGCTGACCAATTCCGACGGGTTCCGTGCCCACGAGGCGCAGGCCACGAAGAACTTCAACGTCAATATCGGCTACCGGATCGCCCCCGACATCGAGACCCGCTTCTATCTCGGCACCTATCTCACCGACCAGAAGCTCCCGGGCACCCTGACCCTCGGCCAGAGCCTCACGACGCCGACGCTGGCCAATCCCGCCGCCATCTCGGGCAACCAGTCCCGCAAGGTCGAGACGGAGCGCATCGCGAACCGCACCTCGTTCCTCCTCGACGTGGGCAAGCTCGACGTCGACACCTGGGCGATCCACAAGAGCCTGTACCATCCGATCTTCCAGGCGATCGACCAGGATGGCTGGACCTACGGGATCAGCCCGCACTGGGCCGGGACCTTCGATCTCGGCGGCTTCCGCGACGACGTCGTCCTCGGGCTGCGCACCTTCGCGGGCCAGAACTCCGCGCTGCAATTCGTCAATGTCCGCGGACAGCGGGGGGCGCAGACGCTGAATTCCCTCCAAAGCGCGTCGAGCGTCGAGGCCTATGGCGAGAACCGCTTCTGGTTCCTGCCGGACGTGGCGCTGATGACCGGCGCGAAGGCGTTCTCGTCGAACCGGACCTTCAGCGACAAGGGCGGCCTGCCGGGCAACCCGAGGCCGCGCTTCGCCGATGTGACCTACGAGGGGCTCAACCCGAAGGTCGGCCTGCTGTGGCAGCCGCGGCCCGACATCCAGGTCTTCGGCGACGTCGTCCGGTCCCGGGACGTGCCGGATTTCTCCGATCTCGTTCAGCAGAACCTCCTAAGCACCACCTTCGTACCCCTGCGGGCGCAGCGCGCCTGGACCTACGAGGCCGGCGCCCGCGGGCGCTTCGGCCGCCTCGCCTTCGACGTGACGCTCTATCGGTCGGACCTGCGCGACGAGCTGATCAACTTCGCGACCAATCCCGGCCTCAACATTCCGGCCGCCACCTTCAACACGCCCCGCTCCGTCCACCAGGGCGTCGAGGCGGCCGTCACCCTGGACCTCGTCCGCGATCTCGCCGGGACCGGCGACGGGGTCAGCCTGACCCAGATCTGGACCCACAACGACTTCCGGTTCGTCGGCGACCCGGTCTTCGGCAACAACCGCATCGCCGGGATCCCGGCGGACGTGCTGCGGACGGTCCTGAGCTACCGGCACCCGAGCGGCTTCCACGTCGCACCGTCGCTCGACTGGGTCCCGCAGGGCGCCTTCGCGGATCACGCCAACACCTTGCGGGTGCCGGGCTACGTCCTGCTCGGCGTCGAGGCCGGCATCGATTTCGCCGACGGCGTCGCCCTGTTCGTGGATGCCCGCAATCTCACGAATGCCCGCTACGTCTCGGACATCGCCGTGGTCGCCAACGCCGCCGCGACGGCCGGCGGAGCGGGCGCGCTGGCGGCGTTCTATCCCGGCAGCGGCCGCAGCGTCTTCGGAGGGATCCGGGCCGCGTTCTGAGGCGTTCTCCGCCGCCGGACCCGAAACCCTTCTCCCAACCCTTCTCCAGGCATCGGACGGCGGGTTAAGGTTAAAAAAACATGAACCCTGCTGTTCGGGCCAATCGGCGCTAGGATTGCGGTGTCGTCCGAAAGCCAAGGACGGAGCGTCCCGGATCGGAACGAGCCGGGCCGTCGGACGGCACAGGAGAGGCAGATGAACGGCTTCGATGTCACGTTTCGGGACGATCAGGACTGGATCGATTTCGGCAGGTCCTACGTCAACTCGGACGCCTTCAAGGCGCTGTTCCGCGACGGGATGACCCTGGTCGAGGAGACCGCCGCCTATCTCGACGGCGAAGGCCGCGACGAGTCGCGTCTGGTCTCCCGCGACGCGACCCTCAGCTACGCGGCCGAGAGCATGCGCCTGACCACGCTGCTGATGCAGATCGCCTCGTGGCTCTTGGTGCAGCGCGCGGTCGCTGAAGGCGAGATGACCCCGGCGGAAGCCCTTCAGGAGAAGCACCGGGTCAAGCTCGGCACGGCGGAGCCGCCGAAGCAGCAGGATTTCAACCTGCTGCCGATGCGTCTCCAGCAGCTGATCGTGCGCGCCCGGCGCCTGCACAGCCGCATCCTGCACCTCGACGCGCTGATCGCCGAGGACCGGCCGACCCCGGTCCCCGTCGAGAGCCCGGTGGCCCAGCAGCAGGGCCTGCTGCGGATGGCGTTCCGGATGGCCGAGGGCTGATCGCCTGAGGCCTCAGCCCGCGAATCGGAAGGTGTTCCGGCCCTGGGCCTTCGCACGGTACAGGGCGCGGTCCGCGCTGTTGTAGAGGCTCAGCGGATCGTGGCCGTCGGCGGGCGCCAGGGCGATCCCGACGCTGAGGCTCACCGAGAGGGTATGCCCCTCGAGCTCGATCGGCTGCTCCACGGTGCCGATCAGGCGCTCGGCGAGGGCGGAAGCGCTCTCGGGCTGCTCGGCCTCGGTCTGGATGATCACGAACTCGTCGCCCCCGATCCGCGCCAGCATGTCTTCCGTGCGGATGACGGCCTGAAGTCGGGCTGCGACGATCCGGAGCAGCGCGTCGCCGACCGAGTGGCCGTGGGTGTCGTTCACGGCCTTGAAGCGGTCGATGTCCAGGCAGAACAGCGCGAAGGTGGCGCCGTGCCGGCGGACACGGGCAATCTCCGCGTCCAGACGGTCGTGGAACAGCGTTCGATTGGCGAGCCCGGTCAGGGGATCGTGGCACGCCATGTGGGCGATCTTCGCCTCGGCCTCCTTACGGGCGGTGATGTCCAGGCTGAGACCGACGACCGCGGTGACGGCACCGGCCGCGTCGGTCTCCACCTGCCCGAGGCCGGTGATCCAGCGCACCCGGCCATCCGGCAGGAGAACGCGGAAATCCGTGACGACTTTCGTTCGCCCGGCAATGGCCGCCCCGAGATCCCGCAAGGTCCGCTCGGCATCGTCGGGATGGATACGCGGTCGCCAGTCGCGCTCGACGTCGATCTCGATGGGCTGGTCGCCGAAGCCGTGGTGACGCGCCATCTGCTCCGAGAGCTGGGCGCGCCCCGTCCGGACACAGTAGCGCCAGGTTCCGGCATCGGCGGCCTGCAGGGCGAGATCGAGAAGCAGCGTCTTCTCGGCGAGCTGCTCGTTGGCCATGCGCAGGCTGGTCTCACGCTGGAGCTCGACCATGAGCCGCCGCGTGGATTGCGCCAACGCCGCGTTGGCGTCCGAGGCCCGCCGCATCCTCTCGATGAGGATCAGGTTGATGCCCACGACGATCCCGAACAGGATCAGGGCGATGGCGGCCGACGATGCGCCCGTGGCTGGAAGGTTCGACGGCAGCACGGCGTACCACACGGCCACGCCCGATAGGATCGTGCAGACGAGTGCCGGACCGAGACCGCAGAAATAGGCGGTGAGGATGACCGCGGGATAGAAGGTGATGAACGGAAGGCCGGGCGGAAGCGCCGCACGCGCAGCCAGCGCGCAGAGCACCGCGGCAATCGCGATGGCGTAGCCGTAACGTGCCGCCCGCGGCTCGCGGCGCTCGATCGAGAGAGTCCGGTCGACGTTTGCGCGGTCGACATGCTCTATCGACGGAGCCCCACTCATCGTTGCAACCGTTCCCTGACGCAGAAACCCCGCCCGCGACGGCAGCCGCGCTGCCTCTGGTCAGATCGCGCTCGATCTCCCTATGTTTTTCTCCGCAAAAAATCAATAATTCTTAAGTCTAAGTCCAAAAACAACTTGCGCGAGAAGTCTCCACTCCGAACTGAAGACCATCCGCCGGACAGGACCATGCGCCCCGCTGTGCGAGGACGTGCGCTGGGCAGCGCGCACGAAAACGGGCGGCCCCGAAACGAGACCGCCCGCCTGATTGCGCGATTCGCGTGAGCGAGGTGTTCGGGACTCAGCGCTTGCCGAGATTGCCGAAGCGCGAGTTGAAGCGCGACACCCGGCCGCCGCGATCGAGCATCTTCTGCTCACCGCCGGTCCAGGCCGGATGGGTCAGCGGATCGATGTCGAGATTGAGGGTGTCGCCCTCCTTCCCGTAGGTCGAACGGGTCTGGTACTCGGTACCGTCCGTCATCACGACCTTGATGAAGTGGTAATCGGGGTGCTCGGTCCCCTTGGCCTTTGCGGCCGCGTCCTTCGCCATGACCTTGGTCCCTGTCTGGCACGCCGGCGGGAAGCGCAGGAGGCGCCGCCCGGCCCGGAATGCGGAAGATATCACCGGTTGCACCGAACCATGGGTTCGTGGCAACGGCACGTCCAAGCCGACCGTGGTGGCGGCCCGCGGCCATTGAACACACGCAATCGGATGAGCGGCGGCCTATACCGCAGCCGCTCCCCGGTCACAAGCGCCGCGGACCGGGACAAAGAAAACACGTGAGGCGTGATGGCCCGTAAGACCAAGGCGGCCGCGGATGGCCGACCCAAAGCCCCGCTGAGCGCCCTCCGGCCGCTCATCCCCTTCGCCCTGCGCTACCGCGTGCGGATCGCCGCGGGCCTGATCGCCCTCGTCTGCGCCTCCGCCTCGACGCTGGTCGTGCCGATCGCCATGCGTCGGGTCATCGACCACGGGTTCACCGCCGACGGTTCGGGGGTGATCGATGCCTATTTCCTGGCTCTGCTCGGCGTCGTCGCGGCCTTCGCGCTGTCGAGCGCGGCCCGCGTCTACACGGTGGTGTCCCTGGGCGAGCGGGTGGTCGCGGATCTCCGCAGCGCGGTCTTCGCCCGGCTGACCCTGCTCGACCCCGCCTTCTTCGACCGGTCGCAATCCGGCGAGATCGTCTCCCGGCTCACCGCGGACGCGACGCAGATCAAGTCGGCCTTCGGGG
Source organism: Methylobacterium sp. 1973 (assembly GCF_040545035.1). Lineage (NCBI taxonomy): Bacteria > Pseudomonadati > Pseudomonadota > Alphaproteobacteria > Hyphomicrobiales > Methylobacteriaceae > Methylobacterium > Methylobacterium sp. 1973. Next base: position 102,079 of record NZ_JBEPLA010000001.1, read on the forward strand.
TCTCGGTCTCGATCCTGCTGCGCAACCTGTTCCTGTTCGTGGGCGCCACGGCCATGATGGTCGTGACGAGCCCGCGCCTGTCCGTGATGGTGCTGGCCGCAATCCCCATCATCGTCTTCCCGCTGATCGTCTCGGGCCGCGGCGTGCGGCGGCGATCCCGTGCGGCCCAGGACCGCCTCGCCGATGCCTCCGCGTACGCGGCCGAGGCCGTCGGGGCGGTGCGCACCATGCAGGCCTTCGGCCGCTCGGCCGCGACGGCGGCCCGGTTCGCCGCAGCCTCCGAGGAGGCCTACCTGGCCGCCCGCGCCTCGATCCGCGCCCGGGCCCTGCTCACGGGGGTCGCGATCTTCCTGATCTCGGCCTCGGTTGTCGGGGTGATGTGGTACGGCGCCCAGGGCGTCCTCAATCACACGATGACGGGCGGCGAACTCTCGCAATTCGTGCTCTACGCCGTGTTCGGCGCGGGCGCCCTCGGCCAGCTCTCCGAGGTCTACGGCGACCTCGCCATGTCGGCCGGGGCGGCCGAGCGGCTCACCGAGATCCTCGCAGCCGAACCCGCAATTCGCGCGCCGTCGCCCGTCATGGCGCTTCCCGAGCCTGCGCGGGGTGCGGTGTCGTTCGAGGAAGTGCGCTTCGCCTATCCGACCCGACCGGAACATGCCGCCCTGGGCGGGTTGAGCTTCACGGCCGCACCCGGCGAGCGCATCGCCATCGTGGGCCCGTCCGGCGCCGGCAAATCGACGGTGTTCCAGCTGCTGCTGCGCTTCTACGATCCGCAGAGCGGCCGGATCCTGGTGGATGGCACGGACATCGCCCGGGTCGACCCCGAGCACCTGCGTTCCCGCATCGCCCTGGTCCCGCAGGACCCGGTGGTGTTCTCCGGGACCGTCACCGAGAATATCCGTTACGGCCGACCGGAGGCCGGCGAGGCGGAGGTCCGGCGCGCGGCCGAACTCGCCAACGCGCACGGTTTCGTCACGGCGCTGCCGCAGGGCTACGCCACCCAGGTCGGCGAGCGCGGCGTGACCCTCTCCGGCGGTCAGAGGCAGCGCATCGCCATCGCGCGGGCAATCCTCAAGGACGCGCCGATCCTCCTCCTCGACGAGGCGACATCGGCGCTGGATGCCGAGTCCGAGCGCGCGGTCCAGGCCGCCCTCGCCACGCTGATGCAGGGCCGCACCACGCTGGTGATCGCCCACCGACTCGCGACGATCCGCGCCGCGGACCGCATCCTGGTCCTCGACGACGGCCGAATCGTCGAGACCGGAACCCATGAAAGCCTTCTGGCGCAGGGTGCGCTCTACGCCCAGCTCGCGAACCTGCAATTCACCGATGCGCTGGACGAAACGGCACGGGGCAAGGAGCCCCGCAGCCGCGGCGAGCGCCTGCCGGTCGCGGACTAGCCGGAGCGGGTTCGGACATCGCCGCGACGACCGGCGCCGCTCACTGGGCGGAGGCCTGCGCGACGCGGCGATGACGATGCCCAGCCCCGCCCTGCGCCCGCTCCGCCGCGGCCTGGATCAGGCCGACCTGCGCGACGATCGTATCCGTCGCCCGTGCCATCTGACCGGCCAGATCTTTGACGTCCGCGGCGGCGACCGCGAAGCCCTTCCCCTCCCCGCCGTCACGGACCGCCTCGATTGCGGCCCGGAGTGCCATGAGGCTCGTCTGACCGGCGATGCTTGCGAGGAGGCCGGTCGCCTGGTCGGCCACAGCCTCACCCGCGTCCGCCGCGCCGGCAACCCTCGCGCTCGCCTGCATTTGCATCAGCCCGTCCTCGAAGACCCGCACGGCCGCCGCGATCGCGCCGGCCTCGTCATGCGGCTCCTGGTCACCCAGACACTCCATCGTATCGCGGCCCACCGGAGGGCGTCGAGCGGCGTGCCCGTCCGTGGCCGGACCGGGCAGATGGCTGACGTCGCGCCGAGCGGCGTTCGGGAACAGGTTGAGCTTCGACATCGATGACACTCCCCGGATCGCCGGCACCCTGGAGCATCAAAGATAACGAGAGGTTAAATCGATGGTCCGTCAAGACGGCCGCGAATGAACCGCAAATACAGGAGGCAAAACACGCTTCGATGATAGCATGTAAAAATTATACAGATTGAATTGGACACAAATTTTGCGTCTTTATAGCCCTCTTCGACCGGGAAGACTGGGCGATCCCGACCTCGCCGGGGGAGCCGGCTCAGATCCTGCGGCCGGATGCGCCTGAGGCCACCGGGTGGGCCGCGCAGCCCTACCGCTCGGTGAGCTTCATCTCGATCCGGCGATTGCGGGCGTAGGCCTCCTCGGTCGCCCCGGCCTCGAGAGGCTGGAATTCGCCGAAGGCACCCGCCAGGAGATGCTGCGGCGGGATCCCCTTGCCGGCGAGGTACTGGACCACCGCGATGGCGCGCGCCGCCGAGAGCGACCAGTTCGACGGGAATTGCGACGTGCTGATCGGGCGCGCATCGGTGTGTCCATCCACCCGCAGGACCCAGGGCAGATCCGCCGGGATCTGCTTGGCGAGATCCGAGATGGCCCCGGCGATGCGGTCGAGTTCCGGCCCGGCCTCAGGCTTGAGGGTCGCGGAGCCGCCCGGAAACAGCACCTCGGATTGCAGCACGAACCGGTCGCCGACCACGCGGATGTCGGGCCGGTTACCGAGGATCTGGCGCAGGCGGCCGAAGAAGTCGGACCGGTAGCGGGCCAGTTCCTGAACTTTCTGTGCGAGGGCGACGTTCAGCCGGCTGCCGAGTTCGGCGATCCGCGCCTGGGATTCCCGGTCGCGGCTCTCGGAGGCCGAGAGGGCGTCCTCCAGGGCAGCGAGCTGCCGGCGCATGGCGCTGATCTGCTCGTTCAGCAGGTCGATCTGAGACAGCGCCCGCTTCGTCGCCCCGCGTTCGGCCTCCAGCTGCTTGTCGAGCGTACCCGCGGCGCCCTGGCTGACGGTCGCGGCCTCGGCCTGCACCTTGGCCCGGTCGCGCTCGGCCTCGACGCCGGCGAGGGTCGTGCGGAGGTTCCGCGCCTCCTCCTCCTGATTCCGGCGGTTCGTCCGCTCCAAAGCGAGCAGATCGGTGAGGTCGGAGATCTGGCGGTTGAGCTTGGCCAGCGTCTCGTCCCGGCCGGTCAGCTCCTGCGACAGGAAGAACTGCCCCACCACGAACACCGTGAGCAGGAAGACCACCGAGAGGAGCAGCGTCGCCAGCGCGTCGACGTAGCCGGGCCAGACATTGAGTGTGCGCCGGGTCCGCGTCGCCGTGGAGGCCACTAGACGCGCTCCCGGCCCAGCCGGTCGAGCACCTGCTTCAGCTCGCGCTCACGGCTGGCCTGCGCCTCCACCCAGTCGCGGATCATCTGCTGCTCGGCGCGCATGTGCTGGACGAGACCTTGGATGCCCTCGGCGAGATTGGTCATCGCCTGCGTCGCCGCGCGGCTCCCGCCGCCCTCGGCCACCAGAGCCGTCAGGCGGTCGACGGCGTCCTTCAATTCCTGCGTGCCCGCGGCAGGCCGCACCGCCGCGACGGTCGCCACGGCCTCAGGCGCGGTCGCGCCGGACATCAGCCAGTCCTGCAATTCGTTGTGGAACCGGGCATGGGCCTGCCCCGCCTGCAGTTCCAGGAAGCCGGTGATCAGAGACGAGGCCAAGCCGAACAGCGAGGCCGAGAAGGCCAGGCCGATGCCTGAGAGCGGCACCGCAAGACCGGATTTCAGTTCGTCGAACATCACGCCGGCATCGCCGCCACCGCGCATACCCTTGATGACGCCGCCCACCGCCGACAGCGTATCGATGAGGCCCCAGAAGGTCCCGAGCAGGCCGAGTAGGATCAGGATGCCGGCGATGTAGCGCAGGATGTCGCGGCCCTCGTCGAGGCGCACCGCGATCGTGTCCAGATAGCCGGTGGTGCCCGGCAGGGTGGCGCCTCCAGCCCGCGCGGCGATCATCGGCGCCATCGGCGCCAGCAGGGCCGGCGGCCGTTTCACCGGCCCGCCGTTGGCGACGGCGTTGACGTAGGCGGTCTCGCGGAAGAGCCGCACAACCTGACCGAAGGCGATCAGGACCGCGATCAGCAACACCCCGAGGATGAGACCGTTGAGTCCGGGATTGGCCAGGAAGGCCGGGGTGATCTGCCTGAACAGGATGAAGGCCAGGAAGCCCACCAGGATCAAGAAGATGACCATGCGCCCGAGATAGATCCCGGGTTGTGCCAGCGGCCCCTTGTTAACGTCGCCGGTTTCTCGGGCGGCCATCCGTCGCTCTAACCTGATCTCATTACGCGGCAGCCGGATGCCGGCGCCGATCGTGGGCACTGTGGGGGTAGGCCCGCACGCGATCAAGTCTCGCGAAGGTCAGCGGGAAGCTATGCCCACCCCCTTCGGGACCGGCGACGCACAAAAGGCTTAAGACCGCCGCCTCGTCCTAAGCCGAACCGGCATCCGCAGAACCGGACGGGACGCTAATCCCAGAATTGCGGCCAGCTTTCCTCCAGATTCGGCCCGAGGCGGAGGGCTGCGACCCGCGTGGCGAGGCCGCGCGCATCCGTCTCCACCGCGATGCCGCTCAGGGTGCCCTCACCGACCGCCACCTCCCATCGGGAGCCCGGCGTCTTCTGGATCATGCGCCGGATCGGCTCGTCCTTCTGCATGCCGATCACCGAATCGTAATCGCCGCACATGCCGGCATCCGACATGTAGGCCGTGCCACCCGGCAGGATCCGGTGGTCCGCGGTGGGCGTGTGCGTGTGCGTCCCGACGACGAGGCTCGCCCGCCCGTCGAGGTAGTGACCGAAGGCCTGCTTCTCGCTCGTCGCCTCGGCGTGGACGTCGACGATCACGGCGTCGGCCGCCGCGCCGAGGGGGCAGGCGGTGAGTTCCCGCTCCACGGCCGTGAACGGATCGTCCATCGGGTCGAGGAAGACGCGGCCCATCACATTGACGACGAGGACGCGGGCGCCTCCCTGCGTCTCCACGACGGTCGCGCCGCGGCCCGGCGTACCCGGGGGATAGTTCGCCGGCCGCACCAGGCGTGGCTGGCGGGCGATGAAGACCATCGCCTCGCGCTGGTCGAAACTGTGATTGCCCAGCGTCACCGCATCGGCACCGGCCTGGATCAGTTCGTCGCAGATGGCCTCGGAGATGCCGAAGCCGCCGGCCGCGTTCTCACCGTTCACCACCACGCAGTCGAGGCGCCACCGCTCACGCAGACGCGGCAGGCGCTCGCACACGACGGTGCGGCCCGAGCGCCCGACGACGTCGCCGAGAAAGAGCAGGCGCATGGGTCAGGCGATCCTGTCGCAGCGGATCACGCCGGACTCGGTGATCACGAACTGGAGGGGGCGGTCGTGCGGCTCGGCCGGCACCCGCTCCACCTCCTGGGCGGCGAAGCCGATGCCGACGGTCAGGACCGGACGGGCCCAGGAGAGGCGCGCGATCGCGCCGTCGTAGTAGCCGCGGCCGTATCCGATGCGCTGACCGGTCCGGTCGAAGGCGGCGAGCGGGACGATCAGCGCGTCAGGCTCCACCGGCGGAAGCGACGGATCGGGCTCGCTGAGACCGAATCGGCCGGCGATCAGGTCGTCGCCGACGCGCCATTCGCGGAACACCAGGCCGTCCGGCGTGACGTGCGGCAGGGCCACGGCCTGGGCGCGGGCGCGCAGGCCCTCGACGGCGGGGCGGGGGTCGACTTCGCTGCGGATCGGCCAGAAGGCCCCCACCAGACGGGCCTGGGCAAGCTCGGGCAGCGCGAGCAGCGCGCGTCCGATCGCCGCCGAGGCGGCCTGCCGGGCCGCGGGATCGAGGGCGTCGCGGGCTGCGAGGGCCGCGCGGCGGAGTTCCGCCTTTCGGGCGACGTCCGGAGCTTCGGCGCTGGCCTGGGGAGGGGTCGGGTGCGGAGCCACGTGAGCCGTTGGAGGATCGATCCCGGGAAACCTACAGCGTAGGTGGGCGCCGTGTTGGCCAAGTCCAGGGACGAGGCCAGGGACAGCTCCCGAGGGAGTCGATAAGGCCCCGGGGATAGTGCTCCTGACGAACTCTGCAGCCCCGCTGTCATCATGTAGCGGTCCTGACCCGATCCCGCCAGGGCCGTGCGTACCAAAAACCGCAGGTCGTCGCTTCAGGCCGGCGCCGCTCCGCCGTCTTTCGCGCCGGCCGCTCTAGCCCGGGCCACCGCGAGAATCTCGATGCGGTCCTCCTCGTCGGCGACCGACTGCCACAGGCGGATCAGCTCGATGAGATCGGCCAGCGGGCGCGATGCCGGAGTCCCGAAGAAGGCCGCGACCGGCACCCCGGTCACGGCCGCGATCCGACGCAGATGGGCACTGACATCGCGCCGCCCACCGGCCCGGTCCTCGAAGCTGGCTGTCTGCATAAGAGCGCACCCAAAATTGGATCGCAGGCCGCGAAGTTAGACAATGCTACGACGCCATGTGATCAATACAATTTATCCGATGGGATAATAGAGCACGCCAAAGAGGTTATCCACGCCGATAGCGCTCCGTATCGGTGAAAGCCGCAGCACGAAGGCGCTGTCTTTGCGTGGCTGGCGAGCCGGCTAGGTCGGCCTGCCGACAGACCTCCGCGATGCGGCGACGTGTGCGAGCCGCGCGCCACCGACATGCTGTAGCAACAATCGGAACGACGCAGTCATCCGGGACCGCGCCGCGTGCCGATTGTTTACCATGCCCCCAGTCATCCGCGCGATTGAGGCGCTGATCGGGGTCCCGATACATTGTCCGCAGACTGCGCGACTCTTGCAGTAGAGAAGGCGCCCGCGAGGGACCGACCAGGATTGAGACGACGGTGACCGATCGTGGCACAGATCGACCATAACATCGCTGTCGCGACGTGGCTCGCCCCCGTGCAGCCGGCTCATCCCGAGCGTCCGGGCCCGAACCGTCCGGACACGACGGCCGAGCTGGGCGACCTGTGGCGGATCCTGTGGCGGCGCAAGCGGCTGGTCTTCGGAACGGCGCTGCTGCTCGGACTCACCGTGCTGGCCTATGCCCTGATCACGCCGTCGCTCTACACGGCCACGGGACAGATCCTGATCGATCCCCGGGACCGTCAGGTCGTCACCAACGACGTCAATCCCGCCGCATTGTCGCCGGATGGTGGCATCGCGCAGGTCGAGAGCCAGGTGAAGGTGATCGAGTCGGACGCCGTCCTGGGGCGGGCGGTCGATCAGGCCGGCCTCGAGCGGGTGCCGGGCTTCGGCGTTCCGCAGGAGAGCGGCATCGCCCGTGCGTTGGCGTCCCTTCGCGAGATGCTGACCGGGCCGAGACCGGAACGCCGCGTCGATGCGCGCGGCCGCGCCCTCGACCAGCTGCGACGCCGGCTCGCGGTCAAGCGCGCCGACAAGGTGTTCGTGATCGATCTGGTCGTCACCACGACCGATCCCGATCTCTCGGCGCGGATCGTCAATGCCATCGCGGGCGCCTACCTGACGGACCAGACCGAGGCCCGCTCGGACGCCGCCAAGCGCGCCGCGGGCGATCTGCGCGGGCGCCTCGACGAGCTGCGGAACGCCGTGAACACCGCCGACAAGAAACTGGAGGATTACAAGGCGCGCAACGGCCTCATCGCCTCCAGCGGCCGGCTGGTGAACGAGCAGCAACTCACCGACCTGAATGCGCGGCTTGTCGCGGCACGGGCTCGGACCGCCGAGGCCAAGGCGCGCCTTCAGGGGATCCGCGACGCGCGCGGGCAGGCGATCGGGTCCGGAGCGATGCCGGAAGCCGTCCAGTCCTCAGTGATCGACCGGCTCCGCGGCCAGTACGCGGAACTCGCGGCCAAGGAGGCGGACCTCCGCACCAATCTCGGCGAGCGCCACCCGTTCATCGCCGCCGTGCGCACGCAGATGCAGGACGTCCGCCGGCTGATCGACGCCGAGCTGAACCGGATCGCGGGCGCCGCCGAGACCGAGTCCCAGCGGGCCCAGGCCAACGAACGGACCCTCGCGGCGGAGCTGGAGCGCCTGCAGCGGCAATCGGCGGTCAACGCCCAGTCGTCGGTGCAGCAGCGCGAGCTGGAGCGGGAGGTCGACGCGGCGCGCTCGGTCTACAACGCCTTCCTGGTCCGCGCCCGCGAGATCAAGGAGCAGACCAGCATCGACAGCTCGAACGCGCGGATCATCACCGCGGCGCGGCCGCCGCAGGATCCGAGCTGGCCACCGCGCCTGATCCTGGTGGCCGCCGCCCTCGCCGGCGGCCTCGGCCTCGGCGCCGGTCTCGCGCTGACGCGGGAATACCTCGCGCCGACCGTGCTCTCGTCCCGGCAGTTGGAGCGCCTGTCGAACGCCCCGGTCGTCGCGGTGCTGCCCGGCCTGCGGCCGGGCGGCGCGAGCGCGAGCGCGGCGAGCATGACGCTCGACCACCTCGCCGCGACCTCAAGCAGCCGCGGCCGCTCCCTGGCGCTGCTCGTGACCTCGGGCGAATCCGACGATGCGGAGCGCCGGGCCGTGATCGCGCTGCTCGCCGCCGTGGCGGTCGGGCGCGGCGACCGGGTTTTGCGGATCGATGCCGATCTGCGATCCGACGGCTCCGGCACCGGCGGCCTGCTCGACGTGCTGCGCGGCGAGCAGAGCCTCAACGCCGTGACGCAGACCGACCCGGCCTCCGGTGCCCGCCGGATCGGACTCGGCGATACGGTGAAGCCCCTGCGCGACGCCCTGACACCCGCCAACATCGAGCGCTTCATTGCAGGCGTGAAAGGACGCTTCGACCTCGTGATCGTGGATGGCGGCGTGCTGACCGAGAATCTGCGGCTCGGCCCTCTGGCCGCCGCCGCGGACCGGCTGCTGCTGGTCGCCTGCAACGGTGCGACGCGCCAGCGCGATCTGATCGACCTCGTCGACACGTCGGAGGCCCTCGGCCGACCGGTCTCCGGCTCCCTGCTCCTCACCCGGCGCACCGCGTGAGGACCCTCCGGCAGACCGCCGTCGCGCGCCGCCGCGCCGCGGTGGCGCGCCCGGGTCCGGTTCTGCGGGTCCTTCTGCGGGTGGAAGCGGCGGCGCTGTCGCTCTGGGCCCTCCTCCTCGTCGGGGTCTCCGGCGGCCTTCTGTGGGTGCTGGGGCTCAACTACGAGGGGATCACCGGCTCGGCCGCCTCCAAGATCCACCCGGCCACCTATCTGGCGGTAATCCTGATCGGCTGGACGCTGGTGCGGGCGGGCAATCCCGTGATCCCGGTGGCAGGCGCGCTGAACCGACGCCCGGCCAGCGTGCTCCTGGCCGCCTGCGGCGTGGCGCTCCTCGCGCTGATCGCGGCCCGGGGCGGCGCGGGCCTCGCCGGCTCGATCGATACCTTCGTGCTCGCCGGCCTCATCCCGATCCTGCTGATGGACCGCGACGCCGCCACGCTCGGCCGGCTCGAGACCGTCTTCCACGCGGTCATGCTCGCCAACGCCCTGCTCGGCCTGTTCGAACTGGCGAGCGGCCAGCGGTTCTTCCCCTATCGGTTCGACGGCGTCGCGTTCGAATCCGACACCCGCTCGGCGGCGTTGCAGGGGCATCCGCTGGCCAACGCGACCTTGACGGCCTGCTACATCCTGGCGCTCGCCAAGGGTGGTGGCCGGCTGGTGCCGATGGCCCGCGCCGCGATGATCGGCCTCCAGCTGGTCGCCCTCGTCACGTTCGGCGGTCGCTCGGCCACCGTCACGACACTGGTTCTCGGGAGCGGCGTGGGCCTCGTGGCCCTGAACCGCACCCTGCGCACCGGCCGCGTTCCGCTGGCGGCGGCGGCCGGTGCCTGCTTCGCCCTCACCCTGCTGCCGGTTCTGGTCGCTATCCTGGCCGCTGCCGGCTTCTTCGACACCCTCCTGGACCGGTTCGTCTCGGACGGCGGCAGCGCCAAGGCCCGGGTCGACATGCTCTCGGTCTTCGACGCGATCCCGTTCCGGCAGCTCCTGCTCGGCCCCGACTTCCTGCAGGTGAACACCCTGCGCCGGATCTACGGGCTGGAATGGGGTATCGAGAATTCGATCATCTCGGCCGTGCTCTATCACGGCATCCTGGTGACGGCGGTGCTGGTGATCGCGGTGGGGCTCTACCTGGCGGAGGTCGCGCGGGACTGTCGGCGCGGGGTCTGGCTGCCGATCCTGGCCTTCGTGATCCTGGTGAACACCTTCGAGGGCCTGGCCGGCAAGACCACCCTGCTCGCCAAGTTCGCCCTGATGCTCATCGTGCTGTTCCCGCCCCTCCCCGCCCGGGGGCGCGTCTGATTGGGAGCGAAGAGCGGCCGAATCGGCGGCCGTTTCAGGACCGGCTCCGGAGCCCGAGCGCTGCGACGAGGGCGGGATCGGCGACGTGAGCGTCGTCCATGAAGCCGAGGCCGTCGAAGAGATTCCAGAACGACCAGGCGAACCCATTCGTCTCGGCCGCCATCCGGACGTCGCGGATATAGGCGGCCCGGTCCGGAGCCCGGGACGCCGTGAACCGGGCATCGGTGCGCAGGGCCCCGAACTCGCCCATCAGAACGTGTCCCGGGGCGATGCCGTAGAGGTCCGCCCAAGTCGAAACCGGCGCCATCGCGTCGGCGATGTAGGCGGGGCCGGGCGCGGCCTCGAAATAGTCGCGCAGCTTCGCTTCAATCACCGCCCGATCGCGCGCCTTCTCGGCCTGCGTCACCGTGCGGTCCGCGTCCATGCGCGCCTCGATCGCCGCCAGCGTCTCCCGCAGCCTGCCGCGCGTCCCGGGCCAGGGAACCGCCGTGAGCCAGCGATAGAACGGCTCCTCGGTAAGCCACGTCGCCCCCTGATGGGAGAACAGGTACGGCTCGTAGAAGTGGAACGTGTAGAGCAGCGGAGAAAACCGCGCGAGGGTGCCCGGATCGAGCGCGGTCAGGCCGGCGACGAGACTGCCGCAGGATCCCGTCGCCACCAGGGTCAGCGCCGGTGCCGCCGCCCGGGCCGCCTCGAGGAGGCTGTTCTGGACCCGATTCCAGGCGAGCGCGCCGCAGGCCTGCGGCGGCTCGTTCACCGGTTCCAGGGCCACTTGGCCGGCATCCTTCCGGGCACACAGGCGCGCGAGGGCGCCGACGAGGTCGCGATAGGCGGAGAACAGCGGCGCCCGGTCCGAACCGTAGAACGCGTCGGGCGTGTAATGGTGAGTCGCGGCATTGGCCTGGACATTGACCACGACGCGCAGCCCGGCCGCCAGGATCGCATCGATGGCGGCGGAGAGCGCATCGAACAGTTCGGTGCGCCGCGTGCCCGTGAAGGCCACGAAGGGTCCGGGATCGAGGGGCAGTCGCACGAAGTCGAAGCCGAGATCGGCGAGCTGCCCCAGGTCGCGGGGCGTGGGTATCGGCCGGCCGGCCTGGAAGGGCGGCCAGGCATAGTCGGTCCGCGGAGGCGGATATTCGGTGGTCAGCGAGAACCACGGCCACAGGGCGATGCCCCGACGCAACGCGATCGGCGCAGGCGTCGCTCGGACGGGTCGCGCCCCCGCCGCTGCGAGGGCACCGACGAGCAGGGAGCGCCGGCTTGGGCCTACCATTCCGGACCGGCTGCGGCGCCGACGAGAACGGCGCCGGGTTCGGGGGCCGAGACGTCTGGCGCCGGCGGGTAGCCGCCGACCCGGCGCAGCGTGTCCTCATAGGAGGCCAGCACGTCGTCCCAGCGGAAGCGCTCGGCGCGCCGCCGTGCGGCCTTGCGGGCCGCCGCGACCGCGGCCTCGTCGGCGAGGACATGCGCGATCGCTGCGGCGCAGCTGTCCCGATCCGAGAAGTAGAACTGATCGTCGCCGGCCGTGCCCCGGTTGAACGGATTGTCGTGGGCGATCACGGCGTTGCCTGCCCACAGCGCCTCGACCAGCGACGGGTTGGTGCCGCCCACGGTGTGACCGTGGAGATAGGCCCGCGCATGAACCCGAAGGGCCTGAACCTGCTCGGGCTCATAGATGGCGCCGGGGAACAGCACCTCGGGCGAGGCGGCATCCTCCACGGCGCGGTGGTACGGGTTGCCGACATTCAGCGTGCCGAGGACGACCAGCCGCATGCCCCGGGCGCGGCGTGAGAACGCCTCGACGAGCGTCAGGATGTTGTTGTCCGGCTCGATGCGAGCGATCGAAACGAGGTAGCGATCGGGCTCGAGCCCGAGGGGCGGCGGTCCGGTTTCGGCCGGAGGGTCGCCGCCATACGGAATGGTCGTGATGGCCGCGCGCGGGCGGCGTCGGGCGAGATGGTCGGCGATCCCGGGATGGTCGGCCACCAACCGCTGCGAGGACCACGCGGCGATCCACTCGCTGACATAGAAGAAGGCGCGGACGGGCAGCGACCATTTCGGACGGCGCCACTCGATGCCGTCCATGTTCGTCACGATCCGTCCGCCGCGCGCCCGCAGGTAGGGCAGGAACACCGCACCGTTGTACCCGAGCACCAGGCACACGCCGCCGCGTGTCGCCGCATCGTGCGTGCAGATGGCGTCGAAGGCGAGAGTCGCGGCGGGGCCGCTCAGGCCGGTCTCCACGGTGATCAGTTCGACGCCGTTCCAGAGGCGAGTCGAAATGCGCTCCCGCACCGTCTCGACGTCCCGCTGACAGTACACCCCGACCTGCCATCCGCGACCGGCCAAGAACAGCGCCAGACGTTCCGCAAAAGTCTCGAAGCCGCCATGCGCAGCCGGAATTCCGCGCGTGCCAAGAATAAGTAGTTTCGGTGCGCGGTCAGCCATGGACCTTCCTTCCCAATTAAGGGCCCCTATTGTAAAGCCCGAGGATACAGTCACGGCGCCCTGCGATTACAACCGCTAGTTGCTGTAAAAATTCAGAAATAGACTTATGGTTGATAGCCCAGGATTCAAGTCGGGTCGCGTCAGCGACGACGATCGCGCCTTCGCAGCCGCCATGCGCGCGGAGGGCGACGCCGCGTCGCGTCTGCGGATCACCTGCGTCCATCAGGGCTTCGAGTTGTACGGCTCGGATCGCTGCTTCATCGAGACCGTCCGGACCATCCGGGCCGCCCATCCCACCGCGCGGATCGACGTGGTGCTCCCGCGGCGCGGGCCGATCGTCGCCGGGCTGGAGCCGTTCGCCAACGACATCGTCATCGCACCGCTCTGGATCCTGCGGCGCAAGAATCTGGCGCGCCTCGCAACTCTGGGTCTGTTGACGCTGCCCATCGCCATAATCCGTGCGTTGCGTCGCATCCGCGCGAGCGACCTCGTCTACATCAACACCACCGTGGTGGCCGACTATCTGTTCGCCGCCCGGCTCGCGCCCGGCCGGAGCATCGTGCATGTCCACGAGATCCCCGAAGGCGTTGTGCTGAAGGTCCTGCGTGGTCTGATCCGCTGGAGCGGCGCCAACGTGGTGTTCAACTCGCGGGCCACCGAGCGAACCTACGCCCTGCCCCACGGGACCACAGCCCGCGTCGTCTATAACGGCATCGCCGGTCCGGCGGAGCCGAACCGGCCTGCGTATGACGGGTCTCGGCCGCTTCGGGTGCTGATGCTCGGCCGGATCAGCCGGATCAAGGGACAGGACGTCCTCGTGGAGGCCCTCGCCTCGCTGCCCGAACCCGTGCGCCAGCGGATCCAGGTGCGCATCGTCGGCAGCGCCTTCGAGGATGACGCCCGCGAGCAGGCCCTGGTGAAGCGGATCGCCGAGGCGGGTCTCGCCGATCAGGTCACCCTCGCGCCGTTCGTCGCCGATCCCGCGGCGCTCTACCGCTGGGCCGACGTGGTCACGATGCCGTCGCAGCGACCGGAATCCCTCGGCCGCGTGGCGATCGAGGCGATGTCCTACGGCGTTCCGCCCCTCGTCACCGCCATCGGCGGCCTTCCGGAGGTGGTGGAGGCCGGGAAGACCGGCTGGATCGTTCCGTCGGGCGGCCCGGAGCAGATCGCCGCCGTGCTGGCGGATCTGGTCGCGGACCCGGCGCGCTGGCGCGATTTCGGCCGTGCGGCGCGGGCACGCTACGAGAGCCTGTTCTCCGAAGCCTCGGCGGCCGAGGGTATCGAGGCGATCGTCCGGACGACGCTGCGCCGCCCGCGGGCGACGGATGCCGCGCGCGCCGCGGACGTTCCGGCCCGCCCGGCAGCTTAGAGCCGGCGTCCTCGCATTCGCCTCGGTTCCGATCCGGCGACGGAGCCGGTCGTGGGACCGGGCTCGCCCTCAGCGATCGGGGCCGAGCACCGCAGCCGCGCGGGGCGGGGCGGACCGTACGGCAACTGACGGTCGTCCACCGCTTCGCGGATTCGCCCCGAGGCCTCGAAGGCCCGCTGGACACGACGGGGATTCGGCGCGCAGTGCGGCAGTCACCCTGTGGACGATCGGCGGCGCAAGGATGCAATGCGACCGCGCCTGATCGATGAGCGTGCAGCGCGGACAACCCTGCCTGGGCAGGACGAGGAGCGACATGGCAGCCAAGCTCGCAGTTCAGGAGACTGCGGATGCCCTGGACTGGGACAGACGGATCTGGGCTTGCCCGGGCGCCAACATCTATTGCGGCAGTCCCTGGGGCGCCTACAAGGTGCGGCGCGGATTGGCGGTGCGGCGCGCGGTGGTGACCGGCGACGGTGCGGATCTCGCCTTCATCCAGTGGCAGACCCGTCGCAAGGGGCCGGCGCGGTTCATCCACGTCCAAGGCGGCCCCTTGCTGACCCAGGCCGGGACACACCGCGCGGAGGCGGTGTTCGCGGCGTTCATCGATCACCTCGCCCTCGGTCGGCTCGACATCCTCGCCATCGACTACGAGCAGTTCGAGACCCGGGATGCGACGCTGGCTCTCCTGATGCACGGCTTCACCCCGGTGATCGGCGCCCACGATCACACTCTCGAACTCGACCTGACGCAGGATCTCGACGCCATCCAGGCCGGTATGGAGCAGCGCTGGCGCAAGGCCCTGCGCAAGGTGGAGCGCAACACCGAGGTCACGACGCATTTCCTGACAGACCGAGCTGAGCGCCTGTCGGCCTTCGACGATTTCACCGCGATGTTCGCGGCCCTGCGGGAGCGCAAGGGTTTCGCCACGACGCTGCAGCCGAAGGCCTACCGGGACATCGCGGCTGAGGACGAGCACCTGCTCTTCCTCGACGTCCGCGAGAAGGGAGAGCGCATCCTCGTGCGCATCGCGCATCTGTCGGACACGCGCTGCACGGATTTCTACACGGCCTCGAACGCGCGGGCCCGGGCGACGGGCGCCGCCACCCTCGCCGTCTGGCGCTTCGTGGAACGAGCGAAGGCGGAAGGCTGCCGCGTCTTCGATTTCGGCGGCATCGATCCGGCTGTGAACCGTCCCGTCTTCGACTTCAAGCGCGGCCTGTGCACCCACGTCGTCCAGCACAATCCGCTCTGGATCTACAGCAAGACGCCCGCGCTGCGGAAACTGGCGCCCGTCCTGCTCACCCTCCGCTGAGCGCCGCCGCGCCCTTCACAGGACGCCGACGGGCCGCGCCGGCCTCGGATGCCGGGCCAGCGTCCGAAAGGCCGAGACCGACCAGACCAGCGTGGCCACCTCGGAGGACAGCAGGCCGACGAGCGCCGTGGCGGGAGGCATCAGCAGCAGCAGGATCGGCACCATCACGGCCATGCCGAGGGCGGCGCTCGCCACCGCACCCGCCGTGATGGTCCGGAACGCCGCGGAGGCCTCCAGATAGGCCCGCGGGATCGCGTAGAGCAGCGACACGGTCACCACCGCCCAGACGCCGAGCCCGATCCAGCCCATCGGCTGGTCGGTGAACCGCCCCTTGAACAGGATGTCCTCGATCAGCGGCAGGGCGGCCGCCATCAGCGCACCATAGGCGAGACAGGCGCTGCCGAGCAGGATCCCGTTGCGGATGACGAGCCGGCGTGCGGCGTCGACCTGCCCGGCCGCGAGCAGCCGGCTGATCTCCGGCAGGATCATGTTCAGCAGCGCGCTCGCCGGGATGCGCAGCGGCGCATAGAGCACGATCGTGGCGGCGATCGGCGCGTAGGCGGCAGGCCCGGCCAGGAGCGCCAGCAGCAGGGTCAGCCCCTGCCCCTGCACGGTCAGGCTGGTGACGCCGGCCAGAGACCAAGCGAGGGTCCGCCAGATCGCCCGGTAGCGCGCCCGTGCCCGCGCGTGGAGGGAGAAGCGGATCCGCTCGCGGAGTGCCCCGTACGCCACGGCGATCGCGATCGCGTGGGCGAGTGCGATCGCCGCGAAGGCCCGATCCAGGAGCGCCGTGCCCTCGCCGTTCAGCCACCGCGCGACCAGGAGACCGCCGCAGACCGCGTAGACCAGATCGCTCAGGCCGGCGATCCGGGGACGGCCGCGGGCGAGAAGCACGATCCGCAGATAGCTGCGGAAGGCGTAGAGGCCCACGAAGGCTCCCGCCGCGAGCGCGCCGAGGCCGATCACCGGGATCAGCACCAAGCCGACGCCGGTCGCCATGACGCCCGAGACGAGCACCGCCCCCGAGCCGAACATCACGTCGTAGCCGAGCGCCGCCGGCCGCCCCAGGCTCCGGGCGACGTGGATCGTCGCCGGGACCGCGACCAGGGCCCGGATATAGGTGATGCCGACCGCACCGACCGCGAAGACGATGGCGAACAAGCCGTAATCGTGCGCGCCGAGTTCGCGCACCAGCAGGATGTTCAGGAGGAAGTGGAACAGGCTCTGGATCAGTTCGCCTGACAGGATCACGGCGAACCGCCCGGAGAGGACGGCGCGCATCGGTCCGGGCAGGCGGCGACGGCCGGGACCCGGGATCCGGAGCCAATCACCGGGACGCGGCATCGAATCGGGCATGTGGGTGTGGACAGTCTCCGTGTGGGCGCGCCGACGGTGTTCCGGCACCGTCATCGAGAGCCGGCCGGTGGCGCAGCATCCGCATTCCTCCGGCTCTATGCCTGCGTCGAAGGATCCGCGTCCGATCGGTCTCAGATGACGCCCTGGCACGCGGCGCGCAGTGCGGCAATGCAGCGCGTGAGATCGTCGTCGTTCGCCCAGACATGCGGGCTGATGCGCAGGGCGCCGGAGCGCTCGCTGACGAAGACCTTGTCCTGGTGCAGGCGCCCGACGAGATCGGTCGGCATCCCCGCAGGCGGCCGCAATCCCAGGATGTGCGGTGCCCGCAAGGCTGCCGGCATCGGCGTCAGGCCGAACGCGGCGACCCCGTTCGCCAAGCGGTCTGTCAGCCCGCGCAGGCGGGCGGCGATGGCCGGCACGCGCCATTCGGCGATCAGCTCCAACCCGGCTACGGCCATGGACAACGCGACCGGATCGTAGAGTTCGCCCCGGTCGTAGCGGCGTGCGCCGACGGCCGGCGGCCGGTTGCCGACATTCTCCTCGATGGCTACCCCATCCTGCCGGTGCGGCGCCGCGTACAGGAAGGCGAGGCCATAGGGACCGAGGGTCCATTTGTAGGTGGGGAAGGCCAGGAAATCGGGGCGCCACCGGGCGACGCTCACCGGAACGGCGCCCACGGCCTGCGTCGCGTCGATCACCAGGGCCGCGCCCGCCGCATGGACCAGGGGGGCGAGACGGTCGAGGTCGATCAGGCTGCCGTCGGTCCAGTGCAGCGGGGTCAGGGTGGCGAGGGCGAGCGGCGCGGCACCCGGCCGCGTGATCGCGGCCGCGACGGCTTCGGTCCAGTCCCCGTCCGAAGGGCGCGGGATCTCCTCAACCACCAGGCCCTGTCGCTCGGCCAGGCGGTCGAAGGCGAAACGCAGGGACGGAAACTCGTCGGCCACGCGCAGCAGGCGCCCGCCCGGTCTCAAAGTCAGATTGTGCGCGGCCACCGCCATGGCGTGGCTGACCGCGCCGACGATCGCGATATCGTCCGCGCCGGCCCCGATCAGCCGGGCGGCCGCTGCGCGCGCCCGCTCGGCCCAAGCCGGGACCACCGCGCGGGGATGGTCCCAGGGTCGGCTCTTGACCAGAATTCCCGCTTCGCCCGCCTCGCGCACGGCCCGCGGAAGCGGCGACCACGCTGCCGCGTCGAGGTAGCAGATGGCGGCAGGCATCTCGAACAGGTGGCGCTGGCAGGGAAGCGCGACAGAGACGGATTCGGGAAACGCCATGATGCGCGGGAGCCTAGAGGATCTGACCTGTCGGGACCAAGGCCCGGGCTTGATCGCGCGGCGCCGATGCCGCAAGGCGACTCGTCCCAGCCCGCGAGGCCGCCTGTGCCGACCCGCCCGCCCCCGTCTGAGCCCGCAGCGCCATGGGCCGCCTGAGCCCCGACTGCTTCGACGCCGCACCCGCGCCGATGCGGGTCGCCGACGCGGTGGCGCTGATCCGGGCGCGGCTTCCGGTCCTGTCCGGAATCGAGACGGTTCCGCTCGCGGGTGCGGATGGCCGGGTCCTCGCGGAGGACCTGATCGCGCCGCTCGATCTGCCCCCCTTCGACAACGCCGCGGTGGACGGCTACGCCCTGCGGGCCGGCGATCTCGCGGTCGAGGGCGAAACGCGCCTGCCCATCGGCGGACGCGTGCCGGCCGGCCATCCGGCCGCCGATCCGGATCCGGGCGCGGTGGTTCGGATCTTCACCGGGGCGCCGATGCCTCCGGGGACCGACACCGTCGCCATGCAGGAGGACGTGCGGATCGAGGGCGGTACCGTTGTCCTGCCCGAGGGCCTGCTGCCGGGCTCCAACCGGCGGCGGGCCGGCGAGGACGTCGCCCGCGGCAGCATCGTGATCCGCGCCGGGACGCGCCTCGGGCCGCAGCACGTCGCGCTCGCCGCCGCCTGCGGCCTGCCCGCGCTGCCCCTGCGGAAGCCTCTGACGGTCGCGTTGTTCTCCACCGGTGACGAGCTGACGCCGCCCGGCCAGCCGCTGTCGCCGGCCGGCATTTTCGACGCCAACCGGCCGATGCTCGCCGCGCTCCTGAAACGGCTCGGCGCCGACCCGGTCGATCTCGGCATCCTGCGCGACGAGCCGGGGCCTCTGCGGGCGCGCATCGCGGGCGCCGCCGCGTCCCACGACCTGATCCTGACATCGGGGGGCGTCTCCGTCGGCGAGGAGGATCACGTCCGCGCCGCGGTCGAGGCTTCGGGCGCGCTGACCTTCTGGCGGCTGGCGATCAAGCCCGGTCGCCCGGTGGCACTCGGAACCGTGGCCGGCACGCCCTTCATCGGCCTGCCGGGCAATCCGGCCGCTGCCTACGTGACCGCCCTTGCGGTGCTGCGTCCCCTGGTCCTGCATCTCTCCGGGGCACACGACACGGCGCCCGAGATGGCGGTCCGCAGCGGCTTCGCCCGCGAGAAGCGTCCCGGGCGGCGCGAATATCTGCGCGTCTGCCTGCGCGCCGGCCCGGACGGACTGCCTGAGGCCGTGCCGGCGCCCGGCGGAGCTCTGTCGGGCCTTGCGGGAAGCGACGGGCTGGTCGAACTCGCCGAGGATCTGACCGCGATCCGCGTGGGCGACGCCCTGCCCTATCGGCCGCACGGGGCGTTCGGCGGAGACACCCGCTGAGCTGTTGTTCTGGTCCGCGAGGCTGTAGAGCCTCGGGACAAACCGCCACTACCCGACCGAGACCCCGTGACCCTTCTCGCCGATCGCGCCCCCGCCAAGGTCAACCTGACGCTCCACGTCCTCGGCCGCCGCGTCGGTGATGGCTACCACGTGCTTGAGAGCCTCGTCGCCTTCGCGGGGACTGCCGACCGCCTGACGCTGGATCCCGCTGCCTCGCTGGGCCTGACCGTCAGCGGGCCCACCGCCGGCCCGGCCGGTCCCACGGACGACAACCTCGTCCTCCGGGCCGCCCGGGGGCTCGCCGCGCGGGTGCCGGGGCTGCGCGTGGGCGCTTTCCATCTGGTGAAGCGCCTGCCGGTCGCGGCGGGGATCGGCGGCGGCTCCTCCGACGCCGCCGCTGCGCTGCGGCTGCTGGCGCGCCTCAACGGGCTGTCCCTCGACCACGAGGCCGTCGGCGCGGTGGCGCGCGAGACCGGCGCCGACGTGCCGGTCTGCCTCGTCCCGCGGGCCCGGATGATGCGCGGTGCCGGCGAGGAGATCGGCCCGGCCCTCGGGCTCGCGCCGCTGCCCGCGGTGCTGATCAATCCCGGCGTTCCGGTGCCCACCGCACCGGTCTTCAAGGCGCTGGGCCTCGCCGCCGGCCAGGATCTCCCGGGCGCACCGCATCCGACGATCCCGCAAGACATGGCGACCGGCGCGCTGCTGGAAGCCCTGGCCGGGGCCCGCAACGATCTGGAAGCACCGGCCCTGACCGTGGCGCCGGTGATCGGCGACGCGCTCAAGGCCCTCCGCGGCCAGGGCTGCCGCCTCGCGCGGATGTCGGGCTCGGGCGCGACCGTGTTCGCGCTGTTCGCCGACCGGCGCGCGGCCGTGCGGGCCGCCGCAGCCCTGCGCACCGCCCACCCTGCATGGTGGGTCGCACCGACCTTCCTGCGCTGAGCCAACCCGCGGCAGGCGTTCAGGCCGGCTCCGCCGCGTAGACCGTCACGACCCCGTTCCCCTCCGGCACCATCACGCGCCAGCGGCTTGCCCGCGGCAGGTCGCCGGGATCCATCGCGCTGACCCGGCCGCTCCCGACATCGAAGGCGGCCAGCCGGCCGTCCCTGTCGCAGCCGCACAGATACGCGCGGCCGTCACCGAGATGGAGCGCAGCCGGAGCGAGGGCGGCGTGGCCGACGGCGATGTCCGCGAGGGCACCGCTGGGCGCCAGGAAAGCGCCCTGCAGCGCCAACACGTCGGTGTCGGGGGCGATCTCAGAGACGATCCGCAGGTGGCCGTCGGCCTCGTGACGCCGGTTCAGCAGCAGGGCCTCCCGCCGTCCGTCACGCAGGACGACGAGGGCGAGATCAGGCCCGTCCGGGCCGGCGATCAGGTAGCAGCTGCCCGGCCCGAGCTGGTCGAGGCGGGTGGTCCGGCCGGGAAGGCGCGGCTCCATGGTCATGCCTCCATCCGTGCGCGCCGCTCACCCCGCCCCTTCCGGTAGAACGCGCGGCGCTCGGCTTCGGCCCGCACCACGGTGGCGCGCACCTGAAGCAGATCCTTGCGGGTCAGGAGCCCGACAAGGCTGCCGGTCTGCGGATCGGTGACCGGCAGGCGGCCCTGCCCGGCCGACAGCATCACGTCGAGGGCGTGCGAGACCACGTCGCCCGGATGGACGACGGCCAGATCGGCGTCGGAGACGCGCTCGCCGAGGGTGCCCGCCTCCGTCTCACCCTCGCGCTCTTCGAGGGTCCAGCGCAGGGCGTCGTTGCGGGAAACGAGGCCCACCGGCCGGCCCGCGCCGTCGACCACCGGGTAGGCGTGGTGGAGGCCGGTCT
Source organism: Methylobacterium sp. 1973 (assembly GCF_040545035.1). Taxonomy (NCBI): domain Bacteria; kingdom Pseudomonadati; phylum Pseudomonadota; class Alphaproteobacteria; order Hyphomicrobiales; family Methylobacteriaceae; genus Methylobacterium; species Methylobacterium sp. 1973. The sequence goes on from NZ_JBEPLA010000001.1 coordinate 123,252, forward strand.
CGATGGCGGCGAGGGCCTCGGCCAGGGGCAGGTCCGCGTCCAGGGTCTCGACGGTGCGGGTCATCACCGCCTCGACCCGGGCCAGATCGTAGGGATCGATCCCGTATTCCCGGGTGACGTGCTGCCCGCGCCGGGCGATCTTCTCGGTCAGGATCGAGCGCTTGAGGAGGAGCACGGTCACCGCGTAGGCCGCCATGGTGGCGGCGAGCAGCGGCGCCAGGGCGGCGACGTCGCCGGTCACCTCGACGGCAAAGACGACGCCCGTGAGCGGCGCCGGCAGCGTGCCGCCGAGCATCGCCGCCATGCCGAGCAGCGCCCAGAAGCCGTGGGCGCCGGGCAGGAGCAGGCCGATCAGCCAGCCGACGGCGCCGCCGAGGATCAGCAGCGGCGCGAGCACGCCTCCGGACGTGCCCGACGACAGGGCGGCGAGCCAGATCACCGCCTTCACCACCAGGATCAGCACCACGGCGCTCGCCAGCATGTGGCCGGAGAGCAGGTCGTGGATCACGTCGTAGCCGACGCCGAGCGCCCGGGGCTCCGCGAGGCCGCCCAGGCCGACCACGACGGCGCCGAGGGCGGGCCACCACATCCAGTGGAGGGGAAGCCGCCCGAACCCGTCCTCCAGCGCGTAGAGCGCCCGGGTCAGCGCGCCGGAGATCAGGCCGCAGGCGACGCCGAGCAGCGCACAGGCGGGAAGCCCCCACCAGGGCAGGGCCGGATTGTCGGCGAAGGGAAACAGCGGGCCGGCGCCGAACAGGGCCGGCCGCCAGCAGGCCGCCGTGACCGCCCCGACGGTCACCGGGACGAGGCTCCGCGGCCGCCACTCGAACAGCAGGACTTCGACGGCGAGCAGCACGGCCGCCACGGGCGTCCCGAAGATGGCGGTCATGCCCGCCGCCGCGCCCGCCACCAGCAGGGTCTTCCGCTCGGCGGCGCTGAGATGGAAGAACTGGGCGAAGAGCGAGCCGACCGCGCCGCCCGTCACGATGATCGGCCCCTCGGCGCCGAACGGGCCGCCGGTGCCGATCGCCACCGCCGAGGAGAGCGGCTTGAGCACGGCCACCCTGGGCGACATCCGGCTCCCGCCGATCAGGATCGCCTCCATCGCCTCCGGGATCCCGTGGCCGCGGATCTTCTCCGAGCCGTAGCGCGCCATGGCGCCGACGATCAGCGCCCCAATCACCGGGATCGCCACCATCCAGGGCCCCGGCGACGCGCCGGCCAGGGAGGTCAGAGCGGTATCGAAGCGGCCATACCACGCGAGATTGGTCACAAGGCCGATGAGCGTGAGCAGGATCCAGGCGGTGCCGCTCGCGGCCGTGCCGGTAACGACAGCCATGCCGGCCAGCGTCAGGACCCGTCGATCAGCGCTGAAATCCCGCAGCGCACGGCGCAACGGCCTCGCACCCCCGCGCTCCCCTTCCGTCCCGCCGATCATCCAGGCCTCCTTTCCTCACGACCGCATTTATGTCGTGATCCGATATAATCCACAACGGCACGGTCGTGGCGAGGCTGCACAAGCCTGTCGATCCGGGGCATCGTCGGCGGATCACAGGCCCCATCACGGAGGCGATCATGGACACCGACGCGTCCGGGACGGAGGCGCTGTCGCGGGAGCAATATGCGGCGCTCGCGGATTTCCGGTTCCGGCTCCGCCGCTTCCTGGCGTTCAGCGAGGCCGCGGCGGCCCGGGCGGGGCTGCCGCCGCAGCAGCATCAGGCCCTGCTGACCCTGGCAGGCCATGTCGGACGCGCGCCCGCCACGGTCGGCCTTCTGGCCGAGCAGCTGCTGATCGCCCCGCACAGCGCGGCCGAACTGGTGTCCCGCATGGTGGAGGCCGGTCTGCTGACCAAGACACGCGCCGTGGAGGACCGGCGGCGGAGCGCGTTGTCGCTCACCCCCCGTGCCGAGGGCCTCCTGCAAAGCTTGACGGCCGCGCATCTGGACGAGCTGCGTAACCTCGCCCCCGCCCTCACCGACGCCCTCGGACCCGCGACGCGCTGACGCGACCGGCGGCCGATGGGTCGTTCAATCGCAGGGGACCGGCATCACCGACCCGCCTGCGGGGACGGAGCGCGAGGGATACCTTCGCGGCGGGCCGCGGTCCGATCAGCCCGGGGCGACGCGCTGCCGATCCGATGGTGGGGCGGTCTGGCTGTCGATGCGGGAGCCGTGAGGCCCCGCCTCAGCGCGCCCGCGCCACGCAGAACTCGACGGCCCCGAGGAGCGCCGCCTTGACGGGCCCGTCGGGGAAGATGTCGAGGGCGGCCCGGGCCTCTGCGCCGTAATGGTGGGCGCGGGCGACGGTCTCCTCCAGGGCGCCGTGGCGCTGCAGGAGGTCGAGGGCCATTTCCAGATCGTCGGCGCCGATCTCGCCCTGCTGCAGGGTGCGGCGCCAGAAGCCGCGCTCGCCCTCGCTGGCGCGGCGGTAGGCGAGCACGATCGGCAGGGTGATCTTGCCCTCGCGGAAATCGTCGCCGACGTTCTTGCCGAGCTCCACCGAGGTGCCGCCGTAATCGAGCACGTCGTCGATCAGCTGGAAGGCGATGCCGAGATTCATCCCGTAGGACCGGGCGGCCGCCTGCTCGGCCTCGGGCCGTCCGGCGAGCACCGGGCCGACCTCGCAGGCGGCGGCGAACAGCTCGGCGGTCTTGCCGCGGATCACCGCGAGGTAGGCGGCCTCGTCGGTCTCCAGGTTCTTGGCGTTGGTGAGCTGCATCACCTCGCCCTCGGCGATCACCGTGGCGGCGGCCGAGAGGATGTCGAGCGCCCGCAGGGAGCCGACCTCCACCATCATCCGGAAGGCCTGGCCGAGCAGGAAGTCGCCGACCAGCACGGAGGCCTCGTTGCCCCACTTGATCCGGGCGGCGACGCGGCCGCGGCGCATGTCGCTCTCGTCGACCACGTCGTCGTGGAGGAGCGTCGCGGTGTGCATGAACTCGACGCTGGCGGCGAGCTTCACGTCGCCGTCGGTCGCGCCCGCGTAGCCGCAGAGCTGGGCGCAGGCGAGCGTCAGGATCGGGCGCAGGCGCTTGCCGCCGGAGGCGATCAGGTGGTTGGCGACCTCGGGGATCATCGCCACGTCCGATCCCGTCCGCGACAGGATCGTGGTGTTGACCCGCGCCATGCCGTCGGCCACCAGCGCGACGAGGTCGTTGAGCCCCGCCTCCGCCTCGGGCTTCGGATTCTCGATGGAGAGGGCCATACCCAAGATCCGTGACCTCCAGATCGGTCGCCCCTCAGGGGGCGGGCGATCCCTTCGCACGCGCCCCGCGGCGCCGCAACATCGTCGCCGTCCGGATATGGGGTGCCGCCAGCGCGGGGCTCACGCGACGAAACCGCCGATCCGAGCCCTCTTCGGAGCGAACACGCGATGATCGAGCTGATCCGGGCCAACGATGTCGTGCTGATCGGGTTCGCCCGATCGGTCCTCGAGGCGGCCGAGATCCCGGTCCTCGTCGCCGACAGCCACATGAGCCTGATGGAGGGATCGATCGGGGTCTTCGGCCAGCGCCTTCTCGTCCCGCGCGACCATGAGGCCCAGGCCCGCCGCCTGCTCACGGATGCCGGCATCGCCCACGAGCTGCGCCAGCCGTGACAGAAGAGGCCGACACCGGCGCCGATTCTTTCCTCGGCGGCCTCCTGCGCCTGCACCAGCCGCCGCGGGGGGCGCATCGCGCCGGGACCGACGCGGTGCTGCTCGCCCGGCTGCTCGCGCCGCAGGCCGGGGAGCGGGTCTGCGATGTCGGCGCCGGGACCGGTGCCGTCGGTCTCGCCTGCGCGGCCCTGGCGCCGGGCCTCCGGCCGACGCTGGTCGAGCGCGACCCGGTGCTCGCCGGGCAGGCCCGCGCCAACGCGGCCCTCAACGGCATCGACGCGCAGGTTCTGGTAGCCGACGTCCTGGCACCCGCGGCGGAACGCCGCGCCGCCGGCCTGGCGCCGGACAGTTTCGACGTCGTGCTCACCAACCCGCCGTTCTTCGCAACCGGCGGCCACCGCGCCTCGCCGCATCCGGGCCGCGCCGCCGCCCACACCTTCGCGGGCGGGGATCTCGAGACCTGGATCCGGACCTGCACGGCGATCCTGCGGCCCGGCGGCCGCCTCGGCCTGATCCACCGGGCGGACGCCCTTCCGGCCTGCCTCGACGCCCTCAAGGGCCGCTACGGCGGGCTGGCTATCCGCCCGGTCCATCCCCGCGGCGACGCGCCCGCGATCCGTGTGCTGATCGCCGCGGTCCGCGGCAGCCGCGCCGCCGCGAGCCTGCGCCCGCCCCTCGTGCTGCACGGTTCCGACGGCACCTTCACGGCCGAGGCCGAGGCGCTCCATCGCGGCGCGCCCTGGCCATCGCTCTGAGCCGTCAGCTTACGCCGCCAGCGCGGCGGGTTCGGCATCACGGATGCCGAGGAACCGCTCGACCTCCGGAAGATCCGGGAAGGCGAGGAATTCCGGACGCAGCGGCTCGGGCAGGCCCTCGAAGTTGAGGCCCGGGAACGTGTCGGGATGCGGGTAGAGCTGCCAGGCCGCGCCGGGCTCGACCGGGGGGAAGAGGATCGCGACCTTCTCGGCGCCGAGGCGCACGATCCGCGTCGGGCTGTAGGACAGCGTCTCGATGCTCCAGCCGTGGTGGGAATCCCGGCGGGCCTTCATGGTGCGGCGGCTCGTCGCGCGATGCATGGCGGTCTCCTTCGGTGGGGTGGAAGCGGGATCAGGCGGCGCTGCGGCGTCCGGCGCGCTTCGGCCAGCCGAGCGCCACGAGGCGGGCCTTGGCGTAGTCGCGCACCTCGTCGCGGGTGCCGGGCGGCATCGTCGTCAGGACGGCCTGGGTGGCGCCGTCCAGCATCAGGTCGGTGACCGCGTTGATCGTCGCGGCCTCGTCGATGCGGCGCTTGAGGTCGCCCTCGGCCTCGGTGACCTCGTCGAAGGCGGGCGCCTCCTCGAAATCCTCGTCGACGGCGCGGACCGGGATCTGGTGGGCGCGGAACTCGTCGGCCTCCTCCTCCGAGTAGACGAGACCGTGCAGCTCGATGAGCTTGAGGATGACGCGGTCCTTCCCGCGCTTCTCGGCCATGGCGTAGACGTAGGCCGCCTGCTTGCCGGAGACGCGGTAGTTCACGTTGACCAGCGCCTCGCCCATCGACCACTCGACCCGCTCGGTCCCGGGCTTCGCGCCGGGCAGGCGGCCGGTCACCAGGATCACGGCCTCGTCGCGTTCGGCCCGGATGACGGTCGGCGGCTCGAACACGATGCCGGCCTGGGCGGCGATGCGCTCCAGGGTCTTGTGGTAGATGACGGCGGTCCCCTGAACGCGCCAGACGTTGCCCCCGAAGGGCTCGCCGTAGCGGACGAGGATGTCGGCGATCTGCTTGTCGGCGGTTCGCATGAAGCGCTCGTTCCGTCAGGAGGGAGGCGGGTCGTCCACAGCTTTTCTCGGGGACGCTCTTTCGTTCTCTTTTTGTTCACGTCTATATGCGCAATCTGCCCGCGATGCGCAAGGCTCGGACGCCAAAACCTGCGGTTGCGGGCATGCGTCATCGTCCCCGCGCGCCGGTGGCGCCGGGGGCATGGCCCGGGACGCCTCGAACAGGCGCGGTCACAGGAAGCTCGAGATAGCGATACTTTCCAGACCGGCGAACGCTGGGAGGCTTAGACGCGTGTGGGCGTAGCGCGGATCCCCTCTCCCGCACGGGAGAGGGGGCGCGTCGCGGATGTCCCAAGAAGACGGTTGGGTGTCGACGCGATCGTCCAGGAGCGCGTCGGCTCCGACGCCCCGTCAGCGTTGGCACCGTCTGCGACCACATTCCGGCGACCCCGCCGCCTGCGCCGCCGTCCCGCATTGTTGCTGCACCGCACCCTAGGCTAGACCGCTTCCACGATGTCCGAGACAGCTGCCGCGATGACGCCTTCCCTCTGGACCCGCCTGTCGAATCCCAGCCATTTCATGCGCTGGTCGGGCGCGCTGGTGCCGTGGCTCACGGCCCTGTCGCTCGCCGTCCTGGCCCTGGGGCTGTACCAGACCTTCTTCGTGGTGCCGCCCGACTACCAGCAGGGCGAGACCGTGCGGATCATGTACGTCCACGTCCCGGCGGCGTGGCTCGGCGTGTTCTTCTACGGGGCCATGAGCGTGTCGGCGATCGGCACCCTGGTCTGGCGCCACCCGCTGGCCGACGTCGCCCAGCGGGCGGCGGCGCCGATCGGGGCGGCCTTCACGCTGATCTGCCTCGTGACCGGCTCCCTGTGGGGCAAGCCCATGTGGGGCACCTACTGGGTCTGGGATGCCCGCCTGACCTCCATGCTCATTCTGCTGCTGATCTATTGCGGCATCATCGCCCTGTGGCGCACGCTGGAGGATCCGAACCGTGCCGCGCGCGCGGTGGCGATCCTGACCCTGGTCGGGGCCGTGAACCTGCCGATCATCAAGTTCTCGGTGAACTGGTGGTCGACCCTCCACCAGCCGGCCTCGATCCTGCGCATGGGCGGCTCGACCATCGATCCCTCGATGCTCTACCCGCTGCTGGTCATGATCGGCGCCGCGACCCTGGGGGGGACCACCCTGCATCTCTACACGATGCGCACCGAGATCATGCGTCGCCGGGTGCGGACGTTGACGATCCGCGAGGCCGAGCGCCTCGACCGCGCCCAGCCGCACATCACTCCGACACCGGCCGCGATGCCGGTCGGCCAACCGGTCTAGGGGGCCGCAATGGATCTCGGGTCTCACGGCGGCTTCATCCTGCTCGCCTACGCCTTCACCGCCTTCGTGATGGTCGCCCTGGTCGGCAACGCCCTGCGCGATCGCCGGACGCAGCTGCGTGCCCTGAAGGGCTTCGGCGAGGATCGGCGATGACCGCGCCCCTCGACGAGGCGACCGGGCGGCCGCCGCCGGTCCGCCGCTCGCTGCTGCTGATCGTGCCGGCCCTCGCCTTCGCGGCGCTCGCCGCCGTGCTGTTCCTGCGCCTGCGCTCCGGCGCCGATCCGGCGGCCCTGCCCTCCGCGATGATCGGCAAGCCGGTGCCGCAGTTCGATCTGCCCGCCGTGCCGGGGCTGACCGCCGGGGGCGCGCCCGTGCCCGGCCTGTCGAGCGCGGATCTGAAGGGCCAGATCACGGTGCTCAACGTCTTCGCCTCCTGGTGCGCGCCCTGCCAGGTGGAGCACCCGATGCTGATGCGCCTGGCGAAGGAGCCCGGCATCCGGCTCGTGGGCATCGACTACAAGGAGCCGACCCCCGAGGCTGGCCAGCGCTTCCTGGCCCGGCACGGGGTCCCGTTCAGCGCGGTGGGGGCCGATGCCGGAGGGCGGGCGGCGATCGATTTCGGCGTCTACGGCGTGCCCGAAACCTTCATCATCGGGCCGGACGGCATCATCCGCGACAAGCTCGTCGGCATCCTCACGCCTGAGAATTTCGCGAGCGTGCTCACGCGAATCCGCGCCGCCGGCAAGGTCGCGGCAGCGCAGTAGACCCTAGAGTTCGGGCTGCGGGGTCTTGCGCTCGTAGCGGGTCAGCAGCGGCGTCTGCGCCAAGGCGAACAGCACGGTGATCGGCATGATGCCGAACACCTTGAAGTTCACCCAGAAATCCTCCGTCTGCGTCCGCCACACCAGCTCGTTGAGCGCCGCCAGCACGAAGAAGAACACGCCCCAGCGGAAGGTGAGCTTGCGCCAGCCCTCCTCGGTGAGGCTGAACATCGAATCGAGCACCACCGAGAGCAGCGAGCGCCCGAACAGGAGGCCGCCGAGCAGCACCGTCCCGAACAGGGCGTTCACGATGGTCGGCTTGACCATGATGAAGGTCTTGTCCTGCAGCGCCAGGGTCAGGCCGCCGAACACCACCACCACCACGCCGGACACGAGCGGCATGATCGGCAGGCGGCGCACCATGACGTAGTGGATCGCCAGCGCCACCACGGTCGCCGCGATGAACACGCCCGTGGCCACGAACAGCTTCTGGTCCGGGGCGACGCCGAACTTCTCGGAATACGCGTTGCCGAGGAAGAACAGCACCAGCGGGCCGAGTTCCAGCGCCAGCTTCACGAGCGGCGGCAGGTGGCGGTGCGGGGGGACGGATTCGATCTGCATACGCTCGGTCGGCTCGGCTGCGGCGCTCACGGTGGGCCGGGAGCGTCGAACGGGATTTGCGGGGTGTGTGGTACGCCGAGCGCGCGATGTCCATGACATCGCGCACCAAAGATCGGCGGGCGCCCGCGTCCTAATCCTTCTCCAGCCCGGCGATGGCCCGGGCGAAGTCGCGGGCCGCGAAGGGCTCCAGGTCCTCGACGCCCTCGCCGACGCCGATGAAGTGGACCGGCAGGCCGAACTTCGCCGCCAGCGCCACCAGGATGCCACCCCGGGCGGTGCCGTCGAGCTTGGTCATCACCAGGCCCGAGACCGGCGCGGCCTGCGAGAACAGCTCCACCTGGCTGAGGGCGTTCTGGCCCACCGTGGCGTCGAGGACGAGGATCGTGGCGTGGGGCGCCTCCGGATCCTGCTTGCGCAGCACGCGGACGATCTTCTCAAGCTCCGCCATCAGGCCGGTCTTGTTCTGGAGCCGGCCGGCGGTGTCGATCAGCAGCACGTCGGTCCCGGCGGCCGAGGCCTGCTTGAGGGCGTCGAAGGCGAGGCCCGCGGCATCTGCCCCCTGCGCGCCGCTCACCACCGGCGTGCCGGTGCGCGCGCCCCAGACCTTGAGCTGGTCGATCGCCGCCGCCCGGAACGTGTCGCCCGCCGCCAGCATCACGGTGCGCCCCTCCGCCCGCAGCTTCGAGGCGAGCTTGCCGAGGGTCGTGGTCTTGCCGGCGCCGTTCACGCCGACGGTGAGGATCACGAAGGGCTTCCGGCTCGCGTCGATGGCGAGCGGCACCGCCACGGGCTCCAGCGCCCGCTCGACCTCCGCGGCGAGGATCGCCCGCACCTCGTCCGGCGAGATGCCCTTCTCGTAGCGGCCCTTGCCGACGGCCTCCGAGACCCGCATCGCGGTCTCGACGCCGAAATCGGCCTGGATCAGCGCGTCCTCCAGGTCCTCCAGGGTGGTGGCGTCGAGCTTGCGCTTGGTGAACAGGCCGGTCACGCGCTCGGAGAGCGCCGACGAGGTCCGCTTCATCCCCGAGGTGAGCCGGCTCCACCAGCCCTTGGCCTCCGGCTCGCAGTCCGGCCCGGCACCCGCGTCGTGGGCTAGGGCAGCGGCGCTGTCGACCGGCTGGATGTCGGGCATCGGCGCGACCACCGGCTCCCGGTTCACGTCACCGGTATCGACCGGGTCGGCCCCGTGCGCGGGGTCGTCGCCGGCGGTGCCGGCCGGCGGACGCTCGGGCTCGCCCGCGACGGGCAGCAGATCGGCGCCCTCGACCACGTCCGGGACCGGCTCCCCGGTCTCCTCGGGCGGCAGCGGAACATGCGCGACATCCTCCGCGGCGGTGGCGAAGTCCGGCTCACCCTCGGAGGGCGAGGCCGCCTCCGGGGGCAGCTCGGCCTCGGGCTTGTCTTCCGGCTTGTCCTCGGGCGCGGGCTGGCCTTTGCGCCCGAACAGGCGTCCGAACCAGCCGGGCTTCTCCTCGCTCGCCATGAAATCGCGTCCTCGCCCCACCTTGCCCCGCCGACACCGACCCTCTAGCCGATCCGGATGTCCAACGCCTTCGACATAGGCGCGCGCCTCCTCTACCGCGATGCCCTGCTGCTCGTCATCGACAAGCCGGCGGGTTTACCGGTCCATCCGGGCCCCCGCGGCGGCGAGACGCTCACCGATCACCTCGACGCCCTGCGGTTCGGCCTGCCGCGCCGCCCGGAGGCCGCGCACCGGCTCGACCGCGACACCTCCGGCTGCCTCGCGCTCGGCCGCCACGCCAAGGCGCTGGCGCGGCTCGGCAAGCTGTTCTCCGGCAGCGGCGTCGACAAGACCTACTGGGCGATCGTGGAGGGCGGCCCCGCCGAGGAGGCCGGCCGCATCGACCTGCCGCTGGCCCGCCGCTCGGACGATCCGCGCTCCTGGTGGATGAAGGCCGACCCGGCGGGCGACCCGTCGCTGACGCACTGGCGGGTGCTCGGCCGCGCCGGGGGGCGGACATGGCTGGAGCTGAAGCCGGTGACCGGCCGCACCCACCAGCTCCGGGTCCATTGCGCCGCCTCCGGCTGGCCGATCCTGGGCGACGCGATCTACGGCGGGGCGCCCCGCGGCAGCGCGCTGCACCTGCACGCGCGGACCCTGTCGATCCCGCTCTATCCGAAGCGCGACGCCATCACGGTGACGGCCCCGCCGCCGCCGCACATCGCCGAGGCCGTGGCGCCGCTCGCGGCTCAGGCCGCGATCAGCCGCGCCCCGTCGTGAGACGCGATCGCGACGCTGTGGAACGTGCCGGGGGCAGGCGCGTCTGACAGGCGCACGGCGGTGAAATCCGCGCTCCGCCCGGTGCCGCCGCGCTCCGCCAGCACGGTCAGCCGCCGCCCGACCTGTGCGTCGAGGTGCCGCCGCAGGGCGTCGGCACCGGCTGCGCGCAGCCGCGCCGCCCGCGCGCGGATCGCGTCCGCCTCCACCGGCGGCATCCGCGCGGCGGGTGTCCCGGGGCGCGGGGAATACGGGAAGACGTGCAGGTGCGTCAGGCCGCATTCCGCCACGAGGTCGAGGGAGCGGGCGAACTGCGCCTCCGTCTCGGTCGGAAACCCCGCGATCAGATCGGCGCCGAACACCATGTCGGGCCGCAGCCGCCGCACGGTCTCGCAGAAGCGGATCGCGTCGGCGCGCAGGTGCCGGCGCTTCATGCGCTTGAGGATCAGGTCGTCGCCGGCCTGCAGCGACAGGTGCAGGTGCGGCATCAGCCGCTCCTCCTCGGCGATCGCCGCGAGCAGGGCGTCGTCGGCCTCCACGGAATCGATGGAAGAGAGGCGCAGGCGCGGGAGATCGGGCACCGCCCGGAGGATCGACCGCACCAGACCGCCGAGGGACGGCCCGGAGAGATCCCGTCCATAGGCGGTGAGATCCACGCCGGTCAGCACCACTTCCCGCCCGCCCCGGGCCACGAGGGTCTCGACCTGCGCGACCACATCGGGCACCGGCACCGAGCGGGAGACGCCGCGTCCGAACGGGATCACGCAGAAGGTGCAGCGGTGGTCGCAGCCGTTCTGCACGGGCACGAAGGCGCGGGTATGCCCGGCCATGGCCTCGATCCGCGTCGGCTCGGCCATCCGCGCCGCCATGACGGCCCCCGGTCCGGTCGCGGCCGCCGACCAGCCCTCCGGCCGCAGCTTCTCGGCGTTGCCGACGAGGCGCGCGACCTCCGGCATGGCCGCGTAGGCCTCCGTCTCCACCTCGGCGCCGCAGCCTGTGACGACGATCTCGGCGCCGGGCCGTTCGCGGGCGATGCGCCGGATCGCCTTGCGGGCCTGCCGCCCGGCCTCGGCGGTGACCGCGCAGGTGTTGACCACCACCCGGTCGCGGCCGTCCGCGGCCGCATGGGCCCGCAGAGCCTCGGACTCGACGGTGTTGAGGCGGCAGCCGAAGGTGAGGGTCTCGACCGCCATCAGGCCGCGCTGTCGAACAGCTCCGGCGCCAGGGTCCCCTCGGCGACGAGCGCGACCGGACCGGTCATCAGGACATGGTCGTCGGCGCGCCACTCGATGAACAACTCGCCGCCGGGCAGCGCGACCTGGGCCTGCCGGCCGATCATCTTGAGGCGCGAGGCGGCCACCACGGTGGCGCAGGCGGCGGTGCCGCAGGCGAGCGTCAGCCCGGCGCCACGCTCCCAGACGCGGAGCTTGATCGTCTCGCGGCCCGTCACCTGCGCCACGGAGATGTTGGCGCGCTCCGGGAAGAGCGGGTGGTTCTCCAGCATCGGACCGATCCGCGCGAGGTCGAAGGAATCCGGATCCTGCTCCACGAAGAACACCGCGTGCGGGTTGCCCATGTTCACCGCGCCCGGCGAGTGCAGGATCGGATCGTCGATCGGGCCGATCTGCAACTCGATCCGGCGCGTGTCCGGGAAGGGCTCCGACAGGGGGATCTCGTCCCAGGCGAGACGCGGACGGCCCATATCGACCGTGAAGGCCCGCTCCGAGACGCGGCGCACGCCGAGCACGCCCGCTTCGGTCTCCAGGGTGAGCCGCCCGCCCTCGGCCGGCCGGGCCATGGCCGGATCGTCGAGCATCGCGTAGGCGACGCAGCGCGTGCCGTTTCCGCAGGCGCCCGATTCCGAACCGTCGGTGTTGTAGATCCGCAGGAACGCGTCCGTGCCCGGGCTCACGGGATCGTGTAGCACCATCAGCTGATCGAAGGCCGAGCCGGGATCCTGCGCGATCGCCCGCGCCTCCTCGGGCCGCACCGTCGCGGTGGAACCGCGCAGGTCCAGCACCACGATCGCGTTGCCGGCGCCGTGCATCTTCAGGAAGCGTCTGTGGGCGAGTGCGCTCATGCGGTCCCGCAGGTCGAGGAGGGGCCGGCTATATCGCAAAAGCGACCGCCCGGCGCGAGGGGTGCAGCAGCGTGGCAGATGCGCCGCACCCGCGGCTCTCGTCCGCGGTGCCCTCGCGGGCCGTCCCGTTCGCCACTAGGTTACGCGGCGGGAGCCTGCGCGATCATCCGCGGGCCTCGACCGGAGCGCCCCACGTGATCCGCCTTCGTCCGCTCGTCGCCCTCTCGGCCGCCCTCGTGCTCGCGTCCGGCGGCCCGATCGCCGCGCAGCAGCAGCCTGCGCCGCCGCCCTCCACGGCACCCGCGCCGGCCCAGACGAACCCGCTGCCGACGACGACGGCGCCGAACCCGGTGGCCGATCCGGACAAGAGCGCGGCCCCGGCCCCCCAGCAATCGGTGGCGCCCCCGCCCGCGGGCCAGTCCGCGGTGGGAACGCCTGCGCGTCCGACGCTCATCGAGAAGGCCGGCGAGCCCGGCGACGTCGACGAGGTCACCCTGCCGTCGAAGCCCGCCGCGATCCTGTCGGGCAAGACCAAATGGGAGGAGGCCGTGCCGAACCTGAAGCAGGCCTTCGCGCGGATCGAGGCCGACCTCGCCAAGCTGGGCGTCGCGCCGGCCGGCCGGCCGCTGGCGGTCTTCACCCGAACCGACGATGACGGCTTCGAGTTCGAGGCGATGATCCCGGTGGCGGCCGCGCCGAACCCGGCGCCGGCGGAGACCGACGGGCTGCGCTTCGGCACGACGCCCTCCGGCAAGGCGTTGCGCTTTGCCCACAAGGGTTCCTACGAGTCGATCGACAGCACCTACGAGACCCTGACCGCCTATCTCGATGCCAAGGACATCGTGGTGCAGGACCGGTTCGTCGAGGAATACGCCACCGACCTCAAGGACGGTACCGACGACAACCTCGACGTGAACATCTACGCGCTGGTGAAGTAGGGGCCGGCAGATCGGCCGACGTCGCGGACCGATCCCGCGCCGGAGAACCGGCCGCAACCGCCGCCTCTCGCCCCTCTGCGAGGAAGGGAGGAGTGCGCGGCACCCGATCGCCCGTTCCTGACGCGCATGCGCGGAGATCGGACAGATCGCCGCTGCCCCGCCCCGGCAGGAACAGGGGCATCGGCTCGCGGATTCGCCCGACATGCCCGCCACCGACCTCAGAACCGGGACCGTCCCGCCTCCGCGCCGCAAGGCGGCCCCCAACGCCATGGATCCCGCCCTCGCCGAGAAGGCGCTGGCGATCCACGCGCGCCTCTGCCCGGTCTACGGCTGCCCGATCCCGTACTTCCACAGCCTGGATCCGGTCAGCGAACTCGTCTCCTCGCTCCTGTCGCACCGGACGCGCAACGCCGAATCCGGCCGGGCCTTCAAGGCCCTGCGGGCACGCTTCCCGGACTGGGAGGCGGTGATCGACGCGGACGTGCCGGAGATCGAGGCCGCCATCGCGGGGGTGACATGGCCGGAGCTGAAGGCGCCGCGCATCCGCGACGTGATCCGGGCCCTGCGCGACCGGTGCGGAACCCTCGACCTCGCCTTCCTGGCCGACATGGAGGTCGAGGCGGCGCGGGCGTGGCTGCAGGCCATCCCCGGGATCGGGCCGAAGACCAGTGCGGCGGTCCTGTCGTTCTCCACCCTGCGGATGCCGGCGCTGCCGGTGGACAGCCACCATCACCGGGTCGCCCAGCGCCTCGGGCTGATCGGCCCGCGGGTCGATGTCGGCCCGGCGCACGCGATCCTGCGGGGGCAGTTGCCCGCCGCGTGGAGCGCGCAGGATCTCTACGACAATCACGAGATCCTGATGCTGCACGGCCAGCAGGTCTGCCACCATCACCGGCCCGCCTGCGGGCGCTGCGTCCTGACCGACCTCTGCCCCAGCGCGAAGCGCCCCGTGCGGGAGCCGTGAGCGCGTCCTTGACCATTCCGGCCTACGGGTGCGAGTAACCCCGCGCCCGGACGGCGCGGAGCCCCGGTCTATCTTTGCTCAGGATCGGCGCCGATGGCCGCGTTCACCGAATTGGTCTTCTCGGGCGTCCAGCCCACCGGCAACCTGCATCTCGGCAACTATCTCGGAGCGGTGAAGCGCTTCGTGGAGATGCAGGACCGCGACGCGCAGTGCCTGTACTGCGTGGTCGACCTGCACGCGATCACCGTCTGGCAGGATCCGGAGGCCCTGCGCGGCCAGATCCGCGAGGTCACGGCCGCCTTCCTCGCCGCCGGCATCGATCCGAAGCGCTCGATCGTGTTCAACCAGAGCCAGGTGCCCCAGCACGCCGAGCTCGCCTGGGTGTTCAACTGCGTCGCCCGCCTCGGCTGGCTGAACCGCATGACCCAGTTCAAGGAGAAGGCCGGCAAGGACCGGGAGAACGCCTCGATCGGCCTGTACGACTACCCGGTGCTGATGGCCGCCGACATCCTGGCCTACCGGGCGACCCACGTGCCCGTGGGCGAGGACCAGAAGCAGCATCTGGAGCTGACCCGCGACATCGCGCAGAAGTTCAACACCGACTTCGCAGGCTCGATCGCGGCGCACGGCCACGGCGACGCGTTCTTCCCGATCACGGAACCGCTGATCGGCGGTCCGGCCGCCCGGGTCATGTCGTTGCGCGACGGCACCAAGAAGATGTCGAAGTCGGACCCGTCCGACAACGCCCGGATCAATCTCACGGACGATGCGGACGCCATCGCCCAGAAGATCCGCCGGGCGAAGACCGATCCGGAGCCCCTCCCCTCCGAGGTGGCGGGCCTGAAGGAGCGGCCCGAGGCCGACAACCTCGTGGGGATCTACGCGGCGCTGGCCGGCATCAGCCGCGAGGACGTGCTGCGCGACTTCGGCGGGGCGCAGTTCTCGACCTTCAAGCCGGCGCTCGCCGACCTCGCCGTGACGAGCCTCGCGCCGATCGCCGGGGAGATGCGGCGGCTCACCGCCGATCCCGGCCATATCGACGCCGTGCTGGCCGACGGCTCCGCCCGGGCGGAGACGATCGCGGCGCAGACCCTCGACGCGGTCAAGGACATCGTCGGCTTCGTGCGGCGGGGCCCCAGCCTCCAGGCGGTGCGGTGACAATCCGGGCGCTGGTCTTCGACGTCTTCGGGACGCTCGTCGACTGGCGCTCCGGCGTCGCCCGCGAGGCGGCGCGGCTGCTGGCGCCCGTCGCGCCGAGCCTCGATGCGGGCGCCTTCGCGGATGCGTGGCGGGCCCGCTACGACCCGTCGATGGAGACGGTGCGCTCCGGCGCCCGGCCCTATGTCGACCTCGACACGCTCCAGGCCGAGTCCCTGCCCGACGTGCTGGCGCAGTTCGGCATCGCGGGCGTGCCCGAGACGGTACAGCGGGAGCTGGTCCAGGCGTGGCACCGGCTCGACGCCTGGCCCGAGGTGCCGGACGCGCTGCGGCGGCTGCGGGAGAAGCACCTCCTGGCACCGAACTCCAACGGGCCTGTCCGGTTGTTGGCCGACCTCGCCCGCCGCAACGGGCTGATCTTCGACGCGGTGCTCGGCGCCGGCTATTCCCGCGACTACAAGCCGAAGCCGGCGCTCTACCGCGACGCGGTGGCGGCGTTCGGGTTCGCGCCGGCGGAAACGATGATGGTCGCGGCGCACTCGAACGACCTCGCGGCGGCGGCGCGCCACGGTCTGTCCACCGCCCACATCGCCCGCCCGCACGAGCACGGCCCGGCCGGCGGCGAGACCGCGCCGACGGTGCCGGTCACCCACGCGGCGCGGGACCTGGCGGACCTCGCCGACCAGCTCGGCTGCTGAGGCGTCGCACGGAAGGTTGAGATGGCCGATTGGAACCCCGCCCTCTACACCCGCTTCGAGGACGAGCGGACGCGGCCGGCGGCCGAGCTCCTCGCCCGCGTGCCCCTCGACGCGCCACGGCTCGCCTGCGATCTCGGCTGCGGGCCCGGCAATTCCACCGCGCTGATCGCGGCGCGATTTCCCGATGCTGAGGTGCTCGGCCTCGACAGTTCCCCGGCGATGCTGGAGAGCGCCCGTGCCCGCCTGCCCGACCTCACCTTCGCGCAGGCCGATGCCGCGACCTGGGTCCCGGAGCGCGCCCCGGACCTGATCTTCGCCAACGCCGTCCTGCAATGGCTGCCGGACCACGCGACCCTGCTGCCGCGGCTGTTCGGTCTCCTCGCCCCGGGCGGGGTGCTCGCCGTGCAGATGCCCGACAACCTCGCCGAGCCCACCCACCGGCTGATGCGCGAAGTCGCGGCGGCCGCCCCCTGGGCGGCAACGATCGGCGACCCGGCCGTGGCCGGCCGCCTCGGCCGCATGCTCGAACCCGCAGCCTACTACGACCTGCTGGCGCCCCTGGCCGCCGAGGTCGATGTCTGGCGCACCGCCTATCACCACCGGATGGCGGATGCCGCCGCCATCGTGGACTGGGTGAGCGCCACGGGGCTCCGGCCCTTCCTCGACCCGCTGGAGCCCGGGGAGAAGGCCGGCTTCCTGGCGGCCTATACCGGCGCGATCGACGCCGCCTACACGCCGCGCAGCGACGGGCAGCGCCTGCTCGCCTTCCCGCGGGTGTTCATCGTCGCCCGAAAAGCCCCGTAGCGCGCAGGCCGGCCCGGTGGTCCTCAGGCCGCGCGCACCGTTCCGAGGAAGCGGCTGACCTCCGTCCGGAGGTGCTCGGATTGCTGCGACAGGTTCGCGGACGAGTCCAGCACCTGGCCCGCGGCCGAGCCGGTCATGTCGGCCGCTTCGGCCACGCGGGCGATGTTCGTCGTCACCTCGCCCGTGCCGGCGGCGGCCTGGGTCACGTTGCGGACGATCTCCTGGGTCACCGTACCCTGCTGCTCGACCGCGGCGGCGATCGTCGTGGCCACGCCGCTGATCTCGTCGACGCGCGTCGTGATGCTGCCGATCGCCGAGGCCGCCTGCGCGGTCGAGGCCTGCACGCGGGCGATCTGGCCCGCGATCTCCTCGGTGGCCCGCGCGGTCTGTTCGGCCAGCGCCTTCACCTCGGCGGCCACGACCGCGAAGCCCCGTCCGGCCTCGCCGGCGCGGGCCGCCTCAATGGTGGCGTTGAGGGCCAGCAGGTTGGTCTGGCCCGCGATGCCGCTGATCAGCGCCACCACGTCCCCGAT
This sequence comes from Methylobacterium sp. 1973, assembly GCF_040545035.1. Classification (NCBI taxonomy): domain Bacteria; kingdom Pseudomonadati; phylum Pseudomonadota; class Alphaproteobacteria; order Hyphomicrobiales; family Methylobacteriaceae; genus Methylobacterium; species Methylobacterium sp. 1973. The sequence continues at coordinate 140,739 of NZ_JBEPLA010000001.1, forward strand.
CTTCATCACGGCCGCACTCAGATCCTCGACCAGGCGCACCGTCCGCCCGGCCTCGTCGGCCGCGGCCCGCGCGAGCTGCGCGGAGCCCTGGACCTGACGCCCGATCTCCTGCACGGAGCTGCCGAGCTCCTCGGCCGCCGAGGCCGCGGCCCGGACGTTGGCGGCCGCCTCCTCGGCCCCGGCCGCGACGGTCGTCGACTGGCCGGCGGTCTCCGACGCCGTGGCGGCCAGCGCCCGGGCCGTGGCCTGCAGCTCGGTGGCCGCGTTCGTGACCGTCTCGACGATGCCGCCGACCGCCTGCTCGAACGTGTTCGCCAGATCCGCCGTCACCCGCTTGCGGTCCCGGTCGGCGGCGGCCTGGGCAGAAGCCCGCGCCTGCGTGTCGGCCTCCGCCTGCGCCCGGAGGCCGTCGCGCAGCTTCAGGACGGCCCGCCCGACCAGCCCGACCTCGTCGCGGCGCCGAGCCTCGGGCACGTCCGCCCCGTAATCGCCCGCGGCCATGTCGCCGATGGTCCTGCCGAGGGCACGGACCGGCTTTCCGACGAGGCGGTGCAGCGCGCCGAAGACGACCGCGCAGCCGATCAGCACGCAGAGGACCGAGATGCCGATGAGCCTGGCGCGCGCCTGATCGGCGGCGGCCGTGAGCGTCGCCACCGGCACCGCGACCACGATGGCCCAGCGGTCGGGCGTCTCGCCCGCCTGGATATGCTGCGCCATGTACCGCCACGGCGCCCCATCCGGGCCCGGCGCATCGGTCACCACCACGGCGCCCACCGCGATCGCCTGCCTGGCCGCGTCGGCTGCCGACGCGTCGAAGCCGTGCATCGGCTTCCCGGCCGCCGCGCCGGTCGGATGCGCGACGGTCGTTCCGCTCGCCGAGACCACGGCCAGGTAGCCGGTCCCGAACGGCTTCACCGCGCCGAAGGCGGCATTCAGGGATCCGAGGTCGATGTCGACCCCGGCGGTGCCGCGATACGTGCCGTCCACGCTGATCGGCGCGCCGAAGGACATCATGACGACGTCCTTCCCGGCCACCGGGTAGATGTAGGGTTCGATGGCCACCAAGCGGTTCAGCTTCTTCGGCTGAAGGTAATAGGCGCCGTCCGGCTCGGCCTCGTAGCCGGTGAGAACCTCCCGCTTGATCGTGCCGCTGCCGCGATTCCAGTAGGGCATGAAGCGGCCGCTCGCGTCCGAGGAGGCCGTGCCGGCGAACGTGCGGTCGCGCCCGTCCAGGGCATCCGGCTCCCAGCCCGTCCAGGTCGCGATCAGGCTGGGGTTGGCGCGCAGAAGCTCGCGCAGCATCGCATCGTAGACCTCACGGTCCTGAATGCCGCGGGCGCGCAGGGCCGAGGCGGAGGCTGCGATGCTCTCGGCGGTCTTGGCCGCGACCGCGAGGCGAAACCGGACCTCGCGCGCCTCGTTCGACAGAGTCTCCGACTGCATCTTGGCCGCCTGCTCCTCGAAGGAAGCGTTGATTCGACGGGCAAGAAAAGTCATCCCTCCCGCGAAAACCGCAGCGATCAGGACGCTACAGATAACGGCGACACGCAGGGGCAGCGAAAGCATGTTCTCTACGATCCGCGCAAGGATGTGACCGACCAGATTTGCAGGAAATCTAGCGGCCACCCCCGCACATCGTCAAGAAATTTTGAACTCGGCCGCGATCAGTCGCAATTATATTGCTACATCAATATGAAGCGCCGCGGATATCTACTTGGTATCAACTTGTGCGCCGAAGATTGAATTCCCGGCATATCGAGCGCCCGCCGGCCGCCCCATTTCGCGAGGCGGCCGGCAAAGGGTCGTCAGGCCTCGCCGCGGGCGACCAGCGCCTCGTACTCCGAGACCTCCAGCTTGCCCTCGCGGGCGACCCGCGCCTTGTCTTCGTCGCTGATCACGTCGCCCGCGAGGTCCAGACGCTTCCAGGCGGCGAGCGGCGTCTCGCGGCCGGGCCGCGGCACGTACTTGTTCTGCTCGAGCTTCTGGTACTTGTGGATGTAGCGCGGGCAGTTGATCCAGATCTTCGTCACCGCGACCTTCACCAAGTATTTGGCCTCGGTGTACTCGGCCATCAGGGCGTCGTCGCGCAGCAGCGTGGCGTGGCCCTGCACGCGGATGCGGTGGGGCGTCTCGAAATCGATGAACAGCAAGCCGACCTTGGCCTGCCCCGCGATGTTGCCCATCGAGTAGAACATGCCGTTGCCGTCGAAGCCCGGGAACACCAGCGTGTTGGCGTCGAGCACCTTCACGAAGCCCGTGGGGCCGCCCTTGTAGGAGACGGTCGGCATGCCGTCCGGGTCGACGGTCGAGAGGAAGAACATGTCGCGGGAGCCGATGAAGGCGGCCTCGTCCGGCTGGATGCTCTCGTGGACCCAGTCCTCGTCGAGGCGCACCGCGAGCTTGGTGGTGCCGAACTCCTCCTGCAGCGCCCGGTGCGCGTCGGAATAGAGCGATGCCATGCGTGTCCTCTCCGCTAGCCGGTCCTCATACGCGCGGGACCGCTGCGGGGCTTATGGCCGGGATATCCCGGGTCGGGCAACCCGGAACGCGAAGGGCCGGCCACGCCTTCGCGCGACCGGCCCCCGGCGTGACGACCGGGCGAAGCCCGGCCGCGTGATGCGAACAGATCAGTTGCGGGTCTTGTCGACCAGCGCCTTCTCGGAGATCCACGGCATCATGCCGCGGAGCTTGGCGCCGACCTCCTCGATCGGGTGGGCGGCGAGCTTGGCGCGGGTCGCCTTGAACGAGGTCTGGTTGACCTTGTTCTCCAGCATCCAGTTGCGGGTGAAGGTGCCCGACTGGATGTCGTTCAGCACGCGCTTCATCTCGGCCTTGGTCTCGGGCGTGACGATGCGCGGGCCGGTGACGTACTCGCCATACTCGGCCGTGTTGGAGATCGAGTAGTTCATGTTGGCGATGCCGCCCTCGTAGATGAGGTCGACGATCAGCTTCACCTCGTGGAGGCACTCGAAATAGGCCATCTCGGGGGCGTAGCCCGCCTCGACCAGGGTCTCGAAGCCGGCCTTGATCAGCTCGACGAGGCCGCCGCAGAGCACGGCCTGCTCGCCGAACAGGTCGGTCTCGCACTCCTCCTTGAACGTCGTCTCGATGATGCCGGCGCGGCCGCCGCCGTTCGCCGAGGCGTAGGACAGGCCGAGATCGTGGGCGTTTCCGCTCGCGTCCTGCGCGATGGCGATCAGGGTCGGCACGCCGCCGCCGCGGAGGTACTCGGAGCGCACGGTGTGGCCCGGGCCCTTCGGGGCGACCATCAGGACGTCGAGGTCCTTGCGCGGCTCGATCAGGTTGAAGTGGACGTTGAGGCCGTGGGCGAACAGGAGCGCGGCGCCCTGCTTCATGTTGCCCTCGAGGGACTCGCGGTAGATGTCGCCCTGCAGTTCGTCGGGGGTGAGCATCATCACCACGTCGGCCCACTTGGCGGCCTCGGCGACCGACAGGACCTTGAAGCCCTCGTGCTCGGCCTTCTTGGCGGTGGCGGAGCCCTCGCGCAGGGCGATGACGATGTCCTTCACGCCGGAATCGCGCAGGTTGAGCGCGTGGGCGTGGCCCTGGCTGCCGTAGCCGACGATGGCGACCTTCTTGCCCTTGATCAGGTTCAGGTCGGCGTCGCGATCGTAATACACCCGCATGTCTGTCTCCTCTTAAACGTGGCGGTTCGGGTCGGGTTTGGCCTGGCCGTAGAGGGCCAGGAACTGCTCGACGGCGCGGCCCGCATCGCGCCGGATCTCGGCCCCGTCGAAATCGAGGGTCTCGCCGAGCAGAAGTCGAATCTGGATATCCCGGCCGACGAGGCCGAAGAAGGTGCGGAAGGTGGCCTCGCTGTCGGCGAAGGCGAGTAGCCCGGCGGCGCGCCCGGCCTCCAGCACGGGCTTCACCCGCTCGCCGATGGCGAAGCGGCCGTTGGCCAGCACGATGCCGCCGAGATTGCTCTTGCGCGAGCCGGCATGCGCGATGGCGATGCGGTTCAACGCGACCGAGGTGGGGCCGGTGATGACCTCCAGCCACGTCACGGCGAAATCCTGCAGGCGCTCCCGCAGGGTCGCCCCGTCGAGGATCTGCGCGGCGTCGTGCCCGGCATGGACCCGGGAGGCCTGCCAGCGCACCGTCGCGGTCAGCAACCCGTCCCGGTCGCCGAACCACTTGTAGAGCGTCTCCTTCGAGCAGCTCGCCCGGCGCGCGACGGCGTCCATGGTGAGCTGCTCGCCGTCCTCGACCATAAGGCCGAGCACGACGTCCAGCACCGCCTGCTGGCGTGCCGACGGCGCTTCCCGCTCTGCTGTGGCGCTGGCCTGCATCATCTCGAATGGCGTACCGTACCGTACGGTACGCGCTCTAGGCCGATTCGATGGCCGCGGCAAGGGGGGTGCCGCGACCGAATGGGATTAGCGCGGGAGCGGCAACCCCTCGCGGGCAAAGACGGCCTGCACGGCCGGGCGCTCGGCGACGCGGCGGGCGTGGGCGGTCCAGGCCGGGAAGCGACCGGCCATGTCGAACCGGAGCACCGGGCCGTTCGCCCAGAACCAGAAGACCATCAGGTAGGCGTCGACGACGCTGAAGCGGTCGCCCACCGCCCAGCCGCCGTGCGAGAGGCGCACCTCGGTCATGGTGGCGAGATCCGCGTAGGTGTTGGCCGCCTTGCTCTTGATGCCGTCGAACGCGCTCTCATCCTCGGTGTAGCGTTCCGGACGGCGGACATGCGCGTAGGTCACGTGGTGGTTGCAGGCGAGCCAGCCGAGCCACTCGTCCGCGGCGGCCTGCTCCCGCAGGTCGGCGGGCCACAGAGCCGTCTCCGGCACCTGACGGGCCACGTGGCGCATGATGGCCGCACATTCGGTGAGCACCCAGCCGTCCTCGGTCAGCGCCGGCACGCGGCCGCGATCGTTGATCGCGAGGTATTCCGGCCGGCGCTGGTCGCCGGCGGCGAGGTCGAGCTTGATGCCCTCGTAGGGCAGCCCGGATTCCTCCAGGACGATGTGGGCGGCGAGCGAGCAGGCGCCGGGGGCGTAGTAGAGGGTGCGGGCGGTCATGACACTGCTATACGCCGTCCTGCTTCAAAGCCCGAGCAGTTTCGCGATCTGATGCCGGACTTCGGCGAGAACAGCGCCCGGCGCGACGCCGAGGCGCCTCAGAATACGCGCCCGCTGATCGATGGAACGGATCTGATCCGTCAACACCGCGCCTTCGACAGTCATTCCGACCGGAAGCATGACCTTCGTCGGCCATGGTTCGATGTTGCTCGTAATCGGGCAGACGATGACGCGGCGCGTCGCTGTGTTCATCAGCACTTCCGACACAACCAACGCCGGTCGACGACCATCTTGTTCCGTCCCGCGGACAGGACCGAATTCGACGAGGATCAAATCGCCGGCCTGAAGCGATGGCTCAGCGGGAGTCGTCGTCATCGATGATCTCAGAGCCGACATCCGGACCCCAGTCCACGGTCGGCGGCTCGAAATCCGGGCCCAGACGGCGCATCTCGGCGACCATGTCCTCGAGCGTATAGACCGGCAGCCCGTTGACGTACCGGCGCCCAGCCCATTGCTGCGGCTCCGGCGGGACCGGGCGCTTCGAGACGATCTCGACCGTCTCGCCTTCGCGGATGCCGAGTTCTTCGGCCTCCGCGCTGCTCAGACGGACGGCGAGGTCGTCACCCCAGCGGATGACCTTGGCTTCCATCACTCCGCCTCCTGCGGGGACGGGGCATCCTAGCAGAGGTCAGCCGCCGGAGCCTACAGCGGCTCAGCCCCGCGCCCCATCGCGGAGATGCCGGTCCGGCAGATCTCCACCAGCCCGATCACGCTCATCAGGCGCACGAACCGGTCGATCTCCTCGGTGGCCCCGGTCAATTCAAACACGAAGGAGTTGAGCGTGGCGTCCAGCGTCTTGGCGCCGAAGGCGGCGGCGAGCCGCAGGGCCTCGCTGCGGTGCTCGCCCTCGCCCTTCACCTTCACGAGGCAGATCTCGCGCTCGAGGGCGTTGCCCTGGAGCGTCAGGTCCACCACCCGGTGGACCGGCACCAGCCGGTCGAGCTGCGCCTTGATCTGCTCGATCACGGCGTTGGTGCCCGTCGTGACGATGGTGATGCGGGAGATGTGGCGCGCCTCCTCGGTCTCGGAGACGGTCAGGCTCTCGATGTTGTAGCCGCGGCCGGAGAACAGGCCCGAAATGCGCGCGAGCACGCCGGGCTCGTTGTCGACGATCACCGCCAGCGTGTGCCGGTTCACCGGCTCGACGCGGACGGCATCGGGGTAGTGGGTGTTCATCGCATTCATCGCCGGCCTCGTCCTCGTCGTCCCGTCCGTGCTCACCAGCGGCGACCCCGGAGGGCCGCCGCCAAACCCATCACACCAGCATCTTGCCTTCCTCGGAGATCACGTCGCCGAGTTCGACGCCGGTCTCACCGAGGTAGTCGGACAGGAGCATCTCGTTGTGCGCCTTGCCCGACGGGATCATCGGGAAGCAGTTCTCGGTCTTGTCGACGATGCAGTCGAAGATCACCGGGCCGTCATAGGCGAGCATCTCCGCGATGGCGCCGTCGAGGTCGCCCGGCTTCTCGCAGCGCATGCCCTTGGCGCCGTAGGCCTCCGCGAGCTTCACGAAGTCCGGCAGGCTCTCCGAGTAGCTCTGCGAGTAGCGCGAGCCGTGCAGCAGCTCCTGCCACTGCCGGACCATGCCCATGTACTCATTGTTCAGGATGAACACCTTGATCGGCAGGCGGTACTGCACCGCCGTCGACATCTCCTGCATGTTCATCAGGATCGACGCCTCGCCGGCGATGTCGATCACCAGCCCATTCGGATGCGCGAGCTGCGTGCCGATCGCCGCCGGCAGGCCGTAGCCCATCGTGCCGAGGCCGCCTGAGGTCATCCAGCGGTTCGGCTCGTCGTACTTGAAGTACTGGGCCGCCCACATCTGGTGCTGGCCGACCTCGGTGGTGATGTAGGTCTCGCGGTCCTTGCAGGCCTCGTAGAGGCGCTGCACGGCGTATTGCGGCTTGATGATCGTGCCCGACGGCCAGTAGGCGAGGCAGTCCCGCGCCTTCCAGGCACTGATCTTCTGGAACCACGGGTCGAGGTTGGACTTTTCGGGCCGCGACGGCAGGGCGCGCCACGCCTCCAGCATGTCGGCGAGCACCGAGGCGCAGTCACCGACGATCCCGACATCGACCTTGACAACCTTGTTGATCGAGGAGGCGTCGACGTCGATGTGGATCTTCTTGGAGAAGGGCGAGAACGCGTCGAGACGGCCGGTGATCCGGTCGTCGAACCGGGCGCCGACGCAGATCATCACGTCGCACTCGTGCATCGCGAGGTTGGCCTCGTAGGTCCCGTGCATGCCGAGCATGCCCAGGAACTTCTCGTCCGTGCCCGGATAGGCGCCGAGCCCCATCAGGGTCGAGGTGATCGGGAAGCCGGTCTCGCGGACGAGCTCGCGCAGCAGGCGCGACGCCTCCGGGCCGGAATTGATCACGCCGCCGCCGGTGTAGAAGACCGGCCGGCGCGCGGTCGCCATCAGTTCGACGGCCGCGCGGATCCGGTCGGCGTCGCCCTTCACGGCCGGGCGGTAGGTCTTGTGGCTCGCGATCTCCGGGCGCTCGTAGAGGCCGGACGCGAACTGAATGTCCTTGGGCAGGTCGACCACGACCGGGCCGGGACGGCCGTTGGCCGCGACGTAGAACGCCTCGTGCAGGATGCGCGGCAGGTCGTCGATCGATTTGACCAGGTAATTGTGCTTCGTGCAGTGGCGCGTGATGCCGACCGTGTCACACTCTTGGAACGCGTCGGTGCCGATCAGGTGCGTCGGGACCTGGCCGGTGATGCAGACCAGCGGGATCGAATCGAGCATCGCGTCGGTCAGCCCGGTGACGATGTTGGTCGCACCGGGGCCCGAGGTGACCAGCACGCAGCCGACCTTGCCGGAGGAGCGGGCATAGCCCTCGGCGGCGTGGACGGCGCCCTGCTCGTGGCGGACGAGGATGTGCTTGACGGCGTTCTGGTGGAAGAGCGCGTCGTAGATCGGAAGTACGGCGCCGCCCGGATACCCGAACAGCGTGTCGACACCCTGATCCTGGAAGGCCCGGATGACCATCTCGGCCCCGGTCATGACCTCGCCGCCCATGCTCGTCTCCTCGCGCTCTCCGGAGCCACCGCGATCCCGTGATCGCCGCCCTGCCCCGTCCTCTCTCCCGGCACCCTCGTCACGCGGGGCGGTCTCCGCCTCGCCCGAAGGTGCCTATCGCCTCGGATCTCCGTCCGTCCCAGTCCTGTCCCGCCCGGACGCGGGCAACAAAAAAGGGCCCCGAGGGACCCTGCATGCGCCACCGCCCGGATCGCGGCCCTAGCTCAGGGCCGCCCCGTCGGTGACGCTACCGCTACAATAAGGACCGTGGTCATCGGAAATCCGAACCTGCCTCGCGGCGCCCGCATGATCCGGAACTGGCTCATGGTCGGCGCGCGAAGTGTCGGGCCTCATAGCGGAGCGCGCGCGGCGGGTCAACGCGTCCGCGCGTGCAAGTGAGCCGGTTCGGAGGTGAAGCCGCTCCCTCACTGCAGGGGCGGCGGGAAGCGGCGGACCCAGTTGCTCGCCGCGTCGTAGGCGGCCCCGAGTTGCAGGCAGGCGAGTTCGCCGTGGTTCGGTCCGACGATCTGGATGCCGGTGGGCAGTCCGGCGGCTCCGAACCCGGCCGGCACGTCGAGCGCGGGCAGGCCCGACATCGTCGCCGGGATCGTGATCTGCATCCAGCGGTGATAGGTGTCCATCGCCTGTCCGCCCACCGTCTCGGGCCAGCGCAGGGCCTTGTCGAACGGGAAGACCTGCGCGCTCGGCATCACGAGGTAATCGTAGCCCTCCATGAAGCGGCGCAGGGTCTCGTACCAGCGGGTGCGCCCCTCCAGGGCCGCGATGATCCGGTCGGCGCCGAGCGCCAGCCCCCGCTCGACCTCCCAGACCGCCTCCGGCTTGAGCAGGGCCCGGTGGCGGGGCTCGTCGTAGAACGGGCGGAGATTTGCCGCGACGGTGAAGGCGCGCAGCACCAGCCAATCCTCCCAGAGCCGCTCCATGTCGTAGCGCGGCATCGCCTCCTCGACGGTGCAGCCGATCTCCGCGAACGTCGCCAGGGCGGCGCGTCCGACGTCGAGCACGCCGGGATCGAAGGGGATCTGGCCGCCGCAATCGCCGAGCCACGCGATCCGCGTCCCGCGGAAGTCGCGGGCGAGCGGGCTCGCGAAGGCGGAGGGGTCCTGCCGGATGGCGTTCGGGCAGCGGGGGTCGTAGCCCGCCAGAACCGAGAGCATCAGGCCGATATCGCCGGGCGTTCGCCCGATCGCCCCGAGCACGCCGAGCCCGGGGCTGAACACGTCCTTGGCCTCGGCGGGGATCCGTCCCCAGGCCGGGCGCAGACCGTAGCAATTGTTGAAGGCCGGCGGGTTGCGCAGCGAGCCGGCATGGTCGCTGCCATCGGCCACCGGCTGCATCCGCAGCGCCACCGCCACGGCCGCGCCGCCGCTCGAGCCACCCCCGGTCTTCGCCGGATCGTAGGCGTTGCCGGTGGCGCCGTAGACCGGGTTGAAGCTGTGCGAGCCGAGGCCGAATTCGGGGATGTTGGTCTTGCCGATGAAGATCGCCCCGGCGGCGCGCAGGCGCGTCACCATGATCGAGTCCGTCTCGGCGATCCGGTCGGCGAAGATCGGCGACCCTTGGGTGAACGGCAGGCCGCGGACCGGGTCGAGATCCTTCACGGCCAGCGGGAAGCCGTGCAGCGGCCCGACGGGCTCGCCCCGCGCCAGGACGGCGTCCGCACCTTCGGCCTCGCGCAAGAGCGCCGCGTCGTCCTGCAGGCCCACGATTGCGTTGACCTGCGGGTTGAGCCGGTGGATCCGCTCCAGATAGGCGCGCATCACCTCCGCGCAGGAGACCACCCGGCCGCGGATGGCGGCGGCGAGGTCCACGGCGCCCATCGCCGTGATGCCGTCCTGTCGCGCGTCCTGCATCGTACCCTCCTCCGGATCAACCGAAGATCGGTAACCCGAGGTTGGATCCAGGCAAAGATGGCTTTGGCTGATTGGATGGAGTGCCGATGTCCGTCTTCGCGAGCGCAGCGAAGCAATCGAGTGTCGCGCGACGATCGCCGATGTCGCGCTGCCCTGGGTCGCTTCGCGCCGCTCGCGATGACGGTGCGCTGTCCTCAGCCTAGGCGGTCACACCACCGACCAGGGCAGCGTCTCGTCACCCCGGAACACCACCACCGCGGTGTCGTCCACGGTCACGGCCTCGGCGACGCGGCCGGGCCGGCGCTCCAGGGTGACGGTCCCGGCATTCGGCTCCAGACCGTGGAAGCGGGCGCCGTTGAGGGAGGCGAAGGCCTCGAACTTATCGAGCGCCCCCTCCTCGTCGAAGACCTGCACGTAGGTCTGGAGCGCGCTCGGCCCGCAGAACACGCCTGCGCAGCCGCAGGCCGCCTCCTTGGCGCCGCGGACGTGGGGGGCGGTGTCGGTGCCGAGATAGAAGCAGGCCTCGCCGGAGGTCGCGGCCCTGCGCAGGGCCAGCCGGTGCCGCTCGCGCTTGGCCACCGGCAGGCAGTACAGGTGCGGGCGCAGCCCGCCCTGGAAGATGTGCGTCCGGTTGATCACGAGGTGGTGCGGCGTGATCGTGGCCGCGCACCGGCTCCGGTGCTCCCGGACCACGTCGAGGATCTCCGCCGTGGTGGCGTGCTCCACGGTGACCTTCAGCCCCTGGTGCCGGCCGAGCAGCGGGATCAGGCTGCCCTCCATGAACGCGGCCTCGCGGTCGAAGATGTCGATCTCCGGGTCGGTGGCCTCGCCGTGGATCAGGAGCGGCATACCGATCCGCTCCATCCGCTCCAGCACAGGCGCGATCCCCAGGAGGTCGGTGACGCCCGCATGGGAGTTCGTGGTCGCGCCCGCCGGATAGAGCTTGGCGGCGACCCAGACCTTCTCCCGGAAGCCGCGCTCGATCTCGTCCGGATCGGTGTCGTCCCGCAGGTAGCAGGTCATGAGCGGGGTGAAGTCCATGCCGGCGGGAAGGGCCGCCAGGATCCGCGCGCGATAGGCCTCCGCGGCGGCGACCGTGGTCACGGGCGGCACGAGGTTCGGCATGATGATGCCCCGGGCGAACTGCGCCGCCGTGTAGGGCAGCACCGCCTTCAGCATCGCGCCGTCGCGCAGGTGGATGTGCCAGTCGTCCGGCCGGCGGATCGTGATCCGGTCGACCGGCTTCGCGTCCTGGCGCTCGGCGGGGAACAGGTCTGCGACGCCCATCGCGAAAACCCCTCAGGCCTGGCCGAAGGCGGAGATGCCGCCATGGGCGGCCGACCACTCGGCCGGCGCGTTGAGGAAGCGCTCGACCTCGTCGAGCGTCTTCGGGTCGAAGGTGCCCATCTCCTTGGCCACCGCCAGAACGTCCCACCACGTGGTGAGGTAGTGGAGCTTGATGCCGATCTCCTCCATCAGCGCGGCGCTGCCGGGGAAGATGTCGTAGTAGAACAGCACGAAGCAGTGATCGACCTGGGCGCCGGACTCGCGCAGGGCCTTGCAGAAGTTGACCTTGCTGCGTCCGTCGGTGGCCAGATCCTCGACCAGCAGCGTCCGGGCGCCGTCGACGATCTCGCCCTCGATCTGCGCGTTGCGGCCGAAGCCCTTGGGCTTCTTGCGGATATACTGCATGGGCAGCATCATCCGGTCGGCGATCCAGGCCGCGAAGGGGATGCCGGCGGTCTCGCCGCCCGCGATGTGGGTGAGCTGCTCGTAGCCGATCTCGCGCACGATCGTGGCGGTGGCGAAGTCCATCAGCGTCGAGCGCAGGCGCGGGAACGAGATGATCTTCCGGCTGTCGGTGTAAACCGGGCTCGCCCAGCCGGAGGTGAACTTGAACGGCTCGTCCTTGTAGAAGAGGACGGCACCGATCTCGAGGAACATCTTGGCCGCCTCGCGGGCGATGACGGTCCGGTCGAGGGGCAGGAAGGGGCTGGTCATGCGGCGTGCGCGCTCCGCTTGAGGCGCTCTCCGGGGCCATGAGGACCGGTCCGGCCGGGGAGCGCGCGTGAAACTAGGGCCTGACCGCCCTCCTCCGCCCTGTCTCCGCCAGCGTCAACCCTGATCGCGGCGCTATCCGCGCCTCATGCAGGCTTGCCGGCCCGCAGATGCGCGAGGTGGCGGATGGCGAGCGCGTAGCCGTGCGTCCCGAACCCCGCCAGAACGGCCGTGGCGGCGAGCGAGATGTAGGAGTGGTGGCGGAAGGCCTCGCGCCGGTGGACGTTCGAGATGTGGCACTCGATCACCGGCACCTCGCAGGTGTTGAGCGCGTCGAGGAGCGCCACGGAGGTATGGGTGTAGGCGCCAGCGTTGATGACGATGCCGGCCGAGCCGACCCGGAAATCGTGGATCGCGTCGATCAGCACGTGCTCGGCGTTGCTCTGGCGGAAATCGACCGTGAGCCCGAAGCCGGCGGCGGTCTCGCGGCACAGGGCCTCGACGTCGGCCAGGGTCTCGCGGCCGTAGATCTCGGGCTGGCGCTTGCCGAGCAGGTTCAGGTTCGGCCCGTTCAGGACCAGGATCGTGTCGTTCATCATGTGCCTCGCGGCCGGAAGAGGTGCGGCAAGCGCCGGCGAGACACAAGTCCGTCGGGACACGGGTCCGGGCTGTCATCCGGCCCGAGATGTCCCGCAGACGGATCTGCCGCCCGCGCCGGGCGGTTCAGATCCGGCTTGCGCGGCGCTATCCGGGTTTCCGAAATCCAAGAGGCAGGGAGGACAGGCGGATGGCAGGATCCCGGAGCGAGGTGCCCGTTGTGATCGCGGTGGCGATCACCGGCTCCGTGCCGCGCAAGACCGACAACCCGGCCGTTCCGGTCACCGTCTCCGAGCAGGTCGAGTCGACGCATCAGGCCTTCGAGGCGGGCGCCACGCTCTGCCATATCCACGTGCGCAACGACGACGAGTCGCCCTCCTCCGACCCGGACAAGTTCGCCGCCGTGCAGGCGGGGCTGCGCGAGCACTGCCCGGGGATGATCGTGCAGTTCTCCACGGGGGGGCGCGGGCGCGACCCGGCCGCCCGCGGCCTCTCGCTCAAGCACCGGCCCGACATGGCGTCCCTGTCCACCGGCTCGGTGAACTTCCCGACGATCGTCTACGAAAATTCCGCGAGCCTCGTGACCGACCTCGCCGGCCAGATGAAGCAGTATGGCGTCCGGCCCGAGATCGAGATCTTCGACCTCTCGCACCTGCACGGCGCCAAGCGCCTCGTGGAGGCGGGCCTGATCGACGCGCGCCCGCACGTGCAGTTCGTCATGGGCGTCCAGAACGCGATGCCGGCCGAGGAGCACCTCCTCGACATCCTGCTCGCCGAGACGCGGCGGATCCTGCCGGAGGCGACGTGGACGGCGGCCGGGATCGGTCGCAACCAGGCGATCGTGATGGACTGGGCGCTCGCCCGCGGCGCCGACGCGGTCCGCACCGGCCTGGAGGACAACATCCGGGTGACGAAGGACCGTCTGGCGGCCAGCAACGCCGAACTGGTCGGCCTCGCCGCCGAGGCGGTGGCCCGGCATGGCCGGCGGGTCGCGACGCCCGCCGAGGCCCGCGCCGCGCTGGGGCTCGGCTGATCGGGCGACGCCTCGGTCCCGCGACGAGTGCCCCCGGCTGGAGCGACGCGACCGTCGCAAGCCCCTCGTTTCGAGGCGGTGCCGGGTTGCCGAGCGGCGCGGCGCCGGAGGATCGTCCCTTCGCGGCGGCCGTTCATCGCCGGCCGCGCCCCACCTTCTCACGGGCATCGCAGCGTGCTAACGATCCGCCCGCGCGGGTGTAGCTCAATGGTAGAGCAGCAGCCTTCCAAGCTGAATACGAGGGTTCGATTCCCTTCACCCGCTCCATTCCAAAATCCGAAATCGCATCGCGCGCTTAAGCGTAAACGGCCGGCCCTCCCCGGGCGTCGCGCGGCCGCCCCCTGCGCCGTGCAAGCGGCGTTCCCGGCCCCGCCGCGCCGCGGGCAGCCGGATGCGGGGCGGAGGCGTCGGCGGCTCGAGGCCAGGATCGCGGGCCGCCAGGAGCCCCGCCGGCCAGGCCCTCCCGGAGGACCGACGACCGCGGTGCGCGCCGGCTGTTTCTTGATGGACCCGGCGTTGTAAGACGGGCGCCGACGATCCGGACGGATGACGATGCCGTCCCCCCGTACGGCCGACATGACGACGTCTGACCCTCCCAACGATCCGGGTTCCCGCGGCGACGACCCCTTCGACGCGGAGGGACTTCGGCTGACGCTCGACGAAGCGGGCATCTGCGGCTGGGCCCTCGACGTCCGGACCGGGCGCGTCACGATCTTGCCGTCCTGCCTTCGTCTGTTCGGGGTGCCGCCGGACCGCCTGACCACCTTCGACGCGATGCAGGCCTTCGTGCATCCGGACGACCGCGCAGCCAGGGCGGACGCCATCGGGCGCGCGCTGGCGGAGGGCGGACGCTACGAGGTCGATTATCGGGCGGTGCATCCCGATGGACGCGTCCACTGGCTGCGTTCGCGCGGCCGCGTGCAGCTCGGCGCCGACGGTCGGCCGTGCCGCCACCGCGGCGTGGTCTTCAGCATTCACGAACAGAAGCAGGCCGATGAAGACCTGCGGGCGCGCGAGGCGCATCTGCGCTCGATCCTCGACACGGTCCCCGACGCCATGATCGTCATCGACGAGCAGGCGCAGATCAAATCGTTCAGCGCGGCGGCCGTGCGGCAGTTCGGTTACGGGCCGGACGAGATGGTCGGCCGGAACGTCAGCCTGCTGATGCCGGAACCGTATCGGAGCCAGCACGACGCCTACATGGCGCGCTACCGTTCGACCGGAGAACGCCGCATCATCGGCATCGGCCGCGTCGTGGTCGGCCAGCGCAAGGACGGCTCGACCTTCCCGATGGAATTGGCGGTCGGCGAGATGCGTTCGGGCGGCGTGCGCTACTTCACCGGCTTCATCCGCGACCTCACCGAACGGAACCAGACGGAGATGCGTCTGCAGGAGTTGCAGTCCGAGCTGGTGCACATGTCGCGCTTCACCGCCCTGGGCGAGATGGCATCGACGCTGGCGCACGAGATCAACCAGCCGCTCACGGCAATCGCGAGCTATCTCAAGGGCTGCCGCCGCCTCCTCGGGCGCATGGAAGGCCCGGAGGCGGCCCGGCTCTCCGACGCGGTGAACCAAGCGGCCGATCAGGCCCTGAGAGCCGGACAGGTGATCCGGCACCTGCGGGACTTCGTATCGCGCGGCGAGAACGAGCGGCATATCGAAAGCCTGCCCAAGCTGGTCGAGGAGGCGAGCGCCCTCGCCCTCGTCGGCGCCAAGGAGAAGGGCGTGCGCGTCCGCTTCGATCTCGATCCGGATGCGCCGCTCGTGCTGGCCGACCGGATCCAAGTGCAGCAGGTCCTGCTCAACCTCATCCGCAACGCGATCGAGGCCATGCAGGACGTGACCCGGCGCGAACTCGTCGTCGGGACGCGGGCGCGTCCGGCCGAAGGCCTGGTCGAGATACGGGTGTCGGATACCGGGACCGGCATCGCGCCCGAGATCGCCGAGCAGCTGTTCCAGCCCTTCGTGACAACGAAGGCGAACGGCATGGGCGTCGGCCTGTCGATCTGTCGAACCATCGTCGAGGCCCATGGCGGCAAGATCCTGGCCTGCCCGGGTCCGGACGGCGGAACGACCTTCCGCTTCACCCTGCGCACGCTCGACCGCGAGGAGATGGCTCATGTCGACTGACGCGCCCGTGCACATCGTGGACGACGATCTCGCGGTGCGCCAGTCCCTCGCCTTCCTGCTGGCGACCGACGGACTGGCCGTCCAGGTGCACGACTCGGCGACCGCCTTCCTCGCCGCGGGGACCGACCGTGTCGGATGCATCGTCACGGACGTGCGCATGCCCGACATCGACGGCGTCGAACTGCTGCACCGCCTCCGGCAGAGAGGCCGGATGCCGCCCGTGATCGTCATGACAGGCCATGCGGACGTCGCGCTCGCGGTCGAAGCGATGAAGGCCGGCGCGGTGGACTTCATCGAGAAGCCCTTCGACGACGACGTTCTTCTCGCCAGCATCCGATCGGCCTTGGCGCGGGCGGATCGCGCCCGGACGCGCGACGCCGAGGGGGACGCGGTGCGGGCGCGCTTGGCCGCACTCAGCGAGCGCGAGCGCCAGGTCCTGGAAGGACTGGTCGCCGGCAAGGCCAACAAGGTCATCGGGCTCGATCTCGGCATCAGCCCGCGGACCGTCGAGATCTACCGGGCCAACGTCATGTCCAAGATGCAGGCGGGCAGCCTGTCCGAGCTGGTGCGCATGGCACTGATCGCAGAAAGCCTGGAGGGCGACTGAAGACGGACGCGCGTTGCGCCCCGTCGAGATGCCGATTCCGGGATGCCTCAGGGGACGGGCTTCGACGCAGAGGCTCGCTCTTCGAAGGCATCCCCAATGCCCTCTCGGCGCCCGCCCACAGCTGCTCGTAGGGCTGCAGGCCCGCCTCCGCGCCGACATCGGGTGGATCGGCGCACGGCAGTCACTTCCGACCCCAGGGCGCTTGCCGGCTCCGGCGGTTCGCGTTCGCCGCGGGTCGGCGGCGCGCGGTCGATGCCGGATCGGGATCGGGGATGGGCCAAATCTGCAGTTGATATGCATCAAGGCCGGAATGCGCCCCGGTTCTCACGATGCCGAGGTCGAGTGGAAGCGCAGCTTGCCATGCGCGGAGAAGCGAACACCGATCCCGGAACGGGTGACAGCAGCAAGGAGGCACCGCGCATCCGCACCATGTTCCAGCACACGCTCGAGCACGAAGTGCCGGCGGGGACGATCCTTTTCGCGCAGGGCGAGGTCCCGACCTTCCAGATCGTCGTCCTGTCGGGATCGGTTCAGCTCTTCGGACGATCCCGCGATGGCCGCGAGGTGCTCATCGAAGTCGTGAGGGCGCCGGACCTGTTGATCCCTGCCGCCGTCGTGACCGCATCGCCGTATCTGATGCAGGGGCGGGCTCCGGAGCCGACCCGCTTCCTGCTCATT
The DNA here is from genome assembly GCF_040545035.1 of Methylobacterium sp. 1973. Classification (NCBI taxonomy): domain Bacteria; kingdom Pseudomonadati; phylum Pseudomonadota; class Alphaproteobacteria; order Hyphomicrobiales; family Methylobacteriaceae; genus Methylobacterium; species Methylobacterium sp. 1973. The sequence goes on from NZ_JBEPLA010000001.1 coordinate 157,789, forward strand.
CCGGCCGATGCGTTCCGCGACGCGGTGGAACGCAACCCGCATCTGGCGAAGGCGGTTCTGGAAACGCTCGCCGAGCAGTTCCGTCGGATGGTGCGGCAGACCAAGAATCTGAAGCTGCGCTCCGCGGCCGAGCGCGTCGGATGCCATATCCTCGTCCTATCCGAACGGCAGGGCACGCCGGACCGCGCGATCCTGCCCTACGAGAAGCACATGATCGCGTCCGAACTCGGGATGACGCGCGAGTCCTTCTCCCGCGCCCTCAAAGCCCTCACCAAGATCGGCATCGGCGTTGCGGGCCAGGAGATCGTCATCCGCGACCGCGCGCGACTGACCGCCGTCGCCAAGCCCGACCCCATGATCGATCTGCCTGCCTTCGACGACACCGGTCGCCGGACCCTGGCCCTGATCGAGCGGTTGAAGGGTTAGGGACGGCAGGGCGGCCCGCGGCGCTCGACGGCGGGCGCCCGTTCCGTCGGCACCGGGCGGTCCGGCGCCCGCACGCGCGATCACGGGAGGCGGCAGCGCCGTTCGCGGCGCCGCCGACACCCGGCCGTGGCGCCACGATCAGGCGAAGCGCCGCACCTCGTCCTCCAGCAATTCGTCCGCCGGCCCGAAGAATTCGAAGCGGACCCGCTCGGCCGGGACGCCGTGGCGCTGCAGGCCGTTCACGAGCGCGGCCAGAAACGGCTTGGGACCGCAGAGGTAGTAGACCGCTTCGGCCTGCGGCGTGTTCGCGACGAGCCAATCCGCCGTGATGAGACCCGCCTCGTCGTAATGTTCGCCACGCCGGTCCTGCGCGTCCGGCTGGGCGTAGAAGGTCCGGACGCGGATATGCGCGCGCCCCGAGGCTGCGGCGGCCGTCGCGTCCCGCAGCGCATGGACACGGCCGTTGAGGGCTCCGTGGACATACCAAGTCGGGCGCTCGGGCATCTCATCCGCGATGGCGGCCAGCATGCTCACCATCGGCGTCAGTCCGACGCCGCCGCTGACCAGGACCACCGGGCCGTTCGTCGACCGGTCGAGGAAGAAGTCGCCCGACGGCGGTGCCACGCGCAGGATCGTGCCGATGCCGGCCGCGTCGTGCAGCCAGTTCGAGACGACACCGGCCGGCGCACCGGGCGCGTTCTCGCGCTTGACGGTGATGCGGTAGACGCGGTCGTTCGGGGCACACGAGACCGAGTAATTGCGTTTCAGAACGCCCTGGCCTGGCAGGTCGAAGAGGAAGCCGAGGTACTGACCGGGCTGGTGGCGCAGCACGGGCCCCCCATCGACCGGCGCCAGCACGAAGGAGCGGATCGTCTCGCTCTCCTGGGTCACGCTCTCGACCTGGAACGCGCGCCAGCCGGTCCAGCCTCCAGGCTTTGCGGCGTGGTCGCGGTAGATGGCCGCCTCGCGCCCGATCAGGATCTCCGCCAGGAGCCAGTACGCGTCTCCCCAGGCCGCGCAGGTCTCGGACGTCGCCGCATCGCCCAGAATGTCGCCGATCGCGCCGAGCAGCGCATCCGCGACATGCGGATAGTGCTCGGGGAGGATGTTGAGCGCGACATGCTTCTGCGCGATGCGCTCCACCGCCCCGCCGAGAACGCTCAGATTGTCGATGTTGCGGGCATAGGCCAGCACGGCTTGCGCGAGGGCCTTCGGCTGCGAGCCCGCTGCCCCATGGTGCGACTGGTTGAAGAGGTCGCGCATCTCGGCGTTCTCGAACAGGCGCTCGTACATGCGCCGCGTGATGTCCAGGCCTCGCGCCTCCAGGGCGGGAATCGTGGCTTTGATGAGGGCGACGGTGGAGGGACTCAGCGGGGCAGGCATGGCGGTCCTCAAGATGCATATTACATGCACCTTATGACGGCCCATTTTTAAAGGTGCAATCGTCATGCACCTTAAGGGCTGTTACGGAGTTGACATGCGGCTGACCCGCTTCACCGATTACGGCCTGCGCACTCTGATCTATCTCGGCTCGCTGGGCCCCCGGCAGGGCTCCATAGCCGGCGTCGCGGCGGCCTACGGGATCTCCGAGCATCACTTGGTGAAGGTGGTGCATCAGCTGGGCCGGCTGGGATTGATCCGGACGACGCGCGGCCGGGGCGGCGGCTTGCTTCTGGGCCGGCCCGCGGACCAGATCCGCGTCGGAGACGTCGTGCGGGCCATGGAGGAGGATCTGGCGCTGGTCCCCTGCTTCGCCGGTGCGGCCTGTGCGATCACGCCCGCGTGCCGCCTCAAGGGTGTCTTGAACGAAGCGCTCGCCGCGTTCCTCGCGGTCCTCGACCGACATACCCTCGCCGACCTGCTGGAGCCGAATGCCGGGCCGGATCTCGCAGCCCTCCTGGGCATCGATCCCATGCCGTCGATCGACGAGCCCGCCTCGCGCATGCCTCGACGCCCCGTCGACCCGGTGCGTTGATCGACGGTTGCTCAGCCTCGACGCCGCGATGTGATCACCAACGCGATCGCAAGGCCGGACGCCCGCAGCATCGGAGCATGGGCGAGCGTCGGCGCGCTCCGGACGCGGGCTCGGAGCCCCACCGGATGCCGACTCGCCTCGGTGATCGCGGCGCAGTCGTCGCGATCGAAGCGGCAGGTCTTCACCTCTGCCGTCGCGGCTCCGGAGCCCAGGGCAGGACGGCACCGGCGATAGGACCTCGCCCGGACGCAGGCTATAGTGCTTCTATACGATTTGATCTCTCGAACGCTTTGGGGCTGCCTGCGCGACGCCGATGGATAATTCGGCATTCAACCATCGATATCGAAAGGTCGCGATGATGAAGAATGTGCCAGAGATCCGCGAATTGACGGATGAAGAGATCGATCGTGTCGCCGGCGGCGTGAGCGACGACGCACTGTACGGGGCAGCGATCGGCCTCGCCGTGGCCAGCGTCGGCGCGCTGATCGCGGTGCCGACCATGGGAACGAGCACGACGCTCTGCGTGTGGGGGGCCTCCCTCGCCTCGTCGGCGCTCGCCTACAACATCGCGGCCCAGTAGCGCGGCCTGAACCCGGCGGCCCGCCGGGTCCGGAGAGGGTCTGCTCACGGAGCGGCCCTCTCCAAGGACGGAGGCTTCGACGGGCACCCGAACGGGCGCAGGGTCTCCGGCGCAACGCGCGGTCGGCCGAACGCGTCGGCTGCTGTGTCGACCGGCCCATCACGGCCAGGGGCGCCGGCCCATACGCATCGCGCCCGGCCCCGTCAGGCGACACCCGTGAAGAAGGTGGCGTAGCCGTCCTCGTGCACGCGGGCGAGATAGGCGCGGTACGGTGCGAAGCCCGGCTCCTCGGGTCCGATGCGCCCGTAGCCGAACGCGTCGGCCTGCTCCGGAAGCAGCGCCAGGGGCGCCGCGGCGGGGGTCAGCTGGGTGCCGCGCCCCGCATGGAGCGTCGTCAGGACCCCGTACATCTCGCCCTGGATGTTCGGGCGGCACAGGACCGCCAGGCGATGCTGCCCGTGCCAGTTGGTCACCAGATAGATCATGCCCGACTGGCTCGGCACGGCGACGCTGCCGGATTGCGCGAAGGGGGCGTCGAGCCGCTCGGCCTCGCGGAACACGAGGCGGGCCGACTCCGCGTCCCACGCGATCTCGGTACGGTAGGCGAAGATCGCGCCGGCCGTCCCGAAGGAGGGCCGCAGGGTGAGATAGCGCCCCTCGATCCAGGCCACGCTCTCCCGGGAATAGGAGCCGAGTTCGTCGGGCGCGTGACGGGCCGTCTCCGGAGCCGGTCGCCCCGGTTCCTGGCGGAGGGATTGGCCCAGGGCCTCCTCCAGCCGGATCGTCGTCGCCAGGGTGAAGGGCCGGCGGCCGGCAAGCGCCTTCTCCAGGGTCGAGATGCTGATCCGGGCCTCTTCGGCCAGCGTCTGCCGGGAGATCCGCCGGCGGGCCAGCGCCTCGCGCACGGTCTGGGCAATGGCGCGGCTCTGCGCCTCGGACAGTTCGATCTCGCTCACAGGCACGGCTCGCGCGGGCTTGATCCGGACAGATCCGCACGAAACCGCACAATTGCGCAAGCGCGGCCAAGCTGGCCATCCACGGCGGCCCGTCAGGAACGACCCGCCTCCGACGCCAGCTCCGTCTCGACGATCAGCCGGAGCGGTCCGGCCCGAAGCGCCTCCAGGGGCCAGCAGGTGACGAGGTCGAGATGCCGGCCGGCCGCCTGCGGGTCGATGCCCGAGGCGTCCCACCGCGCCACCCGCGTGCCGGTGACGCGGAAGTGCCGGGTCCGGCCGTCGCGGCCCGTCACCGTGACGGGATCGCCGGGCCCGAGGCGCCCCAGCACCGCGAACTGCGTGTCGCGGTGGGCGGCGAAGATTGCGGTGCCGGGCGCGCCGGCCTCCGGCGTACCGTCCACATGGCCCGGGCCGAAGGCCAGGGCCTGGCCGCTCCCGCCCCGCAGCACCACGAAGCTGCGGCCCGCGACGGTGAGGCGGGCGACCGGCTCGGTGTCGGCCCAGGGCCAGGGCTTGGCGGGGTGCCCCTCGGCCAGCGTGCGGGCGAAGGCGCGCTCCAGCAGAACCTGCGCCAGGGCGGCCTTGGCGGGGATCCAGGCGGCCTGCGCCGCCAGTCCGAGCCCCCCGAGGGTGAGGAGGGCCGCGAGGGCCCTCCCCAGTCCGGATACCGGAGAGCGGCTCATCGCGCGTCCCCGATCCGCCGGACACCGCGCCGCTGAAGGCCAGCGCCCAGCAGGAGGCCCAGGAGGGCGAGGAGCAGGCCCAGGCCGAGCTGCGCCAGGATCCCGGCCCCGGTCTGCGGGAGGTCGACGCCCGCCTCGCCGGCATGGATCGGCACGATCCGGGCGGCCTTGTCGTCGGCGGGCGCTTCGCCGCTCCGGTCCGTGCCGAACACCTTGGCGAAGTCCCAGCCCGCCGGCAGGTTCAGCGGCAGGTCGGCGGCGACGAGGGGCGTGCCCGGCGCCCGGCGGGGCGTGGCGTCGATGGCCACGAGGCTGGTCAGCCGCGTCGTCAGGCCGTGCTCCAGGGCCAGCGCCAGGATGGTGGCGTCGGCCGCCTCCGCGCCGAGGCGTCCGGTGATCCGCGCGGTCTCGGTCTCGCCGATCCGGGAGCGCGCCCAGACCTTGGAGATGCCGGCGCCCGTGCCGGCCGCGGCGAGGGGCAGGGTCCGGGTCCAAGTCCGGCCGCCCACCCGGCCCGAGACGGTCACGGTCCCGTGGGCGATCCCCTCGGCCGCCTCCGGCAGCTGCGCGGCGAAGACCAGCGGCTCGCCGCGATACAGGTCGGGCAGCGCGCCCGGCGTGACGGCGACGCCCGGGACCGAGAAGGTCGCGGTCAGGTCGGTGACGGCGGGGGATTCCAGCTTCTCGTAGAGCGCGCGGGTCCGTTCGCCGACCAGGGCGAGGTCGCGGATCTCCGTGAAGCTGCCGCGGCCGATCTCGGCGGCGTGGCGCATCAGGTGGCCGTTGGGCGCCGAGCCGATGCCGACCATGAACAGGCGCGTGCGCCCGAGATTGGCGTGGATCGCCGCGAAGATCCGCTCCTCGTCGCCGACGGCCCCGTCGGTGAGGAACACGACCTGGCGCACGCGCCCGTCCTCCGGATGGGGATCGGCCAGGGCCGCCTTGAGGGGTGCCAGCATCTCGGTGCCACCGCGGGCCTCCAGGGCGGCGACGAAGCGCTCGGCTTCCGCCAGGGCCGCCCGCGTCGCCGGGACCGGCTCGGGATGCAGCGCGTCCCAGGTGTCGTCGAAGCGGATGACGTTGAAGCGGTCCTGCGGCGTCAGACGCGCGAGGCCGGCCAGCAGCCCGGCCTTGGCCTGCCGCATCGAGGCGCCGGACATCGAGCCGGAATTGTCGATCACGAAGGTGACGTCGCGCGCCGGCCGGGTGGCCGCGTCGGGCTCGAGCGCCGGCGGGTTCACGGCGGCCAGCAGGTAGGTCCGGCCGGCCACGGTCTCGCGGAACAGGCCGAGGCCGGGCACCCGGCTCGGAGCGGGCTCCCAGGTCAGCTCGAGGTCGCGGTCGGCCGGCACGACGCCGTCGGCCAGCGTGACGGTGCGCGCCTCCGGGCCGGTCTCGGTCACGCGGATCGCGTGGGTGGCGCTGCGGACGGCGCCGACGGCGAAGCCCGCCTGGAGCCGCACGGTGACGGCGACCGGGTTGGTCGGCGGGGACAGGGCCGGGTCGAGCACCGGCGGGCTGATCCGGGCGCGATCCGGAACCGGGTCGCGGGCCGCCTCGGCCACGCCGTCGAGGGAGACCGCGTCCACCGCGGCGGGGGCGGGAGTGTAGCGGGGCGCCACCACCAGCGGCAGGCGCAGCGTCCGCGTCTCGCCGGACACGGGGATCGTCTGCTGATAGGTAATCTGGACCACCACCGTCTCGCCGGGGCCGATATTGGCGACCGCGTTGGTGAAGATGTTGGGCCGCTCCTGCGCGGTCAGGGCCGCCGACTGCCCGGCCGCCTTCGCGGCCTCGTAGGCGCGCTTGGCCGCCGCCCGCTCGCGGATGTCGGCCACGATCACGCGGTTGCCGACGACGAGCTTCATCCCGTCGACGGCCGCGTCCTCCGGCAGGGGGTACACGTAGGTGCCCTCGACCCACTCCGCCGTGGTGTTGCGGAAGGCCTGGGTGACCGTGGCCCGGGCGGTCGGGCCGCTGACATCGACGCTGATGTCGGTGGCGAGCTGGACGGCCTCGGCCGGCGCGGCGCCGGCCGGCCCGCGCAGCGTCAGGCCGCCCCGCGCCGGCCCCGGCGCCGCGTGGGCCGAGGCGAGCATGATGAGGAGCGCCAGCAGCGCGAGGAAGAGCGGTGACAACGCGGCGTTGCGGAGGGGCTCGACCGCGGATCGTGGAGCGAAGAACGGCATCGGGGAAACCTCCTGCGCCGGCGGATCGGGGCCGGCTCGCCGCTGAAGCTCCCGCGCCCGCCCCTCTGCCGCCACGAGAAGCTTCGCCCTTTTCCAGGCTCGGCCCGCACCCGCCGGCCGCGCCGCGGCGGATCTGTGCGGAGCCGGTGCGGAGCTGTGCGCCCGGCGGCGCGTCCTGACGGATCCGCCGCCGCCTTGACATATGCGCAACCTGCGTCTTAGTTATGCTCAACCTGAGTAGAAATCGAGCGATGATCGAATCCGAGTTCGTGGCAGGCTACGATCCTGCGGCCTACGAGCGGCCCGCCCTGGCGGTGGATCTCGTCCTGCTGGGGATCCGGGCGGGGCGGCTCGCCGCTCTCCTGCTGCGGCGGAGCCAGCAGCCGCAGGCGGGCCTCTGGGCCCTGCCGGGCGGGTTCGTGGGCATCGCCGAAACCCTCGACGCCGCCGCGGAGCGCGTCCTGCGCGACAAGGCCGGGATCGGGCGGGCGCGGCTCGAGCAGCTCTACACCTTCGGTGCCGTGGACCGGGATCCGCGGATGCGCATCGTCTCGGTCGCCTATCTGGCGCTGCTGCCGGAGGCGGCCTTCGCCGAGGCCCTGGCGGGCGGCGCCGCGCTGACGGCGGCGACGCTGGTCGTGCCCTGGGCGGGCGAGGCCGGCGGCCCGGTCTCGGCCGTCACGGAGGACGGCGCCCCCCTCGCCCTCGCCTTCGACCACGCCGACATCCTGGCGCTCGCCGTGAAGCGGCTGCGCGGCAAGCTCGACTACACGGATGTCGGCTTCGCGCTGCTCCCGGAGCACTTCACCCTCCGCCAGCTCCAGGACGTGCACGCGGCGATCCGCGGCGCGCCCCTCAACAAATCCGCCTTCCGCCGCCGCATGCGCGACCGGGGCTGGATCGCGCCGACGGGCGCCCGCGAGGCCGGGACGGCGTTCCGCCCCGCCGAACTCTTCCGCTTCGACAGGTCGGGTCAGTTTTGAGGAGACCATCATGGCCACGGTCCGCAACATCGGTGTGATCGCCCAGCTCCGGAGCGAGGCGAGCAGCCACATCATCCGCTTCCGCAACGGCCGGGTCCGGCAGAGCGGGCGGGGGCTGGTCTTCTGGTTCCGGCCCGAGACCGCCAGCATCAGCGAGGTGCCGGTGGACGACCGCGAGATGACCCTGTTCGTCCGCGGCCGCAGCCGGGACTTCCAGATCGTCGTGGTCCAGGGGACGATCGGCTGGCACGTCGTCGATCCCGAGCTGCTGGCGAGCCGGGTCGACTTCTCGATCGACCTCCGCACCGGGCGCCTGCAGGGCGAGCCGATCGAGCGGATCGAGGCGCGCCTCGGCGGCATCGCCGGCCAGGCGGTGCTGCAATATCTCGGGGCGAGCCCGATCGGCGCCCTCCTCGACGCGGGGCCGGAGCCGCTGCGCGCCGTTCTGGAACGGGTGCTCTTCGCCGCCCCGGCGCTGGCCGAGATCGGCATCGCGGCCGTGGCGGTGCGGCTCACCAACCTCGCGCCGACGAGCGAGCTGGAGCGCGCCCTGCAGACGCCGACCTTCGAGGCCCTGCAGCAGAAGGCCGACGAGGCGACCTTCGCCCGGCGCGCCCTGGCGGTCGAGAAGGAGCGCGCCATCGCGGAGAACGAGCTCGCGACCAAGACCGAGCTGGCCCGGCGCGAGACCGTGCTGATCGCGCAAGAAGCCGAGAACGCCCGCGACCGCGCCGCCGGCGTCGCGGAGGCCCGCGGCCTGGAGGCCGCCGCGGAGGCCGAGCGGATCCGGCTCGTCGAGGGAGCCCGGGCCGAGGCGGAGCAGCGCCGCGCCGCAATCTACCGGGACATGCCGCCCGCCGTCCTGCTCGGTCTGGCGGCCCGGGAACTCGCCGGCAAGCTGGAGACCATCGAGCACGTCAACGTCACGCCCGACCTGCTGGCGGCCGTCCTCGGCGAGTTCCGCGGCGCGCTGCCCGCGCGGCTCGCGCCGCGCTGAGGAGGCCCGCCATGCCGGCCATCACCCCCCGGGTCGTCTTCGTGATCCGCGACACGGATTACGAGTTGCTCATCGCCCGGCACGCGACCCGCGGCCAGGTCCGGTTCTTCCTGGAGAGCCGGCGCCAGACGCTCGCGGAGGTCGAGGCGCGCCACGCCCAGTTCCAGGCCGTGCTCGCCGAGGCGCGGTCCGCCGTGCCCCTGGACTGGCGGCAGGCCCTGGTGCGGCGCCCCGACCTCGACCGCTTCCTCTTCGCCCCCGAGGACGTGGTCGTGGCCGTGGGGCAGGACGGGCTCGTGGCCAACGTCGCCAAATACCTCGACGGGCAGCCGGTGGTCGGCGTCAACCCGGCGCCCGACCTCTACGACGGCGTGCTGGCCCGGGCCCGGGTCGAGGCCCTGCGTGCCCTGCTGCCCGCCAGCGCGGCCGGCGCCGCGCCCCTGCAGCGGCGCACCATGGTGCAGGCGACCTTCGATGGCGGCGAGCGGCTGCTCGCCCTGAACGAGATCTTCATCGGCCACCGCAGCCACCAATCGGCGCGCTACCGCATCGACGACGGGGCGCGGGCGGAGGACCACTCGTCGAGCGGGCTGATCGTGGCCTCGGGCACCGGCCTGACCGGCTGGGCGCGCGCGATCAGCGAGGCGACGCACCTCACCGTTGAGGTGGGCATCGAGGAGGCGGCCTTCGGCTACTGGGTGCGCGAGCCGTTCCCGAGCGTCGCCACCGGCACCGACCTGCGCGGCGGCAAGTTCGCCGGATCGCCCCTCACGGTGGTGTCGCGGATGAACGAGGGCGGCGTGGTGTTCTCGGACGGGATCGAGCAGGATTTCGTCGCCTTCGACTGGGGGCGGCGGGTGAGCCTCGCGCCGGCCGACCGCACCTTCAACCTCGTGGCCGCGTAGGGCGGCGCCGACCGGGAGCCCGATGATCGCCATCCGGACCGACCGCCTCATCCTGCGGCGCTTCAGGCCGGACGACGCCGCCGACCTGTTCGCCTACCTGCACCGGCCGCGGGCACGCTGCTTCCTGAGCAGCCGCCTCGATACGCCGGCGGACGCGGAGGCGGAGGCCGAGCGGCGCGCCAGCGACGACGAGCACGTGGCCGTGTGCCTGACCGCGTGCGGCCGGCTGATCGGCGACCTGTTCTGCCTCCCCGAACCGCCCGACACCTTCTCGGTCGGCTGGAACTTCAACGCCGCGTATGGCGGCGCGGGCTACGCCCATGAGGCCGCGGCCGCTCTGTTCGGGCACCTGTTCTGCGAGCGGCAGGCGCGGCGCCTCTACGCCTATGTCGAGGAGGACAACGCCGCCTCGCACCGCCTGTGCGCGACGCTGGGAATGCGCCTCGAGGGCCTGTTCCGCGAGTTCGTCACCTTCGTGGACGACGATCAGGGCAACCCGATCCTCGAGAACACGATGCAGTACGCCATCCTGCGCCGGGAATGGGCAGAGCGCTCCGCGCGCGGCTGAGGCCGGTCCGGCACTGTCCAAAGACCCCGGCTGAATACGCCGGCGGCATTCAGCTGCTTTCGCGGGCGTCGGACCGGTCGAATCACGGCGCGAAGACGGTGTCCGTCATCACGAGCGCAGCGAAGTGACCCAGGGCAGCGCGACGTTCGGAGGCCTGGCGCTGCTGGATTGCTTCGCTCCGCTCGCAATGACGGCGGTGCAGTTCTTCGACAGCGGCGACGGGCAAGGCGCGCCGCCAATACGGTCGGTCCCTGCATCTGGCACGCTTCTTGGTTCGTCTTCACCAGCGCAGCGTCGCCCCGGCGGCGGCTAGAGGTTGGCGTGCCGTCGATGTGGTGAGGTGCCGGGCGACCGGATCTCCGCGACTGCCTTGAGCCTGTCCCGAGCTCCGATCCCTCCGTTTCAGCACCGGCACGCGCCGTCCGGCGGATCGCACGATCCGCCCTCTGAGGAGAGTCGATATGTGCGACCGTCACGGCGATTATCGCGTCCCGGATTTCACGCGGTTCAAGCCCAGCCGCAGGCGTTTTCTCGGAGGGACGGCCGCCGCGCTGACCCTGGCGGTGGGTCCGGGCCTGACCGGCCCGGCCGCGGCGGCCACCGGCATCCGCGCGACCCACGGCACCGGCTTCTGCAACCTGAACTTCTTCCTCGCCGAGGCGATGCAGCTTGCCAAGGATGACGGCCTGACCATCGACTTCGTCAACACGCCGACCTTCTCGGATCAGGTCACCTTCCTCGGCATGGGGCAGGTCGATGCCGGCGTGATGCCCTACACGAGCTTCATGGCGCTCTACGACGCGGGGGCCCCCGTGAAGATCGTGGCCGGCGGCGGCATCGAGGGCTGCGTGCTGGTCGCCCAGCCCGGCCTCGACAGCCCGGAGAAGCTCAAGGGCAAGACGCTCGGCACCTTCCAGCTCGATACGCTGGAGGTGCTGCCCTACGACTGGCTGAAGAAGAACGGCGTCGCCTTCAAGGACATCACGGTCCGCTACATGGGCTCGACCCCGGAGGCCGTGGAGGCGTTCCGCGCCGGGGCGCTGGACATCATCTCGACCATCGAGCCCTACGGCACCGCGCTCCTCACCGACGTGAAGGGCGCCGTGAAGCTCTCCGACGGCACCGACATCTACGGCAAGGGCTACACCGACTGCGTGCTGGCGGTCCGCAATGAGCTGATCGCCAAGAACCCGGCCGCCGTGAAGGCGCTGATCAAGGGCATGATGAAGGCCCAGGCCCTGGCCGAGGGCGATCCCCAGGCCGCCCTGAACAAGCTCGTCGGCTCCTACTACAAGACCTCGATGAGCAACGCCCAGCTCGCCATGGGCCGGCAGCCCTCGGTGGTGGACGCCCGCAACCAGACGCAGTTCATCCTCGACCGGACCGATTCCGTCGCCGAGATGGGCTACATCAAGAAGAAGCCCGGCCGCGACGCGATCGACTGGACCCTGCTGGAGCAGGTCATCGCCGAGAACCCGGATCTCTACGGCAAGCTCAAGCTGAAGTCGGCCTGAGCGGATGGCCGTCGATCTCGCCCGCGCCGCCGTCCCGCACATCCGGCCGCGCGTGCCCTTCGGTCAGCGCCTCGCGCTGCCCGACGGGCTCGTCCCGCTCCTGCAACGGACCGGCTGGATGCTGGTCTCGGTCGGCTGCTTCGCCGGCCTCTGGGAGCTGCTCTGGGCGCTCGGCATCGCCGACGCCAAGCTCCTGCCGCCGCCGCACATCTTCCTCGGCAACCTCGCCGAGCAGGCGCGCTTCTTCAACACCGCGCAACGCTGGCAGATCGGCACCGGGATGAATGCCGGCCCGAGCCCCGCCATGGCGGTGCTGATCACCGTGCTCGCCTCCACGGGCCGGGTTCTGGCGGGCCTCGCCCTGGCCGCGACCCTGTCGATCCTCGTCGGCGTGGCGATCCGCTACGTCGTGCTGTTCGAGCGGCTGACCCTGCCGACCATCACGCTGCTGGCCCCGGTCTCGCCGATCGCGTGGCTGCCGGTGGCGATCTTCATGTTCGGGATCGGCAACGCCCCGGCGATCTTCATGGTGTTCATCGCCCTGTTCTTCACGATGGTCCTCTCGACCATCCACCAGATCGACGGGGTCAACCGGAACTACATCAACGTCGCCCGGACCATGGGGGCGACGAAGCGCCAGATCTACGCGCGGGTGATCGTGCCGGCGATCCTGCCGGGGCTGCTCGCGGTTTTGCGCCTCAACCTGTTCGGCGCCTGGATGGTGGTGCTCGTCGCCGAAGCGACCGGCGTCGGCTACGGGCTCGGCCAGGTGATCATGCTGGCGCGCAACACCTTCAACCCGTCGCTCGTCTTCTTCACCATCACGCTGATCGGCCTCCTGGGCTTCGCCTTCGACCTGCTGTTCCGGCTGGTCCAGCGGCGGATGCTCTACTGGCTGCCGCGCGACGCGGGGTCCTCCCTTGGCCTCTGATCCCGCATCCCAGGACGCCGTCTCCTGCCGGGGCGTCGCCAAGGTCTGGGCGGCCGGCACCGCTCGCGCCCACGAGGCCCTGCGCGACATCGACCTCACCGTGCGGCCCGGCGAGTTCGTGGTGTTTCTCGGCCCCTCGGGCTGCGGGAAGAGCACGCTGCTCTACCTGATCGCCGGGCTCGAACCCGCCTCCGGGGGCGCGCTCCTGGCCTTCGGCGAGGCCGTCACCGGCCCGTCGCCGGAGCGCAGCCTGATCTTCCAGGAGACCTCGCTGCTGCCCTGGCTCAGCGTCTGGCAGAACGTCAGCTTCGGCCTGTCGCTGAAAGGCGTGCCGGAGGTCGAGCGCCGGAGTATCGCGCGGGCCGCCCTCCAGCGGGTCGGCCTCGCCGAGGCCTTCGACAAGCGGCCGGACGAATTGTCCGGCGGCATGCGCCAGCGCGTGGCCGTGGCCCGGGCGCTCGCCATGCGTCCCAAGGTCCTGCTGATGGACGAGCCCTTCGCGGCGCTCGACGTCCAGACCCGCCAGAAGATGCAGGACTTTCTGCTCGACGTCTGGCGCGACAGCGGCGCCTCGGTGCTGTTCGTGACCCACCACATCGACGAGGCGGTGGCGCTCGCCGACCGGGTGGTGGTGTTCACGGCCCGGCCCGGGCGGATCAAGACCATCGTCCGCAACGACCTGCCCCGCCCGCGCGACCCGTTCTCCCCCGAGGCCGAGGCGATGCGGCGGCACCTCACCGAGCTTCTGCGCGACGAGGTCGACCGGGCCTTCGCCGAGCAGGAAGCGCTCGTCTGACCCCCTCCCCAACACGGACACGACCATGGCCACATCGCTGATCCGCAGCCGGCGGATGATCACCCGTACCCTCGATCACGACCGTTGGGAGGAGATCGCCGACGGCGCGGTCCTGCAGAAGGACGGCGTGATCGAGGCGGTCGGCACCTACACGGACCTGCATGCCCGCTACCCCGACGCCCCCGTGATCGGCTCCGGCCGCGAGATCCTGCTGCCGGGCTTCGTCAACGGCCACCACCATGTCGGCCTCACGCCGGTGCAGCTCGGCTCCCCCGACATGCCGCTGGAACTGTGGTTCGTCACCCGCATGGTGGCGCGCAACCTGAACCTCTACCTCGACACCCTGTACTCGGCCTTCGAGATGGTCGGCTCCGGGATCACCACGGTCCAGCATATCCACGGCTGGATGCCCGGCAGCCTGGAGGAGGTCGAGGCGCGCTCCAACGAGGTGCTGCGCGCCTATCGCGACATCGGCATGCGGGTTTCGTACTGCTTCGCGGTCCGCGACCAGAACCGCCTCGTCTATCAGGCCGACTTGGATTTCGTGGCGAGCCTGCCGGCGCCGCTGCAGGACCCGATGAAGCGCTGGTTCGAGCGCTTCCAGATGTCCCTGGAGGACAACTTCTCCCTGTTCCGCAGCCTGCATGCCGGACAGGCCGGGGCGTCGCGGTCCAAGATCCAGCTCGCGCCCGCCAACCTCCACTGGTGCTCCGACGCGGCCCTCGAAGGGATCGCCGGCCTGTCCGAATCCTACGACGTGCCGATGCACATGCACCTCGTCGAGACCGCCTACCAGAAGGCCTATGCGGAGAAGCGCGGCGGCGGCACCGCCGTCGAGTATCTCGATCGGTTCGGCATGCTCGGTCCGCGCCTGACCCTCGGCCACGGGGTCTGGCTGAACGAATCCGACATCGAGCGGGTCGCGGCGACCGGCACCTGCATCTGCCACAATTGTTCGTCGAACTTCCGGCTGCGCTCCGGCGTGGCGGCGCTCAACCGGTTCGAGGCGAAGGGGATCAACACGGCGATCGGCCTCGACGAGGCCGGCATCAACGACGACCGCGACATGCTCCAGGAGATGCGCCTCGTGCTCCGCGCCCACCGGGTGCCCGGCATGGACGAGGCCGACGTGCCGAGCATGGCGCAGGTGCTGCGCATGGCGACCGTCGGCGGTGCCCGCACCACGCCCTATGGCGATAGCCTGGGCACGATCGAGGTCGGCAAGGGCGCCGACCTCGTCCTGATCGACTGGGACCAGATCGCCTACCCGTATCTCGACCCGGAGACGCCGCTCCTCGACGCCGTGATCCAGCGGGCCAAGACCGGCGGCGTGACCACGGTGCTGTGCGAGGGCGAGGTGCTCTACGCCGACGGCCGCTTCACCCGGGTCGACAAGGATGCCGCCCTGAAGGCGCTCCACGACGACCTGTCGCGGGCGCTGTCGGACGACGAGGTCGAGCGGCGCCAGCTCTCGAAGGCGCTGCTGCCCCACGCGCGGCGCTTCTACGCCGATTACATCGACCCGTCGCGGCACGAGCCGTTCTACCGCCCGAGCTCGCGCGTCTGACGGCGCGGGCCCGGGCCGGGCTTCAGCGGACCAGGCAGGGCTTCTTGTTGTCGAAGCTCCAGCCGGGGATCAGGAACTGCATGGCGGCCGCGTCGTCGCGGGCGCCGAGGCCGTGGTCGCGGTAGAGGGCGTGCGCCTCCTCCACCGCCGCCATGTCGAGCTCGATGCCGAGGCCCGGCCGCTCCGGCACCCGCACGAGGCCGCCGCGGATCGCCAGCGGCTCCTTGGTCAGGCGCTCGCCGTCCTGCCAGATCCAGTGGGTGTCGATCGCCGTGACGTTGCCCGGGGCCGCCGCGGCCACGTGGGTGAACATGGCGAGCGACACGTCGAAATGGTTGTTCGAATGCGAGCCCCAGGTCAGGCCGTGGTCGCGGCACAGCTGGGCCACCCGGACCGAGCCGGCGAGCGTCCAGAAATGCGGGTCGGCGAGCGGGATGTCGACGGCGCCGAGCTGGATCGCGTGGTTAATCTGCCGCCAGTCGGTGGCGATCATGTTGGTGGCGGTGGGCAGGCCGGTGGCGCGGCGGAACTCGGCCATGATC
Source organism: Methylobacterium sp. 1973 (assembly GCF_040545035.1). Classification (NCBI taxonomy): domain Bacteria; kingdom Pseudomonadati; phylum Pseudomonadota; class Alphaproteobacteria; order Hyphomicrobiales; family Methylobacteriaceae; genus Methylobacterium; species Methylobacterium sp. 1973. Next base: position 173,401 of record NZ_JBEPLA010000001.1, read on the forward strand.
TCGCGGCCCGAGAACCCGCCCTCGGCGCCGCAGGGATCCTCCGCGTAGGCCAGCACGTGGCCCTGGCCCTTGCAGAGGCGGATCGCCTCGTCGAGGGACCACGCGCCGTTCGGGTCCAGCGTCACCCGCGCCTTGGGGAAGCGCGCGTGGATCGCGGTGACGGCGGCGATCTCCTCCTCGCCCCGCAGCACGCCGCCCTTCAGCTTGAAATCGTTGAAGCCGTACTGGTCGTAGGCGGCCTCGGCGAGCCGGGCGACGGCCTCTGGCGTCAGCGCCGCCTCGTCGCGCAGGCGGAACCAGCCGTCGCGGGCAATCGGTGCGCGATAATCGAGATCGGTGCGGGTGCGGTCGCCGACGTAGAACAGGTAGCCCAGCATCTCGACGGCGTCGCGCTGCTGGCCCTCGCCCAGGAGGGCGGCCACCGGCACGTCGAGGTACTGGCCGAGCAGGTCGAGGAAGGCGGATTCGACCGCCGTCACCGCGTGGATGGTGATGCGCAGGTCGAAGGTCTGCAGCCCGCGCCCGCCGGAATCGCGATCCGCGAAGCGCGTCCGCATGGCGTTCAGCACCGCGTTCCAGGCGCCGAGCGGCTGCCCGACCACGAGGTCCCGGGCATCCTCCAGGGTCTTGCGGATGCCCTCGCCGCCGGGGACTTCGCCGAGGCCGGTGGCGCCGGTGGAGTCCGTGAGGATCACGAGGTTGCGGGTGAAGTACGGGCCGTGCGCGCCCGAGAGGTTGAGGAGCATGCTGTCGTGGCCGGCGACCGGCACGACCTTCATCTCGGTCACGGTGGGCGTGTTGCGCGCGGCATGACGGCTGTCGTTCGGCATGGCGTCCTCCTCGAAGATCCCCGGCCGGCCTGAGCCGGGCGCGGGGCGGGTTCGGAACGGGGCCGGTCCGGCCCGCGGGTCAGTGGGCCTTCAGCTCGACGCGGCGGATCTCGCCGACCACCACGAGGTAGCAGAAGCAGGCGACGAGGGCGTTCAGGCCCACGAAGACCAGGGCGCCGTTGAACGAGCCCGTGCTCTGGACGATGTAGCCGATGGCGATCGGCGTGGTGATGCCGGCGGTGTTGCCGAAGGTGTTGAACAGGCCGCCCGAAAGGCCGCCGCTCTCCCGCGGGGAGGTGTCGGCGACGACCGCCCAGCCGAGCGCGCCGATCCCCTTGCCGAAGAAGGCGAGCGCCATCAGCCCGACCACGAGGGCATCCGCCTGGACGTAGTTGCAGCCGATGATGCTCATCGACAGCAGCATGCCGCCGACGATCGGGATCTTGCGGGCCGCCGTCAGGGAGAAGCCGCGGCGCAGGAGCAGGTCGGAGATCACGCCCCCGAGGATGCCGCCGATGAAGCCGCAGAGCGCCGGCAGCACCGCGGCGAAGCCAGCCTGGAGGATCGACAGGCCGCGCTCCTTGACGAGGTAGACCGGGAACCACGTCAGGAAGAAGTAGGTCAGCACGGTGATGCAGTACTGGCCGATATAGATCCCGAGCAGCATGCGGTTGGCGAGCAGCTGGCGCAGCGTCCGGCCGGCATCGCCCTGCCTGGTCCGGCTCTGCCCGTCCATGTCGAGCAGGGCGCCGCCGGCCTCGATGTAGTCCCGCTCCGCCTGATTCATGGACGGGTGGTTCTTCGGGCTGTCGACGACGCGCAGCCACACCACCGCGAAGGCGAGGCCGAGCAGGCCCATGCTGGTGAAGACGTGGTGCCAGCCGAAATTGTGGACGATCCACGCCATCAGCGGCGTGAACAGCACCGTGGCGAAGTACTGCGCCGAGTTGAAGAACGCCGACGCCATGCCGCGCTCCCGGGTCGGGAACCACGCGGCGACGATCCGGGCATTGGCGGGGAAGACCGGCGCCTCGGTGAGGCCGACGGCGAGCCGCAGGGCGAACAGCAGCACCACGGCGGTGAGGCCGGAGAAGAAGCCGACGGCCCCCTGGACCAGGGTGAAGCCGGACCAGAGGGCGACGGCGGCGGCGTAGACCCATTTGACGCTGTAGCGGTCGAGGAGCCAGCCGCCCGGAATCTGGGCTAGAACGTAGGACCACGCGAAGGCCGAGAAGACGTAGCCCATCTGGACCGGAGACAGGCCGAGTTCCTTGGCCATGTCGGGTCCGGCGATCGAGATGGTCGCGCGGTCGGCGTAGTTGATCGTGGTGGCGGCGAACAGCATCGCGACGATCAGCAGGCGGACGCGGGTGCGGCGACCCGCATCGGCGGCGTCGAGCAGGGTGCTCGCCGCGCCGCTCGAACTGGCACTCATGGACGTTCTCCCTGGCTCGTCGCCGCCCGGTTGATCCAGGAGGCGGGTCGTGGCCGCCGTTGGCTCGGCGGGTCTGTCGTTGGTCGTCTCGTGGGGGCTCAGCGGCGGTCGCCGATCAGCGCCGTCAGCTCGGCGCGCTCGGCCGCGTCCAATTCGGTCAGCGGCGGCCGGACCGGGCCGGCGTGGCGGCCGACGGCGCTCATCCCCGCCTTGACGATCGAGACCGCGTAGCCGCGCTTGCGGTTGCGGATCGCGATGTAGGGGAGGACGAAGTCGCGCAGCTCCCGGTAGACGGCATCGCGGTCCCGGCGGCGCACGCTGTCGTAGAAGGACAGCGCCCATTCGGGCAGGAAGTTGAAGATCGCCGAGGAGTAGGTGGTGACGCCCATCTCCAGATACGGCAGCGCGAAGGTCTCGGCGGTGGGCAGGCCGCCGACATAGGTCAGGCGGTCGCCCAAAGCGGCGTAGATCCGGGTCATCAGCTCGACATCGCCGACGCCGTCCTTGAAGCCGACGAGGTTCGGGCAGCGCTCGCACAGGTCGGCGAGCGTCTGCTCGTTGAGCTGGGCGTTGGCGCGGTTGTAGACGATGATCCCGAGAGAGGTCGCGCGGCAGACCGCCTCGATATGGGCGGCGAGACCGGCCTGCTCGGAGCCGACGAGGTAGGGCGGCAGCAGCAGAATTCCGTCCGCGCCGGCGGCCTCGGCGGCCCGGGCCATCTCGACCGCCAGGGCGGTGCCCTGGCCGGCGGGGGCGATGACCGGCGTGCGGCCGCGGGTCTCCGCGACGGCGGCGCGCAGGACCCGGTCGATCTCGGCGGGCGTCAGCGAGAAGAACTCGCCGGTGCCGCCGGCCGCGAACAGGCCCGAGACCTTGTAGTCGGCCAGCCGCCCGAGATTGTCCCGATAGGCGGTCTCGTCGAAGCCGAGATCGTCGCGGAAATGCGTGACCGGGAAGGACAGCAGGCCGGAGCCCAACACGCGCGCCATCTCGGCCGGGGTCATCCGCGCCATCGATTCCTCTCCCTGATGCGCACCGTTCGGTGTCGCGTCCGGGGTTAGGCGCAGGCTTTCGATGCGTCCAACGTTGATTTTGGCTGGATTATCCCGGATCCTGCATCAATGTTCGATCTCGGCCACGCCCGCAGCTTCATCGCCGTCGCCGAGGAGATGCATTTCGGTCGGGCCGCGGCACGGCTGAACCTGACCCAGTCGCCCCTGTCGCGGCAGATCCAGATGCTGGAGCAGACGCTGGGCGTGACGCTGCTCGAGCGGACCACACGGGCGGTGCGCCTGACCCCGGCGGGCCGGACCTTCCTGGCGGAGGCCCACCGGGTGCTGGCGGCGGCCGAGAACGCCGCGCGCATCACGCAGCGCGCCGACCGGGGCGAGAGCGGGGTGCTGCGCCTCAGCTTCACCGCCGCCTCGGCCTACCGGACGCTGCCCCAGGTCGTCGCCCATGTCCGCCGGACCCTGCCCGAGGTCGACCTCGTGCTGGAGGAGATGGTCTCGGACGAGCAGATCCTGGCTTTGGGCGAGAACCGCACCGATCTCGCGATCCTGCGGCCAAGTCCGGTCCTGCAGGATCCGAAATCCGCGATCGCGACGGCGCCGCTCGCACGGGAACGGCTGCTGCTCGCGGTCCCGCGCGGACACCGCCTGGCGACCGCCCGCACCCCGACCCTGCGGGATCTCGACGGCGAGGCCTTCGTGACGTGGTCGCCCCGGGGTGGCCGCTACTTCATCGACCTCCTCGACAGGCTGTTCGAGGCCGGGGGCGTGCAGCCGCGGATCGTGCAGCGGGTGAATCAGGTCCACGCGATGCTGGCGCTCGTCGGCGCGGGCATCGGCGTCGCGCTGGTGCCGGGCAGTGCCCGGGGCAACAGCATGGCCGATATCCGGCTCCGGCCGATCGCCCTGCCCGCCACGACCGGGCCGGAGCTGTGGCTCGCGTGGCGCACCGACAATGCCAATCCGTGCCTGCCTTCCGTGCGCGCCGCCGCGCTCGAAACCGGCGAGGCGTGACGGCCGGCTCGGCAGCGCCCTGGAAAGTCGATGCGGCCGGCGATAGCCTGCCGGCCCGCCCCGCGTCCGGTCGCAGAACCGTGCGGGGCCGCTTCCCCCGGATCAGGCAGGCACCATGAAAGTTTCGGCCGACCTCTGCATCGTGCCGATGGGCGTCGGCCCGTCGGTCTCGCCCTACGTCCGGGCGATCAAGGACATCATCGAGGCGAGCGGGCTCACCGCTACGATGCATCCCAACGGCACGAACATCGAGGGTGAGCTGTCGGAGATTTGCGCGCTGGCCGAGCGATGCGAGGCGAAGCTCGCCGAACTCGGCGTCCAGCGGACCTTCTTCACGCTGATCTTCTCGACGCGCCGCGACAAGGACCAGTCGATGGCCGACAAGCTCGCGGCGGTCTCCTGACCGCGAGGTCGGGCACGGACGCAGAGCCGCGGCCGATCAGGTCGGCAGGGTGACGACAGCCGAGCCCGCGCCGAGCGAGGCGCGGGTCCCCTCTCCCGTGCGGGAGAGGGACAGGATGAGGGGCGAGAGCTTTCCGGAAAGACCTGATCCCTCACCCCAACCCTCTCCCGCACGGGAGAAGGGGCGCGTCGCAGCTGTCTCGACCAAAGATGCCTTCTCCAGACCGTCGCAGCGCGATTGGGAGCGGCCTCAGCCGTGGCAGGCGCAGCCGGCGTGCTCGCAGCCGGCGTGATTCTTGTGGCCGTCCGCGCAGTCGTCGCAGCAATAGGCCTTGCCGTCCCGCGACACGGCCTTGGAGACCGGAATCACGCAGACGCAATCCTGGCACGCACACTTCACCATCTCGACGTCGACGCTGGCCATGGTTTCCTCCTCCGGCGGTCGGTCCGCGGCTCGACGTTAGATCCGCGCCATCGGCAAGGAAAGCCGTCCAAGAACGCGGTGACGCGCCCGTGATCCCATTCGCTCCCTCGTGCGTTCCCTTCGTCCGGTGATCGATGCGCCGGATGGGAGGACGGCATGGCCGATCAGAAGACCGACGACGTCCGGATCGAGCCCTATGACGGCCCGGCGGGCGGCTGGGGCTCGGCCCGCTCCCTCGTCGAGATCCTGACCCGTGAGGGCGTGCCGATCACCGGCTCGGCGATGCTGCTGAAGCAGAACAAGCCGGACGGCTACATGTGCACGTCCTGCGCCTGGGCGAAGCCCGCCAAGCCCCTCGCCTTCGAGTATTGCGAGAACGGCGCCAAGGCGACCGCCTGGGAGCAGACGCGGCGGCGGGCGACCCCAGACTTCTTCGCCGAACACACGGTGACCGAACTCCTCGGCTGGAGCGACTACGCCCTCGAAGAGCAGGGACGCCTCACCCATCCGATGCGGTACGATCCGGAGACGGACCGCTACCGGCCCGTCGCCTGGGCGGAGGCCCTCGCGGAGATCGGCCGGGAGCTGAAGGACCTGCGCGCGCAGGACCCGAAATCGGTGGTGTTCTACGCCTCGGGACGGGCCTCCCTCGAGACCAGCTACATGTGGGCGCTGCTCGCCCGGCTCTACGGCAACAACAACCTGCCGGATTCCTCCAACATGTGCCACGAGCCGACCTCGGTGGCGCTGCCGCAATCGATCGGCGCCCCGGTGGGCACGGTGCTGCTGGAGGACTTCGAGACCACCGATCTGATCTTCTTCTTCGGCCAGAATGTCGGGTCGAATTCGCCGCGGATGCTGCACCCGCTCCAGGAGGCGCGGCGCCGGGGCGCGCAGATCATCACCTTCAACCCCCTCCGGGAACGCGGGCTGGAGCGCTTCACCGACCCGCAATCGCCGGTGGAGATGCTGACGCGCTCCTCCACCAAGATTTCGACGCAGTATCATCAAGTGAAAGCCGGCGGGGATCTCGCGGCGCTCACCGGCCTGTGCAAGGCGCTGCTCGCCCTCGACCGGGCGGCGGACGCCCCCGGCCGGCCGGGGGTCCTCGATCGCGCCTTCATCACCGAGCACACCCACGGCTTCGAGGCCTTCGTCCGCTTCTGCGACGGGCAGGATTGGGCCGCCCTGGAGCGGCGCTCCGGCCTGACCCGGACGGCGCTGGAGGCGGCCGCCGGCGTCTACGCCCGCGCGAAGGCGGTGATCGGCATCTACGGGATGGGCCTGACCCAGCACCGCAAGGGCACCGAGACCGTCCGGATGCTCGTCAACCTGCTGCTTCTGCGCGGCAATATCGGAAAGCCCGGCGCCGGGATCTGCCCGGTGCGGGGCCACTCGAACGTGCAGGGCCAGCGTACCGTCGGCATCACCGAGAAGCCCGAACTGGCACCGCTCGACCGGCTGAAGGAACTCTACGACTTCGAGCCACCGCGGGAGAAGGGGCTCAACACGGTGGAGACCTGCGAGGGGCTCCTCGATGGACGCGTGAAGGCGTTCATCGGGCTCGGCGGCAACTTCCTGCGGGCGATCCCCGATACCGGCCGGATGGAGCCGGCCTGGCGCCGGCAACGGCTCACGGTGCAGGTCTCGACCAAGCTCAACCGCTCCCACCTCGTGAACGGCGCCGTCGCCTACATCCTGCCGTGCCTCGGCCGGATCGAGATCGACCGGCAGGCGAGCGGCCCGCAGGCCGTGTCGATCGAGAGCTCCACCGCGCAGTTCCATGGCTCGCGGGGGGTGGCCGATCCGGTCGGTCCGCATGTGCGCGCCGAACCCTGGATCGTGGCGGAGATCGCCAAGGCGACCCTGCCGCCGAATCCCCGCATCGACTGGGATGCCTGGGTCGCCGACTATGCGCGGGTGCGCGACGCGATCGAAGCGACCTACCCGAGCGTGTTCCACGACCTGAACGGTCGGATGTTCCAGCCCGGCGGCCTGCTGAAACCGCTGGGCGCCCGCGACCGCAAGTGGGAGACCGAGACCGGGAAGGCGAATTTCGCGGTCCCCGAGGGCCTCGAGGCCGATCCGGACCTTCCAGCCCGCGGCCCGGACGTGCTCGACCTGATCACCCTGCGGTCGAACGATCAGTTCAACACCACGGTCTACGGCTACGACGACCGCTTCCGCGGGGTGAAGGGCACCCGCGACGTGCTGTTCATGAACCGGCGGGACATCGCCCGGCTGGGGCTGAGGGACGGCCTCACCGTCGCCGTGGAGACCGAGGCCGAGGACCAAGTGCCGCGGCGCGTCGGCGGCCTGCGCGTGGTGGCCTACGACATCCCGGAGGGCAACTGCGCCGGGTATTATCCGGAGCTGAACGTGCTGCTACCGCTTTGGCACCATGACGAGCAGTCCAAGACGCCGGCCGCCAAGGCGATCGCCGTGCGGGTGGCTGCCGCGACCCAGGGCCCGTGAGCGGCGTGTCTGGCGTCCGGTCGCGCGTTCCGGCAAGGAACGACCATGGACCAAGCGACCCCACCCGATGCACGACCGGACACTCCGGTGGAGTCGCGGCTGCGCGCCCTCCTCGACCGGATCGCCGGCGGGGCGCCCCTGCATGAGCCGGGCGCGGACCTGTCGCAGCTGAGCGCCGGGCCGGACGCGCTCGCCGCACAGCCGGACGCCGGCATCGGCACGGACGTCGAGTCCGGCGGACTGGCGCTGGCCGGTGCGGACCTGTCCCGTGCCCGCATGGAGCAGGCCGACCTCTCCGGCGCCAACCTGCGCCGGGCACGCCTCGCCGGCGCCGTCGGACGCTCGACGCGCTTCACCGGCGCGATCCTGGAGGAGGCCGACCTGTCCGAGGCCGACCTCTCGGGGGCGGACTTCACCGGCATCGTCGCCGGTCAGGTGAAGTTCGCCGGGGCGATGCTGGAGGATGCCCGCTTCGGGCACGCCGCGATGCGCTTCGCCGACCTGTCCGGCGCCCTCCTGGACGGGACCGATTTCGCCGAGGCCGACCTCTGGGGTGCGGATTTCTCCGGGGCGGATGCGGACGACACGGTCTTCCGCGGGGCGCGGCTCGACGAGGCCAAGCTCACCGACGCCAATCTGACCCATGCGGATTTCGCCGAGGCGAGCCTGACCAAGGCGTCGCTCGCCGGCTCGCGACTGCGGGGGGCGCATTTCACCGGGGCGAAGCTCGACGGTGCCGATCTTTCGGGCGCGGATCTCTCGGACACCGACCTCGTACGGCTGAACCTCGGCACCTGCCGCCTGCGGCATGCCCGCTTCGCCGGCGCCTGGCTCAACGGAACGCGGATGAGCGTGGAGCAGCTCGGCGGGGCGGTGGGCGAGGAGGTGGCCGGCGCCTACGAGGCCGCCCAGGCGAGCTATCTCGCCCTGGAGCAGAACTGGAAGAGCATCGGAAGCCACGACGCGGCGAGCTGGGCCTACAAGCGCGGCCGGCGGATGGGCCGCTTCCATGCCGGCCAGCAGGCCCGCGCCGCCTGGGGCGCCCGGGACGGGGCCGGCTTCCTGCGCCACGGCTATCGCTGGACCGCGGACCGCTTCGTCGAGTGGCTGTGCGATTACGGCGAGAGCCTGTCGCGCATCGCCCGGGCCTTCGCCCTGCTGATCGTGGTGTTCGCGGGCCTCTTCGGGCTCACCGGCGGCCTGTTCATCCTGGAGGGGCCGGAGGCGGGGCCGACCTACAATCCCCTCGACCTCCTGAGCTACAGCGCGCTCAACATGATGACCGCCAACCCGCCGGAGATCGGCCTCAAGCCCACCGGCCGCGTCACCAACCTGCTGGTCGGCATCGAGGGCGGCGTCGGCATCATCCTGATGGGGCTCTACGGCTTCGTCCTGGGCAACCGCCTGCGGCGGTGAGGCCGATCGCTCCGGCGCGGCGCAAGCGGCTCATCGCGGCTCATCGCGGCTTCGAGGGCACCTCAGTCGCTCACGCTGAGCCGCTCGATGACGAGGCTGAGATCCTTGCGGAGGGCGCGGATCTCCGGCTCGCTGAGTTCGAGCTGGCACATCACGCTCTCGCGGACGGACACCGCGTCGGCGCGCAAAGCGGCGCCCTCGGGCGTCAGGGCGATCTCGACCTCGCGCTCGTCGGACTGGCGGCGGGTCCGGAGCAGGAAGCCCGCGCCCTCCAGGCGCTTCAGCACCGGTGTCAGCGTGCCGGAATCCAGACGCAGGCGCCGGCCGATCTCCGACACGGTGACGCCGTCCTGCTCCCACAGCACCAGCAGGACCAGATATTGCGGGTATGTCAGTCCGAGCCGCTCGAGCAGGGGCCGGTACGACTTGGTCATTCGATGCGCGGCAGCATAGAGCGCGTAGCAAAGCTGGTTATCGAGAAGCAGCGGATCCGTCTCCGGCTCCGCCTCAGCCGTATCGGCAATATACGCCATATCGTTCGCCCATCGCGGTCCACGCACCGCCACTCTCGACCGCGACCGCAGGTCCGTCATCATACCATAACACGGGATGCCGGCGCGCAAGATCCAGACGTGTGATCCGTTCTCTCAACAACCCTATGTGGTTCGTCGCCCGTCTTCGGCGCGCGTCAGCGCCGCCAGGGCGGCGAGGAAGCCGGCCTCGTCCTCCAGGGTCCGGAGGTCGAGGCGGACGGCCTCGTCGCTGATGCGGCCGATCACCGGCACCGGAAGCCGGCGCAGATCCTCGGCGAGCCGCCGGCACCGCCCGCCGCCGCCCCGTCCCCCCGGGGCGTTCGGCGTCAGGACCAGGGCGGCGCTGGGAAGCGTCTCCACCGGCAGGGCGCCGGATCCGATCTGACTGATGCAGTCGGCGACCGAGACCGTGGCCCGGCCGGCGACCCGCTCCGCCACCGCGGGGGCGAGGCGCTCGGCCTGTGCGGCGATCGCGTCCCGCTCGCGGGTGAGGAGCCGCAGGGTCGGCAGCTCCGCACGCAGCCGCTCGGGATGCAGATAGAGCCGCAGCACGGCTTCGAGGGCCGCGTAGGTCATCTTGTCGACGCGCAGGGCGCGCTTCAGGGGGTTCTTGCGCACGCGGGCGATCAGGTCCTTCCGGCCGGCGACGATGCCGCACTGGACCGCGCCGAGCAGCTTGTCGCCGCTGAAGGTCACGACATCCGCCCGCTCCAGGGCGGCCCGGACCGTGGGCTCGGGGGGCAGGCCGTAGGCCGCGAGGTCGACGAGGCTGCCGCTGCCGAGGTCGTCCGCCAGCGGCACGCCCCGCTCCCGGCAGAGGGCGTGGAGGGCGACGGGATCCGCCGCCGCGGTGAAGCCCGCGATGGCGTAGTTGCTCGGATGCACCTTCATCACCAAGCCGGTGCGGGGCCCGAGGGCCTCCGCGTAGTCGCGCAGGTGGGTGCGGTTGGTGGTGCCGACCTCGCGCAGGCGGCAGCCGGCCCGCACCATCACGTCCGGCACCCGGAACGAGCCGCCGATCTCCACGAGCTCGCCGCGGGAGACCACCACCTCCTTGCGCATGGCGAGCGCGTTCAGCACCAGCAGGACCGCCGCCGCGTTGTTGTTGACGACCACCGCGGCCTCGGCGCCGGTCAGGCGGCAGATCAGCGCCTCGACATGGTCGTCGCGCTCGCCGCGGGCGCCGGTCGCCAGATCGAATTCGAGGTTGCTCGCCTGCACCATCACGGCGGCCACCGCCTCCGCGGCCGAGCGGGGCAGCAGGGCGCGACCGAGATTGGTGTGGAGCACCGTCCCGGTCAGGTTGAAGACCGGCCGCAGGGACGGGCGGCGCTCGGCGGCGAGCCGCGCGGACGCTTCGGCCCGGATCACCGCCGCGTCCGGGACGGGGCCGCCCCCGGCCCGGATTCCCGCCAGAACCGTCCGGATGGCGTCCGTGAAGGCCGTCCGTCCGTAGGTCTCGAGTTCCGCGGGCGACGCGGCGCCGACGAGGCGCTCCACCGAGGGGATCCGGCGCGGGGACGGCACCGGATCGTCGGCCGGGGGGGTGGGGACGGGCGCATTCATGTCAGGTCAGAAATAACCATCCCCCGGCACGGAGCCAGTCCGTTCCGGCGCGGATAATGCGCGCAGGTTGTTCAGTCTCCGCCCCGACGGTAAGGGCAGATCTGGAAATCGGCGGCCGAGAGTCCATCGCACCCGCGCGGGGCGGGCTCGGCCGCGCCCCCGCCGAGCCCTCTCGGGAGACGCCGCCATGTCCCGATCTTCGATCCAGATCCACCCGATGATCCTGTGCGGGGGGACGGGGACGCGGCTGTGGCCGGCGTCGCGGGAGAGCATGCCCAAGCAGTTCGCCCGGCTGGTGGATGCCGAGCGCTCGACCTTCCAGGCGACGCTGGCGCGGGTGTCGGACGCGTCCGTCTTCGCCAGGCCCACGGTCATCGCCTCGGCGGAGGCCCGCTTCATCGTCGCCGAGCAGCGTGACCAGCTGGGTCTTGCCGCCGACATCCTGCTGGAGCCGCAGGGCCGCGACTCGGCCGCCGCCGTGGCGGTGGCCGCACTGCATGCCGCCGCCGCCGACCCGCAGGCCGTGGTGCTGATCCTGGCCGCCGACCATGTCGTGCCCGACACGGAGGCCTTCGTCGACGCGGTGCGGCGCGCGGCCGCCGGCGCCCAGGCCGGCTACACCATGACGCTCGGCATCGAGCCGGACCGGCCCGCCACCGATTACGGCTACATCCGCCGGGGCGAGCCGATCGCCGAGGCGCCCGGCGCGGCCCGGGTCGCCCGCTTCGTCGAGAAGCCCGACCGGGCCGGCGCCGAGGCGCTGATCACGGACGGCGCCCTGTGGAACTCGGGCTACTTCCTGTTCCGCGCCGACCTGATGCTGGCCGAGCTGGAGGCATTCGTCCCCGAGGTGCTGGCGGCCGCGCGCGCGGCGCTGGAGGCGGCGGTGACCGACCTCGACTTCGTGCGCCTCGATGCGGCGGCCTTCGCCCGGGCGCCCAAGATCTCGATCGACTACGCGGTGATGGAGCGGACCGCCCGGGCCGGGGTGCTGCCGGTGTCGTTCTCGTGGTCGGATGTCGGCACCTGGGACGCGGTCTGGCAGGTGCTGGACCACGACACGGAAGGCAACGCCGTGCGGGGCCGGGTGTCGCTGATCGGCACGAAGAACAGCCTCGTGCACAGCCAGGGCGAGGGCCTGACCGCGGTGGTGGGCCTGGAGGACGTGGTGGTGGTCTCCACCCCCGACGCGGTGCTGGTGGCCTCCAAGGCGCATTCGGGCCAGGTGAAGGATCTGGTCAACGCCCTGCGGGCCTCGGGCGCACCGGAGGCGGACGCGCATCTGCGGATGTACCGGCCCTGGGGCTGGTACCAGCGCATCGACATCGGCGAGCGCTTCCAGGTGAAGCGGATCCAGGTGGTGCCGGGCGGGCGCCTGTCGCTGCAGAAGCACTACCACCGGGCGGAGCACTGGGTCGTGGTGCGCGGCACCGCCGAGGTGACGATCGACGACCGGGTGGTGCTGGTCCACGAGAACGAGGCGGTCTACCTGCCGATCGGCTCGATGCACCGGCTGGCCAATCCGGGGAAGATCCCGCTGGAGCTGATCGAGGTCCAGGTCGGCTCCTACACCGGCGAGGACGACATCATCCGCGTCGAGGACATCTACGGACGCTGAGCGCGCAGGACCCGACGTCCCTGCGACCCGATCGCCCGCAGACGCGCTCGGAACATGCGGCCTCCCCGATCGATAGCACAGCGTGTGGCCGCTTCCGTGCGGCCGCGCCGGGCAGCATCGGGGATACCGCATGACGCATAAGCCGCTCCGCGCGCAGGTGATCGTGATCACCGGCGCCTCGTCGGGCATCGGCCTCGCCACGGCCCGTATGGCGGCCGAACGCGGCGCCCGGGTGGTGCTGGCGGCGCGCAGCGGCGACGCCCTGGCGCGCATCCGGGCCGAGATCGAGGGCGTCGGCGGCAAGGCGATCGACGTCGTGGCCGATGTCGGCCGGCGGGCCGACGTGCAAGCGGTCGCCGACCGGGCCGTGGCGACCTTCGGCGGTTTCGACACCTGGGTGAACGTCGCGGGCGGCTCGATCTACGGCCGGCTGCGCGAGATCAGCGACGCAGACCATGAGCGCCTGATCCAGACCAACTTCTGGGGCACCGTCTACGGGTCCCTGGTGGCGACCGAGCACCTGCGGCAGCACGGTGGCGCCCTCATCAACGTCGGCAGCATCGCCTCGGATCTCGCCTTCCCGTACCAGGGCATGTACGCGGCCTCGAAACACGCCGTGAAGGGCTTCACCGATGCCCTGCGCATGGAGCTGATGGACGAGAAGGCGCCCGTCTCGGTGACGCTGGTCAAGCCGGCCTCGATCGACACGCCCCTGCCCCAGCGGGCGCGCAACTACATGGACCGCGAACCGAGCCTGCCGCCTCCGATCTACCCGCCGGAGGAGGTCGCCAACGCCATCCTGCACGCGGCTGTGCACCCGCAGCGCGACATCATCGTGGGCGGGGCCGGCAAGGCCTTCGTGGCCGGCAAGGAATTCGCACCCGGGGCCTACGACCACCTCAGCTCGGCGATCATCGCCCTGCAGAAGCGGAGGGACGCGCCGCGCAATCCGGATGGCGCCCTGCATGCGCCGGTGGCGGCCGGCGAGACGCGGGGCGACCCGCCCGTCCCGGTCATGCGGACCAGCGCCTATACCCGTGCGAGCCTGCACCCCCTCGCCGCCGCGGTCGGTCTCCTCGGCGTCGGCGCGGTCACGGCCTTCGCGGTGCTCGGCCCATCGTCCGGGCGCCGGCGGCGCCTGTAAGTGGCCGCTGCCACGGAAGCTCTACCCGGCGCCGCTCGGCCGGCGCAGGGAGCCGGGGCCGATCCCCGGATCGTGCCGCGCCGGATCGTCGCTTTGGCGCAGGACCGGACGATCGCCTACGCGGAGACCGGCACCGGACCGGATCTCGTGGCGATCCACGGCACGTTGATGTGCCTGGAGGACGTCTGGCTCGGCCCCGTGCCGGCACTGGCCGAGCATTTCCGCGTGGTCGCCGTCGACCGACCGGGCCACGGCTTCAGCCGACGCCCGCGGGGCGCCGCCGCCGACATCTGGGATCAGGCCGCGAGCATCCGGGAAGCCGTGCAGCGCCTCGGCCTGCGGCGGCCGGTGATCCTGGGTCACTCGTTCGGCGGGGCCGTCGCCCTGGCGTACGGGATGCTCCATCCGGAGGAGATTGCCGGCGTCGTGGCCCTGGTGCCGATCTGCTTCCCGGAGCCGCGGCTGGAGCAGGTGCTGTTCGGGCCGCGGGCGCTGCCGTTCGGCGGCGACGCTCTGTCGGCCCTCCTGGCCGCGAGCAGCGACCGGATGCTCCTGCCGCTCCTGTGGAACGCGATGTTCTTTCCCGAGGCGATGCCGCCGCGCTTCGCCCGGGACTTCCCGTTCGATCTCGCGGGTCGCCCGGGGCAGATCACCGCCGAGGGGGAGGATGCCGGCTGGCTCTGGCCGGCGCTGACCCGCAGCGTCCTCGGCTACCCGTCGCTGCACCGGCCCGTCCGCATCCTGGGCGGCAGCGCCGACCTGGTGGTGAACACCACCCTGCACGGACAGCGGGCGGCCGGGATGATCCCCGGCGCGCGGTTCGAACGTCTGCCGGACGCCGGCCACATGCTCCATCATTTCCAGGCCGCTGCGGTCGTGCGCGCGGCCTGCGCGGTGCAAGCCTGCGCCTGACGCGTCCGGCGGCCCCGCGCGTGGCGAGGGTGCTTGAAGATGCTGCCCCGTGCAGATCCCGATCAGTCCACCGGACATGGCCCGATCACGGCCCGATCACGGCCCGCGACGGGAATGTTCCGATCCAACGACGCGCCGTTCACCTCGATCCAGCCCGTTATCGCTGCCCGTCGCTGCCCGTCGCCGCCGCCGTCGCTTTGACCGCCCGGCTTCCCGCGCAATAAATCTCAGCCGACCCGGAACTTTTCGCCTTCGCATGCGTCGGGCACGCGGATGCGGTGCCGCCAATCCCTGCGCGCGCCCGAAACCTCTTGCGCACACAAGTCGAAAATCGCGACACCAAGGAAAAAAACGCGCGATTAGGATTTTCTTTATCCGATACGCCGAAGATTGAGCACGTAATTCCAGCTCAATCACCTCGGATACTGGCGATCCACATGCCCCGCCTGACAATCGGCCGCAAACTGATTTTGTCGTCCGCCGTGACGGCCTTGTTCGCTACTGGCGTGATCTACAACCAATGGAACAGCGACCGTCGGATCGCGGAAGCGACCGACGCCGTCGCCCGGGAGCAGACGATCCTGACCGGGATCTCGCAGGCGCAGGTCGCCCTGAACCGGATCCAGCTGAGCTTCAAGGCCGTCGATCTGGCCCGGACCGCTTCCGAGGCCGACGCGGCCGTCACCCGGGCGGCCAAGGAAGCCGAGCAGGCGTCACGCGGCCTCGAGCGCCCGATCGCCATCGCGTTGAAGCCGCAGATCCTGCGTGACAGCGGGACGGCGTTGCAGGATCTGGCCGGCGCCGTGAGGACCTATGCCGACGCCGGACGGACGGACCTGCGCGGCGGCGCGGTCGATCCGGACGCGGCGAACGCGGCACGACGGTCGATCACGGAGCAGATCGCCCGGGCCGAGGGCATGATCGATCAGGCCGTGGCCAACGCGCGCGGCTTCACCGACAAGGCCATGGAGACCACGACCGAGCAGGTCAGCGCCGCGACGCGCTTCGGCCTCTTGGCGGGTGCGGCCATGCTGCTGAGCCTGCTCACGGCCGCGATCCTGCTGATGCTCAACATCCAGCGCCCGATCACCCGCTTGGTGGCGGTGCTGGAGCGCATGGCCGCCGGCGAGATCGACGCGGAGATCCCCGAAAGCCAGCGGGGCGACGAGATCGGCGCGCTCGGCCGCGCCGTCGACAACATCAAGACCATGGTCGCCCGCAAAGCCGCCGAGGAAGCGGAACTCCGGCAGATCGCCGATGCGGCCGCCGCGGCGGAGCGCCGGCGCACGATGGTCGAACTGGCCGACAGCTTCGAGCGGGCGGTCGGCGGCATCGTCAGCATGGTCTCTTCGTCCTCCACGGAGTTGCAGGCCACGGCGGAGCAGATGACCGCCAATGCGAGCCAGACGGCCGCGCAATCGACCACGGTCGCCGCGGCGGCCGAGGAGGCGGCGGCCAATGTCGGGACCGTGGCGGCAGCCGCCGAGGAATTGGGCACCTCCGTGCAGGAGATCGGCCGGCAGGTGGCCGGCTCGGCCGGGCTCGCCCAGGCTGCGGTGGCAGAGGCGGACCAGACCACGCGCCTCGTGCAGGAACTCAGCCAGGCCGCCGAGCAGATCGGCGCGATGGTGGGAATGATCTCGAACATCGCCGGCCAGACCAACCTGTTGGCCCTCAATGCGACGATCGAGGCCGCCCGGGCGGGAGAGTCGGGCCGCGGCTTCGCCGTGGTGGCGGCCGAGGTGAAGGAGCTGGCCAATCAGACGGCACGGGCCACCGAGGAGATCGGCCGGCGGATCGGGCAGGTGCAGGGCGTGACCGACCAGGCCGTTTCGGCCATCGGTGGGATCACGGGGCGGATCCGCGAGATCAACGACGTGGCCTCCAGCATCGCGGTGGCCGTCGAGCAGCAGAGCGCCGCCACGCAGGAGATCGTGCGCAACGTGGCGCAGGCTTCGAGCGGCACGGCCGAAGTGACCGGCAACATTGCGGGTGTGGCCCGCGCCTCCGAAGACACGGGCGCAGCCGCCGCGCACGTCCTCACCTCGGCGTCCGAGCTGTCGCAGCAATCCGAACATCTGTCGGCCGAGGTGCGGCGCTTCCTGACCACCGTCCGGGCGGCCTGAGCCAGCCCGGCAGGCCTCCTCGCGATGCCCTATCGGGTCGCGCCTGGCGGTGCGACCCGATCGGCCGAAGCGTAAGGCCGGCCTCGAGGTCGCGCTTCACACGACGTGCGCTGATCGGCCCTCGATACGCCAGACCGGCACATGGCTCTCAAACGGTTGCAATCATTGACGTTCGGACGCGCTGCCGCTCAGCCCACAGATCGATGCTCCACCCCGGGCCAAGTGGCGCGCGGACAGATGCGCAGGATCGAAAGGTGCGCATTGGCCCTAGGTCCTGCCGCAGAAGACGCCGTCGAAACCGACGCGCCGCCGGACCGCGCGTGATCCCCTCCGGGACCTCGTAACGAGGCCGGCTCGCCCCCTGGCGCGCTTTGCCGGCTCGGTGGCGTGGCGGTGCCGTCAGAACGGTCCCCGTGCAGGACGTGCGACCGGTGAAACGGCCAGCTCCGCGAAAGAGGGAGGTTTCTGGTGGGCGGTGAGGGACTCGAACCCCCGACCCTCTCCGTGTAAAGGAGACGCTCTACCAACTGAGCTAACCGCCCGGCCGGCGACCGTTACGGCATGGCGCCGGTGCGGTGCAAGGGGCTCCGTTTCGGATCGGCGTCAGGGATCGACGAGCCGCGCCGCCAGTGCCGGCGCCAAGCCAACGCTCTCCACGGGCTCTGGCCTGAACCGGACCGTCCCGGTCGCACCCGCTGCCAGAACCGCACGGGTTCCCGCCTCGACCGAGCAGATCAGCGGAACGGGAACCTGCGCCGCGATCCGCCGCGCCAGTCCCGCGAGGCCGGCACCCCCGAGAATGACGCGCTCGGCGCCGGACGCCGCGCAGGCGCGGCAGGCCTCGGCCAGGGTCGCCAGGGCGGCGTCCGGATCACGGGCGATGGCGCCACCGCTCGGAGCCACCGTGTGGAGCGCCGCCAGAGCATCGGACAGGCCGAGGGCCGCCACGAATTCCCGCAGCATCGGCGCCCAGGCCGCGCCCCCAGTGACGATGCCGAAACGGCCCGCCGCGGCGGCCTCGCGACAGGCGGCTTCCGCCATGCCGATGACCGGCACGCGCGACAGCTCCCGTAGGGCGAGGAGACCCGGATCGCCGAAGCAGGCCAGATACACCGCGTCGCACTCAGCCCCATGCTCCGCGAGGGCGTCGAGCGCCGCATGGCCGGCGATGGATGCGGCAGCCCGGCTCGCGATGTAACGCGCCCCGAAGCGGCCTGTGACGGCGCGCAGTTCCGCTTGGTCACCGAGTTGCGCACGGACATGGGCGGCGACGAGGTCGGTGACATGCGCGCTGGTGTTCGGGTTGATCAGCAGGACGCGCATCCAAGCCTCCACGCATGAAAAAGCCCCCGGGGCGCGAAGCTCCGGGGGCTCGTCTCATTCGGACGTCTTCGTCAGTGGGCCACGAAGGCGGCGCCGTCTTCCTCGGTCCGGGCAGGCTTGGCCACCGGCAGCGGCTCTTCCCACTCGATTGCCTCGGGCTGACGGACCAGCGCCTTCTCCAGCACCTGATCCATCCGCGAGACCGGGACGATCTCCAGCCCGTTCTTCACGCTGTCGGGCACCTCGGCGATGTCCTTGGCGTTCTCCTCGGGGATCAGCACCGTCTTGATGCCGCCGCGCAGCGCGGCGAGCAGCTTCTCCTTCAGGCCGCCGATCGGCAGGACCCGACCGCGGAGCGTCACCTCGCCGGTCATCGCGACGTCGCGGCGGACCGGGATCCCGGTCAGCGTCGAGATGATCGCGGTGGCCATGGCGATGCCGGCCGACGGACCGTCCTTCGGGGTCGCCCCCTCCGGAACGTGGACGTGGATGTCGCGACGCTCGAAGAGCGGCGGCTCGATCCCGAAGTCGATCGCCCGGGAGCGGACGTAGCTCGCCGCCGCCGAGATCGACTCCTTCATCACGTCCTTCAGGTTGCCGGTGACCGTCATCTTGCCCTTGCCGGGCATCATGACGCCCTCGATCGTCAGCAACTCGCCGCCGACCTCGGTCCAGGCCAGACCCGTGACCACACCCACCTGATCGTCCGCGTCGATCTCGCCGTAGCGGAACTTCGGCGGGCCGAGGAAGACCGGAAGGGTCTCCGTCGTCACCGCGACCGACTTGGTCTTGGTGATCAGGATCTCCTTCACCGCCTTGCGGATCAGGTTGGACAGCTCGCGCTCCAGGTTCCGGACGCCGGCCTCCCGCGTGTAGCGGCGGACCAGCATCATCAGCCCGTCATCGTCGATCGACCACTCGTGCGTCCCCAGCCCGTGCTTCTTCAGGGCGTTCGGGATCAGGTGCTTGCGCGCGATCTCGACCTTCTCCTCCTCGGTGTATCCGGCGATGCGGATCACCTCCATCCGGTCCATGAGCGGGCCCGGGATGTTGAGGGTGTTGGCCGTGGTCACGAACATCACGTTCGAGAGGTCGTAATCCACCTCCAGGTAGTGGTCGTTGAAGGTGCTGTTCTGCTCAGGGTCGAGCACCTCGAGGAGCGCCGCCGACGGATCGCCGCGGAAGTCCATGCCCATCTTGTCGATCTCGTCGAGCAGGATGAGCGGGTTCGAGGTCTTGGCCTTGCGCATCGACTGCACGATCTTGCCGGGCATCGAGCCGATATAGGTCCGGCGGTGACCGCGGATCTCGGCCTCGTCACGGACGCCGCCGAGCGACATGCGCACGAACTCACGACCCGTCGCCTTGGCGATGGACTTGCCGAGCGAGGTCTTGCCGACGCCGGGGGGACCGACGAGGCACAGGATCGGACCGGTAAGCTTATTCGCCCGCTGCTGCACGGCGAGGTACTCGACGATCCGCTCCTTGACCTTATCGAGGCCGAAATGGTCCTCGTCGAGCAGCGCCTGGGCGCCGAGGAGGTCCTTCTTGATCTTCGAGCGCTTGCCCCACGGGATGCCGAGCATCCAGTCGAGGTAGTTGCGCACGACGGTCGCCTCGGCCGACATCGGCGACATCTGGCGCAGCTTCTTCAGCTCCGCCGTCGCCTTGTCGCGGGCCTCCTTGGAGAGCTTGGTCTTCTCGATCTTCTCTTCCAGCTCGGCCAGCTCGTCGCGGCCATCCTCGGAGTCGCCCAGCTCCTTCTGGATCGCCTTCATCTGCTCGTTCAGGTAGTACTCGCGCTGGGTCTTCTCCATCTGCCGCTTGACGCGGGTCCGGATGCGCTTCTCCACCTGCAGCACGGAGATCTCGCTCTCCATGAGCGACAGCACGCGCTCGAGGCGCTGCGCCACCGTGGGGGTCTCCAAGATGCCCTGCTTGTCGGAAATCTTGACGAGCAGATGCGAGCCGATCGTGTCGGCGAGCTTGGACGGCTCGTCGATCTGGGTCACGGCGGAGACGACCTCGGGCGAGATCTTCTTGTTCAGCTTGACGTAGTTCTCGAACTCCGAGAGCACCGAGCGCGCGAGCGCCTCGGCCTCGACGCGGTCGCCGAGTTCGTCGTGCAGGGCCTCGGCGGTGGCCTCGTAGTACTCGTCCGAGCGGGTGAAGCCCGTGACCTTGGCGCGGCCGACGCCTTCCACCAGCACCTTCACGGTGCCGTCGGGCAGCTTCAGGAGCTGGAGGACGGAGGCAAGGGTGCCGATCTTGTAGATCGCATCGGTGGCCGGATCGTCGTCGCCCGCGTTGATCTGGGTGGCGAGCAGGATGTGGCGGTCGGTGCGGACCGCTTCCTCAAGGGCGCGGATCGACTTCTCGCGCCCCACGAACAGGGGCACGATCATGTGCGGGAAGACGACGATGTCGCGCAGGGGGAGGACGGCGTAGGTGCCCGTCGTGCCCGGGACCACCGGCTGGCGCGATTTCGACTGTGACATGCTGACTTCCTCTCAGGGACGCCCGGGTTCGGCACCTCCAAGCATGGAGCGCGCCTACAGCCAGGGGCCGACCGGGCCGCGAGGGTCGGAATTTCGAAAACTTTGCGGCTGGTGACGCGGACCGGACCTCGAAGGAGCGTGCGGCCACCGCGCTGAGCCTGAGGTGGCTGCGGGGCGCAGCGTTTTCAAGATGTTCCCCGCAGCGCGCCCGGCCGGAGCCGGGCGCTTAACGCAACCCTACCAAGCGCTTACGCGCTGACGCTGGCGGGCGCTTCCTTGTTGCGGTCGCCGTGGATGTAGAGGGGACGCGACTTGCCCTCGACCACCTCCGGACCGATCACGACCTGCTCCACGGACTCGAGGCCCGGCAGGTCGTACATCGTGTCGAGCAGGATCGTCTCCAGGATGGAGCGCAGGCCGCGGGCGCCGGTCTTGCGCTCGATCGCCTTGCGGGCGACGAGCGACAGCGCGTCGTCCTGGAACGTCAGATCGACGTTCTCCATCTCGAACAGCCGCTGGTACTGCTTGACCAGGGCGTTCTTCGGCTCCTGCAGGATCTTCTTCAGCGCGGCCTCGTCGAGATCCTCGAGGGTCGCCAGGACCGGCAGGCGGCCGACGAACTCGGGGATGAGGCCGAACTTCAGGAGGTCCTCCGGCTCGACCGAGCGGAAGATCTCGCCGGTGCGGCGGTCGTCCGGGGCCTGCACGGTCGCGCCGAAGCCGATCGAGGTGCCCTTGCCGCGCTGGGAGATGATCCGCTCCAGCCCCGCGAAGGCGCCGCCGCAGATGAACAGGATGTTGGTCGTGTCGACCTGCAGGAATTCCTGCTGCGGGTGCTTCCGGCCGCCCTGGGGCGGAACGGAGGCGACCGTGCCCTCCATGATCTTCAGGAGCGCCTGCTGCACGCCCTCGCCCGACACGTCGCGGGTGATCGACGGGTTGTCGGACTTGCGGGAGATCTTGTCGATCTCGTCGATGTAGACGATGCCGCGCTGCGCCCGCTCGACGTTGTAGTCCGAGGCCTGGAGCAGCTTGAGGATGATGTTCTCGACGTCCTCACCGACGTAGCCGGCCTCGGTGAGGGTCGTGGCATCCGCCATGGTGAACGGCACGTCGAGGATGCGGGCGAGCGTCTGCGCGAGCAGCGTCTTGCCCGAGCCGGTCGGCCCGATCAGCATGATGTTGGACTTGGCCAGCTCGACGTCGTTGTGCTTCGTCGCGTGCGCGAGCCGCTTGTAGTGGTTGTGCACGGCGACCGAGAGGACCTTCTTGGCGAAGTCCTGGCCGATGACGTAGTCGTCGAGGACGCGGCGGATCTCCTTCGGGGTCGGCACCCCGTCGCGGCTCTTCACCAGCGAGGATTTCGACTCCTCGCGGATGATGTCCATGCACAGCTCGACGCACTCGTCGCAGATGAACACGGTCGGGCCAGCGATCAGCTTGCGGACCTCGTGCTGGCTCTTGCCGCAGAACGAGCAATACAGCGTGCTCTTCGAGTCGTTGCCGCCAGTCTTGCTCATATCGGTCTCCGATTCCTCGCGTCCGCAGCCGGCAAGGGGGCGGACGCGCATCGTTTGAATGTAGGGGGCCCGTTTAAAGAAACAGTGTGCTGCGCGCCTTTGACCGAAGGGCCCGATCTCGGATGCAAACACGCTGCCGCGGCGGGATCAAGGCCGCGCCGCGGCGGTCAGGCGTCGCGGATCCGATCAGGCGGCTGCCGGCTCGGGGCGCTTCTCAATCACCTCGTCGATGAGCCCGAACTCCTTGGCCGCGTCCGCGGTCATGAAATTGTCGCGCTCAAGGGCGGTGTGGATCGTATCGTAGTCGCGACCCGTGTGCTTCACGTAGATCTCGTTCAGGCGCCGCTTCAGCGCCTCGATCTCGCGGGCATGGATCAGGATGTCGGTCGCCTGGCCCTGGAAGCCGCCCGACGGCTGGTGGACCATGATCCGGGCGTTCGGCAGGGCGAAGCGGTGGCCGGGCTCGCCGGCGGTGAGCAGCAGCGATCCCATGGAGGCGGCCTGGCCGACGCACAGCGTCGTCACCGGGCAGCGGATGAACTGCATCGTGTCGTAGATCGACAGGCCCGAGGTGACCACGCCGCCGGGGGAGTTGATGTAGAAGGAAATTTCCTTCTTCGGGTTCTCCGCCTCGAGGAACAGCAGCTGCGCCACGATCAGCGACGCGCCGTAATCCTCCACGGGGCCGGTGAGGAAGATGATGCGCTCGCGCAGCAGGCGGGAGTAGATGTCGAAGGCGCGCTCGCCGCGGCTCGATTGCTCGACGACCATCGGCACGAGCGCATTGTTGTAGACGTCGATCGGATCTCTCATCTCGTCCTGCCCAGGAGTGAGGCCCGGGGCTGCCGCGAATCAGGGCAGCCCCGGGCATGTCAGCGAACACCGGCGATGCTTAACCATCGCCTAACCCTTGCCCGCCGTCGCTCGGACAGGGCGGGACTCAGTCGGCCTTTGCCTCGGTCTTGGCCTCGGCCTTGTCTGCCGGCTTCTCGCCGGTCGTGTCGTCGTCATCTTCGTCTGCGAAAAGCGCCTCTTTCGAGACAGGCTCCTCGACGAGTTTGACCTGCCCGAGGACGTGGTCAACGACCTTCTCCTCGAACAGGGGCGCGCGGAGTTCCGCGAGCGCCTGCGCATTCTTCCGGTAGAAGTCCCAGACCTGCTGCTCCTGGCCCGGGAACTGCCGGACCCGGGCGATGAGGGCCTGGTTCACCTCCTCATCCGAGACCTTGATATCGGCGCTCTCGCCGACCTGCGCAAGCACGAGACCGAGACGGACGCGCCGTTCCGCGATCTTCCGGTACTCGGCCTGGGCCTTCTCCTCGGTGGTGTCCTCATCCTCGAACGTCTTGCCGCGCGTCTTGAGGTCCTGCTCGACCTGGGCCCACACCGCGGCGAATTCCTGCGCCACCAGGGACGGAGGCAGCTCGAAGGCGTACTTGCCGTCCAGGGCGTCGAGGAGGTCCTTCTTGAGGCGGCGGCGTGTGGCGGCTTCGAAGTCGCGGCCGATCGCCTCCGACACGGCCTCGCGGAGCTTCTCCAGCGACTCCATGCCCATGGACTTGGCGAACTCGTCGTCCACCTTGGCCTCGCCCGGCGCCTGGATCTTCGTGACCGTCACGTCGAACTCGGCGTCCTTGCCGGCGAGGTGCTCGGCCCCGTAGGATTCGGGGAAGGTGACCTTCACGAGCGGCTTGTCGCCGACCTTGGCGCCGACGAGCTGGTCCTCGAAGCCCGGGATGAACGAGCCGGAGCCGAGCTCCAGATCGATGCCCTCGCCCTTGCCGCCCTGGAACTCCTCGCCGTCGATGCGGCCGACGAAGTCAATGGTGACGCGGTCGCCGCTCTGGGCCTCCGCGCCCTCGTCGCGCTCGGCGAACGGGCGGCCCTGGCCGGCCATGCGCTCCAGGGCCTCGTCCACCTCCGCGTCGGAAGGCTTGGCGACGCGCTTGGTCAGGCTGACGTCGGAGAGGTCGGCGAGTTCGAAGCTCGGCATCACCTCGAGGGCGACCTTGAAGGCGAGGTCACCCTTGGCGTCCAGCGCCTTCTCGACCTCGGCCTGATCGCTCGGGAACTCGACCTGCGGCTCCAGGGCGAGCTTGAGGCCGTTGTCGGCGACGATCTGGCGATTGGCCTCGTTGACGGCGTTCTGCACCACCTCGGCCATCACGGAGCGGCCGTAGACCTTGCGCAGATGCGCTACCGGCACCTTGCCGGGGCGGAAGCCCTTGAGCTGCACCTTGTCCTTCATGCCGGACAGCTCGTTGGTCAGGCGCTCCTCGAGTTCCTGGGCGGCCAGCAGAACCTGAAACTCGCGCTTCAGCCCCTGGGCGTTGATCTCGGTCACCTGCATCGTCGTCGTCGCTCTTCAAAGAAACCTGGGTTCGCCGGGCGGGCCGGCGTCGTGCTCGCGCGGACCGGGATGCCGAGATGTCGGGTACGGGACGGAGGGTCCCGAGGGGACCGCTACCGCAGCAGACGTCCTGGTGCGGGCGGAGGGGCTCGAACCCCCACGTCTTGCGACACTGGAACCTAAATCCAGCGCGTCTACCAGTTCCGCCACGCCCGCGCGCGCCGACATCCGGCGCATCGCCGGCCGCCGGAAGCGCGCCCTATAGCATGGGCCGGCCGGCCCGCAGCAAAAAACTTACCCCTGTGGCGCGGGAGCCGACACGCCGCTATGGAGCGAACCCGTCGCGAGCCGCAGCCGAGATCCCATGCCGCCATCCCGCCCCGTGCCGCCGACCGATTCGCGCGCCGGCTCGCCGTCGCGCCGGAGCCTCCTCGCCACCGCCGCCGCCTTCGGGCTGGTGCCGGACGCGGCGCGGGCCCAGGCGCCGAGCCTGACCCCCGGCAACGGGGCGGCGTCTCCGGTGCAACCGGAACCGGCCGCCCTGCCGGCGGCCCCCGGCCGGGCTCGGTTCCGGCCGGAGCCCGCGCCCGAAACGCCGGTCTGGTGCTTCGACGGCAAGGCCCTGCCGCCCGTCGTCCGGGTCAAGCTCGGCCAGCCGGTGCGGCTGAAGGTCGAGAACCGGACCGACAAGCCGCTCGCTCTGCACTGGCACGGGGTGCGCAACGTCAACGCCATGGACGGCGTCGGCGGGGTGACCCAGGCGCCGATCCCGCCGGGCGGCGACTTCCTCTACGCGTTCACGCCGCCGGATGCCGGCTCCTACCTGATCCGGCCGTTGGTCGTCGGGGGGTCGAGCGAACCGTCGGGGCGCGGGCTCGCGGGCATGCTGGTCGTCGAGGAGGCGAATCCGCCCGCCGTGGATGCCGATGTCAGCGTCGTCCTGCAGGATTGGCGGCTCGAGGATGACGGCACGCTCATGCCCTTCGGGCAGGTTCCGCTCGCCGCCGCACACGGGCGCCTCGGCAACCTCGTCACGGTCAACGGCAAGCCGGTGCCGGGCATCTTCGAGGCCCGCCCCGGGGCCCGGGTCCGCCTGCGCCTCGGCAATGCCTGCAACGCCCGGGCGACGCGCATCAAGTTCGAAGGCGTCAAGGTCTACGTGGCGGCGGTCGACGGGCAGCCCACCGACACGTTCGAGCCGCTCCGGGCCACCCTGCCCTTCCCGCCGGGAACCCGCTACGACCTGCTCGTCGACCTGCCGGAGGAGGAAGGCGCCACCTGCGCGATCCACGCGCTGATCGGCAAGGGCCTCATCCTGGCCAGCGTCACCACGAAGGGCGCCAAGATCACCGAGAAGCGGCCGCCGATCGGGCCGATCGGCGAGAACAAGCGCCTGCCGGCCGAGGTCAAGCTCCAGAACGCCCTGCGCCGCGACGTCGTGATCACCGGCGGCGCCTTCGTGCCGAAGGACAAGGGAGGCGCCAAGGACGGTCCGGCGCCCGATTCCGTCTATACGGGCGATCCGCAGAAGATCTGGTCGGTGAACGGTGCGAGCGGCACCACGGGCCTCCAGCCGATCTTCTCGGTGAAGCGCGGCCAGGTCGTGGTGCTGGCCCTGCGCAACGATACCGCCTTTCCCCAGGCCCTGCACCTGCACGGCCATTGCTTCCGGCTGCTCCACCCCCTCGACGATGGCTGGGAGCCCTACTGGCTGGACACGTTCCAGCTCCTGGAGGGCAGGACCGCACGGATCGGCTTCCTGGCCGACAATCCGGGGCGCTGGCTGATCAGCGCCACGGTGCTGGAGCGGTTCGACACCGGCCTGTGGACCGTCTTCGAAGTCACCTGAGCGCGGATTCGACGAGGTCCCGGAGCACCGCCGGCATCAGCTCCGGGATGTCCTCGGCGATCAGGCCGGGACCGTGGCGCAGGCCGGCATCGCCGTGGAGCCACACCCCGGCGGCGGCGGCCTCGAAGGGGTCCATGCCCTGGGCCATCAGGCCGGCGATCAGGCCACCCAGCACATCCCCGGAGCCCGCAGTGCCGAGATAGGGGCTGCCGTGGTCGTTGATCGCCGCGCGGCCGTCCGGGGCGGCGACGACGGTATCGGCGCCCTTGAGGACCACGACGGCGCCGGTGAGTTCCGCCGCCGCGCGGGTCCGCTCGACCTTGTCGGCGCCGCCTGCCGCCGCCGTACCGTCGAAGAGCCGCGCGAACTCGCCGGCATGGGGGGTCAGGACGGCCCGGGCATCGCCATCCGCCAAATGGGCGGCGAGAAGGCGCGCCTGCCCGGCGAAGCTCGTCAGCGCGTCGGCATCGAGAACGAGGCCGCGCCCGGCCGCCGCCGCCACGGCGACGCGTTCCCGGGTGGGCTCGCCGGTCCCGAGTCCTGGCCCGGCCAGAACCACATTCAGCCGCTCGTCGGTGAGCAGGTCGTCGAGGTCATCGGCACTCTCGCAAGGCCGCAGCATGATCGCCGTGAGATGCGCGGCGTGCTCGGCGAGCGCCGCGGGCGGCGACGCGACGGTCACGAGCCCGGCGCCGACCCGCAGGGCACCGCGGGCGGCCAGCCGGGCGGCCCCGGTCTTCGTGGCCGGCCCGGACAGCACGAGGGCGTGGCCGCGGGTGTATTTGTGGCTCAATCCGCTGAGCCGCGGGAAGGCTCCGGCCCACAGGTCGGGCCCGTTCCGATGGAGCGGCGGGCCGACGGCCAGACCGGCCGCGAGCGCCTCCGGTCCGGTCCCGATATCCGCGAGGCTGAGTTGCCCGCAGAGGCTGCGCCCGGGTTGGAGCAGGTGTCCGGGCTTGAACGCCACGAAGGTCACGGTCTCCACCGCCCGGATCGCGACACCGCGCACCGCACCGGTATCGCCGTCGATCCCGCTCGGCACGTCGACCGCGAGCACCGGGACCCCGGCGGCGTTCACCGCCTCGACGAGCGCGCGGGCGGCGCCGTCGAGATCGCGCGACAGACCGGCCCCGAACAGGGCGTCGATCACGAGGTCGCAGGACGGCAGCGGGTTGCCGTCGGCCTGACGCACCGGTCCCGTCCAGGCCTCGGCGGCCAGGGCGGCGTCCCCTTTCAGCGCCGCACGCTCACCAAGAAGGACGAGGTCGACGCCGTAGCCGGCCTCCGCCAGCAGGCGCGCGGCCACGAAGCCGTCGCCTCCGTTATTGCCGGGTCCGCACAGGACGACCGTCTTTCCGCCCGCCGGCAGGCGAGCCCGAGCGCGGGCGGCGACCGCGGCGCCGGCAGCCTCCATCAGCCGGAGGCCCGGCACGCCGCCGTCGATGGCTGCCGCATCGACCCGCCTCATCGCCGCGACCGTCAACAACCGCATGTCCGCCCTCCCCTCTGCCCGTGCACCGATCAGCCCTGACTAAAAACGCGCCAAAAACCGGAGAAGCGCCTGAAGGATGTGCGTGGATCGCACATGAAATAGGCACTATGGTTGGGCACGCCGCGAAAACGGCATGGCGGAGGCGTCACGAGGATGTTAGAAATGCCCGGCACCGCAGCGCAGGCCCGAGCGGCATGAAGAAGATCGAAGCGATCATCAAGCCTTTCAAGCTCGACGAAGTGAAGGAGGCGCTCCAGGAGGTCGGTCTCCAGGGCATCACCGTCATCGAGGCGAAGGGTTTCGGCCGTCAGAAGGGCCATACGGAGCTCTACCGGGGCGCCGAATACGTGGTCGACTTCCTGCCCAAGGTGAAGCTGGAGATCGTTCTGTCCGACGCCCTTGTGGAGGGCGCCGTCGAGGCGATCCGCAAGTCGGCCCAGACCGGCCGCATCGGCGACGGCAAGATCTTCGTCTCGACCATCGAGGAAGCGATACGCATCCGCACCGGCGAGACCGGAACGGACGCGATCTGACGCGGGCCGTCCCGCTCCCGCAACGCTTCTCTGCCTAAGATTTCGCACTGCGCGAATGTCCGGCATCGGCGCGCTCCGCACTGGAGCGCCGCCTTCCACACCCCACATCATCGGGAACGGCTGGCCTGATCGGCCGCTTGAACCCGATGCAGGAGGATGTGCGATGGCCGCGACGGACCCGCGCGAGAGCGCCAAGATCTACGATCTGTCCGCGTTCCGGCGCTCGCGCCTGACCGCGCGGGCCGCTCCGGACGCGAAACCCGCACCCGTGCCGAGCCTCGGCGGCGGCGCGTGGTACCACGAGGCGGCGATCCGCGACGACGAGCGCCCGCGCCGATCCTGAGACCCGAAACTCGGGCGTTCCGCCCGTCCACGCACCCCGCGATACCCATACGTTACAGGGCCGCCGAGCGGAGCTCGCTATCCTGGAGCGCTGGCACGGGTCACGGACCGGCCCACCCGATCCGGAAACGGCGAAGCCGGACCCGAGGGCCCGGCTTCGTTCGTTCTGTGAGAAGCTCTGACGCTTCCGACGCGTCTTACGCGGCTGCAGCGGCCTCGGCCGGCACGGAAGCGATCGTCTTCAGCACCTGCGAGGCGATCTGGTAGGGGTCGCCCTGGGAGTTCGGACGGCGATCCTCGAGGTAGCCCTTGTAGCCGTTGTTCACGAAGGAATGCGGCACGCGTATCGAGGCGCCGCGATCGGCCACGCCGTACGAGAACTCGTGGATCGAGGCGGTCTCGTGCTTGCCGGTCAGGCGCATGTGGTTGTCCGGACCGTAGACGGCGATGTGCTCCTCGCGGGCGTTCTTGAACGCCTCCATGAGCTTCTCGAAATACGCCTTACCGCCGTGCTCGCGCATGAACGCGGTCGAGAAGTTGCAGTGCATGCCCGACCCGTTCCAGTCGGTGTCGCCGAGCGGCTTGCAATGGTACTCGACGTCGATGCCGTACTTCTCGCAGAGGCGCTGCAGGAGGTAGCGGGCCATCCACATCTCGTCGGCGGCCTTCTTGGAGCCCTTGCCGAAGATCTGGAACTCCCACTGGCCCTTGGCCACCTCGGCGTTGATGCCCTCGTGGTTGATGCCGGCATCGAGGCAGAGGTCGAGGTGCTCCTCGACGATCTTGCGGGCGACGTCGCCGACGTTCGAGTAGCCGACGCCGGTGTAGTACGGGCCCTGCGGCGCCGGGTAGCCGGAGGCCGGGAAGCCGAGCGGGCGGCCGTCCTTGTACAGGAAGTACTCCTGCTCGAAGCCGAACCAGGCGCCGGCATCGTCCAGGATGGTGGCGCGCTTGTTGGATTCGTGCGGGGTCACGCCGTCCGGCATCATCACTTCGCACATCACCAGCACGCCGTTCTTGCGGGCCGGGTCGGGGAAGTGGCGCACGGGCTTCAGCATGCAGTCGGAGCTGCCGCCCTCGGCCTGCTTGGTGGACGAGCCGTCGAAGCCCCACATCGGGAGCTGCTCGAGGGTCGGGAAGCTGTCGAATTCCTTGATCTGCGTCTTACCGCGGAGGTTCGGGGTCGGCGTGTACCCGTCGAGCCATATGTACTCGAGCTTATATTTGGTCATTCCGGTTCTCTCGTCCGTATCGATGCGCGACCTGGGCAACCCGGGAAGACGCGAACGGCTTGCCGCCTCGTCGACGGCTGCGGCCGCCTTCGCATGGATCGTGCCAGCAGGGCCATTGCCGGAGAACAACGGTGCCCTAGAAACGGTATGGCGCGATCACGGTTTCGAGATCGGACGCAATCGCGGACCGATCGTTCTATCCGGCCGCCGATTCCGGGGCCCGGCGGGTGGCAAGGCACGCCCGCGCCGGATATCAAGCCCCGCTTGCCGGCGCACGCGACCGCGTGCGGGTGCGCCCCGAGAGACGATTCAGAGATCCCTGGAGGATGCCCACGATGACCACTGCGGCCGAGGTGCTGAAGACGATCCGGGACAACGACGTGCGCTACGTGGACTTCCGGTTCACCGACCCGCGCGGCAAGTGGCAGCACGTCACGTTCGACGTGTCGCTCATCGACGAGGAGATCTTCGACGAGGGCACCATGTTCGACGGCTCCTCGATCGCCGGCTGGAAGGCGATCAACGAGTCCGACATGCTGCTGATGCCGGATCCGGTGACCGCCACCCTGGATCCGTTCTTCTCGGCCGCGACCATGTCGATCGTGTGCGACGTGCTGGAGCCGGCCACCGGCGAGCCCTACGGCCGCGACCCGCGCGGCACCGCCAAGCGCGCCGAGGCCTACCTGCAGCAGACCGGCATCGGCGACACGATCTATGTCGGCCCCGAGGCCGAGTTCTTCGTGTTCGACGACGTGAAGTTCGGCGCCGACCCCTACCGCACCGGCTTCGAGCTCGACTCCACCGAGCTGCCGACCAACGGCTTCACCGATTACGAGGGCGGCAACCTCGGCCACCGGGTGCAGACCAAGGGCGGCTACTTCCCCGTCCCGCCGCAGGATTCGGCGCAGGACATGCGCGGCGAGATGCTCGCGGCCATGCAGTCCATGGGCGTGAAGGTCGAGAAGCACCACCACGAGGTGGCCTCGGCCCAGCACGAGCTCGGCATGAAGTTCGACACGCTGACCCTGCTCGCCGACCACATGCAGATCTACAAGTACTGCATCCACAACGTCGCGCAGAGCTACGGCAAGTCCGCGACCTTCATGCCCAAGCCCGTCTACGGCGACAACGGCTCGGGCATGCACGTCCACCAGTCGATCTGGAAGGACGGCAAGCCGGTCTTCGCCGGCGACAAGTATGCCGGCCTCTCCCAGGAGTGCCTCTGGTACATCGGCGGCATCATCAAGCACGCCAAGGCGCTGAACGCCTTCACCAACCCGTCGACCAACTCGTACAAGCGCCTGGTGCCGGGCTACGAGGCGCCGGTGCTGCTGGCCTACTCGGCGCGCAACCGCTCGGCCTCCTGCCGCATCCCGTGGACCAAGAGCCCGAAGGCCAAGCGCGTGGAGGTCCGCTTCCCCGACCCGATGGCGAACCCCTACCTCGCCTTCTCGGCGCTGCTGATGGCCGGCCTCGACGGCATCCGCAACAAGATCGACCCGGGTCCGGCCATGGACAAGGATCTCTACGAGCTGCCGCCGCGGGAGCTGAAGAAGATCCCGACCGTGTGCGGCTCGCTCCGCGAGGCGCTCGCCAGCCTCGACAAGGACCGGGCCTTCCTCAAGGAGGGCGGCGTGTTCTCGGACGACCAGATCGACTCGTTCATCGAGCTGAAGATGACCGAGGTGCTGCGCTACGAGATGACCCCGCACCCGATCGAGTTCGTGCAGTACTACTCGCTGTAAGGGGATTGCGGGCCGGGCACGATGCCCGGCCCGGATCTCTCCCAGGCCGGGGCCTCTCGCGGGGCCCCGGCCTTTTTCTTGGGGACGTTCCGGAGTTACCCATCCCCTCCTGATTTTGCGGCGCCCATCAGCACGAAGGCCGGGTCGGGACCCGCGCGGCCCCGGGAATGCCCGGGCCGCCGGCCGCCCAGGCGCTAGCGGTCACACGGAGCCCGCCCGATGCTTACCCTCGACCACCTCGTCGTCGTCGCGCCCGATCTCGCGGAAGGCGTGGCGCATGTCCGGGATTGCCTCGGCCTGACGATGCCGGAAGGCGGGCGCCACCGCGAGATGGGCACCCGCAACCATCTGATGCGTCTCGGCGACGCCACGTTCCTGGAGGTGATCGCTGTCGATCCCGAGGCGCCGGTCCCGCCGCGGGCGCGCTGGTTCGGCCTCGGCGATGCCGCACGGGTGCGGGCCGACTGGGATTCGGGCCGGCGGCTGCGCGGCTTCGTCGCCCGCACGGACGATCTCGACGGCGTTCTCGCCGCCCATGGCGCGCTCCTCGGCGCGGCGGCGACGATGACCCGCGGCGACCTGTCCTGGCGCTTCGCGGTGCCCCCGGGCGGGGCGTGGCCGGCGGACGGGGCAGCGCCGTGCGTCATGGATTGGGGGCCACGCGGGAACCCGGCGGGGCGGATGCCGGATCTCGGCGCCGGTCTGGAGGCGCTCGTCCTGACACATCCGGATCCCGACGCCGTCACGGAGCTGCACGCCGCGCTCGGCCTCGCCGATCCGCCGCGGGTCGTGGCGGGCCCCGGCCCGCGCTGGACCGCCCGGATCACGACGCCGTCCGGCCCGCGGACGCTGACCTGAGCACGACGGACCCTCCTCGCCGGCCTGATCGGGTGGGTGACCGGCGAGGAGGGACTGGCCGGGACCCGGAAGCCCTGGCAGCCACAACTTACCAGCGACACATCGCGGTGCGGTGACAGGAAAGTCTCACTCCGCACAGGAAGTGTGCAGAATCCTCCGCCTCCTCAAGTATGCGCGAAGATGTCGGTCTCGGGCCAGCCGTCGAGGTCGAGGCGGGCCCGGGTCGGCAGGAAGGCGAAACAGGCGGCCGCGAGATCGCTGCGCCCTTCCCGGGCCAGCATCGCGTCGAGCCGGTCGCGGGCCGCGTGGAGGTGGAGCACGTCCGACGCCGCGTAATCGAGCTGGGCCTGCGACAGATTCTCGGCGCCCCAATCCGAGGATTGCTGCTGCTTCGACAGGTCGACGCCGACGAGTTCGCGGACCACGTCCTTCAGGCCGTGGCGATCCGTATAGGTCCGGGCGAGCTTCGAGGCGATCTTGGTGCAGTAGACCGGCATCGGCATCACCCCGAGCGCCCGATACAGGACCGCCACGTCGAACCGCGCGAAGTGGAAGATCTTGAGGATTTCCGGATCGGCCAGGACGCGCTTGAGCATCACCGGCTCCGGACCGTCTTGCGGGATCTGGACCACGTCGGCCGTCCCGTCGCCGGTGGAGAGCTGCACCACGCAGAGACGATCCCGATGCGGGTTGAGCCCGAGCGTCTCTGTGTCGATGGCCACCGCCCGGCCCGCATCGTAATCGGCGGGCAGGTCGCCGCGGTGGAGACGTACGGTGGGGCTCGGCATCTTTTTCGGACCTTACGGGTTTTTCGGCCGGTAGCATCGGCGTCCAGTGCCGGCAAGCGGCCGGCCGGACGCCGGCGCGGCGGATGGAGAGGCGGATCATGACGGCAGCCGAGGTGATCGCGACGCTGGGGCTGAAACCCCATCCCGAGGGCGGCCATTACCGCGAGACCTTTCGCGATCCCCGCACGGTGGAGGGGCGCTCGGTCGGCACGGCAATCTACTTTCTGCTGGATCTCGGCGAGGTCTCGGCGTGGCACCGGGTCGACGCCACCGAGATCTGGCACTGGCATGCCGGCGCGCCGCTCGTGATCACCACGAGCCCCAACGGGCACGACGCCACGGCCCAGCATCTCGGCCCGGATCTCGCCGCGGGGCAGCGCCCGCAATGCGTCGTGCCGACCGGCCACTGGCAGACCGCCACCAGCCTGGGCGCCTGGACGCTCGTCGGTTGCACGGTCTCGCCGGGCTTCGACTTCGCCGGCTTCGAGATGGCGCCGCCGGACTGGCGGCCGACGCCGCGGCGCTAGCCTCGCTTCGGCGCCGTCCGCGACGTCCGCACCGCCGTGAGCGCCCCCGCCACGATGAGCAGGCAGGCGACCGCCAGGGCGGGGCTCGGGCTGGCATAGCCCGCCGCCACCAGGATCAGCGTCGAGAGGACCGGCGCCGCGTAGGCCGTGACTCCGAGGAGCCGGACGTCGCCGCGCTTGCAGCCGATATCCCAGAGATAGAAGGCCGCCCCCACGGGCCCGAGACCCAGCAGGAGTACGGCGCCCCATTGCACCGCATCGGCCGGCCAGACCGTCGCCTCGAAGGCCAGATGGCACGCGAGGCTGAGCGCCGCCGTGGCGAGGCAGAACCCTGCGACCGCGTCGGTCGGCACCTGCCCGACCCGGGCCGAGAGCACCGAGTATCCGGCCCAGACGAAGGCCGCCGCCAGGGAGGCCGCGTAGCCCGGCAGCGCGCCCGCAGCGAAGGTGAGATCGGCCCGTCCGGCGAACAGGGCCGCGACGCCGGCGAGACCGAGGACCGCCCCGATGAGATGGCCCGGGCGCAACCCGCCCGAGCCCGGCAGGCGGGCCGAGAACAGGACGATCAGCAGCGGCCAGAGATAGTTGATCAGCCCGGCCTCGGCCGGCGGCGCGAGGCGCAGGGCGCTGAAGTAAAGGGCGTGGTAGCCGAACAGGCCTCCGACCCCGAGCAGCCAGACCGGCCAGGGCTGGATCAAGGCGCGGGCGCGGCTCGGCCGGACGATCCAGGTCGCGCAGCCGCACAGGCCGCCGATCAGGAAGGTCATGGCGGCGAGCTGGAACGGCGGCACCGTCCCGGAGGCGGCCGTGAACAGGGCGAGCAGCGACCACAGCAGGATCGCACCGAAGCCCGCGACAGTGGCGGTTGCGCTCTGCGTGCGCAGGGTCGAGATCGATGCAGGCGCGGTCATGGCGTGCCGCTATCACGCCGCTTCCGAGTCGGCGAGACCGGGGTCACGCCGCTGTCACCGTGGCCCTCTACCGGCGACCTGAAACGGGAGGTTCGCGATGCGTGCGTTCATGATCGGGCTGGGGCTGCTCCTGGGGCCGGGACCCGGCCTCGCCGGCGAGGCCGCCCAGCTCGGGCCGCGGCCCTTCTACCTCGTCGACCAGCTGAAGCCCGGCCCGCTCAAGGACACGCTCGCCGCCTGCGGAATCGACCGGACCTACACGCCCAGGGCCTTCTCGATCTCGCATCGCGGCGCACCGCTGATGTTTCCGGAGCATACACGGGAGGGGGTGCTCGCCGCCGACCGGATGGGCGCCGGGATCATCGAGTGCGACGTGGCCTTCACCAAGGATCGCCAGCTCGTCTGCCGTCACAGCCAGTGCGATCTGCACACGACCACCGACATCCTGGCCCGGCCCGAGCTCGCGGCGAAATGCACGCAGGGCTTCACGCCGGCCGATCCGGCCACCGGCCGCAAGGCCTCGGCCAAGTGCTGCACCAGCGACCTGACGCTGGACGAGTTCAAGTCGCTGAACGGGAAGATGGACGCCGCCGATCCGGACGCCACCAGCGTGACGGCCTACATGAACGCGACCCCGCGCTGGCGTACCGATCTCTACGCGGGCACCGGCACGCTGATGTCCCACAAGGAGTACATCGCGCTGGTGAAGGGGCTGGGGCGGAAGTTCACCCCCGAATTGAAGGCCCCCCAGGTGCCGATGCCGTTCGACGGCACCTACACCCAGGACATGTACGCCCAGCAGCTGATCGACGAGTACCGGCAGGCCGGCATCCCGGCCTCCGACGTCTATCCGCAGAGCTTCCAGCTGCGGGACATCCTGTACTGGCTGGAGAAGGATCCGGATTTCGGCCGCCAGGCGATCTTCCTCGACGACCGCGACGAGACCGCGAAGGGCTTCGACCCGGAGAAGCCCGCCACGTGGCAGCCCGGCATGGCCGAACTCGCGCAGAAGGGCGTGAAGATCCTGGCGCCGCCGCTCTGGATGCTGGTGCGGCCGGGGCCTGACGGGACGATCGAGCCCTCGACCTACGCCCGGGAGGCGAAGAAGGCCGGCCTGGGCCTGATCGCGTGGTCCCTGGAGCGCTCGGGCCCCCTGAAGGGCGGCGGCGGGTACTATTATCAGTCGATCAAGCCGGTGGTGACCGGCGACGGCGACATCCTGCGGCTGCTCGATGTCCTGCACGGGCAGGTGGGCGTGCTGGGCGTCTTCTCCGACTGGCCTGCGACCACGACCTTCTACGCCAACTGCGTCGGCGCGCCCTAAGGGGTGCGGCTCAGTCGGCCCACAGGGCCACGAGGGAGAAGACGCCGGCCATCATGAAGTTGACGATGAGGAAGCCGGTGATGATCAGGGCGAGCGTCATGAGCGTTGTCTCGGGGTGAGCGATCCGGAGAACCGGCAGCAGCCCCTCGGGGCGCTGCCGGGGATGGGCGTCTCAGAGCGGGGAGAGCAGCAGGACGAGATGACCCAGATGGCCGAAATCGAGCGGCTTCCAGCCGAACCATCGTTGAAGCGGCATGTAGATCACGCACTGCACCCCGGCACTTCCGAGCATCGCCAAGACGAACCATCCCCAGTCCTGCGTGACCATCCCGATCGTGGCCGCGAACATCGCCGTCGTGGCGAAGATGAACGTGCTGGCGTTCCCCGGCCGCGGCGTGATGACGTCCGACATCGTCGATCTCCCTGATAGCGGTCAGCGGGCGCGGCAGTTCGGGCCGTACCAAGTCATGGTCCGGCGATCCATGCCGCCATCGGACGAGGCGCCGCAGATGGGGAAGCGGGGGTCGCCGCTCCGCTGCAGGCTGGCGATCTTGTAGAGATCCTGCCGGGCCTCGCGGCGGCGGTTCTGCTCGGCGAGCTGCGCCTGCCAATACAGGTTGCTATTGGCCTGGGCGACGGCGCGCTGCTGATGGAGGCCCATCATGCACTCGGCAAAGCCGTCAGTGTCGGGCTCGAAGCCGAAGGCGTAGCACTGGTTCTGATCCATCGCGTGGCGCTCCTGCGGCGTGACGCAGGCGGCCAAGCCCAGGGCGCAGGCCGCGGCGAGACCGAGCTTCGCGACGGTGGGCAGCGTGCGGTTGAGGCTGCCCTCGCTCTGGCCGGCACGCGAAGCCGTATCGCGCAAAGAACTGTCCTGGCCGCCACCGATAAAATGATCGCCGAATTTACCGTGAAACCAGTTGTTCATGACGCCCGGGACCTCGATTTCTGTCGGCAGGACCATCCGCGAGCCGATGAAAGAAGGTCTATACGAGGCAGGTCGAATTGTTCGTGTCGCAGAACACGCGGGCGCCGGGGCCGATCGCTGCCCGCAATGCCCGTTATCCCGAAGCCGCGCGGAGACCGGGCAGGCCAGGTAGGACTTTCGTCAGGCTTGCCGGGTCGGATCGTCCGCGTCGCCGATCTGCGGGATCCGCGCGACGTCTGGCACTCGGGCGATCAGCGGGCGCCGCCGGACTCTCTCCGCGGCGACGGTCTGCACGGGCGAAGCGCGTCCCGATGGGGAACGGGCGGCGCGCCGGCTGCGCGGCGCACGCGATGAGGCGCAGCCCGAGGCGGCCGTCATCGAAGCGATCGGGCGCGAGAGGGACCGGCCGCGGGGGCCTCGGCCCTGCGTCGGGCGCGCCGGATCGATCCGGCGCGCCCGCTGGCGATCAGACGAAGTGCTGGCCGCCGTTGATGGTCAGCGTCGAACCGTTCACGAAGCCGGCCTCGTCGCTGGCGAGGTACTCGACCGCGTGCGCGATCTCGCTGGCTTCGCCCAGGCGACCCGTGGGAATCGTGGAGATGATCTTATTGCGGATCTCCTCCGGCACCGCCATCACCATCTCGGTGGCGATGTAGCCCGGCGCGATCACGTTCACCGTGATGCCCTTGGACGCGCTCTCCTGCGCCAGGGCCTTGGCGAAGCCGATCACGCCGGCCTTGGCGGCCGAGTAGTTGGTCTGGCCGGCCTGGCCCTTCTGGCCGTTGATCGACGAGATGATGATGATGCGGCCGAAGTTGCGGCTGCGCATGCCCTCGATCAGCGGACGCGTGCAGGTGAACATCGAGTCGAGGTTGGTCTTGATGACCGCCTGCCACTTGTCGAAGGTCATCTTGTGGAAGGCGCCGTCCCGCGTGATGCCGGCGTTGTTCACCAGCACCTCGATCGGCCCCAGCTCGGCCTCGACGGCCTTGATGCCGGCCTCGCAGCTCGCGAGATCGCCCACGTCGAACTTGAAGACCGGGATGCCGGTCTCGGCCTTGAAGGCGTTGGCCGCCTCGTCGTTGCCGCCGTAATTGGCCGCAACCCGATAGCCCTTGTCCTTGAGCCGCTTCGAGATCGCCGCGCCGATACCGCGAGTGCCGCCCGTGACCAGGGCGACGCGTCCTTGAGCCATTGTTTCCTCCTGTTCGCATCCCGTGATGCCGCGTGCGGATGGCGTCCGCACGCGAATTTTTGTGATCTCGGCCTTAAGTCTAAGTTGTCCAGCGGGGCTGACGCCCCGCTGCGCTCAGGTCCGCTCGATGCACATCGCGACGCCCATGCCGCCGCCGATGCAGAGGGTGGCGAGGCCCTTCTTGGCGTCGCGGCGCTTCATCTCGTGCAGCAGCGTGACGAGGACGCGGGCGCCGGACGCGCCGATCGGGTGGCCGATGGCGATGGCGCCGCCGTTGACGTTCACCTTCGCGTCGTCCCAGCCCATGTCCTTGTTCACCGCCAGCGCCTGGGCCGCGAAGGCCTCGTTGGCCTCGATCAGGTCGAGGTCGGAGGGCTTCCAGCC
Organism: Methylobacterium sp. 1973; assembly: GCF_040545035.1. NCBI lineage: Bacteria > Pseudomonadati > Pseudomonadota > Alphaproteobacteria > Hyphomicrobiales > Methylobacteriaceae > Methylobacterium > Methylobacterium sp. 1973. The sequence continues at coordinate 212,105 of NZ_JBEPLA010000001.1, forward strand.
GGCCTTCTCCAGGGCCTTGCGGGAAGCCGGGATCGGGCCGGTGCCCATCACCTTGGGATCGACGCCCGCGGTCGCCCAGGACTTGATCTTGGCGAGCGGGGTCAGGCCGCGGCGCTCGGCCTCCGAGGCCGACATCAGCACGAGGGCGGCGGCGCCGTCGTTGAGGCCCGAGGCGTTGGCGGCCGTCACGGTGCCGTCCTTGGCGAAGGCCGGCTTCAGCTTGGCCATGGCCTCGATGGTGGCGCCGTCGCGGATGTACTCGTCGGTGTCGACGACGGTGTCGCCCTTCTTGCCCGGCACGGTGACGGGGACGATCTCGTCCTTGAAGCGGCCCTCCTTGCGGGCGGCCTCGGCCTTGTTCTGCGAGCGGGTCGCGAACTGATCCTGCTGCTCGCGGGTGAGCTGGAAGGCCTGGGCGACGTTCTCGGCGGTCTGACCCATGTGGTAGCCGTTGAAGGCGTCCCAGAGCCCGTCCTTGATCATCGTGTCGACGAGCTTGACGTCGCCCATCTTCTGGCCGCCGCGCAGGTACTGCGCGTGGGGCGAGAGCGACATCGACTCCTGGCCGCCGGCGACGATGACCTTGGCGTCGCCGTTGGCGATCTGCTGCATGCCGATCGCGACCGTGCGCAGGCCCGAGCCGCAGACCTGGTTGAGGCCCCAGGCGGTGGCCTTCTCGGGAATGCCGGCCTTGATGGCCGCCTGACGGGCGGGATTCTGGCCGGCGCCCGCAGTGAGGACCTGGCCAAAGATCACCTCGTCCACATCGTCGGGCGAGACCTTGGCCCGCTCCAGGGCGGCCTTGATGGCGGTCGCACCGAGCTCATGGGCCGGCACCGCCCCGAAGGCGCCGCCGAACGAGCCGACCGGCGTGCGCGCGGCCCCGACGATGACGATCTCTTCGCTGCCTGCCATGTGAACGTTCTCCTCTCGCGAGCCGGCGCGCCTTCCACGTTTTGGGGCGCGCTCTGTGCCGGCCCTGGGATGAAGGGCTTGAGATGGGCGAAGTCAAGGTTGTCTATCAAAGCGCCAAAACGTGCCGATGACGCGTCCGCGAAACTGAAATGGCGCTCCGGCCCCACACCCTCTGCATTATTCTGCGTTGAAGAGGTGCAGTTTGCTGTTTTCTGCGCCCGGGGAAGGCTTTAAGGATCGTGCTGCGGGCGCGAAGACAGCCCCGCCAGACTGCACCGCGCGTCTGCAACGCCCCCCGGTCCCGAGTCCAGAAAGGCCGTTCCCGATGGCGGATACCGTCAAGGCCACCCAGACCGTCATCAAGAAGTACGCCAACCGGCGCCTCTATCACACAGGTACCTCGACCTACGTGACGCTGGAGGACCTCGCCACGATGGTCCAGAACGGCGAGGATTTCGTCGTGTACGACGCGCGCACCGGCGACGACATCACCCGCTCGGTCCTCACGCAGATCATCTTCGAGCAGGAGAACAAGGCCGGCGCCGAGAACCTGCTCCCGGTGGCCTTTCTGCGCCAGCTGATCCGCTTCTACGGCGACAGCATGCGCACAATGGTGCCGAGCTTCCTCGAATTCTCGATGGCGAATTTTGCCAAGGATCAGGACGGGCTCCGCGAGAAATTCGCTCAGAGCTTCGGTCCGTCGGCGTTCCAGAACGCGATCGAGCAGCAGGTGCGCACCAACATGAACTTCTTCGGCGACGCCATGAAGATGTTCACGGGCTTCGGGCCGCCCGCCCCCGGGACGCAGCCGCCGGCGCCGACACAGCCCACGCCCTATGCCGGGGGCGAACTGGACGATCTCAAGCGCCAGATGCTGGAGATGCAGCAGCGGCTCGAAGCGCTGGCGAAAAAGTAAATTCCCGTCGGCGCGAGCGAACAAAGGGTTGACGATTAGTAAACACCGGCCCCACCTTTGCGACATCGGCACGGAAACGTGCGAAAGGTGTGCGCATGGTGCGTATCGGAACAGTCAGCCGTCTCGGCCCGACACAGGTCCGCTCCACCCGGCGCAAGCCGGTGTCGGAGCCGGACGCGTCTCCGGAGCCGGCCGAGACCGCAGCCCAGGCGCTGGTGGTGATCGACGGGGGGCGGTCCGAGGGGGAACCGGAGGGTCGGCCGGCGGATCGCGCGGGCCGAGGAAGACCCCGCGCCGGCTTTGTCGCCCAGCTGCTCACGGCCGACGATCCGACGCTGCTGCCGTCACGCCTGACACGGACCCAGATGGCCGCCGCGCGCTACGCGGAGGCCGCGCGGCGCCTCGCCTGAGGCGCCGCCTTCGCGAGGCTCAGGCCTCGGCGGACTTCACCTTGAGAACCTGACGGCCGCGATACATGCCGGTCTTCAGGTCGATGTGGTGCGGACGGCGCAGCTCGCCCGAATCCTTGTCCTCGACATAGGTCGGCGCCTTCAGGGCGTCGGCCGAGCGGCGCATGCCGCGGCGGGAGGGGGAAGTCTTTCGCTTCGGAACGGCCATGGCAGGATCCTTCGTGACGCCGCGGACAAAGCGGCGCGCGGGCGGCTCCTCAATCGAGGATCGCCACGCACACCGCGGGATACGGATGAGGGCGGGCTTATAACTCCGGCGCCGGCCCGTGGCTAGGGGTGCAGAACCACAACCGTTAAGCGCGGGTTCAAGCAGGCCGTCGCAGATCTGCCACGACGGCACCGCGCAGCGGGCCGCGTCCTTCGGGAGAACGCCATGGCTTCCTCCACCAAGACCCTCGCCCTTCTCGCCCTCCTGTCGAGCCTCGTGGCGGCCCCCGCGCTGGCGCAGGCGCCCCAGGCGCCGACGACCGCAGCGCCGACGGCCCCCGCGAAGCCCATGGCACCGAGCGCACCGGTGGCCGGATCGCCCAACGCCGCAAAGGGCGCGCTCATCGACCTCAACAGCGCCAGCACCGAGGAACTCGACGCCCTGCCGGGTATCGGCGCGGCGCGCGCGGCCGCGATCATCAAGGGGCGGCCGTATCGCGGGAAGGACGATCTCGTCTCCAAGAAGATCATCCCGAAGACCGTCTACGACGGCATCAAGGACAAGGTCATCGCCAAGCAAAAGTAGCCGCTACTCGGCGATCGCCCCCTGAGGCATGGAGAAGCCGGGGGGCGTCTTCGGGGCCGCGGCGGCCTTCGGCGCCGCGTGCCGGGGCGCCTTCTTGCGTGCCTCGGCCTTCGGCTCCTTCGGCGCCTTGACGGCGGGCGGCGTCTCGCAGGCGCGGAAGGTGAGCTGCGCCAGCGGCGTGCCCTCCTCGGTGACGATCGCGATCGGATCGGGGAAGGTCGGCAGCGTCGGCTGCCAGCGAATCGGGCCGCCGAGCATCGCCTCGATCCCCGCCGGGGCGCCGCCGCGCCGCAGCGTCGTGAAGTCAGGCCCGTAGGCGGTGGCGACCTTCCCGGCAATCACGACCTGGAGCACCTCGTTCAGTTCGGGCGTCAGCGGCCTGAGCGGGTTCGTCGTGCGGATCTGCCCGGACCGCGTGATCACCATCTTGAAGCCCTTGCCGCTCTCGAAGCGGGCCGCCTGGGTCCCACAGGGCTGCTCGAGGGCCGGGCCGGCCGCCGGCGTCGGGCTCGTCGCCTGAGGGGCACTCGGCTCCGGGGCGGGAGCCGGCGCAGCGGGCGCGGTCTGTGCCGGAACGTCCGGCGCAGGCGGCTTTCCGCCCGGCGCGGCCGAAACGGACTGCGCCATCGTCAGGTAGAGGGGGCCGGCCAGCAGCAGACCGGCCGCCCCGCGCAGGCTCACCGTCATCGGCTGCCTCCGGGCGGATCGCGGTGGAGCGCCTCGCTGCGCTGCGTCCTGTCGAGGGCGCGGATCGGTTCCAATTCCATCGCTTCCAGATCCAGCACTCGCGGATCGAGCACCTGTGCGCTGCGGTCGATCGGGCTCCTGCGGGGACCGACCGAGCCGATGAGCAGATCCTCGTCCTCAAGATCGAGGTCGGAGCCCATGCGCAGGGGCTCGCGCCGGCCGCGAGCCACCATCGCGGCGACGGCGACGACGGCGATGGCGAAAACCAGGATGGCCAGGATGATGAACAGGCGCTCCATAAGGCGGCAAGCTCTAACCTGCGGTTCAGGCCGCCGCCACCCCGTCGCGTGTCCGATCGCGTCCCCGATCGCGGCGGAACGCTCCTTGCGTGCGCCGCCGGACCGGGTAGATGCGGGCAGACCGGAGCCGGGACCGACCGATGCAGCACGAGCCGAGCCGCGAGCCCGAGGAACTGGAGGCGCACCTCCTCGGACTGATTGAGGCTGCCCGGGAACAGGCCCGGGAGGACCCGTTCCGCAATCCCGTCCTGGCGGTGACCCTGGCGATCACCCGGCGGTTCGACAGGAACGAGATCTCGGCAGGCGACCTGGACGGCCTGTTCGTGCGCCTGCGCGCCGAAGCCCTGGCGGCCCGGGCGGAGCGGCTGCGGGCCTATGTCGGGCTCGATGCCAGCCCCGAGGATCCGCAGGCGGGGATTCCCGCCCGTCTCGTGGCGGCAATCCCCGACCGGTCGGACAGCGTCGAGGCCTTCGCGGCCCTCATCCACCGCACCGCCTTCGCGGTGGTGTTCACCGCCCATCCCACCTTCGGCATGCCCCGGGCCGTCGCCGGCCTCCTCGCCGAGGCCGCGAGCCTGCCCGACGCTGCGGCCCGCGCCGGGCTGATCGAACGGGCGGCGACTTTGTCCACGCGGCCGGACGCGCCGATCACCCTCGACGTCGAGTTCGAGCAGGCCTGCGCGGCGGCCAATAACGGGCGGCTCGCCCTCGACGCCTTCAACGGCGCCCTGCTCGACGCCGCCCGCGCCCGCTGGCCCGACCGCTGGACCGAACTGACGCCCCGCCCCTTCGCCATCGCCAGCTGGGTCGGCTGCGACACGGACGGGCGGACCGACATCGGATGGTGGGACACCCTCCGCTACCGGCTGATCTCGAAGCGGATGCAGTTCGACCGGGTGATGCGCGATCTCCCCGCGAGTCCCGCTTGCCGGGAGGTCCGTGCCCTCGCCGAGAACGCGCTGGCGGCGGTGAACCGCCAGCTCACCGTGGCGCCGCGCCTCGGCGACCAGCCGTCCCTTGAGGCGGTGCACCGCTTCGCCCTGGCCCTCATCATCGAGCGCGAGCGCGCCCAGACCGACGCGGGCGCCCTCGTCGCCGCGCTGACCAAGGCCCTCGAGGCTGCCGACGACGGGGCCGACAGACGGCGGATCGCGGTCCTGCGCGCGGGCGTCGCGACGCACGGCCTGTCGAACGCCCTGCCGCATTTCCGGCTGAACGCCAGCCAGATCCACAATGCGGTACGCCGGGTGATCGACCTCGAAGGCGAGCCCACCGACGCGGCCCGGCGCCGGTCGCACCTCGCGACGATCCACACCCTGCTGAACGATGTCCGGCCGGTCGCCGTCGATTTCGGGGCGCTCGCGGCCGAGCGGGCCTCGGCCGCCCGGCTGATGATGACGATCGCCCAGATCCTCAAGCACGTCGACGGCACCCATCCGGTGCGCTTCCTCATCGCCGAGACCGAGACCGGCTACACCCTGCTGGCCGCCCTCTGGCTGGCGCGGCACTACGGCATCGCCGACAAGCTGGAGATCACGCCGCTGTTCGAGACGGCGAGCGCCCTCGAACAGGGCATCCGGGTGCTCGACGACGCCCTGCGCAACCCCCACTGGCGCCAGTATCTCAAGCGCATCGGCCGGCTGACCGTGCAGTTCGGCTATTCCGATTCGGGCCGCTATGTCGGCCAGCTCGCGGCGACCTTCTGGATCGAGCGGCTGCGGCTGCGCATCACCGAGATGCTGGTCCAGAACGGCCTGTCCGACGTCGAGCTCGCGATCTTCGACACGCACGGCGAATCGATCGGGCGCGGCGCCCATCCGACCTCCCTGCGCGACCGCCTCGCCTACCTCGCCCCCGAGGATGCGCGGGACCGCGCCCGCAAGGCCGGCATCCGGGTCCGGCTCGAATCGAGCTTCCAGGGCACCGACGGCTACCTGCTGTACGGCACCGAGGCGCTGGCCCGCGCCAGCGTCGCCCGCATCGCCGAGCACGTCTACGCGCTCGACGTGACGGAGGAGGATTCGTTCTCGGACTACGCCCTGAACGACCATCCCAAGGCGGCAGACGCCAAGGTCGATCCGATCTACGCCGAGCCGGATTTCGCCCTCGAATTCTTCACCGCGGCCCGCCAGGACATGGAGGCGCTGGTCGACGATCCGGGCTACGCCGCCCTGCTCGGCACCTTCGGCCCGAGCCTGATCGACCGGACCGGCTCACGTCCGGTGGCACGCCAGACCGACAATGGCGGCCCGGCGCGGATCACCCATCCGCGCCAGATGCGGGCGATCCCCAACAACGCGATCCTGCACCAGCTCGGCTTCCTGGCGAATTCCCTGCACGGGATCGGCCGGGCCGCCCAGCGCGGCCCGGACCTGTTCCGCGACATGCGCCGCGATTCGGTGCGCTTCTCCCGGGCCTTCCGGCTGGTGCAGCACGCCGCCTCGGTGGGCGACCTCGACGTGCTGCGCGCCTATATCGACACCCTCGATCCGGCCGTGTGGCTGGAGCGGGCGCGGCGCACGCAGAAGGATTTCCGCAGGGACGAGCTGGTCGTGATCTCCGGGGCCCTGGAGCGCCTCGATCTCGCCCCCGCGCTCCGGAACCTGTTCGGACGCCTGACCCGCGACTGGCTCGCCCTGCGCGCGGCCGCCCCGGACCTTCCCGCCATGTCGGCGCGGCTGACCCTGCTCCACGCCCTGCGGCTCGCGCTGATCCACCGGATCTGGTTCCTGGCGGTGCACATCCCGGGTTTCCGGCCCCAGGCGGGCATCTCACGCGAGCAGCTGCTGGAGCGCTTCCTGCGGCTGGACATCGACGGCTGCCTGAAGCTCCTCGACGCGATCTTCCCGATCACGCCGGATCCGACGCTCGGCCTGAACTTCGGCGAGCCGGCCGGCCCGCGGGACGTCGGCACCTACGAGGCGGAGCACGCCAACCTGTTCCAGCCGATCCGCCGGATGTTCGACCAGGTCCGCGAGATCTCCGGGATGATCCAGCACGAGGTCGGTGCGTTCGGATGACCGCGACGCCGTCCCGCAGGCCGAGGCCGGACGCGCAATCTGGCCCGACCTCGGCGCCGGCCTATATCGTCGACCATGGAACAGGTCGTCGTCTGGTTCGATGGAGGCTGCCCCCTCTGCCGGCGCGAGATCGCGCTGATGCGCCGGCTGGACCGGCGCGGCGCGATCACCTTCGTCGACGTGACAGAGGATGCGGACACCTGCCCGGCCTCGCGGGCGGACATGCTGGCGCGCTTCCATGCCCGCGAGGGCGAGTCCGTCCTCACCGGCGCCGCGGCCTTCGCGGCGATGTGGCGCGCGATCCCGGTTCTGCGCCCGCTCGGGCTCCTCGCGCGGTCGGGCCGCGTCCTGCAGGTCCTTGAGCGTCTCTACGGCGTGTTCCTGAGGGTCAGGCCCCGGCTGCAGCACCTCGCCCGGCGATTCGAACGGCCCCGGGCCTCAGCCTGAGGCGGGGATCCGCGGAGACGCGCTCACGCGGCCTCCACCTGCAGGATCGTCCCGCGAATGGCCGTCACCCGAACCCGTGCCCCAGCCGGCAGATCGGGTCCCTCGACCCGCCAGAGCGTATCGTCGAAGCGGATGCGGCCAGCCCCCTGCACGATCGGCTCGTCGAGCACGCCGGCGCGCCCGATGAGGCCCCTGTCGGCGCGGTTCAGCGCGGGAGCCGGCGGTCCGGCACCCCGACGCTGCAGGCGCGCCGCGACGGCGACCAAGCCGACGGCCAGCACCGCGAACAGCAGGGTCTGACCCTGCCAGGGCAGGGGCAGCGCGGCGGCGGCCACGCCCGTCGCGACGGCGGCGAGGCCGAGCCAGATCAGGAAGACGCCGGGCAGCAGGATCTCGGCCCCCGCCAGGGCCAGCCCGGCGATCACCCAGCTCCAGGCGGGCCCGAGAGCCGCGACGGCGTCGGCGACGGAGGCGGGCATCGCCGGCGTCAGGTCCGCGGCGGGGCGACGTTGGGCGGCGTTCCGGTGCGCCTGGGCGCCGAGGGACCATCGCCGAACACGGTGCGGGTGAGTTCACCGATCCCGCCCAGGGTGCCGGCGAGAGCCGCCGCCTCGATCGGCACCACGACCACCCGCTGGTTCGGCGCGGTGGCGATCGCCCGTACGGCCTCGACGTATTTCTCGGCCACGAGGAAATTCGCCGCCGCGATGTCGCCCTCCGCGATCGCCCGGCTGACCATGCCGGTCGCCGCCGCCTCGGCCTCGGCGGAGCGCTCACGGGCCTCCGCGTCGCGGAAGGCGGCCTCGCGCCGGCCCTCCGCCTCCAGGATCGCCGATTGCTTGCGTCCCTCGGCCCGGAGGATCTCGGCGGCGCGCTGCCCCTCCGCCTCCAGGATCGAGGCGCGCTTCTCGCGCTCGGCCTTCATCTGGCGGGCCATGGCCCCGGCGAGATCGGCCGGGAGCACGATATCCTTGATCTCGATCCGGTTGATCTTGACGCCCCAGGGCGAGGCCGCCGCATCCATCACCCGGAGCAGGCGTTCGTTGATCTCGTCACGGTGGGCGAGGAGCTGGTCGAGATCCATCGCGCCGACCACGGTGCGAATGTTGGTCATCGTCAGGGTGGTGGCGGCGAGGTCGAGGTTCGAGACCTCGTAGGAGGCGCGCGCCGCGTCGAGCACTTGGTAGAACACCACCGCGTCGATGGTGACGCCGGCATTGTCGCGGGTGAAGGCCTGCTGGCTCGGCACGTCGATCACCTGCTCCATGACGTTCACCCGCCGGCCGATCCGCTCGACGAAGGGGGTGATCAGTCCGAGGCCGGCATCGAGGCTGCGGGCGTAGCGGCCGAAACGCTCCACCGTGTAGACGTAGCCCTGTGGGACGATCTTCACGCCCGCGGCCAGGGTGATGACCGCCAGCGCCGCAACGCCCACCGCGAAGACGCTCAGCCCGAACGGCAGCCCCATCGACACCCTCTCCGTCCCGGCCGCGCGTCCGGCGCGCGAGACGCAGCCTAGCAGGCCGAGGCGCGCCTCGCGACCGCGGTCCTGGACAGCCGAGAAACGGGGCCGCCGCGGCCCGGCGTGAACGGGCCCCCATTCATTTCGATCATCTTTGGTTCAGGCCGCGGCGCTTAGGAAGTCGGCAAGCGTCGCGTTCGTCGTCGCTCCAGACCCTCCAACGCAACGCTTGTTGAAGAAACATTCGGCATGATCCCCGCCACCCTCGCCGCGGAAAGAAGTCCTTTCGCGCCGCTGCGGGCGGCAGAAATCCCCACCCAACCGGATCCGGTGCGCGCGTGAAGATCGCTGTCCTCGCACATCTGAAATACCCGATCGGCCAGCCCTATGCCGGCGGCTTGGAGATGCACACGCATCTCCTCACCGTCGCGCTGAAGCGGCACGGGCACGACGTCACGCTGTTCGCCAGCCGGGGCTCGGACCCGGCGCTCGATCCCGTGATGCTCTGCGATCCCACCGGGGACGCCCTCCTGGACCCGGACCGCGAGGAGGCGATCGACCGGGCGGAGCACGAGGCCTACCGGCGCATGATGGAGATGGTTGCGGCCGGGGGCTTCGATCTGGTCCACAACAATTCCCTGCACGCGCTGCCGCTGCGCGAGAGCACCCGGATCGGCCTCCCCTGGGTGACAGTGCTGCACACGCCGCCGTTCGAGTCCCTGGTCGCCGGCATCGTCGACGCCGATCCCGACATGGCCTTCCTCGCGGTCTCGCCGTCGCTGGCGCAGGAATGGGCGCATCTCGTCCCGAACGCGCAGGTGGTCGACAACGGCGTCGATCTGTCGACCTTCGTGTTCTCGGAAGAAGCCGACGTTCCGGCCTTCGCCTTCTGGTCGGGCCGAATCGTGCCCGAGAAGGGTCTGCACCTCGCCATCGACGCCGCCCGCGCCGCCGGGCTGCCGCTGACCTTCGCCGGCCCGAAGCTCAATCCCGGCTACTGGGCCGCCGAGATCGCCCCACGCATGGGGCCGGACCTGACGCATCTCGGCCATCTCGCGCACCGGGATCTGGCCCATCATCTCGGCCGGGCGCGGGTCGCGATCGTCTCGCCCCGCTGGGAGGAGCCCTTCGGCCTCGTCGTGGCGGAGGCGCTCGCCTGCGGCACCCCCGTGGCCGCCTTCCGCCGTGGCGCCATGCCCGACATCCTGGACGCGTCCTGCGGCCGCCTCGCCCGTCCGGACGATCCGCAGGATCTCGCAGTGGCCATCCGGGAGGCCGCCGGCCTGTCGCGCCGGGCCTGCCGCGACCGGGCCGAGGCGCTCTACGACGCCACCGCCATGACAGGACGCTACCTGGAAGCGTACGATGCGGTGATCGCGCGCTGCGCCGAGCGGGCGCGGCCCGCCCTGCGCGTCGCCGGAGGACGCGGCTGACCGGCGCAGATACGCGCGCCGTGCCGCATTTCCGCACCCGAGCCCGGAGCCCGGCGGCTCGACGCCCCGCCCCCGACCTCCGCGGCGCATGACGGTGCCACGGGAGACCTGACATGACCACGGACGCCGACCATCCGGCCCCCCTGCCCTGCGTCGTCTGCATTCCCGCCCGGAACGAGGCCGAGCGCCTGCCCCGCCTGCTCGCCTCCCTGGCCGCGCAGGAGGGCGTTTCGGCACGGGCGCCCCTCAGGGTTGTGGTTCTCACCAACAACTGCACGGACGGGACCGTCCAGGCGGTGCGGGACGTCGAAGCCTCGGGCATTCTCGCAACCCTCGCCCTCCGCCTGACCGACGTCGAGCTGGCCGGCGCTGAGGCCCATGTCGGCACGGCCCGGCGCATGGCGCTGGAGGCCGGGGCCGACTGGCTGGAGGCCGACGGACAGCCGGACGGAATCCTCCTCACCACCGACGCGGATGCCCGCCTGCCCGCCGACTGGGTGACGGCGAACCTGCGCGCGTTGGAGGCCGCGGACGTCGTCGGCGGCCGGCTCGTGATCGACGAGGACGGCACCGCGGATCCCGACCTCGTGGCCCTGCACGCACGCATCGAGCGCTACTGGTCCGGTGTCCGCCGCCTGGAGGATCTCCTGGACCCGCCGCCGCACGATCCCGCCCCCCGCCACGGCGACCATACCGGGGCGAGCCTCGCCGTTCCGGCCGTCCTGTACCGGTCGGTCGGGGGGCTGCCGGCGCTGCCCTGCGGCGAGGACAATGCCCTGGTCGGGCTCCTGCGCGCCAACGGGGCGCGCCTGCGCCACTGCCCGGAGGTGCATGTTCTGGTCTCGTCCCGCCATCAGGGGCGGGTCTCGGGGGGCATGGCCACCGAGATGCTGCGCCGCGCCCGTGTCCTTCACGGAGAGGCCTACCTGCTGCCGGAGGCCGCCCATTGGCAGGCGCTGATCCTGCGCCGGGCGGCGCTGCGCCGGGCCTTCCATCTGGACCCCGAGGCCCGCGTCGCAGCCTGCGGGCGGCTCGGGCTCGCCCCGGAGGATCTCGACTCCGTCGGCGCCTGCCCCAACGACATCGCCTTCGTGGAGCGGGCCGACCGCATCCTCGAATCCCGCAGCGCGCCGGCGCGGGAATGTGCCCTGGATCAAGCGGTCGCGGATCTCGACGCCCTCGCCCTTTCCCTGAAGGCCGCCGCGTGACCCGCGGCATCGGCTGGTACGTCCACCACCAGGGCGCCGGCCATCTCCAGCGCGCCCGGGCCGTCGCGGGGGCCCTGCCTCGACCCTGCACGATCCTCGGCACGCTCGCCGGCTTCGACACCGCCGGCCTCGACGTCGTCGACCTGCCCGATGATCGCCCCCTCGGCGCCGCGGCCTTCGACGGCCGGGACGGCGAGGCCGAGCGGCCGCAGGCGCTCCACTACGCCCCTCTGAACCATCCCGGCATCCGCGCCCGGATGGCACGCATCGCCGCCTGGGCGGAGCGAACAGACCCGGCCCTGCTCGTGGTCGACGTCTCGGTGGAGGTCGCGCTCCTGGCGCGCCTGCTGTCGGTGCCGACCCTGGTGGTGCGGCTTGCCGGAACGCGGACCGACCGGCCGCACCTCGAAGCCTTCCGCAGCGCCACGCGACTGCTGGCGCCCTTCCCCGCCGCGCTCGACGGGTCGTCCGTCCCGGACTGGGTCCGGGCCAAGACGCTGTATGCGGGCTTCCTCGGCGCTCCGGCCCAAGGGCTCACCGAGGGCAGCCGGGACATCGTGGTGGTGTTCGGCCGCGGCGGCACGGGGGGCAGCCTCGCGGATCTCGCCGCGGCGGCGCGGGCGGTGCCCGACCGGCCCTGGCACGTCCTCGGGCCGGTCTCGGGCAGCGGCGAGACGCCGGACAACCTGCACCTGCACGGCTGGGTCCCCGACGTCGAGGCGCGGGTGGCGCAGGCGGCGCTGCTGGTAGGGGGCGGCGGCGACGGTGTGGTCGCGCTCGCCGCCGCGCAAGCGAAGCGCTTCCTCTGCCTGCCCGAGGAGCGGGCCTACGGCGAGCAGACCGAGAAGGCGGAGGCGCTGGCGCGGCTCGGCGCCGCGATCGTCCATCCGGGCTGGCCCCCGGCCTCGGCCTGGCCGGGCCTGATCCGGGACGGCCTCGCCCTCGACCCGGCGGTGATCGGCGCCCTGCACGATCCGGATGCGGTCCGGGGCTGCGCAGCGGCGATCGAGGCGTTGGTGCGGCACCTCTGAATGATCGGCCCGCGACGGTCCGGGGCGGGCGTCCTTGCGGGCGCAGCGAGGCGGGAGAGCGAACTCCGTCTCTAAACGCCGCCGAAGCGAAGCTCGCTCCGGCGGACGTGTTTCAGGTTGGGCTCAGGAGATCAGATCGAGCTTCGCGGCCTCGATCCCGTCGGCGCGGATCGCGTCCGGCAGCGAAGAGAAGTCACGATATCCCGCCTCGCGCGCCATCGCGTCGAGGGCCGTCTGCTCGTCATCGGCCGCCCCGGTCCAGAGCACGGCGCCGCTCTTTGTCTGCCTAATCTGGAAAATGCTCATCGATCCCTCCCCGGTCGCGAAAAGACCTTCACGGTATTAACGTCGCCGTTCGTCGCCGGTTGCAGGGGGACCGAACGCAACAGCCGCGGTTCGTCGGCGCCAATCCCCTGCGGCGCGAGGCCCGGCGACGGCATCGCGCAATGGCGCTATTCTCATCCGCATCCAGGATGACTCGCCATGAAAACGCCGACCTGCCCGGCGAGGGAGAGACAAGATCAATCGAGCGCCGATTGTGAGGCCCCCGTCGTGAAGTATGTCCGTTGGCGCGCGTCCCGCCTCAGTCTCCTGTGCGGGCTCGCGATCCTCGCCGCGGCGCCGGCCCGGGCCGTCGAGACTGCCGCCGTTCCCGACGCGGCCGCCATCGCCCCCGCGGTGACTGTCGTGCCGGCCGAAAGCCGCGAGATCGTCGAGCGGGCCGTCGTCACCGGCACGCTGGTCCCCCGGGACGAGATCCTCGTATCCCCCGAAGTCGAGGGCCTGCGCATCACCGACCTGCTCGTCGAGGAGGGCGACCGCGTCACCAAGGGGCAGGTCCTCGCCAAGCTGTCGCTGGAGATGATCGCCACGCAGGAGGCCTCCAACGCCGCGGCGATCGCCCGAGCCGAGGCGGCCATCGTCCAGGCCCGGAGCCAGATCGTCCAGGCGGAGGCCGTCAACGTCGAGGCGCGGCAGTCCCTGGAACGCGCCCAGGCGCTGGCCAAGACCGGCAACGCCACCGCGGCCGTGCTGGAGCAGCGCGTCTCGGCGGCCCAGGGCGCGGAAGGGCGCCTCGCCGCCGCCAAGGGCGGTCTGCAATCCGCCCAGGCCGACCTCGCCACCGCCCGCGCCGCGGGCTCCGAGATCGCCCTGCGGCGGGCCCGCACCGATATCCGCGCCCCCGAGGCCGGGATCATCAACCGCCGCACCGCCCGGATCGGGGCCACCGCCACCGCGGCGGCCGAGCCGCTGTTCCGGCTGATCGCCCGGGGCGAGATCGAGCTGGAGGGCGAGGTGCCCGAGACGTCCCTGGCGCGCCTCCAGGTCGGCAATCCGGCGAGCCTCGACCTCGACGACGGCCGCCGCCTCGCCGGCACGGTGCGCCGGGTCTATCCGGAGGTCGACCGGGCGACGCGGCTCGGCAAGGTGCGCATCCGCCTCGGCGACGATCCGGCCCTGCGCATCGGCGCCTTCGCCCGCGGCAACGTGGAGATCGCGCGCCGTACGGGCATCGCCGTGCCGGTCTCCAGCCTGCTCTACGCCGCCGACGGCCGCGCCAGCGTCCTTGTGGTGAAGGACGGGCGCGTCGAGGCGCGGCCCGTGACCACGGGCCTCTCCGCCGAGGGCTTCACGGAGATCCGCGCGGGCGTCGCCGCCGGCGAGAGCGTCGTGGCCCGCGCCGGCAGCTTCCTGCGCGACGGCGACCGGGTACGCCCCGTGCCGGCACCCGCCAGCAGCACGCCGATCGCCGACGCGGCCCCGCGGTAGGACGAGTCGAAGGATCCGGCCATGCGCCTCAACGTCTCCGCCTGGGCGATCCGCAAGCCCCTGCCCTCGGTGGTCCTGTTCCTGGTCCTGATGATCCTCGGGCTGGTGAGCTTCCGCTCGCTGCCGATCACCCGCTTTCCCAACATCGACATCCCGATCGTCTCGGTGACGATCACCCAATCGGGGGCGGCCCCGTCCGAATTGCAGACCCAGGTGACCAAGTGGGTCGAGGATTCGGTCGCCGGCGTGAAGGGCGTCAAGCACATCCTCTCGACCATCACGGAGGGGACCTCGACGACGACGATCGAGTTCCGCCTTGAGGTAAACCAGGATCGGGCGACCAACGACGTCAAGGACGCCATCGCCAAGATCCGGCAGAACCTGCCGCGCACCATCGACGAACCGATCGTCTCCCGCGTGGAGATCGCCGGCCTGCCGATCATGGTCTACGGCGCCTCCGCGCCCGCCATGACCCCCGAGGACCTGTCGTGGTTCGTGGACGACGTGGTCGCCCGCGGCCTGCAGAGCGTGAAGGGCGTCGGCGGCGTCGAGCGCCTGGGCGGCGTCGCCCGGGAGATCCGCGTCACCCTGAAGCCCGACCGGCTGCTGGCGCTGGGCATCACCGCCGCGGACGTGAACCGGCAGCTGCGTCTGACCTCGGCCGACATGGCCGGCGGCCGGGCCGAGGTCGGCGGCCAGGAGCAGTCGATCCGGGCGCTCGCCGCCTCGGCGAGCCTCGAGACGCTGGCCAAGACCTCCATCGTCGTGCCGGGCAACCGCAAGGTCCGCCTCGACGAGCTGGCGACCCTGTCCGACACCGCCGAGGAACCCCGCACCTTCGCGCGCTTCAACGGCGAGCCGGTGGTCGCCTTCGCGATCTCCCGGGCGAGCGGCGCCAGCGACGCCGACGTCTCGGTGGGCGTCGCCAAGAAGATCGCGGCGCTCCATGCGGCGAACCCGAACGTGCGGTTCGACCTGATCGACACCAGCGTCGTCAACACGATCGGCAACTACCACTCGGCCATGATGGGCCTGATCGAGGGCGCAGCTCTCGCGGTCGTGGTGGTGCTGCTGTTCCTGCGGGACTGGCGGGCGACGCTGATCGCCGCCGTGGCGCTGCCGCTCTCGGTGCTGCCGACCTTCTGGGTGATGAGCGCACTCGGCTTCTCGCTCAACGCCGTGAGCCTGCTGGCGATCACCCTGGTCACCGGCATCCTGGTGGACGACGCGATCGTGGAGATCGAGAACATCGTCCGGCACATGCGGATGGGGAAGTCGCCCTACCGCGCGTCCCTTGAGGCCGCCGACGAGATCGGGCTGGCGGTCATCGCCATCACGGCGACAATCATCGCGATCTTCTCGCCGGTCTCCTTCATGGGCGGCATCGCCGGCCAGTATTTCAAGCAGTTCGGCCTGACCATCGCGGCGGCGGTGTTCATGTCGCTGCTCGTGGCGCGGCTGATCACGCCGCTGCTCGCCGCCTACTTCCTGCGCGACCACGGGCCGGACCACGAGCGGGACGGCTTCGTGATGCGCGGCTACACCCGCCTCGTCGCCTGGTCGGTCCGGCACAAGTTCATCACGCTGGTGCTCGGCATCGCGTGCTTCGCCGCCTCGATCGCCTCCACGGGCCTGCTGCCCGCGGGCTTCCTGCCGGCGGAGGACCAAGCCCGCACCCTGTTCGTGGTCGAGCTGCCGCCGGGCGCCCGGCTCCCGGACACGGTTCGGGTCACCGACCGCATCGAGGAGAAGATCCGCGCGCTGCCCGAGGTGAAGAGCGTGTTCGTGGACGGCGGCCGCCAGCTGCCGGCCAAGAAGGAGGTGCGGCTCGCGAGCCTGACCATCAACCTCACGCCGAAGAACGCCCGCCACAAGACCCAGAAGCAGGTCGACGCCGAGGTCGCGGCGATCCTGCGGGAGGAGCCGGACCTGCGGTTCTGGGCCCTGCGCGAGGGCGGCCAGCGCGATCTCGCGCTGATCATCGCCGGCCCCGACAAGGCCGTGGTGGCGGAGGTCGCCGCCAAGCTCCAGCGCGAGGCCCAGCGCGTCCCCCACCTCGTCAACGTCATGTCGACGGCGCCGCTCGACCGGACCGAGGTGCGGATCCGGCCGAAGCCCGCGGTGGCGGCCGACCTCGGCGTCAGCACGGACACCATCGCCGAGACGGTGCGGGTCGGCACGATCGGCGACATCGGCATGAACCTCGCCAAGTTCAACGCCACCGACCGGCAGGTGCCGATCCGCGTGCAGCTGCCCGAGCGCCTGCGCGGCCGGCTCTCCGATCTCGAGACCCTGAAGGTGCCGGTCAAGGGCGGGGCCGCCGTGCCGCTCGCCACCGTCGCCGATATCAGCCTCGGCCAGGGCCCGACCGGCATCGACCGCTACGACCGCGCCGTGCGCGTCGCCCTCGAGGGCGACATGCAGGGCACCGATGCGCTCGCCGAGCTGATCACCCAGGTGATGAACCTGCCGACGGCCAAGAACCTGCCGCCCGGGGTGACGATCAGCCAGACCGGCGACGCAGAAGTCATGGGCGAGGTGTTCGAGGGCTTCGCGCTGGCCATGGGCGCCGGCCTGATGATGGTCTTCGGCGTGCTGATCCTGCTGTTCGGCAACTTCCTGCAGCCGCTGACCATCCTGTTCTCGCTGCCGCTCTCCATCGGCGGCGCGATCCTGGCCCTGCTGATCTGCCACATGCCGATCTCGATGCCGGTGGTGATCGGCATCCTGATGCTGATGGGCGTCGTGACCAAGAACGCCATCATGCTGGTGGATTTCGCCGTGGAGCAGATCCGCGCCGGCGTCGACCGGAACGTCGCCATCGTGGATGCGGGCCGCAAGCGCGCCCGACCGATCGTGATGACCACCATCGCCATGGCGGCCGGCATGGTGCCGTCGGCGATGGCCTACGGGATCGGCGGCGAGTTCCGCTCGCCCATGGCGGTGGCGGTGATCGGCGGCCTGATCGTCTCGACGGTGCTGTCCCTGGTCTTCGTGCCGGCGATCTTCGTCCTGATGGACGACCTGTCGCGCCTGCTGAAGCGCCTGTTCGGCCGCTTCGTGGGCGAGCGCGACGACCCGGAGGATGCCACGACCTTCGACCCGGCCCATCCGGCCAACGACGGGCATCCGCTGCCGCCGCGGATCGCCGCGGAATAGGACCCACGCGACGCGGTGCATTGCGTCCCGCGCCGCGATGGGCTGTGACTCCCCCCATCGAATCAATGGAGACGCGCTAAACGATGTCGGGTGGTCACGGGGCGATCGAAGGGTCGAACAAGCGCGTGGCGCTGCTGATCTCGGTGCTGGCGCTGTTTCTCGCCTTCAGCGAGACCCTGGGCAAGGCGTCCCAGACGGAGTCGATCGGGGCCAATGTCGAGGCCGCAAACCAATGGGCCTATTTTCAGGCCCGCACCATCCGCTCCACGGTGCTGAAGACCGCCGACGAGGCCCTGGCCCTGCTTCCGCCGGGACCGAACCAGGACGCGATCGCCGCCAAGCGTGCCGAGTGGGCCAAGACCCTGACGCGCTGGGAATCAGAGCCCGCCACCGGCGAGGGGCGCAAGGAGCTGACCGCCAAGGCCCGCGCTTCGGAAGGCCGGCGCGACCTCGCGCTGCTGCGTTACCACCATTACGAATTGGCCTCGGCGGCCTTCCAGATCGGCATCGTGCTGGCATCGGCCGAGGTGATCACCGGCATCACCCTCTTGGTCTTCGCCGGCGGTTTCCTGGGTCTCGCCGGAGCCGCACTCCTCGGCTTCGGCTATCTCGCGCCGCATGCCCTGCCGTTCTTCCACTGAGGAATCGCCCCGCGAGTCAGCGGCGTAACGCCACCCTCGCGTCCGATTGATCGGCCGCGCCCGTCCATGGGCTGGACGCGCGCGCCGGAAGCTGATCGTTTCGGCACATTCCAGGGGGGAATGATGTCAGCTCATTCGGAAGACCAGGGCCGCCTGACGCGGCTCGCCAGCGCGATCTTCCTGCACACCGAGCACGCGATCTACGCGGCGCTCGGTCTCCTGCTCGCCCTCACCGCCATTGTCGCGCTGGTCGATGCCGCGGGGCTCACCTGGGAGGCCATGCGGGCGCTCGGCGGCGCCCAGCAGATCCTGGAGGTGATCGACCGGCTGCTGTTCCTGCTCATGCTGATCGAGATCCTGCACACGGTGCGGGTCTCGATGCGGTCGGGCACCCTGACCTGCGAGCCGTTCCTGATCGTCGGGCTGATCGCCTCGATCCGGCGCGTCCTGGTGATCACGCTGCAATCCTCCGAGATCATGCACGCCAAGGACTGGTCGCCCGAGAAGCAGGCGCTGTTCCAGGCATCGATGATCGAACTCGGCGTGCTGGCGGGGCTGATCCTCACGATGGTCTTCGCGATCTTCCTGCTCCACCGCGCCCGCGACGACGGGCGGCCGGCCGGCGAGGAGAAGCCCGCCGGCGAATCCTGACGCGGCTCACCCGCTCCGGGTCGCTTCGCTCCGCCCGCGATGACGGAGCGAAGGCCGCATGCGCGCTCAGTTCATCCGCAGGATCGCCGCGTTGAGGAGCGTCGCGAAGCCCACCCAGGCGGCGTAGGGCACGAGGAGCCACGCGGCGATCCGGTCGAACCGCCAGGACAGCCGGATGGTCCAGAGCACCATCACGAGCAGCATCGCGACGACAATGAGCCCCGCGCCGATCGCGTGGGCGGTGAAGAAGACGGGCGTCCAGGCGGCGTTGAGCACCAGTTGCACCAGGAAGGCCGCCAGGGCGAGCCACCAGCCCGTGCGGCTCGGTCCGGTGCGCGGCATGGTGCCGAGCAGCCGCCAGAGTGCGATCGCGATCATCGTGTAGAGGATCGTCCACGCGACCGGGAACACCCAATTCGGCGGGTTGAAGACCGGCTTGTTCAGGCCGGCATACCATCCCGGGATCTCGGCCTGGGTCGCTATCGAGCCGACCACCGCGGTGGCCGCCACCGGCAGGATCGCGGCGGCGAGCCGTAGCCAGCGCGACAGAGGCGCCCCCTGGGGGACGTGTATGGCGGCCGTCATGATCGTTCGTCTCCACCGGGCAGGGCTTGCGGGCGTGGCTTGCAGGCGCGGGTGCGGGCGCGGGTTGCGGGCGTGGCTTGCCGGGGCCCACGCGCCGTGGCACGCGGCCGTCTCCATCCGCCGAGAATCGCCAGATGTCACTGCCTAACGCGCCGCAGGGTCCATCGGATAGCCGCAGCGACGCTGCGCCGGGATTCACGCCCCGAACCCTCGCGGCCCAGGCCATGGGCCGGATCGAGCCCGGGACGCGGGCGGTGGTCATGCCGCTGCACGTCTCGACCACCTTCATCCGCGATCCCGACAACGGCTACAGCTCCGGCTACAGCTACGCGCGGCCCGACAACGCCACGGTGCGCGAGGCCGAATCCGTCCTGGCGATGCTGGAGGGTGCGGAGGCCGGCGCGCTGCTGTTCGGCTCCGGAATGGCGGCGGCGACCGCGGTGTTCGGCGCCCTGGAGCCCGGCGACCACGTGGTCGCCGGCACGGTCATGTACTGGGCGCTGAAGCGCTGGCTGCGCGAGGAGGCGCCCCGGCGCGGCCTGACGCTTACCTTCGTGGACACGGCCGATCTGGATGCCCTGCGCGCCGCGGTCGCGCCCGGCCGGACCCGGCTCGTCTGGATCGAGACCCCCGGCAACCCGCTCTGGACGGTCACCGACATCGCCGCCGCCGCCGAGATCGCCCACGCGGCGGGGGCACGGCTCGCCGTCGATTCCACGGCCGCCTCGCCGGTGCACACGCGTCCCCTGGAACGCGGTGCCGACATCGTGATGCACTCGGCCACGAAGATCCTGAACGGCCATTCGGACGTCGTGGCGGGCGTGCTGGCGGGCGCGCGGGCCGACGCGTTCTGGGATCGGATCCGAGGGATCCGGGCCGGCAGCGGCGGTATCCTCGGGCCCTTCGAGGCCTACCTGCTGATGCGCTCGCTCCGGACCCTGCACCTGCGGGCCGCGGCACAATCGGCGGGTGCCCTGCGGCTCGCCGAGCGCCTGAGCGGGCACCCACTCGTGACCCACGTCCTCTATCCGGGACTGCCGGACGATCCCGGGCACGCGATCGCCCGTCGTCAGATGCGGGACGGGTTCGGCTTCATGCTGTCGATCCGGGTGGCCGGCGGCGAGGCCGGCGCCATCGCCACGGCGGCGCGGGTGCGGCTCTGGAAGCGGGCGACCTCCCTCGGCGGCGTCGAGAGCCTCATCGAACACCGCGCCTCGGTGGAGGGCCCGGGCAGCCCCTGCCCGCCGGATCTCCTGCGCCTGTCCACGGGCATCGAGGACACGGAGGACCTGTACGGCGATCTCGACCAGGCTCTGCGCAGCGCCCACGAGGGCTGATTGTCGAGGGTGGTTGGTGCCGAACGGGTTCCTGGCGCGTTGTGCCGGCAGTTCCGACGGCGCACGCCGCCACAGATCGCGAGTCCGACGACATGACGACCCGTTTCCGCGCGATGGTCCCCGGCACCCTCGCGCTGCTAACCCTGGCGCTCGCCCCGCTCCCGGCGCGCGCCGACGCCGTCCCGAATCTCGATGTCGAGCGGACCTGCCAGTCGGCGCAGGTCACCAACACGTCCATCAGCGACAAGGCGAATTACGATGGCTGCCTCCGCTCCGAGCGCGAAGCGCGGAAGGAGGCCGAGCGGCACTGGAGCAGCTATACCCCCGCCGCCAAGCGCCAGTGCGAGGATCAGTTCAAGGCAGGCGGCTATCCGTCCTACGTCGAGATGGTGACCTGCCTGGAACTCGCCTCCGGCACCGTGCCGACGCAGAGCGACGTGGGCGGCCGCGCGGTGGGCGGTCCGGGCTCGCCGCGGGACGTGAAGGTGCAGCGCGAAGGCGCCGCCAGCCTCACCAAGGAGCCGCCCGCGAGCCAGCGCACGGATCCCATGAAGGTGCTGGAGAACAAATAGGCCCGCGCGTCGGAGACCGTCCCGGCCGCGGCGGGCGCCGACGAGCCATTCTCCCGGCGCCGAGGCATAGGACCGAGGCGGCGTGCTAAGGGCGGTCATCCCCGCCTTCCCGCACGCCGCCCGGATCCGTGAACGCCCTCGCCATCATCGCCCCGATCTTCGGGATCGTCCTGATCGGCTGGGCGGCAGCCCTCGCGGGCCTTCTCTCCGACAAGGTGAGCGACGGTCTGTCGGAATACGTCTTCGCCGTCGCCGTCCCGGCCCTGATCATCGCCACGCTGACCAAGCCCGGCATGAGCGGGACCGTCACATGGTCCTACTGGGTCGCGTATTTCGGCGGCGCCGCGATCTCGTGGTTCGTCGGCACGCTGATCGCCCGGCGGCGCGCCGGGATCGAGCGGCGGGGCGCCATTCTGCACGGCTTCGCGGCGAGCCAGTCGAACACGGTGTTCGTCGGCGTGCCGATGATCCTCCAGGCCTATGGCGAGGAGGGCGCCTTCCCGCTGTTCATGCTGCTCGCCGTCCACCTGCCGCTGATGATGGGCAGCGCCACCTTCCTGATCGAATCCGATTCCGGCCTGCCGGTCCTGGCGCGGATCCGGGGGCTCGCCCTGGTGCTGCTGCGCAACCCGATCTTCGTGGCGCTCCTGATCGGCATGGCGATGAAGGGGCTCGGTCTCGCGCCTGTCGGCACCGCCCGATCGCTCATCGACGCCTTCGCGGGCACCGCCTCCACCTGTGCGCTGGTGGCGCTCGGAGCCGGCCTGAAGCGCTACCGGGTGCTGTTCGACCTCAAGGGCGCCCTGGTCATCGCCCTCCTGAAGAACCTCCTGCACCCGCTGGCGGTCTGGATCCTGGCCTTCCACGTCTTCGCGATGCCGGCCGCCTATGCGGGCGTCGCGACCCTGTTCGCCGCCATGCCGGTGGGGATCAACGCCTACCTGCTGGCGGCGCGCTACAAGACCGAAACCGGGATGGTAGCGGCCTCCGTGCTGGTCTCGACCCTGCTGGCGCCGCTCACCACCCTGGCGTGGCTGATGCTCCTCGGCCGGGCATGACGGCGGCGCCCCGGCGTCACCGCGCGCGTTGGACGGGGCGTTTTCCGGGTCTAGGGTAGGCGCAAGCGCGGGTCCGCGAGGCCCGACGCATCCCTGCAGGCGAGGAATTTCGATGAACGCTCCGATGCGCCCTCCGGGCAGCGCCTCCCCGTCGGCCCCGGCCTCGCCCCGCTTCGTTTGGGACGATCCCTTCCTGCTGGAGGATCAGCTCACCGAGGATGAGCGGGCGATCCGCGATGTCGCCCAGAGCTTCGCGCAGGAGCAGCTCCTGCCCGGGATCGTCGAGGCCTACGCGAACGAGACGACCGATCCGGGCCTGTTCCGCAAGATGGGCGAACTGGGCCTCCTCGGCGTCACCCTGCCGGAGGAGTATGGCTGCGCCGGCGCGTCCTACGTCGCCTACGGGCTGGTGGCGCGCGCCGTCGAGGCGGTCGATTCCGGCTACCGCTCGATGATGAGCGTGCAATCCTCCCTCGTGATGTACCCGATCCACGCCTACGGCTCGGAGGAGCAGCGCCAGAAGTTCCTGCCGAAGCTCGCCTCGGGGGAATGGATCGGCTGCTTCGGCCTCACGGAGCCCGATGCCGGCTCGGATCCGGCCGGCATGAAGACCAAGGCCGAGACGATCGACGGCGGCTACCGGCTCACCGGCGCCAAGATGTGGATCTCGAACGCGCCCTTCGCGGACGTGTTCGTGGTCTGGGCGAAGTCCGACGCGCACGAGGGCGCGATCCGCGGTTTCGTCCTCGAGAAGGGCATGAAGGGCCTCTCGGCTCCGACGCTCAAGGGCAAGCTGTCCCTGCGGGCCTCCACCACCGGCGAGATCGTCATGGAGGGCGTCGAGGTCGGCGAGGACGCGCTGCTGCCGAACGTCTCGGGGCTGAAGGGGCCGTTCGGCTGCCTCAACCGGGCGCGCTACGGCATCTCCTGGGGCGCGATGGGCGCCGCCGAGGATTGCTGGCACCGCGCCCGCACCTACACGCTGGAGCGCAAGCAGTTCGGTCGCCCCCTGGCACAGACCCAGCTCGTCCAGAAGAAGCTCGCCGACATGCAGACCGAGATCGCGCTGGGCCTCCAGGCCTCGCTGCGGGTCGGGCGGCTGATGGACGAGGGCAAGATGGCGCCGGAGATGATCTCGCTGGTCAAGCGCAACAATTGCGGCAAGGCGCTGGACATCGCCCGCACCGCTCGGGACATGCACGGCGGCAACGGCATCATGGGCGAGTACCACGTGATGCGCCATGCCCAGAACCTCGAGACGGTGAACACCTACGAGGGCACCCACGACGTCCACGCCCTGATCCTGGGCCGGGCGCAGACGGGGCTGCAGGCGTTCTTCTGAGCCCCGGGGGACGCGCCTGCCAGCCGATCCCGCATCCTGAGGTGCAGCGGGACCGCCTCGAAAGCGGAGCCCAGGGATCGCGGCGCCGTGCGGACTCCGCCTTCGAGGCCTTAGCGGCGCTCCGGCGTCTCAGGATGCGGGCGCGGGCGGGATGAGTTCGGCCCGATGGGACGGCGTCACTCCCCGCCCTCCTCCCCGCCCAGCGACCATTCCAGCACCCGGGCGAGGTGATCGTAGGCACCGTACTTGCTGGCGTATTGCGGATAGGGGCGCGCCGTATAGGCGGCCTCGCCGGTCATGAACCGGGCGACCAGACCCCGCAGCCGCTCGGCGTGCTCGGCCACGATCGCCGCGACGGCGCGCTCCTCGCCTCTCGGCGGCTTCACCGGCACCGGCACGAAGGGCTTACGCCCGCCCGAGGCGTGGACGTAGAACAGGTCCGGCGTCACCGTCACGGCCGGCAGATCCGCGAAGGCGCCGTGCATGAGCATCGCGGCCTCCAGGGTGAGCTGCGGCGAGAAGCCGGAGAAGATCTGCTTGGCAGAGGGCGGCGTGCCGGTCTTGTAGTCGACGATGCAGGCAGTGCCGTCCGGGCGCAGCTCGATCCGGTCGGCCCGGGCGCGCAGCGTGAAGGTCTCCCGGCCCATCGGGATCACCCAGCGCCCGGAAACCTCGGGGTGGATCCGGCTCAGCCCGGGCCGGCGCTGCGTCTCCCAGTCGAGATAGGCCGCGGCCATGCGCTCGTAGCGCGGCCACCACTCGGCGTAGAGGTTCGGGTACTCCGCCTCGATCTCCGCGAAGGCGTTCACCGCGAGGTTCAGGAGGCGCTCCGCCGGATCCGGGGGCAGATCCTGCGGATGCCGGCGGGCGAACTCGGCGAAAACCTCGTGCACCAGGGAGCCGCGGGTCGCGACGCTCGGCGCCGCCGCCAGCGGATCGAGAGGGTCGAGCCCGAGCACGTGGCGGGCGAAGATGCTGTAGGGATCGCGCACCAGCGTCTCGATCTCGGTGACGCTGAGGGAGCGCGGAAACAGCGCCGGGTCCGGCTTGGGCGCGGGGCGCTTCAGCCGCGGCTCCGGCGGGGCGGCGTCGAGCCGGGCCGCGAGGCCGTTGAACCGGCGCCCGGCGTCCAGGACCGTCTCCCAGGTTGCGTCGCCCGAGAGCGCGCGCAGGCGCTGGATCAGCCGCGACGGCACGGTCGGCGCGCCTTCGCGCTTCAGGGCCCGGGTGATCACCGCGTCCCGGCAGCCCAGCGCCTGCACGAAATCGTGGGCCATCTGCCCGATCCGCCGCTCGGGCGGGTTGAGGCCGACCCGCTCGCGCATCGGCCGGTTGAGGAACGAATCGGTCAGCGTGCGCACCGGCCAGACGCCCTCGTCGAGCCCGCCGAGCACCACCCGGTCGACAGAGAGCAGGCGCGCCTCCAGCAGGCCGAGGATGCGCAGCCGCGGATGCGGCGCCTCGCCTGAGCAGGCGACGGTGCGTTCCCGGGCAAGCGACGTGAAGAAGGTGGCGTAATCGTCGAACCGACCCGGCATCAGGTCGGGCTCGGCCATCTCCAGATCGTCGAACAGGGCGTCGAGGCAGGACAGGGATCCGTCCGGCTCCTCCTCGGGGGCGTCCTCCGGCCCGGCGATCAGCCGGTCGCAGGCCTCCCGATGGCGTGCAGCCGTCGCCACGAGGTCGCACGCCACCGCCCCGTCCGGGCCCGGGAAATCCCGGAACACCAGATCCAGCCGGTCGAGCAGGTCCGCGGCCAAGTCCCAGTCGATATCCTTCAGGCGGCGCTTGGCCCGGGGTCGGCGCTCGGGCGGTCCGGCGCGCTCGGCGGCGAGGGCATGGCGCAGGCCGTCGAAACCCGGGGCCGGAACCGGGCCGCGCAGCAGCCCGATCTCCAGGGCCGCGGCACCCCGGACCACCTCCGCGCGTGGCAGATCAAGATGGACCATCGGGTGCGAGAGCAGCGCGATCAGCCGGGCCGGGATCGTGTCCGCCTGGCTGCGGGCGAGATCGGCGGCGAGTTCCGCGGCGAGCCGGGCGAGCCGCCCGGCCGGGCTTCCGGCCAGGGACAGGCCGGCGGAATCCTCGGCGACGATGCCCCAGCGCAGGAGTTCGACGGCGACCCGGCCGGCGAGCCCCCGGTCGGGCGTGATGAGGGCCACGGTGGCGCCGGGGGTCTGGAGGGTCTCGCGCAGCGCCAACGCAGCGACCAGCGCCTCCTCGCGCTCGTCGGCGGCCTCGGCCAGCGCCAGCCCTTCGAGGCCGCGCCGGGCGACGGTGTCGCGCTCGGCCGGGTCGAGGGCGGCCCAGGCGTCGGTCGTGTCGGCCGGCCGCAGAGCCTGCGACAGGAGCGCGGCCCGCGCAGCCTGGCCGGCATCGGGCGCGCCGAGGGCGACGATCTCCGCGCGGTCCAGGTTGAGGTTCTCAGGCCCGAGCAGCCGGTGCAGCACCGCCTGCGGGTGGCCGTGCGCGATGACGCGGGAAAAGCCCTCGCCGGTGTCGATGCCGTCCCAGCCGGCCGCGTCGAGGTCGAGGTCGAGCCCGGGCAGCACCACCGCGCCCCGCGGCAGCTTCGCTACGGCGGCGATGAGGCGGGCGGTGGCGGGGACCGAGCCGAGCGAGCCGGCGACGATCACGGGGTCCGGCGTCGCATTGCGCGACAGACGCCGCTCCTCGGCGAGCACGAGGCCGCGGGCGCGGGCGACGGGATCGGCGAGGCCCCGCTCGGACAGAAGCTTCGGCCAGTTCTCGGCGGCGATCTTCACGAAGTCGAGGGTCAGGCCGAAGTAGCGGGAATATTCGGCCTCGACGGCGGCGCCGATCTCCGACCAGGGCAGGCCCTCGACGGTGAGGGCGTCCATCAGCCGTTCGAGATCACCGGCGAGGCCGACCGCGTCGGCCGGGGAGGACGGCACGAGGAACGGCACCTCGGCGTCCAGCGGCAGCAGGGTCCGGTCGACGGTCTTGGCCCAGGCCTGGACGAGGCGGGCGAGGATCAGCCGGCGCTCCAGCGGAGGCATCGGCGCGCTCAGGGGATCGGCGTTGGCCTCCAGCAGCGGCTCGGCGGCGAGGTCGAGTTCCGCCTCGTCGGCCTCCCCGAGGGGAATCATCCGCGGCAGCAGGGTGGCCCGACCGGGCGCGTCCCGGCCAAGCCTCTCGGCCAGGATCGCGCCGAGCGCCCGGGCGGCGCGGCGGGTCGGCAGGTAGATCGTGACGGCGGCGAGCGCCAGCGGATCGTCCGCGACCGGCCCGACGAGCCGGCCGGAGAGCAGCGCCTCGGCGAGCGTCGGAAGAAACGGGACGCCGCGGGAGATGGTGAAAACGGCGTGTCGGGCGGGCATGGGCGGGCTTCTACGCCCGCCGAGGCGGCTCGGACAGGGGGCGCGGGGTCGAGATGCGGGGATCGGACGGGTCTCCCACGCGCCCTCCCCCCTCTGCGGGCGACCGGATTCACATCTCAGTCTGGCAGCGCGGGCACAGGAGGACGCGCGGGTCCCCTCCCCCACGCGGGAAAGGGGGGCGCGTCGGGCCCGGTCCGGGCCGATGGGCAAGCACCCTAGCCCCCACGGAAGACGGAGCCGGTCGCGCTCGGCCGAGGGTCCTCAGCCCCGCGCCCCCGCGGCGGCGCCGTAGCCGGCGCGGCGGCCGAACACGACGCCGGAGGTCAGCCCCGAGCCGCCGGGATAGCCGTTGAAGAACACGCCGCCCACCATCTCGCCGCAGGCGTAGAGGCCAGGGATCGCACGGCCGTCCTCGCGCTTCACGCCGCCATCGTCGCCGACCTCGACGCCGCCATAGGTGAAGGTGATGCCGCCGGTGACCGGGTAGGCCTTGAACGGCCCGGTCTCGATCGTCTGGGCCCAGTTCGACTTCGGCAGGGCGAGACCCTTCGTGCCGCGCCCGTCCTTGACGGTCGGGTCGAACGGCACGGTCCCGTCCACGGCGGCGTTGAAATCCGCGATGGTCCTCTTCGCGGCTGCGCGGTCGATGCCGTCGAGCCTGTCGAGGAGCCCGTCCAGGGTATCCGCCTCGACGAAATGCGCGTCGTGGAACCGGTACTCGCTGTAGAGCAGGTGATCGACCTTGGCGTCGAAGATCTGCCAGGCCACGTGGCCGGGCTGCTCCATGATCGCGCGGCCGAACTGGGCATAGGTATAGTTGCGGAAATCCTTGCCCTCGTCGACGAACCGCTCGCCGTTCGCGTTGAGCATCAGCCCCAGGAAGTAGCAGATCTTCCGGTAGTGCTTGCGCTCGCCGTGCGGCAGGTCGAGGTTGCCGTAATCGGGCGTGTGCAGGTCCATCGGCGTGGCGTGGCAGCCGCCGTAGAAGCCGTGGGCCTTCGCGCCGAGGTCCAGGGCCATCTGGAGCCCGTCGCCCTGGTTGTGCGGCGTGCCGCGCACCCGGGCCTTGTCCCAGCCCTCGCCGATGAAGCGTGTCCGCAGGGCGGCGTTCGACTCGAAGCCGCCGCAGGCGAGCACCACGGCCTTGGCGCGGAAGGCCCCCTGCGGCGTCTCCACGCCGACGACGCGTCCGTCCTCGACGGTCAGCCCGGTGGCCGGGCAGCCGTAGCGGATCGTACCGCCGGCCTCGGTGAAGGCCTCGAGCTCGGTCCGGGCGAGGCCGAAGCCCTCGTCGTGGGTGGCGAGCGTCAGGCCGCCCCAGAACACGAAGCGCCCCTCCTTCTCGAAGGATTGCCGAGAGTAGATCGGCTCGAACTTCACGCCCTGCGTCGCCAGCCAGCGCAGGGCCGCGCCGCTCTCGTCGATCAGGATGCGCTGCTCGCGCGACAGCGGCCGCCCGTCGTTGAAGCCGAGCAAGTCCTTCTCGAACGTCTGCGCCGTATAGGCGCCGAAATCGGTGCGCGGCAGGCGCGGATCCTCGGGGTCGGCCAGCAGTGGGATCAGGTCGTCGTTGCCCGCGTAGACGAAACGCATGGCGCCTGCCGTGTAGGCGGTGTTGCCGCCGGCGAGATCCTGCTCCGCCTTCTCGATCATCAGCACCGAGGCGCCGCGCTCCAGGGCGGCGAGCCCGGCGCTCATGGCGGCGTTTCCCGACCCGACCACCACCACGTCCCACTGCGCGTCGCCCGGGCGCTGCATGCCAACCTCCTCTTCGC
Organism: Methylobacterium sp. 1973; assembly: GCF_040545035.1. Taxonomy (NCBI): domain Bacteria; kingdom Pseudomonadati; phylum Pseudomonadota; class Alphaproteobacteria; order Hyphomicrobiales; family Methylobacteriaceae; genus Methylobacterium; species Methylobacterium sp. 1973. The sequence goes on from NZ_JBEPLA010000001.1 coordinate 240,957, forward strand.
CGTTCGGCCTCGCGTTATTGTATACGAGTGCATGCAATATGCCGCAAGCGTTTCGGCGGCGTCGGTTTCGGGCTATGGCCAAGCCGAGGAGAGCCGGGAATGAAGGCGAGCGAATCGGAGCGCTCCAGCGGCGCCGGCGCCTATGAGCGGCTGCTGCGGGCGATCGAGGAGGGCGAACTCGCGCCCGGCAGCCGCCTGCGCGAGGCGGAGCTGGCCGAGCGGTTTCAGATCAGCCGCACGCCGGTGCGCGAGGCGCTGGGCCGGCTGGAGGCGCAGGGCCTCGTCGCCCACGAACCGCACCGGGGCGCCAGCGTGGCGCAGCTCGATTACGGGCAGGTGAGCGAACTCTACGATCTGCGCGAGGTGCTGGAGGGGACGGCCGCCCGCCTCGCGGCGATCCATGCGAGCGCGGTCGAGACCGAGATCCTGGAGGAGATGGTCGCCCGGGACCGGACGCTGCTGGGGGACGCGCCGGCGCTCGCGCGGACCAACCGTCTGTTCCACCGGCAGATCCACGGAGCGGCGCGCAACCGCTTCCTGCAGAGCACGCTGGAGACGATGCGCCTGTCCCTGGTGCTGCTGCCGGGCGCCACCACGCTGGCGGCCCCCGACCGCGCCGCGGAGTCGCTCACGGAACATGCCGCCATCGTGGCGGCGATCCGGGCGCACGATGCAGACGGCGCAGAAGCGGCGGCCCGGGCGCATATCCGGGCCGCGTTCAAGGCCCGGATCCGGATCTGGCAGGAGAGCTGAGCGGCGATCGCCCTCAGGCGTGGGCGGGCACGCGCCCCAGTCCCGGCCGGCCCCGGAACAGCGCGAGCGTCGCGACGATGCCGCAGGCGGCCGCTGCCATGAGCCAGTAGCTCGGCGCCGCCCGGTCGCCGGTCTTCTCGATCAGGAAGGTGGAGACCATCGGCGTGGCCGTGCCGAACAGCGCGGTGGCGAGGCTGTAGGCCAGCGAGAAGCCGCTGGCGCGGACATGGGCCGGCACCACCTCGGAGAGGGAGACCACCATCGCGCCGTTGTAGACGCCGAAGAAGAACGAGAACCACAGCTCGACGGCGAGCATCTTGCCGAAGGTCGGATCGGCCACGAGCCAGTGCAGCGCCGGGTAGGTCGTCAGCAGCGACAGGGTCGAGATCGTCAGCAGCACCGGCTTGCGCCCGATCGCGTCCGACAGGGCTCCGCCCACCGGGAGCCAGATGAAGTTGGTGATCGCCACGAACAGCGTCACGATCAGGCTGTCGGTCTCGGTGAGCTTGAGGACGTTCCTGCCGAAAGTCGGGGTGTAGACGGTGATCATGTAGAAGGTCACCGTGGTCATCGTGGTCAGCATCATGCCGAGCAGCACGATCCGCCAGTTGGCGGCCACCGTGGTGAGGATTTCGCGGGTGGTCGGGTGGCGGGTCCGCTTGGCGAATTCCTGCGTCTCCTGGAGCGAGCGCCGGATGAAGAAGATGAACGGCACGATCAGGCAGCCGATCAGGAACGGGATGCGCCAGCCGAAATCGCCGATCTGCTGCTTGGTCAGGAAGGCGTTCAGCCCGTAGCCGATCAAGGCGGCGAACATGATCGCCACCTGCTGGCTCGCCGACTGGAACGAGGTGTAGAAGCCGCGCCGCCCGGGCGTGGCGATCTCGAACAGGTAGATCGAGACGCCGCCGATCTCGACGCCCGCCGAGAAGCCCTGGAGCAGGCGCCCGACGAGCACAATCAGCGGGGCCGCGACGCCGATCGTGTCGTAGCTCGGGCAGAAGGCGATGAGCACCGTGCCGCTCGCCATGATCGCGAGCGTGATGATCAGGCCCTTCCGGCGCCCGATCCGGTCGATATAGGCGCCCAGCACGATCGCCCCGAGCGGCCGCATCAGCGCCCCGAGCCAGAACGTGCCGAAGGTCAGGAGCAGCTCGGTGGTCTCGTTGCCCGCCGGGAAGAACGCCCGTGCGATATAGGTGGCGTAGAAGCCGAACAGGAAGAAGTCGAACATCTCCAGGAAGTTGCCGCTGGTCGAGCGGAGGATCGCTCCGATCCTGGACTTGAGGGTGGCCTCGACGGCCCCGGGATCACCGGCCATGACGACGTCCTTTCCGGGTGCCCGTCAGGCACCGATCCACTTCATGGCGATGATGGTGCCGGTCACGGTCAGCGCGCCGCCGATCCGGGTGGCGATCTGCGCGAAGGGCATCAGCGCCATGCGGTTGGCCGCCGTGAGGATCGCCACGTCGCCGGTGCCGCCCTGGCCGCTGTGGCAGGCATTCACGATCGCGGTCTCGATCGGGTACATCCCGAGCCAGCGCCCGACGAAGAAGCCCACGGTCATCAGCGTCGCCACGGTCGACACGATGGTGATCAGGTTCACCAGCGTGAAGGCGGCCATCAACTCGTGCCAGGGCGTCATCGCCACGCCGATGGCGAAGAGCAGCGGGTAGGTCATCGAGACCTGCACGAACTTGTAGACCACGAAGCCGCCCGCCTGGAGATGGGGCGACACCGCGCTGGCGAGCTTGGCGAACACGGCCAGGAACAGCATCGCCACGGGGGCCGGCAGGCCGACGAGGTGGTGGGCCATGACGCCGAGCAGGTAGAGGGTGATCGCCGTCAGCCCGGCCGCGCCGATCGTGGCGGGGTCGATCTGCCCGCGTGCGGCCTCGGACTTGGCCTGCGCATCGCTGGATTTCATCTCGTCCGAATCGGGCTGGAGCCGCCCCTCGCCGGTGAGGTGCGGGTAGCGCTTGCCGACGGAATTGAGCGTGCCCGACAGGATGATCGCCGTGAGCGAGCCCAGCATCACCGGCGGCAGAACCTGGGCGAAGACGACGCCCTGCTGCACGCCCAGGATCGCCGCGTAGCCGATGGAGAGCGGGATCGCCCCCTCGCCGACACCGCCGGCCATGATCGGCACGACGATGAAGAAGAACGTCTTGTAGGGGCCGAGGCCGAGGAGCGTGCCGACCAGCGTGCCGACCAGGGCCGCCGCCACCGAGCCGAGGGCGAGCGGCGCGAAGATCTTGAGGAAGCCCTTGATCAGGACCTCGCGATCCATCCCGAGGATGGAGCCGACGATGATCGTGGCGATGTAGATGTAGAGGAAGTTGGTGAACTTGGTGAAATCGGTGATCGCTTTCACCATCTGCGGCGGCACCAGGGCGTAGTAGACCAGCGCCGAGGGGATGAAGGTCGCGAAGATCGCGCCGGCCCCGATGTTCTTCAGGATCGGGATCCGCTTGCCGATCTCCGCGCAGGTGAAGCCGCCCATCACCAGGACGGCGATCATGGTCGGCCCGTCCGGCTTGATCTCGCCCTCCTGGACCAGAACGGTGAGGAGGATCGCCAGCACGACGAAGATCGGCAGCGGTATGATGCCGATCTTGAGGTCGATGAGGCGCCACCACACGTCCGGCCAGAACCGGGTCGCGCGCCCGTCTCGGGTACGGCCTTTCGACGGTGATGGGATCGGGCTCGTCGAAGCGGTGCTGGTCATGGCGTCCCCCCGGATATCTCGCCGCCTGCGGGCCGTTTCGCCTCTCGCCGCGCCGTCGCGGCCGCGTGATGGGACGCGGTCCGTCGAGTCCCGCACGGTCGGCGGAGATAAAGTGACATTCGGCGTATCAGCGTCGAGAATGGGCGGCAACGCGACCCGCGGAACAAAGGGCGCCACCTGTCCCGTAAGCCGGGATTAAAGACCACTCCCCATCGTTGTGCACATGACAATGGCCCGGCTGGGTGCCGGGCCTCGAAGTCGGCGGGCACGGCGGCAGGCGACGGGACCACGCGCCGCCACCGGCTTTGCCGATCAGAAGTCGCGCTGGACGCGGAAGCGGACCTGCGAGACCGAATCCTGCGTCACGGTGCGCGGGACGAAGGTGCCGGCGTTGATGCCGGCGACGTTGGCGTAGGCGGTGGGGCTCTTGTCCAAGTCGATCACGCGGCCGCTTTTCACGCCGACCTGGGTGTAGAAACCCTCGACGCCGATATCGAGATCGCGGACCGGTGACCAGATGAGGCTGGCGCCCGCCACGACCTGATAGGTGTCGCGCACGGCCTCGCTGAGCGCGTAGAACCGTGTCCCCGGCAACCCGACGGCGCTGGCGCCGAACCTGTTGGCGCCTCTCGGATTCGCCAGTCCGAAGATCGCGCCCTGCCCCAGCCGGGCGCTCCGATCGAAATCCTGCTCGCCGTACGATCCGAAAAAGGCCGAGCGCCATTCCGGCGTCCAGTAATGCAGAAACGACGCGACCGCCGAGAAGGCCCGCGACTCCCGCAGCTGGCCGGTGAACGGGTCGATCGTCGCATCCGAAAAATACTGATTGAATTTCTGTCCGTGATATCCGGCGCTGGCTTGCGTATAGCTACCGGCGAAGGCCGAATATCCGGCATAGATCTGCGCGCCATTGCTGTAGGCACTTTGCAGGTAGAGGGCGTCACCCAGCGCGATGAACGGGGTGTTGATCTTCAGGCCGCCCTGGACCGCCCAGCCATACGCGGTGCTGGTGTGCGGGATGCTGAGGTTGGAGCCGGTGCCGATACCCGCGCCGTTCTGCACGTTGCCGACGTTCAGCTCGTGGACGGCGGCCGAGACCTGAGCCGAGCCCCAGGCCTGGTCGAGGCGCAGGGCGCCGACGATGTCGGGCACGCGCGAGCGCTCAATCGCGTCGACGAAGCTGTACCGCGAGGGTAGACCGTCGGTGTAGCCGATGAACACCGGCGCGGGTGCGCTGGTTTGCGCGAAGTTCGCGAGCGTCGCATTGTTCTGGAGACCCGCCGGATTGTTGGTCGGCGAGAAGATCGGGCTGCGACGGTAGACCGGATCTTCCGCCGAGACCGTGGTGGACAAGCCGTTGCCGAACGTTGCCGTATAGGCGAGCAGGTTCGTCGAGGCGACGTCGGAGCCAGCGGTGGCACCGTAGATCTCGAAATCGTGGGCGTAGAAGTCGAAGAACGAGGATGCACGCCCGGCGGTCAGCCCTGCGAACTGGATGAACGCCTTGTCGGCATTCACGTGCTGCTGGTCGCGGCCGAACTGGTCGATGCCCAAGCCCGGAAAAGCGTTGCCGATGCGCTGCTGGGTCCCGGACGTGATGTAGCCCGTCCGCGCGATGGCATCGAGGCGCGCGAAGGCGCGGAGCGTGCCGTAGGCGGTCTGGGTGCGGGCATCGAGGTTGATGCGCATCTGGCCCTGAAATCCGGCCGTGTCGCCGAGGTTCGTGCCGAACTGCCGCCCGTAGCTGGTTCTGTAGCCGCCCTCGAAACGGGCGCGCCCCGAGAGCCGCAGGCAGGTGTCGGTGCCGGGGATGAAGAAGAAGCCGGGGCCGTATGCGCCGCAGACGCGGACATACGCGACGGGCACCGCCGTCCTGGCCGGCAGGTCGGCGGCCTCTGCGACACCCACCGTCGTGATCGCCGCCACGGCCCCGAGCAATACCGATTCCAAATAGTTCATTGAGACCCCCCGATCCCTCAATATTTACGACACAACGAAAGAGTAATTATCTCCCCCTTGGGAAACACGGAGTCCAATCCGGGTCTCCGTTCACTGATTTCGTCCCAAGCCGAGCAGATACGTCGACAACACTGTGCGCGTGATCATATCTGGGCAACAAGAAATCTCTCATTGGAGCAACAGTTTCGTTTTTGTTGTAGATCAGCAACATTTTATATTTTAATACTGAAGTCGTATTGGATTTTTACTTTGTTCATTCCGCAAAATAATCGAGTGTCTTCTTCCCGATGGAGGCCATCTCATCGATCAAAGACACCGCAGAGGCGCGCGAAATCCCTCCGTCCGAGGCGGCTGCAAACGCCAGTTCCGGACACTCCGCGTCGCCGGAGCAGCCGCGATGGACCGGGCCGAAGGCCGCTACGGACCCGCAGCGCGGCGTGATTCCGGGGCGCCGATTCGGCGTGCGAGCGGCCCTCGTCCGGGCCATCGATCAGGATTGAGAAGGGATCGCGGGCCCTGACCCGGCCCAGGGCACGGCCGGTTCATCCCGACACAGGGTCCCGGCTTCGCTCGCGGACGGGGCGGCGAGAGAGGGGATCGTGCGCCGATGGCGCGGCTCTCTCGACCCGGAATCCGCACTATCGCGAATTGCCGAAGCAGGCGGACCCGCGCTCCGCGTCGGCGTGGAGAGGCGTGCGGCCCGGACCCGAACAGGCGGCGGGACGGCCCGACGCCTCGGTTCGACGCATAGGGGAAGTTGCAAGCGAGATGGTGCCTGCGTGCGCCGGGACGGGCGCCGGAGGGCGGCCGAATTGCTTCGGCGCCGTTCTCGACAGGCGCGATTGTGGAGCTCGATCAGGCCGCGTGACGACGCGCCGCTTCGCGCGTCCAGAAGGGCGACCACAACGAAAAAGGCCCGGCCGAAGCCGAGCCTTGAGGTTCCTGAAGCACGGGGACCGTTGCCGAGACCGAAGCCCCGGCGCCGGTAAAGCGGCTTAGAAGTCGCGCTGGACGCGGAAGCGGAAGGTGGAGACGCTGTCCGACGTCGTGGTCCGCGGCACGAAGGTGCCGTTGTTGATGCCGGCGACGTTGGCGTAAGCGGTCGGGCTCTTGTCCTTGTCGATCACGCGGCCGTTCTTGACGCCGATCTGGGTGTAGAAGCCCTCGACACCGATATCGAGATCCTTCACCGGCGACCAGATGATGCTGCCGCCCGCCACGAACTGGTAGGTGTCGCGCAGCGCCTCGCTCAGGTTGTAGAAGCGCGTGCCCGGCGTTCCGACTGCGTTGGCGCCGAAGTTGATCAGGCCGAACGGGTTGGCGACCGCGTAGGCGATACCCTGAGCGGCGCGGGCCGCCCCCGAGAAGTTCATCTCACCGTACGACCCGAAGAAGGCCGAGCGCCACTCCGGCGACCAGTAGTGGAGGTACGCAGCCGTCGCGGAGAAGCTCGTCGACTGCTGCATCTGGCCCGTGAACGGGTTGAGCGTCGCGTCGTTGAAGAACTGATTGAACTTCTGGCCCTGGATCGTCGCCGCGTTCTGCGAGTACGAGCCGCTGAACGAGGAGTAACCGGTGTAGAGCTGAGCGCCGGAGCCGTAGGCACCTTGCAGGTAGAGGGCGTCGCCCGGCGCGATGAACGGCGTGTTGATCTTCAGGCCGCCCTGTACCGCCCAGCCGTACGAGTTGCTGGTGTGCGGGATGCTGATGTTCGAGCCGGTGCCGGTACCGGCGCCGTTGGCGACGTTGCCGACGTTCAGCTCGTGCACGGCGGCCGACAGCTGAGCCGAACCCCAGGCCTGGTCGAGACGCAGGGCGCCGACGACGTCGGGCATGCGCGAGCGCTGGATCACGTCGACGAAGCTGTAGCGGGTCGGCTGGCCGTTGGTGTAGCCGATAAACACTTCAGCCGGCGAGTTGGACTGAGCGAAGTTGGCGAGGTTGGCGTTGACCGTGGCGCCGGCCGGGTTGTTCGAGGCCGAGAAGATCGGGCTGCGGCGGAAGACCGGATCTTCGGCCGAGATCGTGGCGGACAGGCCGTTGCCGAGCGTCGCCGTGTAGGCGAGCAGGTTGGTCGAGGCGATGTCCGAACCCGCGGTGGCGCCGGCGAACTCGAAGTCGTGGGCGTAGAAGTCGAAGAACGACGAGGCGCGACCGGCCGTCATGCCGGCGAACTGGATGAACGCCTTGTCGACGTTCACGAACTGCTGGTCGCGGCCGAAGCTGTCGATGCCGAGGCCCGGGTAGGCCTGACCGATACGCTGCTGGGTGCCGGACGTACCGACGCCGGAATAGCCCGTGCGGGCGCCGGCATCGAGGCGGACGAAGGCGCGCAGCGTGCCGTAGGCGGTCTGGGTGCGGGCATCGAGGTTGATGCGCATCCGGCCCTGGTAGCCCGACGTATCGCCGCCGTTGGCATTCTGCCGTGAGTAGCTGGTCATGTAGCCGCCCTCGAACCGGGCGCGGCCCGAGATACGCAGGCAGGTGTCGGTGCCGGGAATGTAGAAGAAGCCGGCGCCGTACGCGCCGCAGACGCGGACGTACTCGATCGGAACCGCCTTCTTGACCGGGAGGTCGGCGGCATGAGCTGCGCCTACCGCCGCGAACGCAGCAGCAGACCCGAGCAATGAGCTCTTCAAGAGCTTCATAGACATCTCCAAAGCTTCGAGACCCAATGATGCGGACGTGCCCGGTTGTCCGGGTCTAGCCGCACGTTCTGTAGGTTTGGCCCGCGTCTTAGGTGGCAGGCTCCTGCGGGCTCTCGCTTGGCGATGCCCCCGTGCACGATCACCATGTGCGAACGGGTTTCGGCGAGCAACGAGGATTCGTGAGCGCCTTGGCAGTTCCAGAGTGATGTTGCGGTCCCGCAACATTCCCCGGGTGATTTAGTCGGCAACGGGTCGCGCAATGTGCACGAATGCTGTCCTGACAGGCCGATGTGCCGCGTCGACAGGCAGGACGCCGCCCGGCTCGGATCCCGGGCCGTGCGGCGCGTCAGCGTCTCGCGATTCGCCGGCGACGGGGCGCCGGCAGATTTTTCTCACATGGGCGGCGTCAGGCCGTCCTTGCCGACGGCGACCCGCCGGGCGGTGACGCGGCCGTCATCCCCGCGCGCAACGATCACGAAGACCTTGGCGCCGGGTGCGACGGCCGACGCGGTGGCAGGCTCGAAGCTGACGACCGGCGCCTGCGGCGGCACGAGGATCTGCAAGGACTGGCCCTGGCCGTAATCGACCGTGAGGGTCCGCTCCGCGCTGCCGCTGCTCGCCTTGACCGTCCCGTTGGTCATCGCGCTCTTCACGCGGGGCGCGTCCGGCGCGGTCGCATGCACGTCCGCCTTCACGGTGCCGTTCGTCATGGCGCTCTTCACCGGCGCCCCGGCCGCCGTGCGGTCGGGAATCATGTCCCAGTCGTAATGCCCCTCGCCGGTGCCGCGCATCGCCTCGGGGAACAGGACGACCTCGAGGGCCACCGGGGGCTCGCCCTTGGTGGCCGTGCCGATGAAGACGCCGTCCTTGATCGCGTCCAGGCTGGACGGGACGACCCAGGAAACCTTCGCGTCGGGGGCGAGCGCCACGGATTCCGACGCGCCGTCCAGGGTCTTCACGGTGAAGCCATCGCCGGAGACCGCTTCGACGGTGCCGCGCAGGCGCTCGATCTTCGGGGCCGCCTGCGCGCCGGTGACGACGGCCAACAGGCTCGCCAGGACGAGCGTCGGTAACTTTGTCATGTCGGGTCCTTTTCCTGCCGCCGGGATCGATGCGACCGGCGGGACGTGGGGCGGCGTGGGGCGAGGTCAGCCCCGGGGGGCCTGTGACATCGCACCCCGGATATCGCGCCCGGGCCCGGGGCGGTTACGTGTCCCCGACCTGCCCGAGCCGCCCCAGGAACGGGGCGGCCGCCGCCTCCGCGGCCGCCTCCACGGCCCGGTACCGGCGGACCACATCGGTTCCGAAGTCCGAGAGACGGGCGCCGCCTCCGGCCCGCCCGCCGGTCTGCGCCTCGACCACGGGCCGGCCGAAACCGGTGTTCATCGCCTCCACCAGCATCCACGCCCGCCGGTACGACATCCCGAGCGCGCGGCCGGCCGCCGCGATGGAGCCGTGCTCGGCGATCATCTCCAGAAGCCGCACCTTGCCGGGACCGAGGCGGTGCCCCGGCCCGAGATCGATGCGAATGCTCAGGCGCGGCCCTTCGCCTGCGGCGGAGGCGCGACCCGGGACCCTATCGGCCGCCGCACTCAGGCGGGCAGCACCAGAAGGGCGAGACCGGCCGCGGCAAGGCCGGCACCGAGGGTCGGCGCCGCCCGCGTCGCCCCGATCCGGGCCGCCGCGACGCCGAGGCCGATCCCGGCCGCGTGCAGGAGCGCGGTGGCCGCCAGGAAGCCGAGTCCGAAGGTCAGGCCTGTGGCGGTCTCCGGCATCTCGGTCCCGTGGGCGTAGCCGTGGAACACCGCGAAGACGCCGACCAAGCCGGCCAGGAGGGCGACCGGCGCGCGCAGGCCGATGATGGCGGCAAGGCCGAACACGACGATGGAGAGCGCGATCCCGACCTCGACATGGGGCAGCGCGAAACCAACCATGCCCAGGCCGGCCCCCACGCTCATCAGCGCCAGGAAGGACAGGGGCAGCGCCCAGAGTGCGCGTCCGCCGCGCAGGCTGGCGAGGAGGCCGACCGCCACCATCGCGAGCACATGGTCGGCGCCCATCAACGGGTGGAGGAAGCCTGCCTCCGCGCCCGTCGCGGCTCCGTGGCCCGGATGGGCGAGCGCCGCCTGGGGCAGCAGGATGAGCGCGGCCGGCAGGAGCGCCAGGGACGCGGCGGGTCGGGAGGAGAGCAGACGCTTCATCGGAAATCCTTCGCTGGATCTGCGAAGATGTAGCGCCGTTCCACCGCGGCTGCGAGGGGCCGGCGGCCATCGCCGCGGGGCGCCTCCCCGGATCAGGCCGCCCCGGGTCGGCGCGTCAGAACGACATCGCCTCGTGGACCGCAGCCGGCTCGAACGGCTCCGTGAAGGCGACCCCGACGCCGTGCGCGAAGTGGCGCATCACCGTCGCGGCCTTGTGCCCCACCTGGATGGTCGCGCCGAGCTCCAGTTCGTGGTCGACGAGCAGCGCCACCCCGGAGGCTGAAACGTTGAGCACATGCCCCAGGAAGGCCTGGCCCGAGGCCGTCGTGACCTGGACGATCTTCTGCTTCGGCACGATCCGCTTGTGGGCCCGGATCGGCTCCGGCTGCAGGTCCTGGGCGCGCGCCAGCGTCACGAACTGTCGGGCGAGGTCGGCGAGGATCGCGCGGCCACCCCGGACGCAGGCGACGAATTCCTGACCGGCCACTTGGGCGATGCGCGCTTCCAGCGTCCCGACATGGCGGATGCTGCAGGTCAGGTCCTCGCCGATCGCCAACAGCGAGGAGGAGCGGAAGCGGATCCCCTCCGTCGAGACGTCGGCGGTCACGGCGTAGAAGTCGCGACGGCGCTGGTTCCAGCACAACGCAGGCAACATGACGACGTGCCGCCGGACCATCACACCTGCATCATCAATAGGAATACACAGCCTGTCTTTTGCGGCCCAAAATTTTTCCGGGTTGTTCAGGCGATCTATAAAATTGGACTTATCTCAGGCCCTGTACAATCCCTCTCGATCCGGACCTTCGCATCGCGAACGCGGTCGGCGCCGGGCCTGCGGGGGGCGCCGATCGGATGCGGCGCCGGCCCGAGCCGGGAGACCCGGGCCGGATTGCCGCGGGAAACCGAATACAAGATGCAGATTGGTCGCATGGCATGGATGCTGCCTGGGATTGTGCATGCCAGGAGGCTGCGCGACAGTGTCGCCCGTCTCCCGGATCGGCTGCGGCCGATCCGTGCCGCCCTCTCCGCCTGCATCCGGACTGGTCTCATGTTGCGTCTCGCCGCCTGCCTCCTTGCCGGTTTCACCCTCGCCGGGCCGGCCGCCGCGCAGACCCTGCGCTACGGCATGATGGAGGATCCGGACGCCCTGGATCCGACGCTCGCCCGTACCTTCGCGAGCCGGATGGTCTTCGCCGCCCTGTGCGACAAGCTCGTGGATATCGGGCCGGACCTGAAGCCGGTGCCGCAGCTCGCCACCTCCTGGGAGCTGTCGCCGGACGAGAAGGCGCTGACCCTGCACCTGCGTCCGGGCGTGCTGTTCCACGACGGCGAGAAGCTCGACGCGGCCGCGGCCAAGTACTCCATCGAGCGGCATAGGACGATGCCGGGCTCGCAGCGCCGGTCGGAGATCGCGCCGATCGACTCGGTGGACGTGGTCGACGACCTCACCGTCCGCATCAACCTGAAGCAGCCCTTCGCGCCGCTGCTCGCGCAGTTCACCGACCGGGCCGGCATGATGGTCTCGCCGAAGGCCGCCGAGCGGCTCGGCGACAAGTTCGCCTCCGCGCCGGTTTGCGCCGGGCCGTACAAGTTCGTTGAGCGGGTGCCGCAGGACCGGATCGTGGTCGAACGCTTCCCCGACTACTGGAACAAGGACGCGATCCACATCCAGCGGATCGAGTTCCGGCCGATCCCCGACGCCACGGTCCGGCTCACCAATCTGCGGGCCGGGCAACTCGACCTGCTGGAGCGGCTCGCCCCCACCGACGTTCCGCAGGTGAAGCGCGACGCCAAGCTGAAGCTCGAGTCCACCACCGAACTCGGCTTCCAGGAGATCCTGTTCAATCCCAACAAGGCCGGCTCGCCGGTGGCCGATCCGAAGGTTCGCGCCGCCTTCGAGGCCGCCATCGACCGCAACGCCATCAATCAGGTCGTCTACAACGGCGAGTTCCTGGCCGGGAACCAGTGGGTCAACCCGAAGAACCCGAACTACGTCGCCGAATACCCGATCCCGAAGCGGGATGTGGCCAAGGCCAAGGCCCTGCTCGCCGAGGCCGGCAAGCCGAACCCGCAGATCACGCTCACCGTCTACGCCAACAGCGAGTCGCCGCAGGTCGGTCAGGTGATCCAGGCGATGACCAAGGAGGCCGGGTTCGACGTGAAGATCCAGGCCGTGGACTTCACCACGGCGCTCGATGCCGCCGACAAGGGCAATTACGAGGCGCAGCTCTATTCCTGGAGCGGCCGGTCCGATCCGGACGGGAACACCTACAGCTTCCTCGCCTGCAAGGCGGCGCTGAACTATCCCAAATACTGCAGCCCGGAGGCCGACGCGGCCCTCCAGGCAGAGCGCGGCACCATCGATCCGGCCAAGCGCAAGGCCGCCTGGAAGGCCCTGGCCGATCAGGTGCTGAAGGACCGGCCCGGCATCTACATTCTGCATCGCAAGCTGCTCTGGGCCTACAGCCAGAAGCTCTCGGGCTTCGTGCCCTATCCGGACGGGCTCGTGCGCTTCACCGGACTGAAGTTCAACTGACGCTGCGCGCCTGATGCTTCGATTTCTGGCCCGACGCCTCGCCCTGGCGATCCCGACCCTGATCCTGGCCTCGATGATCATCTTCGCCCTGCAGCAATTGCTGCCGGGGGACGTCGCCACCGCGCTGACTGGCGAGGAGCGCGACCCGCAGGTGATCGCCTTCATCCGCGAGAAGTACCACCTCGATGAGCCCCTGCCGGTACGCTACGCCTACTGGGCCGGCGGCGTGCTGCGGGGCGATCTCGGCGAGTCGATCCGGTTGCAGAAGCCGGTCTCCGAGCTGATCGTCGAGAAGCTGCCGGTCACCCTCGAACTCGCCTGTCTCGCCATGCTGGTGGCGCTGGCCATCGGCGTACCGATGGGTGTGCTCTCGGCGGTGAAGCGCGGGCAGGCCGCCGACACGATCGCCAACGGGATCGCCCTGTGGGGCCTCTCGGTGCCGAACTTCTGGCTCGGGATCCTGCTGATCCTGCTGTTCTCGGTGGAACTCGGCTGGCTGCCGGCCTCGGGCTACGTCTCGCCGTTCGAGAGCCTGTCGGACAACCTCGCCGCCATGGTGATGCCGGCCTTCGTGCTCGGCAACGCCATCGCGGCGGTGATGATGCGCCACACCCGCGCGGCGATGCTGGGCGTGCTCGGCTCCGACTACGTCCGCACGGCCCGGGCCAAGGGCGTCTCGCCCCTGCGGGTCACCCTGCGGCACGCGCTGCCGAACGCCGCGATCCCGATCATCACCCTGGGGGCGCTGGAATTCGGCCAGCTCCTGTCGGGGGCGGTGCTCACCGAGCAGGTCTTCTCCGTGCCGGGCTTCGGGAAGCTGATGGTCGATGCCGTGTTCAACCGGGATTTCGCCACCGTGCAGGGCGTCGTGATCTGCACCGCCGCCACCTACATCGCCCTCAACCTCGCCGCCGACCTGCTCTCGGCCGCCGTGAACCCGAAGCTCAGGCGGGCATGAGCGCAATGATTGCCCGCGCCTCGCTCTCGCAGTCTTCAGAGCTGCGACTTCGGGAGTTACAATTGAGTGCACAGAGTGAAGCGCGGGTCCCCTCTCCCGCACGGGAGAGGGAGCGCGTCGCATCTCGCACTGGCCGGCCTGAAACCGTCATGGGCTGGGCTGAAAAGCAGTGTGCGCGGATCATACTCATCGCTGCCAACCCCGCGAGCCCCCGATGAGCACCGGCACCCCCATCGCCGAAGCCACCGGCCTCGCGGCCCCCGCGGGCACGCCGGCCCTCATCCAGGAACCCGGCACCCTCGCGGCCTTCTGGCGGCGCCTGCGCGCGCGCAAGAGCGCCGTCGCGGGCCTCGTCATCGTCGGCCTGCTGATCCTCATGGCGGTCTTCGCCCCCTGGATCGCCCCCTACGATCCCACCGCCACCGACTGGGGCAACGTCCGCGGCGCGCCGAGCCTCGCGCACCCGTTCGGCGGCGACGAGGTCGGCCGCGACGTCCTCTCGCGGATCATCTTCGGCGCCCGCGCCTCCCTCGGCGCCGGCCTCGTATCGGTGGCGCTGGCGGTGTCCCTCGGCCTGCCGCTGGGACTGCTCGCCGGCTACGCGGGCGGCTGGATCGACGGGGCGATCTCGCGCCTTACCGATGCACTGCTCGCGATCCCGTTTCTGATACTGGCGATCGCGCTCGCGGCCTTCCTGGGCCCCAGCCTCGTCAACGCGATGATCGCCATCGGCCTCTCGGCGACCTCGACCTTCATCCGGCTGACCCGGGCGCAGGTACGCGCGGTGGCGGCGGAGGAGTTCGTGGAGGCGGCCCGGGCCATGGGCAACCCGCCCTGGCGGATCGCCCGGGTCCACATCCTGCCCAACATCGTGCCGGCGATCCTCGTGCAGGCGACGCTGACCATCGCGGCCGCCATCATCGCGGAGGCGAGCCTGTCCTTCCTCGGCCTCGGCCAGCAGCCGCCCGAGCCGTCCTGGGGCGCGATGCTCAACACCGCCAAGAACTTCATGGACGAGGCGCCCTGGATGGCGATCTGGCCCGGCCTTTCGATCTTCCTCGCCGTCCTCGCCTTCAACCTGTTCGGCGACGGCCTGCGGGACGCCCTCGATCCGAGGCAGCGCACATGACAGCGTCCATGACCAAGCCTCTCCTCGACGTCCGCGATCTCGCGGTCGCCTTCGACACCGACGGCGGCGCGGTCCACGCCGTCAACGGCGTCTCCTACACCCTGCACGAGGGCGAGACGCTGGGGATCGTCGGCGAGTCGGGCTCCGGCAAGAGCGTGCACGTGCTCGCCATGCTGGGCCTGATCCCGCGCCCGCCCGGCCGCATCACCGGCGGGCAGGTGCTGTTCGAGGGGCGCGATCTCCTCGCTCTGAAGGAGCGGGACCTCCGAAAGGTTCGGGGCGGCGCGATCGGCTTCGTGTTCCAGGACCCGATGAGTTCGCTCAACCCCGGCATGACCGTAGCGGCGCAGATCATCGAGCCCCTGCGCATCCATCTGGGCCTCGACGCCCGCGCCGCCCGCGTCCGGGCGAAGGAGCTGCTCGACCTCGTCCGCATCCCGAACGCGGGAGCGCGCCTCGACCAGTACCCGCACGAGTTCTCCGGCGGCCAGCGCCAGCGGGTGATGATCGCCATCGGCCTGAGCTGTCGCCCGAAGCTGCTGATCGCCGACGAGGCGACCACCGCCCTCGACGTCACCGTCCAGGCCGAGATCGTGGGCCTGGTGCAGGAGTTGAAGCGCGAGCTCGGCATGGCGATCATCTGGATCACCCACGACCTCGGCGTGGTGGCCGGCATCAGCGACACCGTGCAGGTGATGTATGCCGGCCGGATCCTGGAGCGCGGCCCGGTGGACGACATCTTTTCGGATCCCCGCAACGCCTACACGCTGGGGCTTCTGCGCTCCCTGCCGGACCTCTCCGGCGGCCGGGCTGGGCGCCGTCGCCTGCACCAGATCGAGGGGGCGCCCCCGGACATGCGCCACCTGCCGCCGGGCGATCCCTTCGCGCCGCGCAACGCCTACGCGACGCCCCGGTGCCGGGCCGAGATGCCGCCCCTGGCGCAGGCGCCCGGCGCCGCCCCCGGCCACCTCGTTGCCGCCTGGTACGACCTGCCGCAGCTTCTGAGCCGGGAGGCCGCGCGATGAGCCCGCAGGACTATCCGGTCGTCTCGGTGCGGGACCTGTCCAAGCACTATCCCCTGCGCTCGTGGTGGGGCGGCAAGGCCTCGGTGTTCCGCGCCGTCGAGGGGGTGAGCTTCGACATCCGTCCCGGCGAGACCCTGGGGCTCGTCGGCGAATCCGGCTCCGGGAAGTCCACGATCGGCCGGGCCGTGACGATGCTCAACCCGCCGACATCCGGCACGATCGCCTTCGAGGGCACCGACCTCGCCAAGCTCTCGGCGGGGGCGATGCGGAGGATGCGCGCCCGGATGCAGACCGTGTTCCAGGACCCCTACGCGGCCCTCAACCCGCGCATGACCGCCGGAGACTATGTCGCCGAAGCCTTCAAGCTGCACCGGCGGGACATGCGGAGCCCGGAGCGGCGTGAGGCCGTCGCGGCGCTGTTCCAGCGGGTCGGGCTCGATCCGCGGTTCATGGGGCGCTACCCGCACCAGTTCTCGGGCGGCCAGCGCCAGCGCATCTGCATCGCCCGGGCGATCGCCCTGAAGCCCAGCTTCATCGTCGCCGACGAGCCGATCGCGGCGCTCGACGTCTCGATCCAGGCGCAGGTGGTGAACCTGCTCCAGGACCTGCAGGACGAGATGGGGCTGTCCTACCTGTTCATCTCCCACGACCTGCGGATGGTCCGCTACCTCTGCCACCGGGTCGCGGTGCTCTGGCGCGGGCGGATCGTCGAGATGGCCGAGGCCGACGCCCTCTACGAGGATCCGCGCCATCCCTACACGCGCCGCCTGCTCGCGGCCGTGCCGGTGCCGCACCCGGCCGAGGAGCGCGCCCGGCTCGCCGCGCGGGACATCGCCGGCCACGACCAGCCGCCGGACGGGCCGCTCATTGAAGTGGCGCCGGGGCATTGGGTGGCGATGCCCGAGGGTCAGGGCGCGTGACAAGCGCACTTTCTCTTTCCCACCCTCCTCCCTCATCCTGAGGTGCGAGCGCAGCGAGCCTCGAAGGAGGGCTCCAGCGAGCCGCACGATCCCTGGAGCCCTCCTTCGAGGCCTCCGCTTCGCTCCGGCACCTCAGGCCGATTTTTGGATCAAGCAGCGTCGTCTCGTCGAGACGATCCATACAGCAGGACATCCCGTGAGAGACTTCTCCGCCCCCGGCCGCTCCCCGGTCTATGCCGCCAACGCCGCCGTCGCGACCTCGCACCCGCTCTCGACTCTCGCCGCCATCGAGGTGCTGCGCGCGGGCGGCAACGCCGTGGATGCCGGCATCGCGGCGGTCGCCGTGCAATGCGTGGTCGACCCGCTGATGACCGGCATCGGCGGCGACTGCTTCGCCCTCTACGCCCCCGCCGGCGCCACCAAGCCCCTCGCCATGGATGGTTCGGGCCGCGCCCCGGCCGCCGCCACGCCCGACTGGTACGCCGAGCACGGCGTCGCCATCACGCCGACCTCGCCGCACGCCGTCACGGTGCCGGGTGCCGTCGCAGCCTGGGACCTGCTCGTCCGCGAGCACGGCACCCGCTCGCTGGGTGAGCTCCTCCAGCCGGCGATCCGCTACGCGGAGGACGGGTTCGTGATCCAGCAGCGGGTCGGCTGGGACTGGCAGCGGGGCGCGGAGCGCGTCGCCGCCGATCCGCACGCCGCCGAGACCTACCTGCCCGGCGGGCAGGTGCCGGCCATCGGCAGCGTCCTGCGCCTGCCGAAGCTCGCGGCGACGCTCCGGCGCATCGCCCAGGAGGGCGCGCGCGGCTTCTACACGGGGCCGGTGGCCGAAGACATGGTGAGCCGGCTCAACGCGCTCGGCGGCCTGCACACCCTGGACGACTTCGCCGCTGCCCGGCCCGACATGGTGACACCCGTCTCAACCCGCTACCGGGGCTACGACGTCTACGAGTGCCCGCCCGCAGGCCAAGGCCTGGCGGCGCTGATGATGCTCAACGTGCTCACGCATTACGACGTCGGCGCCCTCTCGGACCTCGACCGGCTGCATCTCTTCGCCGAGACCTGCAAGCAGGGCTATCATCACCGCGACGTCCTGTTCGGCGACGCCGCCCTCGCCCAGGTGCCGATCGAGCACCTCCTCTCCGACGCCTGGAAGGCCGCCGCCCACGGGGCGATCGACATGGGCCGAGCCCGCGAGCCGGAGATCTATCCCGAGATCAGGCAGGAGATCGCCGAGGGCCGCGCCCACAAGGACACGGTCTATCTCTGCGTGGTCGATCGGGACGGCAACGCCCTGTCGCTGATCAACTCGATCTTCCAGGGCTTCGGCTCCGGCATCCTGGCACCCGAGAGCGGCGTCCTGCTGCACAATCGCGGCCTGTCGTTCCGCACGGAGGGCGGCCACCCGAACAGCGTCGGGCCCGGCAAGCGGCCGATGCACACGATCATCCCCGGCATGCTGATGAAGGACGGGCAGGCGGTCGCGCCGTTCGGCGTCATGGGCGGCCACTATCAGGCCATGGGCCATGTCGAGCTGCTCTCCGGGCTCATCGACCGCGGCCTCGACGTGCAGGAGGCGCTCGATGCCCCGCGCAGCTTCGCCTATGGCGGCAGCCTGGAGGTCGAGGGCGGGATCTCCGACGCGGTGATGGCGGGGCTGATCGAGCGCGGCCACCCGGCGATCCGCGCGCCGCTGCCGCTCGGCGGCGGCCAGATCATCTGGATCGACCGCAAGGCGGGCACGCTGGCGGCCGGCTCGGACCCGCGCAAGGACGGGGCGGCGCTGGGGTATTGAGGGGCGTGGCCGGTGGGATGCTCAAGGCCTTCCCACCCACCACCCTCATCCTGAGGTGCCCGCGTCAGCGGGCCTCGAAGGAGGGCTCCAACAATCGCAACGGTATCCGGAGGCCTCCTTCGAGGCCTCCGCTACGCTCCGGCACCTCAGGATGAGGTGATCGGATTGGACGCCTCGGGGACCGGAACGACAGTCGTTCGGATCCCCGGAGGTCGGGATCAGTCGATATCCTCGACCGCCTCGCCGCCGCCGTAGACCCGCTGGGCGAGCGAGGCCTCCATGAACGGGTCGAGATCGCCGTCGAGCACCTCGTCCGGATCGGTGGACTGGGTGCCGGTGCGCAGGTCCTTCACCAGCTGGTACGGCTGCAGCACGTAGGACCGGATCTGGTGACCCCAGCCGATATCGGTCTTGGACGCGGCCTCGGCGTTGGCCTTCTCTTCGCGCTTCTTCAGCTCCGCCTCGTAGAGGCGGGCGCGCAGCATATTCCAGGCGGTCGCCCGGTTCTTGTGCTGCGAGCGCTCCTGCTGGCACGCCACCACGATCCCGGTCGGATTGTGGGTGATACGTACCGCCGAGTCGGTGGTGTTGACGTGCTGGCCACCGGCGCCCGACGACCGGTAGGTGTCGATCCGGCAGTCGGATTCCTTGATCTCGATCTCGATCCGGTCGTCGATCACCGGATAGACCCAGACGCTGGCGAAGCTGGTGTGCCGCCGGGCGCTGGAATCGTAGGGCGAGATCCGCACCAGACGGTGCACGCCGGACTCGGTCTTGAGCCAGCCATAGGCGTTGTGGCCCTTGATCAGGAGCGTGGCGCCCTTGATCCCGGCCTCCTCGCCGTCGGTCATCTCGACGACCTCGACCTTGTACTTCCGACGCTCGGCCCAGCGGGCATACATGCGCTGGAGCATGTTGGCCCAGTCCTGGCTCTCGGTGCCGCCGGCCCCGGCATGGACCTCGAGATAGGTGTCGAATCCGTCGGCCTCGCCGGACAGCAGGGTCTCGACCTGCCGGCTCGCGGCCTCCTTCTCGACGGCCAGGATCGCCGCCTCGCCCTCGCGGATCGAGGATTCGTCACCCTCCATCTCGCCGAGCTCGATCAGCGTGGCGCCGTCCTCGAGGTCGCGCTCCAGCTTCTTGATCGCCGTGACGGCCTCGTCGAGCTGCTGGCGCTCGCGCATGACCTTCTGGGCGGCCTCGGCATCGTTCCAGAGGTCGGGGTTCTCGGAAGCCGCGTTCAGCTCCGCGAGGCGTTTATCGACTGTATCCCAGTCAAAGATGCCTCCTCAGCAGCCCTATAGACTGCTTGGCGGCATCCGAGGCTTGCTCGATCTCGGCGCGCATCTGGTTTTTCGGGAATGGGGTTTGGGGAAAGAATGGAGGCTCGTCGGGTCGGGGTGATAGCCCCCGGGACCCGGCCTGTAAACGCTTCCGCGTCGCGTCGCATGCCGCCCGTGCGGCGCCCGACCGCAGGGAAGGAGGCGAGCCGGCAAGCCTCGGGCGCGTTGTCGGGCACGAACGACAGGGCCCAGGAGGCAAGCGGATGGCGGACGACGATCACGCGGCGACGTGGGCGGACTTCAACGAGGCCGTCAACATGACGCCCGCGGCGCTGAAGAAGCACCTCGACAGCGAGGCCAGCAAGGAGGTCGGCCAGAAGAAGGGCGGCGGCGAGTCCACCGGCCACGCGATGGGCCGGCGCATCCTGGCGATCAAGGATACGAAGAAGGCCGACCTGACGGACGACGATTACGCCGCCATGCGCAAGGTGGTGGGCTACGTCCACCGCCATCTCAAGCAGGGCGGAGAGGCCCGGAAGGACCCCGACTCACCGTGGCGGTTGTCGCTGATGAATTGGGGCCACGATCCGCACAAGGATTGAGGCTCCGGAACGCCCGGCGGCTCAGTAGCGCGGCGGCACGATGTAGGACGGAGCGATCACGTACTCCTTCGGCCGCTTGCGCGCGCCGAACCGGCCCTCGGTGATCTGGTCGTTGTAATAGTCGAAGCCCGTATAGCCGAAACCGCCGCCGTTCATCACCTCGGCGACCGGGACCGCGGGCTGCGCGAGATCGGGACGGCCCGGCGGCACCACCACCTGGCAGCACCCCTCGGTCTCGAGAACGGTGGGCCCGTTCGGCGCGGTGAACACGAAGGCGCGGGGCTGGTACGGCGCGGGCGGGTAGGCGGCGTCGGAGGCCGAGGCGCCCTGCCCCGCCAGGAGGGCGAGCAGTCCGGCGGCGATCAGGGTCTTGGTGCTCACGCGATGCTCCGTCAGGGGGCCGGCCGGGCCGGCATCTGGCCTACAGTCTAGCTGATCGCGGGCGGCTTGTCCGGCCCATCCGAATCGACCGGTTACCGAAATGCCGGCGCAGATCAGCCGCGGGCGCGCAGGACCACCTGCGGGCTTGCCGGCACGGGCCGGCAATCCGTCGTGAAGGCGTTGACCGGCAACGGCTTCGAGTCGCACGCATATACGTCCGCCGGGCCGGGCGCGGGGATCGGATCCCGGGCGATGATCGGGTTCGGCGCACAGGCCGAGGCCGCGGCGGCGAGCAGCAGGGCGGCGATCAGGTTCAGGCGGCGCATGCGACACTCGGGACGCGGGAGGACCCCCGCACCTGACCCTGGCCATCGCGATCCGTCCTGACAAGCGCCGGCGCGGGGCGTCGGCGCCTTTGGCGGAGCCTGTCGCCCCGCGGCAACAATCCGCGCGGGGTCGGCTAGCCGGCCCGGACCATCGGCACGACGTTGTGCAGGGTCTTGTCGGTGCCGTCGAAGAACCGGCGGATGTTGCGCGCGGCCTGCCGGATGCGCTGCTCGTTCTCGACCAGCGCGATGCGGACATACTCGTCGCCGAATTCGCCGAATCCGATGCCGGGCGCCACCGCGACATCCGACTTCTCCAGCAGCAGCTTGGAGAATTCGAGGCTGCCCATCTCCCGGTAGCGCTCCGGGATCGGAACCCACGCGAACATCGAGGAGGCGGGCGACGGGATGGTCCAGCCGGCCTTGCCGAAGGATTCCACCAGCGCGTCGCGGCGCTTCCTGTAGATGCTGCGCATCTCGTGGATGCAGTCGTCCGGCCCGTTGAGGGCGGCGGTCGCGGCGACCTGGATCGGCGTGAAGGCGCCGTAATCGAGGTAGGACTTCACCCGGGTGAGCGCCGCGAGCAGGCGCTCGTTGCCCACCGCGAAGCCCATGCGCCAGCCGGCCATCGAGTAGGTCTTCGACAGCGAGGTGAACTCCACCGTGCAGTCGATGGCGCCGGGCACCTGCAGGACCGAGGGCGGCGGGTTGTCGTCGAAATAGACCTCCGCGTAGGCGAGGTCCGACAGCAGGATCAGCTCGTGCTGCTTCGCGAAGGCCACGAGATCCCGGTAGAAGTCGAGGCTCGCCACGTAGGCGGTCGGGTTCGACGGGTAGCAGACGACCAGGGCGACCGGCTTCGGGATCGAGTGGCGCATGGCCCGCTCGAGGGCCGGGAACATCGCCGGGGTCGGCTCGGCCGGCACGGAGCGGATGACGCCGCCGGCCATCAGGAAGCCGAAGGCGTGGATCGGGTAGCTCGGGTTTGGCACCAGCACGACGTCGCCCGGGGCGGTGATCGCCTGAGCCATGTTGGCGAAGCCCTCCTTGGAGCCCAGCGTCGCCACCACCTGCGTGTCGGGGTTGAGGGTCACGCCAAACCGGCGCTGGTAGTAACCGGCCTGGGCCTTGCGCAGGCCCGCGATGCCCTTCGAGGCCGAGTAGCGGTCGGTGCGGGGCCGCCCGGCCGTCTCGCACAGCTTGGCGATCACGTGCTTGGGGGCGTCGAGGTCGGGATTGCCCATCCCGAGATCGATGATGTCGGCGCCCTGCGCGCGGGCGGCGGCCTTGATCCGGTTGACCTGCTCGAAGACGTAGGGCGGCAGTCGCTTGATGCGGTGGAAGTCGGTCATGGGCGTGTCCATCGGCGCGTCCCGAATCTGGCGTCTTTCGTCTGGGCCGGTCGCGCGAACCCCATGCTCTAGCAGAGTTGCGGGCCGCCGCCGACCCACAAATCGGTGCTCAAATCGGTGCTATTGCGGCGGCGCCGGGGCCGGCTTGATGGTGGCCGCGGCGCCCTGCCCGGCACTCGCCGCCGCCCGGCCGCGGACCTCGTTGCGGCCGCGGGCGCTCTCCAGCTCCGCCTCCAGGGCCTTCTGGCCGGTGACCGACTTGGCCCGGACCGGGCGCTTCGGGGCGTCGACGCCCACCGGCATGAAGTCGGGCTGCGCCTTGCTGCGGGATTCCGCGACGAAATCCGGCGCGGCGACGGTCCGCGGCCCGTAGCCTGCATCGGAGGCCAGCGAGCGGACGACGTCGCCCGAGCAGGCCCCGAGCAGGCTGACCAGCAGCCCGAGGCCGGCCGTGCGGATCAGCGGCACGCTGCGGGACATGCGGGCGACAGGGTTCAAAATGGCACGATCCATCGTCACATGGGTTTGAAAAGAACGGCCGGATGTTTCGGCGACGTCCGCAACCGGGGTGGCGAAAGCTCTGGCTCGCTCCTTATTTTGTCGGAAACGAGGCCCGCGCGATCGGGTCGACAGACGAAACACAGGGAGGCACGTTTGACGAGTCCGCAGGCGCCGGATCGGACCGCCCCTCCGAAGTCGGTCTCGAACGGCGCGATGCCGGACGGCATGGCTGCTCCGATGCCGGATTTCGAGGCGCTGTCCCGCAATGCCGGACAGTTCGTCGAGGCGATGGGGCGCAATATCGCCCGCGCCCTCGGGCCCGAGGGACAGGGAGGCGCCCCCGGAAGCGAGATGAACGAGGCCGCCAGGGTCCTCGGGCAGGTGGCCGAGACCTGGCTCGCCGACCCGAAGCGGAGCGCCGAGGCCCAGGCCCGCCTGTCGCAGGCCTTCCTGTCGCTCTGGGGCTCGACCTACCTGCGCCTGCAGGGCCAGCCCGCCGACCCGGTGGTTCTTCCGGAGCCCCGGGACGCGCGCTTCGCCCATGCCGAGTGGTCGACCAACCCGTATTTCGACTTCATCAAGCAGGCCTACCTGCTCGCCGCCCGCTGGGCCGAAAGCCTCGTGGACGAGGCCGAGGGGCTCGATGCGCACACGCGCCACAAGGCGCAATTCTACCTGCGCCAGCTCACCAGCATGCTCTCGCCGTCGAACTTCCTGCCGACCAACCCGGAGCTGATCCGCCATACCCTCCAGGAGAACGGCGCCAACCTCGTCCGCGGCCTGAAGATGTACGAGGAGGATCTACAGGCGGGCGGCGGACATCTGCGCGTGCGCCAGACCGACCCGAGCGGGTTCGAGGTCGGGCGCAACATGGCGGTCACCCCCGGCGAGGTAGTGTTCCGCAACGATCTGATCGAGCTGATCCAGTACGCGCCCGCCACCGAGACCGTGCTGCGGCGCCCGTTCCTGATGGTTCCGCCCTGGATCAACAAGTTCTACATCCTCGACCTCAATCCCCAGAAGAGCTTCCTGAAGTGGATGGTCGACCAGGGCCTGACGGTCTTCTGCATCTCGTGGGTGAATCCGGATTCCCGGCATGCCGACAAGGACTTCGAGTCCTACATGCGCGAGGGGATCGAGGCGGCCATCGACGCGATCGGGGTCGCCACCGGGGAGACCGAGGTCACGGCGGCCGGCTACTGCGTCGGCGGGACGCTGCTCGCCGTGACGCTGGCCATGCAGGCCGCCACCGGAAACCGGCGGATCAAGAGCGCGACGCTGCTCACCACGCAGGTCGACTTCACCCATGCCGGCGACCTGAAGGTCTTCGCCGACGAGGAGCAGATCCGGCAGGTCGAGGCCCGGATGGCCGAGCAGGGCTACCTGGAGGGCGCCCGGATGGCGAACGCCTTCAACATGCTCCGGCCGAACGACCTGATCTGGCCCTACATCGTCAACAACTACATCAAGGGCAAATCGCCCTCGGCTTTCGACCTGCTGTACTGGAATTCCGACGCCACGCGGATGCCAGCGGCCAATCATTCCTTCTATCTGCGCAACTGCTACCTCGACAACACGCTGGCGCAGGGACGGATGGTGCTCGGCAACGTCCGCCTCGACCTCAAGAAGGTGCAGGTCCCGATCTTCAACCTCGCAACCCGGGAGGATCATATCGCGCCGGCCCTCTCGGTCTTCGAGGGCTCGAAGGTGTTCGGCGGCAAGGTCGATTTCGTGCTGGCGGGATCGGGCCATATCGCCGGCGTGATCAACCCCCCGTCCAAGCCGAAATACGGCTACTGGACCGGCGGCCCGGTCAAGGGGACGCTGGAGGACTGGATCAGCGCCGCGGTCGAGACCAAGGGCTCGTGGTGGCCGTACTGGTTCCAGTGGATCGAGGCGCAGGCGCCGGAGCGGGTGCCGGCCCGGAAACCCGGCGGGGATGCGCTCCAATCCCTCGGCCCGGCGCCGGGGACCTACGTGCGCATGCGGGCCTGAGGCGCGCCATCCGCGGCGAACCGGAGCGGGGCACCGCCCGTCGCGGATCGCCCGGGGGAGCCGGGCGCCCCGCGCAGGCGCATCACCATTTCCGCACGAGGGGCGCGGGGGCGGGGGCGGGCGGCGCGCCGAACACGTAGCGGAAGCCCACCGAGACGATGTCGGCGCTGGAATCCACCACCCCCGCGAAGGCGATGTTGCCGACGTTGTAGTCGCGGCCGAGGCCCGCCAGGATCCGCGACCGGTCCAGGAAGAAGTGCGAATAGGCGAGGTTCAGCGTCAGCTGCCGGCTCCAGCGGTAGCTGGCGCCCACCGAGGCGATGTAGCGGTCCCCGTCCGGCAGCCGCACCGAACGGTTGCGGAAGTCGATCGGCGATGTCTCGTAGGCGAAGCCCGTGCGCAGCGTCAGGTTCGGCGAGGCGTCATACTCGGCGCCGATCGCGTAGGTGAACCCGTCCTTGTAGTTGAGCGGCAGGGTGTTCACCGGCAGGCCGAGGGTCTTCGACACGATGCCGATGGTCCCGAGCCTCGACCAGTTGTCCCACTCGAAGCCGAGGTTCACCCGCGCCACCGGCGAGACCGCCTGGGTGAGGCCGACGCTCAGCTTGTCGGGGGTGTTCAGCCTCGCCCGGACCTGGCCGGCGAGCGGGGCCAGGGCGAGCAGCGGCACGCCGATCGAGCCGTCGATGTCGTGGTGCACCGAGGAGCGGTAGCCGATGCCCAGCACGGTCCCGTCGCGGGGCGTCAGCGTGGCGCCCGCGGTGAAGCCCACCCCCCAGGATTCCCCCTTGAGGAAGGAGCTCGGATAGGCGGTCGGCAGGAGGCCCGGGACCGGCAGCGCCTGCCGCAGGGTCAGGCGGAAATACTCGATGTTCGGCCCGGCCGCGATCGACAGCCATTCGTTGACCTTGAAGCCGATCACCGGGTTGATCGCCAGGGAGAAGATCCGCGACGAGCGTCCGTAGACCTCCCCGGCCCAGACCTGGTTGGGCTTGGTCACGAGCCCGAAGGGCGCGCCGGTCGAGAAGCCGAGCCACAGGCGGTCGTTCAGCTGGTACGAGGTCGCGCCCGCCGGCACGAGGGCGCCCTGACCGATCTCGCCCGAGCCGCCCAGCCGCGCGAAGCCCGGATTGGTGCCCGGCGCCGGGCGGATCTCCGAGGACAGGCCGATATAGGTGAAGTTCTGCTCCGCGACGAAGCCCGGGTTCATCGTGATGGTCGCGGGGTTCCAGAACATCGACGACACGCCGCCCGATCCCGAGGCCGCGCCCGCAAACGCCAGCCCCTGCGCCTGCGTGCTCTGCTCCCGCAGACCGAACGCCCCAGCCTGAACCTGCCCGGCACCGAGGATCATTGCCGTCGCCGCCAGCATTGCAGCGCGCACCGTTCCGCCCATCTCGTCCCCCAAGCGTTGTCGTTCTGGCGGGCGCCGAGGATTGTTAAAGCTTCATCAGGTGGCACCCTTTCGGGCATGGTGCCGGTTGCGGGGACTGAACCGCAATGACCAGGACGGCCTCAGGAGGCGAAAAGAAGATCCGTAGAGGCATCAGGATGCATTGTCCCATCGGGGCCGATGCCCGGCGAAGACCTGTTTTCGATAATTACGCACCCAACTTTTCCTCTTGCGCCGTGCCCTGAACAATAGATCCACTATCATCAGACCATGAACTTTTTTGCAGGCCTGTTGCTTGGCTGCGACACCCGGCGGGGCGCTGCGTGCGGACCGCCGGCCTTGCACCCGGGTCGAGGCCCGGCCATGGTCCCGGCGTCCGGCGCAGACCGGCACAGGGAAGGATGAGGAGTGCGGCCATGAAGCTCTTCCGGCACGGCCCGAGCGGCGACGAGAAGCCCGGCCTCGTGGATGCGAAAGGCGGCCTGCGCGACCTCTCGGGCATCGTGCGGGACATCGCCGGGCCGGCGCTGTCGCCCGATTCGCTGGCGCGCCTGCGCGCCCTCGATCCCGAGACCCTGCCGAAGCTGCCGCCGGACGTGCGCCTCGGCCCCTGCGTGGGCGGCACCCGCAACGTCGTGGCCATCGGCCTGAACTTCGCCGACCACGCCGCCGAGACCGGCTCGCCGATCCCGGCCGAGCCGATCATCTTCAACAAGGCGCCGTCCAGCCTGTGCGGGCCGAACGACACGGTGATCATCCCCAAGGGGTCGCACAGCACCGACTGGGAGGTCGAACTCGCCGTGGTGATCGGGCGGCGCGCCAGCTACGTCCACGCCAACGAGGCGCTGAGCTACGTGGCGGGGGCCTGCATCTGCAACGACGTCTCCGAGCGCGAATGGCAGATGAACCGCGGTCCGACCTGGACCAAGGGCAAGAGCGCACCGACCTTCGGGCCGCTGGGCCCCTGGCTGGTGACGCTGGACGAGATTCCCGACCTGAAGAACCTCGCCATGAGCCTCGACGTGAACGGCGAGCGCCGTCAGACCGGCTCCACCGCCACGATGATCTTCGACGTTCCCCAGCTCGTCGCCTACACGTCGCACTTCATGCTGCTGGAGCCGGGCGACGTGATCACCACCGGCACCCCGCCGGGCGTCGGGCTCGGCATGAAGCCGCCGCGCTACCTCAAGGCCGGGGACGAGATGGTCCTGCGGATCGACCGGCTCGGCGAGCAGCGTCAGCAGGTCATCGCCTTCGACGACTGGACCGCCAAGGTCTCCGCCGGCGAGCCGACGGACTGACTGGCCAAGCCGCCGCCCGCATCCGGGCGGCGGTGCCGGTTCCAGGAACAGACACCGGTATCGGTGATCGTCCCGCGCTTCGGCCGGACAAGACTGCGACATCGGATTGTCCGCAGGCCCGCGCGCAGGGTCGGAACCCGAGCCGCCGACGCGCAAGGTGATCGAGATCCGGGCCGACACCGTCAAGCAGGCGGTGCGGGACGAGCCCGACCGGATCCGGTGGATCGCGGCGCAGCCCAATCGCCTCGCGCGCCTGGTCGGGGCCGGCGGCCGGATCCTTGGGGCCTCCGATCAGACTGGATCCCTGACCGGGCGGGCGTCCTGCCAGCCGGACGGTCTCACGAGCGGCGTCGAGCGGGACCGGCACGGCCCGGCCCTCTCCCGGATACCGGGCCGCGAGACGTCGCGCGGCCTCGGTTGGCACGGCCTCAAAGTCCAGACCGATCCGTCCGCGGGGAGTTCGGGCACCCGGCCCGCTTGATTTCTGTCCGCCGATCCGGCTCAAACACCGGATGAGCGCGACTTCCCTTCCCGGTTCCCCGCAGCCCGACCTCGGCGACATCCGCCACGACTGGAGCGTGGCGGAGATCCGCGCGATCCACGACCTGCCGCTGATGGACCTCGTGTTCCGGGCGGCGCAGGTCCACCGCCGGCACAATGACCCGGCCGACATCCAGCGGGCGTCGCTCCTGTCCATCAAGACCGGCGGCTGCCCGGAGGATTGCGCCTATTGCCCGCAATCGGCCCACCACAAGGGCGCAGGCGTCGCCCGCGAGCGGCTGATGCCGGTGGAGACCGTGCTGGCCGAGGCCGCCGCCGCCAAGGCCGCGGGGGCCCAGCGCTTCTGCATGGGCGCCGCGTGGCGCCAGCCCAAGGACGGGCCCGAGTTCGACGCGGTTCTCGCCATGGTGCGTGGCGTGCGCGGCCTCGGCATGGAAGCCTGCGTGACGCTCGGCATGCTCACGCCCTCCCAGGCCGGACGGCTCGCCGAGGCCGGGCTGACCTCCTACAACCACAACCTCGACACTGGCCCGGATTTCTACGAGGACATCATCTCCACCCGGACCTACGACGAGCGCCTGCAGACCCTCGCGAATGTCCGCGAGGCCGGGATCGGCGTGTGCTGCGGCGGCATCGTCGGGATGGGTGAGGGCGTCACCGACCGCGCCGCGATGCTCCAGGTGCTGTCCAACCACGCCCCCCATCCCGAGAGCGTGCCGATCAACGCCCTGGTGGCGGTGCCCGGTACTCCGCTGGAGGACCAGCCGGCGGTCGATCCGTTCGATCTCGTGCGCATGTGCGCCACGGCGCGGATCGTGATGCCGCGATCCCGGGTCCGTCTCAGCGCCGGCCGCAAGAGCCTCACCCGTGAGGCGCAGGTGCTGTGCTTCCTCGCGGGCGCCAACTCGATCTTCTACGGCGAGCGGCTGCTGACCACCGCCAATAACGGGCAGGACGACGACGCGGCCCTGCTGGCCGATCTCGGCATCCGGGTCGGCGAACCGGTCCGGGCCGCGGCGGAATAGGCCCGCGGGCGCCTTTCCGTTCGCGCCTTGCCGCTTGGACCTTGCCGCTGGGACCTTGCCGCGCGCGCTGATGGGGTGGTGACGGCCGCCGCCCACGGCCGATCGCGTCAGCCCTCCGGCAGGACGATCCGGAAGCGCGCGCCGCTCAGCCCCTCGGCCTCGGAGGCATCGAGGGTGAGCGTGCCGCCGTTGATCCCGATCAACTCGGCGGCGATCGGCAGGCCGAGCCCCGTGCCGCCGGAGCGCATGGAGCCCTGGAACGGTGCGAACAGGTTCTCCCGGGCGCGCGCCGGCAGGCCGGGGCCGTTGTCGGCGACCAGGATCGTGATCCGGCCCGGCGCCGCGCGGGAGGCCACGACGCGGACCGCAGCCTCCGGCACGGCGGCCCCGTCGAGCGCCTGCACGGCGTTGCGGACGAGGTTGGCCAGCGCCCGCGCCAGTTGCTCCGGATCGGCCTGCACGCTTAGGTCGGCCGCCGCGACCTGCACGGAGACCGGATGCGCCGCCAGCGCGGCGAGATCCGGAAGCTCCGCGAAGATGGGCGCCAGCGGCGTGCTGGCCAGGAGCGGCGTCCGCTCGGAGACGCGCCCGTAGGCGAGCGTCGCCTCGCAGAAGCGGATCGCCCGGGCCAGCGTCCCCACGAGGCGCGGGGCCACACGCTGAACGGTCGGATCCTCGGTACCCTCCAGGCGATCGCCGAGAAGCTGCGCGCCGGTCAGCAGGTTGCGCAGCTCGTGGCTGATCTTGCTGACGGCGAGCCCGAGTTCGGCGAGCCGCCGCTTCTGGCGGAGCTGGTCGGCGAGGCTGCGCTGCATCCGCCCGAGCGCCCGCTCGGCCTGGCCGATCTCGTCGCTGCGGCGGGACGGGGCGATGATCCGCCCCGCATCCTCCGGATCATCCGCGAAGACCGTGATACTCGTGGCGAGCCGCCGGACCGGCCGCACGATGAGCACCTGCAGCACCACGAAGACGAGGCCCGCCGCGGCGGCCGCGATGATCAGCGAGGAGACCAGCAGGCGCAGGGCATAGTCGATCATGGCGGTGCGCAGCGGCGCCTCGTCGAGGAGGATCTCGACCCGGTCGAAGCCGATCCCCCCCTCCCCGATCACGCGGATCGGCTCGCGGACCGGCGCCACCAGGGTGCGCCACGCCCCCCGGATCGCCGACAGCGCTGTGACGTCGCGCAGATCGACGATGTCGGCGACCTGCTCGGGCATGGGCTCGATGGCGAGCAGGCGCTGGGCGCCACCGCCGCGAACCGCGATCGCCCGGGCATTCACCCCGGCCAGGAGCCGGCTCTCCAGCGCCTCGGAGACCGGCTCCCCGGTCCGGCCGTCGAGGACCAGGGCGGCGACCTGCGCGGCCGCCAGGCGGTCCGACATCCACTCGACCCGGTAATTGGCCACCGCCGGCACATAGGTCAGCACCTCGGCCACCACCACGAACGCGACGGTGACGAGGAACAGCCGCCCCGACAGGCCGAGGCGGGCCGTGCGCCGCTCCGGCAGATCGCGGCTCGGGGCGGACGCCGGCATCGCCGGTGCCGCGGCCTCATCGGACTCGACGGACACGCCGGTCACGCTCCGCGCGGGCATCGCGGATTCGGATCGGCGGAGGGCGGATTGAGAAAGCTCGAGCCGGGTCCGGCCTTCGCGGGATACATGTTCGCAAGCCACAGATTCGCAGGCGGCAATACAGGCTCTCGGCAGTGAGCACTATACGATATCCACCCGCAGGCGGTTGCATGTGCCCTAAGACACGGAAAAACACAGCCGGCGGAGGATTGCGTATCCCGGGCGTCGCTCTCAGCCGCGTCTGGCGCGCCGGCTCAGCAGCACGCTGACCAGGGCGAAGACGGCCAGCATCGCGAGGCCCGCCACCATCTTGGGCGTGACGAGGGCCCGCAGGGTCAGGGCGTCGTCGCAGCCGCCCGCCCCCGCCGCCAGGCAGGCCGCCTTGGCGGCTTCGTGGGCGGCGATGACGTCCTCGATGCCCGCTCCCGTGGTGGCGTACACGACGGCGCCGGGCAGCAGCCCCAGGAAGGTCGCGAGGACGAAGACCCGCATCTTCACCCCGAAGGCGGCGGGGGCGAGGTTGGTCACCCAGAACGGGAACAGGGGGAGGAGGCGCAGGACCGCGATATAGCCGAAGGCATCGCGCCGGAAGCCTTCGGCCAACCCGGCGAGGCGCGTGCCGCCGATCCGCCGGAGCAGGTCGGCCCCCGGCCCCCGGCCGATGGCGAACACGAGGGCAGCGCCCGTGGTGGCCGCGCAGACCGCGGTGAGCGCGCCCGGCACGATGCCGAACAGGAAGCCGCAGACCATCGTCAGGATCAGCGTGGCCGGCACCGACACGACCACGGCCCCGACATAGAGGCAGTAGGCCGCGACCAAGGCGCGGAGATAGCCGGCCTCGACGAAGCCGCGCAGCCAGATCCGCGAGGCGAGGAGTCGGTCGAGGCTCAGGAGCTGGGCGGCGCCGGAGACCACGACGATCGCCGACACCGTCAGGAGCAGCACCAGCGGGAGCCAGCGCCGCAGCCGCCTCCAGCGTCCGTCACGCCGCTCTTCGCCGACGGGCGCGTTCCCGGTCTCGATCACCCGGGCTTGCGCATCCGCAGGATCTTGAAGAACCCGCCCGGGAAGGTCGGCTTCAATCCCAGGACCTCGACGCCGTTGCGCCGGGCCCAGGCCTCGATCCGCGTCGCCTTGAAGTCCGACGACCAGCCGATCTTGGTGCAGAGCGGGGCCACGATCTCCTCGACCCGGGCGACCGGGCCGTCGCTCTGGCCGAAATGGTTGGCGAGCACGATGCCGCCGCCCGGCCGCACCACCCGCAGGAACTCGGACATCGCGGCCTCGGGATCCGGCACCAGGGTGATGAGGAACTGCGCCACCACCGCGTCGAAGCTCGCATCGGCGTAGCCCAGGTGGCAGACATCCATCACCTGCAGCCCCTTCACGTGGGACAGGTTCCGGCGCCGGACCTTGGCACGGGCGCGCTTGAGCATGTCCTCGGAGAGGTCGACGCCGCAGACGAAGCTCGATGTCGGATAGTAGCCCAGCGCCAGCCCGGTGCCGACGCCGGCCTCCAGGATCTGCGGCCCATGCTCGGCCGCCGCCTCGACGGCGGCGCGGGCCGCGGGCTCGGTGAGCTTGTCGTAGACCACGTCATAGACGGGGGCCCAGCGGGCATAGGCCTTGCGCATCAGGGCCGTGCTCGGCCCGGCCATCTGCGGCTCGCTCAGCATCGTTCGAAGGTTCCAGAGGTTGAGATCAGGCGGCCTCGCGGGGCCGGGCCGACAACGCGTCGACACGCCGGATGGTGCCGCCGCCCAGGACCCGGGCCCGGGGCCCGTCATCCGCGTAGATCGCGCAGGCCTGGCCCGGCGACACGCCGTCCTCGGGCTCGGTGAGAACGATCTCGGCCGTGCCGTCCGGCCCGACCGTGAGTGTCGCCGGGCGCGGCGGCCGGGTCGAGCGCACGCGCACCGCCACCGGCAGGTCGCGCACGGCCTCTGCCGGGCCCTCGCCGAGCCAGTTCAGGTCCGAGAGGCGGATCCGGGTCGTGGCCAGGGCTGTGCGCGGTCCGACCACCACCCGGGCCGCATCCGGCTCCAGGCGCACCACGTAGAGCGGTTCCGGCCCGGACAGGCCGAGGCCCTTCCGCTGCCCCACCGTGTAGTGGACGATGCCGTCGTGCCGGCCGAGGACGTGGCCGGCGAGGTCGACGATCTCGCCGGGCCGCGCCGCATCGGGGCGCAGGCGGGCGATCACGTCGCTGTAGCGGCCCTGCGGCACGAAGCAGATGTCCTGGCTGTCCGGCTTCTCGGCGAGCGACAGGCCGAGATCCTTCGCGAGCGCGCGGGTCTCGGTCTTCTCCATCTCGCCCAGGGGAAAGCGCAGGAATGCCAGCTGCTCCGCCGTGGTGGCGTAGAGGAAGTAGCTCTGGTCCCGGGCCGGATCGAGGGCGCGGTGGAGCGCCCGGCCGCCGCCCGGCAGCGCCCGGCTCGCCACGTAATGGCCGGTGGCCAGCGCGTCGGCGTTCAGGTCCCGGGCGAGGCCCAGCAGATCGCGGAACTTCACCGTGCGGTTGCACTCGACGCAGGGGATCGGCGTCTCGCCCGCGAGGTAGCTCTCGGCGAACTTTTCGATGACCGCGTCGCGGAAGCGGTCCTCGTAGTCGAGGACGTAATGCGGGATGCCGAGATGCTCCGCCGCCGCCCGTGCGTCGTTGATGTCCTGGCCGGCGCAGCAGGCGCCCTTGCGGTGGCTCGCCGCGCCGTGGTCGTAGAGTTGGAGCGTCACGCCGACCACGTCGAAGCCCTGCCGCTTCAGCAGTCCAGCGACCACGGAGGAATCGACGCCGCCCGACATGGCGACGACGACGCGCGTCTCGTGGGGGGCTTTGGGAAGATCGAGGGCGTTCATCGCGAGGGTCCGCAGCCGCCGGCCCGGAAGCTTCCTGGCTGCACGGGCCGTCTATAGCGGGACTTCGCCCGGCTTTCCAGGGCGGCCAGCGCCGACACCCGGCAGATCCTGCCGATCGGGCGGCAGGTTCGATCAGGGCCGCGCCGCGCGCCGCGGAAGAGCACTATATTTTTCAGTATCTTAGCGGGCCACCCCGGTGGCGCGCGGCTTGCTGCGGGCGGCCCAGAGGAGTCCGGTATGGCGAGCGGTGCGGCGGATCGTTTGGATGTCACCACCTGGATTCCGTCCGCGCGGAGTGCGTCTGCCCCGCGGTCAGGCTGGGAGGCGGCGGGCGTGGCCGCCCGGGCCGGGGATTCGACGCAGGATCGCTTCGGCGCCGCCCTGACCGCCGCCCAGGCCCGCGACGACGCGGCGGAGACGCGCGCCCGCACGGCCGACCTGCGCGACCTCGCCGCGTCGGCCCGCACCCGACAGGCCGATCAGCGCGATCAGGCCCAGGCCGCCCGGGCGGCCGGCGACCGTGCGCAGGATTCGGCGCGGCAGGCCGAGACCCGCGCCGCGGACCGGACGGCCGACCGCGCCCGACAGGCGGAGGCGGCGGCTCCGGCGGGGCGTACCGGCAAGGCCGACGCACCGCGCGCCGCCGCAGACGCACGCCCGGAAGCGCGGATGCCGGCCGCGGCGCGCGACGCACAGACGGGCCAGGCGAAACCCGCCGCACGACAGGGCTCCGAGGCTGCCACGACCTCATCGGATCGCGCCTCCGCCACAGGCGACACGGCGGCTCCCGAGGCGGCGCAGGCCGAGACGACGGTGCAGGCTGAGACGACTGCGCCGCAGACGGCCGAGCCCGCCGCCACGCCCGCCGGTTCGGACCCTGCCGCCTCGCTGCTGGCCCTCATCGCCGCGCTGACCGAGGGCGGCGCGGCGACCGGAACGGTCAAGACCGAGGCGCCCGCGGGCACCGGCGCGGCGACCGCGCAGGACGGCGGGACAGCGCTCCTTGGAACGGGCGCGGCCGTGGGCGCTCCCGGCAGCGGCGGGCCGGTCGGCAGCCCCGCGGGTGATGCCGTATCGGGCATCGCCGGCATCCCCTCCGGGGCGAAGGCGGCAGGCGCCGGCAACGAGCCGGGCTCGGTGGGGAAGAGCACCGTCCCGGTGGAGGGCCCGGCGGCCGGCGGCTCCGCGGTCGCGACATCGGACAAGGACGGCCAGGATTTCCTGACTGCCCTGGCCGATATGGGACAGGGCGCAGGTCCGCTCCCAGGCACGCCGCCGGCCCCGCAGGGCGGCCAGACGCCGCCGGTCCCGTCGAGCCCGGCCGTCGGCACGACGAAGGCCGCAGAGGGCACCGCTGCGCCGAACCAGACCGCCGCGCCGGTCCAGACCGATCCGCCCATCCCCATCGGCCAAGTGCCGATGACCATCGGCCTGCGCTCCCTGCGCGGATCGAACGAGTTCCAGATCCGGCTCGATCCGGCCGAACTCGGGCGCATCGACGTCAAGCTGGAGATCGACAAGGCGCATGGCCGGGTCATGACCCACCTCGTGGTCGACCGGCCCGAGACCCTGGCCCTGCTCCAGCGCGACGCCGGCCAGCTGCAACAGGCGCTGTCCCAGGCCGGATTCGACCCCTCGGGCGGCGGAATCAACCTGTCGCTGCGGGGCGACGGGAGCGCCCAGGGCGGCAGCGGCGGCCAGCAGGGGGATTCCCCCCGCGGCAACGGGGCGAACTGGTCCCAGGATCAGGCCGAGGCCTCCCAGGACATCGCCCCGATCCGCCTTCTGCGCGGCTACGGCGGCGTCGACATGAGAATCTAGGCGGCGCGCGCAAGCGCCCGCATCGCGAACCGACACAGACACAGACACAGCGCGCATCCAGGCCCGCGCCAGGGCGCAGCACCGGAGAGATCAGCATGACGAGCGGCATATCCAGCCTCACCAGCACGACGGCGACGAAGAGCGCGTCGTCGAGCAGCAGCAGCGGCAACTCCACCGAGATCGCCAGCAACTTCACGCAGTTCCTGACTCTGCTGACCACGCAGCTCAAGAATCAGAACCCCCTCGATCCGATGGACACCAATCAGTTCACCCAGCAGCTGGTCCAGTTCGCCGGCGTCGAGCAGCAGCTCAAATCGAACGACCGCCTCGACAGCATCCTGAGCGCGTCGCAATCGGCGAGTTCGGCCTCGGCCACGAGCTACATCGGCAAGACCGTGACGGCGGATGGAAGCGCGTCGCAGCTGTCCAAGGGCTCGGCCTCCTGGACACTGACGCCCGCCCGGGCCGCCTCCAAGGCGGTGATCTCGATCCTCGATTCCCAGAACAACGTCGTGGCCACGCAGAGCACGACGCTGACCGCCGGAAGCCAGGCCTACACGTGGAACGGCAAGACCTCCGCGGGCCTGACCGCGCCGGATGGGAACTATTCGATCAAGGTCTCGGCCACCGACGCCACCGGCGCCACCGTGGCGGTCGACACGAGCCTCACCGGCACCGTCGACGAGGTCGATCTCAGCGGGACGACACCGGTGCTGATCATCGGCTCCCAGAAAGTGCCGCTGTCCAGCGTGCAGACCATCGGGTTGTCCACAAGTGGCACTTAACGAATCACATCCGAGTGACTCGCTTCAACATCTCTTAAGCGGGCGCAAGTACCTTCAATGCTCGACAGGTCAGTCGAGTGTAGAGCGTATCATGACCGAACCGAGCCGCCCGAGAGTGAAGTACGTGATCGGGCCCGACGGCAGCCCCCTGACGATCGCGGATCTTCCGCCCCCGAGCACCCGTCGCTGGGTGATCCGGCGCAAGGCCGAGGTCGTGGCCGCGGTGCGCGGCGGCCTTCTCAGCCTGGAGGAGGCGTGCAAGCGCTACACGCTGACCACCGAGGAATTCCTCAGCTGGCAGTTCTCCATCGACCAGCACGGTCTCGCCGGCCTGCGGACGACGCGGATCCAGCATTACCGCCACTGATTATCCGACGCCTCTGTCGGGCGCCATCGTTCCGGGATGCTGCAGACGCCCCCGGAACCCCAACACGACCGAGGGTGCCGAAACCCGGCGCGTCGGCGGCTCTGGATGACGGGCTCCGCTTCGCAATCCTGGACTGACGCGATGGCCTCACTCCCGCAGCGACCACGTCGACGGCGCCGGTGGGGTGGATCGCCCGAATCCGAGAACCCACGAAGCCGCGTCCGGATTCCGGGCGCGGCTTCGTGCTGTTCCGGCGCCCGCCTTCGGAGCCCGGTTGCGCGGCATTAACGCCTCGCTAACCACGACCTGGGCAATTTCTGCCGAGCGGGCCGCCGGGGTCCGCCAGCGTTAGAGTGCAGCGAATCCTCCCGTGAAGCCGGTCCTCGATCTCGTCACGAAGTTCGGACCGGCCCGAATCGCCGCCATGGCGGCGGTGACGCTGACCCTCATCGGCTTCTTCGCGTTCATCATCCTGCGGGTCTCGCGCCCCGATATGGGCGTGCTGTTCTCCGACCTGTCGATGCAGGATTCGGCCTCCGTGGTCCGCGAGCTGGACAGCCGCGGAATCCGCTACGAGACCCGGGGCGATGCCGGGCAGACGATCCTGGCTCCCCGCCCCGACCTCGCCAAGCTGCGCATGGATCTGGCCGGCAAGGGGCTGCCGACCCAGGCCGGGGTCGGCTACGAGATCTTCGACAAGGGCGATGCGTTCTCGTCCACCAACTTCGTGCAGAACGTGAATCACCTGCGCGCCCTGGAGGGCGAGCTGGCCCGCTCGATCCGGGCGATCGGCCGGGTCCAGGCGGCCCGGGTCCACCTCGTCCTGCCGGAGCGCCGCCTGTTCGAGCGCGACCGGGAGAGCCCGAGCGCCGCCATCGTGCTGAAGCTGATGGGCGACCTCGACGCCGGGCAGGTTCGGGCGATCCGCCATCTCGTGGCCTCCGCGGTCGAAGGCCTCAAGCCCGACCGGGTCTCGATCGTCGACGAGCGCGGCCGACTGCTGGCGGACGGCGCCCGGGACGCGGGGACCGACGTCGCCAGCGGCTTCGAGGACCGGCAGGCCGCCCTCGAACGGCGCCTGCGCGGCCAGATCGAGGACGTGGTCGCCGGGATCGTCGGCACCGGCCGGGCCCGCGTCCAGGTCAACGCCGAACTCGACCTCAACCGGATCGAAAGCCGCTCCGAGACCTTCGATCCCGAGAGCCGCGTCGTGCGCTCCGCCCAGACCCGCACCGAATCGGCGGTTACCGGCAATGCCGAGGGGCAGGTCAGCGTCGGCAACGAGCTGCCCGGCGCCAATGGCGGCGACAAGGCGCCCACGCCGAAGGACGCGACGAACAAGAACGAGGAGACCACGAACTACGAGATCTCCCGCGTGACGAAGACCGAGATCGCCGAGGGCGGCCGGATCAAGCGCCTGTCGGTCGCCGTCGTCCTCGACGGGGTGTACGCCACCGCGCCCGACGGAAAGCAGACCTACAGCCCGCGCACGCCCGCCGAGATCGAGCGGATCACCGCCCTGGTCCGCGGCGCGGTCGGCTTCGACAAGGCCCGCGGCGACCAGATCGAGGTGGTGAACCTGCGCTTCGCGGAGGCGCCGAGCGTGCCGCAATTCACCGAGCCCACGCTCATCCAGTCGTTGCTCGCCCCCACCAAGGAGGACGTGCTGCGGATGGCCGAACTCGCCGTCCTGGCGCTGCTCACCCTCATCGTCCTCCTCACGGTGGTCCGCCCCCTGGTGCGCCAGGTGCTCGCGCCGGTGCCGGAGGCGCCGGCTCTGGCCGCGGCCGGCATGGGCTTTCCCGGCGACGCCGTGGTTGCGGGTCCGAGCGGGACCGTGACGGTCATCGACCGCGACAATCCGACCGCGCGGCTGATGGAGTTCGCCAAGATCAACGGCCAGGTCCAGGCCGAGACGGTCCAGCGCGTGGTCGACATGGTCCGGGCGAGCCCGTCCGAGACCGTCGAGGTGCTGCGCACCTGGATCCAGGAAGAGTGAAGCGTAGGGCGTCGAGGGCAACACGATGGCGGCAGGTGCGGGACAGGGTTTGGCGAACACGCTGGCGACGGCGGGCGGCGATTCGTTCGCGGCGATGCCCGGTCCGCAGCGCGCCGCCGCGCTCCTGCTGATGCTCGGTGAGGAGGAAGGCGCGCCGATCTGGCAGGCGCTCGAAGAGGAGGAGATCAAAAAGGTCAGCGCCGCGATGGTCCAGCTCGGCACGCTGGAGGCGACGACCGTCGAGAAGCTGATCATCGAGTTCGTGACGAAG
Organism: Methylobacterium sp. 1973; assembly: GCF_040545035.1. Lineage (NCBI taxonomy): Bacteria > Pseudomonadati > Pseudomonadota > Alphaproteobacteria > Hyphomicrobiales > Methylobacteriaceae > Methylobacterium > Methylobacterium sp. 1973. The sequence continues at coordinate 279,945 of NZ_JBEPLA010000001.1, forward strand.
CTCGGCAACAGCGGCGGCATCTCGTCGAATTTCGAGCGGACCGAGGCGCTGCTCCTCAAGATCTTCCCGAGCGACCAGGTCTCGCTGATCATGGCGGAGATCAAGGGCGCGTCGGGCAAGCGCGTCTGGGCCTCGATCGCCCAGGTCGACCCGGAGATCCTCGCCTCGTTCCTGCGCAACGAGTACCCGCAGACCGTGGCGGTGGTGCTGTCGCGGGTGCGGGCCGACTACGCCGCCAAGGTGCTCACCATCCTGCCCGAGGATTTCGCCATCGACTGCCTCAACCGGATGCTGCGCATGGAGACGGTGCAGAAGGAGGCGCTGCGCCACATCGAGGAGACCCTGCGGGTCGAGTTCGTCTCCACCATCGCCCAGACCCAGCGCCGCGACGCCCACGAGATGATGGCCGACGTGTTCAACGCCTTCGACCGGCAGACGGAAGGCCGCTTCCTCGCCGCCCTGGACCAGGCCAACCGCGGCTCGGCCAAGCGCATCCGCGAGCTGATGTTCACCTTCGAGGACCTGCTGAAGCTCGATCCCGGCAGCGTCCAGACGCTGATGCGCTCGGTCGACAACGACACCCTGTGCCGCGCCCTGAAGGGCGGCAACGAGAGGACCCGGGCCTTCTTCATGCAGCAGATGTCGACCCGGGCTGCCAAGAACCTCACCGACGAGATGGCCGCCCTCGGGCCGGTCCGGCTCAAGGAGGTCGACGAAGCCCAGGCGAAGATGACCGAGATCGCCAAGGACCTCGCCGAGAAGGGCGAGATCATGATCGCCAAGAATAGCGCCGAGGAGGAGCTGGTCTATTGAGCGCCCAATCCGCCCGGAGCGCCAAGCCGTTCCTGTTCGAGACCGATTTCCGCAGCGCCCGCCCGAGCGCCGAGGCCCAGCGCGCCGCCGAGGCCGCGCTCCGCGCCGAGGCCGAGGCGCATGCCCGCGGCCTGCAGGAGGGACGCGCCCAGGCCGAGGCGCAGGTCCAGGGGCGGCTCGCCGACGCCATGACCCGCCTGGCGCTCGCCGCCGCGGGCCTGATCGCCCAGGCCGACGCCCGCGACACCGAGCGCGAGGCGCAAGCGGTCGAGGTGGCCATGCTGATCGCCCGCAAGGTGGCGGGCGACGCCCTCGATGCCGCCCCGCTCGCCGGCATCGGCGAGGCGGCCCGGACGGCGCTCCAGCATCTGCGCGGCGTGCCGCACTTGGTGGTGCGGGTGCACGACAGCCTCGTCGAGGAGGTCGAGACCCTGGTGAAGCGCCTCGCCCGCGAGCGCGGCTACGAGGGCCGCCTCGTCGTCCTCGGCGACCCCGACATGGCGGCGGGCGACGCCCGCATCGAGTGGGCGGACGGCGGCATCGTCCGCGAGCGCGCCCGCATCGAGGCGGCGGTGCTGGACGCCCTCGGCCTGCCGACGAGCCTGTGAGGAGATCCTGATGTCCGACGATTTCAGCCTGCCCCAGCTCGGCGAGCACGACACCGACTACGCGGCGGGCTCGATCCGCGACGCGCCCACCACCCCGAAGACCGCCGCCGACCTGGAGCAGCTCTTCGACGTGCCCGTCATGGTCTCGGCGGTCCTGGGCTCGGCCCGGATGCCGATCGGCGACCTGCTGCGGCTGGCGCCCGGGGCGGTGCTCGAACTCGACCGGAAGGTCGGCGAGGCGATCGACGTGTTCGTCAACAACCGGCTGGTCGCCCGCGGCGAGGTCGTCCTCGTGGAGGATCGGCTCGGTGTGACGATGACCGAGATCGTCAAGGGTGAATGACCCGGGCGACCGAGAATGTGGCCCGGGCGCCGGCGACGGCCGCAGGCCAGTTCGGCGCGTAACCCGCGCCAGGATGTTTGAGAGGGACGAACCATGCGGCTTCTGATGATCGGGCGGCTCAATGGCGAGCTGATCACCGCCTCGAAGATTTGCATGCAGCGCGGCGCGTCGGTGACGCAGGCCGATGCCGTGCCGCAGGGCCTCAACGTCCTGCGCGCCCGAGGCGCCGACCTGATCATGATCGATGTCGGGCTGCCGATCCGCGAGCTCGTCACCGCCCTGGAGGCGGAGCGGATCCGCACACCGGTGGTCGCCTGCGGCGTGTCGGCGGACGCGTCGGCCGCCGTGGCGGCGATCCGGGCCGGCGCCAAGGAGTACATCCCCCTCCCCCCCGACCCGGAGATGATCGCCGCGGTGCTGGAGGCGGTCGCCACGGATCGCGCGGCCTTCGTCTGGCGCGACCCATCCATGGAGCGGGTGGTCAAGCTCGCCGAGCAGGTCGCGCGCTCCGAAGCCTCGGTGCTGATCACCGGCGAGAGCGGCACCGGCAAGGAGGTGCTGGCCCGCCACGTCCACCAGAAGTCCAACCGGGCGGGCAAGCCCTTCGTGTCGGTGAACTGCGCGGCGATCCCCGAGGCGCTGCTCGAATCCGAGCTGTTCGGCCACGAGAAGGGGGCGTTCACGGGGGCGGTCGCCCGACGGATCGGCCGGTTCGAGGAGGCCAATGGCGGCACGCTGCTCCTCGACGAGATCTCCGAGATGGACGTGCGCCTGCAGGCGAAGCTGCTGCGGGCCCTCCAGGAGCGGGTGATCGACAGGGTCGGCGGCACGGCGCCGGTGCGGGTCGACATCCGCGTGCTCGCCACCTCGAACCGCAACCTCGCCGAGGAAGTCCGGAAGGGCACGTTCCGCGAGGACCTGCTCTACCGGCTCAACGTCGTCGCCCTGCGGCTGCCACCCCTGCGGGAGCGTCCGGCCGACATCATCGAACTCGCCACCCACTTCGCCCGGAAATACGCCGCGGTGAACGGGATGCCGGTCCGCCCGCTCTCTCCGGAAGCCCGGACCCTGGTGCTGAAGAACCCGTGGCGCGGCAACGTCCGCGAGCTGGAGAATACCCTTCACCGGGCGGTGCTGCTCGCCTCGGGCGACACGATCGGCCCGGAGGCGATTCTCTCGCCCGACGGCGAGACTTTCGCGGCCGAGGGACCGGCCGCGCGCGCCGCGCAGGTCGCCGAGGCCGCCACCCGCGGGCTGGTGGGGCGGACCGTGGCGCAGGTCGAGTGCGACCTGATCCTCGACACCCTGGATCATTGCCTCGGCAACCGGACTCACGCCGCCAGGATCCTCGGCATCTCGATCCGGACCCTGCGCAACAAGCTCAACGAATACGTCTCGGCAGGGCTCGAAGTGGCCGAGCCCGGGAGCGTCCGGACGAGTGTCGCCTGCGGCTGACGCGCCAGGGGTCGCGGGACCGATCCCCGCTCAGGCGCGCTCCCGCTCGGCGGAAATCCGGCCCGGAATCGATGCGGATGGCGCTGTCTCGACGCGGTCGTGAACGGACCTAGCGCCGCCCGCTCTGCGCCGCCTTGTGGGCCTCGGTCTGGGCCGCGAAGGCCGCGTCGAGCTTGCGCAGCGACTCGTAGCGGGCCACGTCGCCCTCCACGTCGCGGATCGTCTCCTCGACCAGATGGCGCTGGAGGGCCACCCGCGGATCGTCGGCGGGCAGCGCCTCCCGCTCCTGCAGCCGGAGCACGGCCTGCCGCACCACCGTGTAGACCGCCTCGCGCTCCTGACGGGTCATCGACGGCTGGATCGCCTTCGCGACGAGATCGGAGAAATCCGACATGGCGTGTTAGCGTTCGCTCATTCTGGGACGCCCGAAAGGCCGGGCCGCCTCCCTCTACAGACCGCGCCGCCCCGGATCCAGATCCGGGAGCCGCGACCGCGGCTACATCCTCTGGTCGCGGATGCCTGCGAGCAGGAGCGCGGACGAACTCCAGATCACCAGGAAGCAGAAGAACGCCACCAGCAGGGTATGGCCCCGCTCGGGGTAGAGGCTGTCGGTGGGAAGGACCGGGGGCACGAAGGTGGCCAGGAAGATGTGCTGCTTGCTGGCAGAGACGCGGGCCCGGTCGAGGAGGGTGTGGGCTGATTCCTCGAGCTTCTCGGCGATGGTCCGTTCGACCAGCAGGCCCTCGTACTGGAGCAGCGCCTCGGTCAGGTTCTGCCCGCCCGCGCCGGCGGTGGCGCTCGTCATCTCGTCCTGGAGCGTCTTCATCTGCTGGTCGATGGCCGCGATGTTGGCCACCAGCGTCTGGATCGAGCGCGACCGCTCGTCCAGATTGGAGCCGCGCAGGACCTGCAGGTCGTTCTCGGCCTTCAGCTTGTCCTTCCGCAGGGACGTCAGGGCCGTCAGCGTTCCCTCCGCTGACTTGATCGGATCGATCACGCCCCACTGATTGCGGAAGGCCTGCAGCGCGAGATGCGCCTTGCGCAGGCGGTCCTGCGCGACCTTGGCGTCGGCCTCGGCCTGGGCGACCATGTCGGACTGCGCCCGCTTCGAGATGTCGTTGATCAGAGCCTCGGAGCGCAACACCACCGCGCGGGCGATGGTCAGGGCGTCCTCGGGCGTGAAGGCGCGCACGGACAGGCGGATCACGCCTGAGATCGAGTCGATATGCGCCTCGACGTGCTTGCGCCAGTATTTGGTGAGATCCTCGATCGGATCGGTCGGATCGAAGCGCGCCCAGAAGTCCGCCTCGGACCGCGAAAACATCTTGGAAATGCCGATGCTCTTCTCGAGAGCCTCGACCAGGGTCTGACTGTTGATGTAGTCGCGGACGATGAAGCTGTCCTGGCTGTTATGCTTCTGGATCAGGTTCGTGTACTGGCCGAGCGAGATGTTCTCCATCGGCTCGACATTGCCGCGCACCGCGAACTGGGCCTCCGCGACGTACTGGTTGGACGCGAAGGCGAACAGGTAGAGGCCGACCACCAGGGTGGGCAAAAGCACGAAGAAGCCGATCCGGCGGATGATCCGTGCGCCGTAGCTCGACGTGTCCTCCTGCCGCGGGCGCAGACCGGGCAGACGGGTCCAGTCCAGGCGCTCACGGACCGAGGCGACGAGCGCTCGTGCGGTGCGCTTCTCCGGCACCGGCCGGATCGTCTCCGCGCTCCGCCGCAACTCGGTCATCGTCGGTGCGGCGAACGTCACGATCTCGCCTTCGCGCGTGTCGTCCTTGACGTCGTCGAAGCTCATCCGCTCTTTGTTCCTGGGTCTGCGCCGGTTCCGCTGCCGCGGCGCCGGCCGAGGGGCGGCCCGTGCGCGATAACCGGAATCCCGTTCTTTTAGGCCCTTTTTATGGCACCCGGCTTGGCCGCTCCGCCCGTCGCTGCACCGCGGCGACAGGCACCGTAGCCCGCACCGGGTATCGCGTCCTACAGTCTCTGGATGATGACAGAACCCCATGTCCCGGGCGTGGATGGCCGCCCGACCGGCCGTTCGGCCAAGACCAAGCTCACCGAGATCGTCGTCGTCTGTTCCAAATGCGCCAAGCGGCAGGGTCTGCGCGGCCGAGACCTCCGTGCCCTGCTGAAAAAGGCCGGAAAGCAGGCCGTCCAGGACGGGGGAGCCGGCCGCCGGAGGAAGCTCTGTGTCGTGGAATCGGGCTGCCTCGGCCCCTGCCCCAAGCGCGCGGTGGCGGTCGCCACCGGCGCGAGCCTGGCTGCGGGCCGCGTTTTCCTGCTCGATCCCGCCGCCGGCCCGGCCGAAGCGCGTGCCGCCGTACTCGATCCCGTCCTGCCCCGCCGTGCAATCCCCGAATTCGGCCCCAATACCGCTCTAGCGGCGATACCATCCGACGAATCGCCGCCGGTCCGCTGACCGGCACAACCTGGAGCGCGCTCTTGCCCGCCTCTCGACGCGAGGCCCCCGCACCGTGACCGGCAACAACGTTTCCCGGAAGCGGCGGGCAGCCCACGCCGTGCTGCGTCGCCTCCCCTTGATCGGTACCCTGATCGGCCTCGGTCTCGCCGTCTGGCTCGTGGCGACCAACGATCTGGCCGCCGTGGCCACGGCCTTCGGGCGGATCGGCTTCGCGGGCTTCGCCGGCGTCACGCTGGTGCGGATCCTCGTGATCCTCCTCTGCGGCCTCGCCTGGGCGCGCATCCTCGACGGGCTGCCGCCCCCGGCCGGCCCGGCCTGTCTGATCCTGCGCTTCGTCCGCGAAGGCATCAACGTTCTGCTGCCCGTCGCCTCGGTGGGCGGAGACGTCCTCGGGGCACGCCTTCTCACCTTCTGGGGTGTTGCCGGGTCCCTGGCGGCGGCCTCGGTCCTGGCCGACCTGCTTTTCCAGGTCGGAACCCTCGCTTTGTTCGCCAGTCTCGGCGCGGGCCTCCTGAGCCGGGTCCAGGGCGCCGAAGCGGCTGCGCTCGCCAGCTGGACGCTGCGGACGCTGGCAGTGGCCGGTCTGGTGGTCGCGGCGTTCTTCGCCCTCCAGCGGATCGGCATCGTGCGGGTGATCGAGGATCGGCTCACCGCCCTCGGCCGGCGCTTCGTGCGCGAGACCGAGGCGCGCCCCGAGCCGCCCCGGCGGATCCAGGGGGCTCTGGACACGATCTGGGCGCCGAGCCGACGGGGCCACCTGGCCCAATCCTTCGTCCTGCACGCGCTGGCTTGGCTGCTCGGCACGGCAGAGGTCGCCGTCGTCCTCGCCTGCATCGGCGTGGATCATGTCGGCTTGGCCGACATCCTGGTGATCGAGGCGCTCAGCCAGGCGATCAAGGCCGCCGCTTTTCCGGTCCCGAGCGGCCTCGGTGTGCAGGAGGGCGGGCTCGTCCTGGTCTGCGGTCTGTTCGGCATCGATGCCGGCACCGCCCTCGCCCTTTCGCTCGCCCGCCGGGTGCCCGACGTGGTGCTCGGTCTGCCGGCGCTCCTCGTCTGGCAGAACCTCGAAGCGCGCCGGGCCGGGGTGCGTCCGGCCACACCCAGCTGCGACAATCCGTGACCCAGAATCGTCCCGTGCCGCCTCGCCCGGCGGCCCTTGTCCCGAAGCCGCGCCTGCAGCTGCTCGCCCTGGCCGGACTGGCCGGCGGTCTGCTCGCCACCGGCCCCGCCCTCGCGCAGAGCGTCACCCTCGATCTGGGCGCCGGCGGCACCACCGAGCGCGCCCTGCAGCTCGTGGCGCTGATCACCGTCCTGGCGGTGGCCCCGTCGGTGCTGGTCATGGCCACGGCCTTCACCCGCATCGTCGTGGTGCTGTCGATCCTGCGGTCGGCGCTGGGCACCCAGACGGCGCCACCGACCGCGGTGCTGGTCAGCCTGGCGCTGTTCCTGACCGCCTTCGTGATGGCCCCCACGGGCCGCGCGGCCTACAGCGCCGGCATCGAGCCGCTGGTCGCCGGCCGGATCACGCAGGCGCAGGCGTTCGAGCGCGCCTCGGCGCCGTTCAAGACCTTCATGCTGCGCAATGTGCGCGAGAAGGACCTGAAGCTGTTCCTCGACCTCGCCAAGGTGCCGGCGCCGAAGGGCCCGGAGGATGTCGGCCTGGAAATCGTGACCCCGGCCTTCATGATCTCGGAACTGCGCCGTGCCTTCGAGATCGGCTTCCTGCTGTTCATCCCGTTCCTGATCATCGACCTCGTGGTCGCGTCGGTCCTGATGGCCGTCGGCATGATGATGGTCCCACCGGCGACGGTCGCCCTGCCGTTCAAGCTGATCTTCTTCGTGCTGGTCGACGGCTGGACCCTGGTCGCCGGCTCGCTGGTCCAGAGCTACGGCGGATGACGGCAGCCGCGACCGGCCGTCGACGATCCGGGCGAATCCGGACGGCCTCCGCGGCGACACCGCAGGATCGCGCGATGGCGGGGATCGGTGCGCGGAGTCGCCTGACGGGCCGCGCGGCATCGGCCTAGACGCGGCCGGCCTGCGGCCCCTTCCGGGCGATCCCGCTCGACGTGCCGGCGCCCTGCAGGCCGCACAGGAACTCGCGCCGCTCGGCCTTCCGTTCGGGCGTGCAGACGCGACCGTCGTCGGTCGTCAGGAGGGCGTCCGGATCGACGGGCCGGCTCACCCGGGCGGCGCGCCGGGCGATCCGGCGCTGCTCTGCTGGCCGCCCGCCCCGCCTGCCTGCGGAGCCTCCTGGGACGCCTCGCCGCTCGCGCCGGGTGCGTCCGGCCCGCCGCGCGCGGGTGTGGCGGCGTCCGGGTAGCGCTTGCGATACTCGGCCAGGAACGCCGACAGGGTCTGGGCCTTCGTGGCGCGCGCGGCGATGTCCCGGAAGCCCGGCGCCCGGGTCGGGTCCATGCCGGTCAGGAGCGCGAAGGTGCGGGCGTCCGGGCTCGCCGCCATGGCCTCCGAGAACTTCGCCTTGAGCCGCTCCAGGCCGATGGCCTCGTGCGCGAGATCGTAGGCGATCGCGGCGCGGATCACGTCGGCGCGCGCCTGATCGTCCAGCGGCTGGCCGGACTGCCACGAATCGCCGAGCAGCGCCTCATGGGCCTCGCCGGCCTCGCGCCAGCGGCGTGCGCCCCAGTAGATGTCGGCGCGCAGCCGGTCGATATCCGGGCCGCTCTCGCCGTCGATCGTCTCCAGGGCGAGGTCGGTCCGGGTCAGGTCCGACAGGGCACGGGCGCGGATCAGGCCGCGGGCGCGCCTGAGCTCGCCCGGGAGCTCGGGCAGCTCGGTGGCGTCGAGGGCCTTGAGCGCCTCCATCGGCTTGTCGTCCATCAGCCGCACCGTCGCGAGCCGCGTCGCCACGGCGGACCGCGCCGGGCCGGTGAGGCGGTTGTCGATCTGGTACTTCAGCAGGTCGGCGGCGGAATCGAGGAGGTCGAGGCCCACGAGGCGGTCGGCCAGCCGGCGCACCACCGCGTCGCCGCGCCGCCCGATCGGGCTCAGCTCCCGGAAGTCGAAGAAGAGCGCCACAGCCTCGATCCCGGAGAGCTTGTCGCCCTTGTCGGTGAGGTACAGGTTCTCGAAGGCCATCTGCGCCTCCCGCGTCAGGGCCTCCGTGGTGGGGGCGTTGGGCGCGGAGGCATTGGCCCGGCGCACCACCGTGAAGGCGTCCCGCCACCGGCCCGCGTCGAGGTAGAGGCGGGCGAGGCCGGCCGTGATGCCGTCCTCGACCGGGCCGCCGTGCCAGGTCAGGGCGAGCCGCTCCAGCCGCTCGGTGGCGGCATCGAGGGCCAGCTTGCCGGAAGCCCGAGCCAGGAGCGCCCCCCTGAGGGCGGCCTCGCCCGAGACCGGCCGCACGGCTGAATCCTCCAGGCGGGCATAGGCGTCGAGGGCCGCCTCGGTCTGGCCGGTCGCCTCGGCCACGCGGGCGCGGACCAGGGCCAAGCGGTCCCGGATCCAGGGCGCCAGATGACGCTCTGCCTCGGCCCGGGCGGCGGCGGTCTCGGCATCGCCGTTCTCGATCGCCGATTCGGCCGCGCTCGCCCGGATCAGCTGCGCCACATCCGTGGGATAGCCGCTGGCCAGCGGCAGCACCTTGAGGAAGCCGGCTTCCGCCGCCTTCCAGTCGCCCGCACCCGCTGCCGCCATCGCCCGCCACAGGGCGGCCTCGCGATCATCGGCCAGGGTCGGCACGCTGAGGGCCTTCAGCGCCTCCGCGTTCCGGCCGATCCGCACCAGGGCCATGCCCCGCAGGATGGCCGTCTCGCGCTGGGAGGCCAGGAGCGGATCGTCGGCGGCCGCGATCTCGAGGACCGTGAGGCCCTCGTAGTCGAGGCCGTTGGCCAGATCCGCACGCGCCAAAGCGAGGCGGGCCGGACCGCGCTCGGATGGCGTCGCAGCGACGGCCGCGTCGAAGAGGCCGCGCAGGGTCTCGCGGACGTTGCCCATCCGGGCACGCTCCCAGGGCTCCTTCGCGATCGCAAGCGCACCCGCATCCGCGAGCACCGCTTCCGGCTTGCGGGCCGCCATGGAGGCGGCGAGACCGCCCTCACGGCCGATCGAGACGCTCTCGAGCTCGGGCCGCACGGCGAGATCGTCGGCGCCGGCCAGCACCGCAAGACCGTGCCGGCTCGGCAGGATCTCGAAATCGACGAAGCGGCGGCTCTTCGGGTTGCCGACCGGGCGCTGCGCGGCCGAGGTGACCACCGCGATCCGCTCGTTGTCGAGGGTGAGCCACGTCGCCGAACCGGGATGCGGCAGCGCCAGGGTGACGGCCATGCGGCCGGACGGATCGGGTTTGCGGACGGGATCGATCGTGTCGCTCGGACTCAGCGTCTCGCCCGCCGAGAGTTCCCAGGCGACCCCGCTGGCGGTGGTGACGGCGCTGAGATCGACGAGGCGTCCGGGCGGGACGGGAAACCGCATCACCGTGAGCGGGCCGCTCCGGGCGGGCGGCCCCATTGGCGCGAGCCCCTGGCTCGCCGGCGGCAGGGTCACCGGCTCGGCGGTCTCGAAGGCCAGGGTCGCGACGCCGCCGCGCTCGAACAGGACGGCCGGCGGCAGGGTTTGGAACGGGAAGACCAGGCCGCCGCCGGCACGGCGCTTCGGCGGTGCCTCGGGAGGCCGGGGCGGAGCGGCCGGCGCCGCCTGGCGCGGCGGGACCGGGACCGGCGGCGACGCTGTCGCAGCGGCTGGCCCCGGCACGTCGACGGCGGCCGTCGCCGGCTCCGGCGGCTTGCGCCGGACCACGTCCACGATGATGGCGCCGTCCTCGCGCTCGGTGCCGATCGTGAACCCGTCCTCGGGGGTGACGAGCAGGCTCGCCGAACTCGCGTCGATCTCTGTGGCCAGCTTGGCGATGCCCGGCCTCGGACGGCCGCGGGTCTCGCCCGTGTCGATGGTCCAGGCCCCCACGACCCGCACCCGCGTCGCCGGCCCCTCGGCGGTCACCGTTGAGACGGCCTCGGCGGGCAGGCGCAGCGACAGCCGCGTCAAGGTCGGAAGCCGCGCCAGTTCGAGCGCCAGCGGCCGGCGCACGGGTTCCGGGATGCGCGCCCTGAGCGCCTCCTCGGCGGCCCGGGCCCGGCGGGCGAGTTCGGCGATCACCTCCGGCGGGAGCGGCGGCGGCAGGCCGGACCAGCCCTCCGGCAGCAGGTCCACGAACACCCGCTCGCCGGCCGTCTGGACGTTGACCTGGTAAGGCCGCTGCAGGGCGAGCCGGAGGCCCGTCCCGTCAGGATCGCGGCGGACGCTGGCGACGAAAGCCGGCATGTCGTCGGCGAGGTGCTCGGGCCCGGCCGCGATCCGCTCGCCGTAGCCGACGAGCAGCACGCCGCCGGCGAGCTTGGTCTTGATCGCGACCGGCTTGTCGAAGGTGAACACGATCCGGCCGTAACCGCCGGCACCGTTGCCGCTCTCGCTGCCCTTCGCGCCGATCAGCCGTGCGGCCAGGACCGGGTCGATCGCCGCCAGAAGGGCAAGCAGCGCCAGCGACGCCGTCGTCAGCAGCCGCACGCCACGTCCTCGACCGACCCGGGGTCGCCCGCCCACCGATCCCATCGCCTCGCCGATCCGAACCCGGCGCGCGGCACTGGACGCGCCGCGGCGCGCGGCGCCACATCTCGGCGGGATCCTGCCGCGCTGCGGCTAACGCTGGCTTAACCGTAACCGGAAAAGGCGACGGGCCTCAGCCGCTGAGGGCGACGGCCCGGTCGAAGGCCTGGGGGAAACCCACCAGCGGCACCGAGACGGTGGCCGGTTCGGTGCCCCCCGCCTTCTGACCGGTCACGGTGAGCGCCTTGGCGGTGCGCATGCCGTCGAGGGCCAGCGTCGGGAAGCTGATCGCCACGATGCAGCCCTCGGCGCTGCAGGTCGTGTAGGGCGCGCCCTTGCCCAGGGTCTGCTCGTCGAGCTTGAAGGTCACGCCCGGCTCGATGGCGAGTCCGAAGGGCATGAGCACGATCCCCTCGGAGCGGCCGTTCGCCGGCGTCTGCAGCTCGATGCCGAACTTGCGCCGGCCGGTCTGCGAATCACCCTGTGCCTGGGCCACGATGCAGGTGACCTTCTCGTTCGGACGCGTGCAGGTCATCGTCCAGTCGCCGTAGCTCTCGCTGACGGTGCTGGCTCCGGTGGGCCACGCGGCGTGGACCAGCGCCGCCGCAGGCGTGGCGGCCGCCTCGGACTTCGCCGCCTCGGCGGGCTTGGCCGCCTCCGCGGGCTTGGCCGCCTTGTGGGGGACGGGCTTCGGCCGGGGCTTGGGACGGGCCTTGGCGGGTGCCTCGGCGGCCGGCGCGGCCTCGGGCTCGGCATCCTGTGCGCGCGCCGCCAGGATCGGGACCGCCGTGAGCAAGGTCGCGATCAGGCTGAGACGCAGATGCGCACGAAATGTCGGCATGGAATCACGATCCCCCGAAGCCATTGGACGGCAGAGCCGCCTAATGCCCTAGCCGGGGCGACGCAATCGTCCGGAGCATCGTCAGTGGGTCGGGGGCCGCCCTCAGAGCGGATTCGGGCCGCCGACGGCGCGGGCCAGGGCGCAGCGGCGCGCGAAGGCGGTCTCCGCTCCGTTGCGCAGGCCACGGGCGACCGCAAAGACGAGGGTGAGGAAGCCGGGATCACGGTCGGCGGTCTCGACGGCCGGGCCGGGGATCCGGGAGGTTATGAGCGCGAGCATGACGGACTCCAAGTGCGAGGGCCCGGGCGTTTCCACGCTCCCCAGTTCCCGCGGTCCTCTCGGTGACCTTGCTGCACTGCAATATGAGCCCTGCACGCGGAGCCTGCCATCCGTTCCAAGGCGGGGGGCGCATGCGTCGAGGTCATGGTTTCGACCCGCCGCGTGCAAGATGCCGTTAACGAAGGCGCGGATCCGCGCGGTTGACCGGCGACGGGCGAGCGGCCATTGAGCGCGCTTCCGGCGACTCGGCCCCTGGACCGCACCGGCACCGCTCCGGCGGCGCGGGCCTGTCGCTGCACTGTCACACGCGCGCCATAACCCGCCCGCGAGCCAGATGAGCGGACGCGCCCGGCATCCGCCAACGAGGATATCCCGCATGACCGATCAGCCGACCCGTCACCCGATCCACGGCCGGATCAGCGGCCCCATCGTGATGATCGGCTTCGGCTCGATCGGCCGGGGCACCCTGCCGCTCATCGAGCGCCATTTCGAGTATGACCGGGCCCGCTTCACGGTGATCGACCCGGTCGACACGCATCGCGCCCTCGCCGAGAAGCACGGCCTGCGCTTCGAGAAGGTGGCGCTGACGCCGGAGAACTACCGCGACGTGCTCACCCCGCTCCTCACCGAAGGCGGCGGCCAGGGCTTCTGCGTGAACCTGTCGGTCGACACCTCCTCGCGGGCGATCATGGAGCTGTGCCGCGAACTCGGCGCCCTCTACATCGACACCGTGGCCGAGCCCTGGCCGGGCTTCTACTTCGACAAGACCAAGAGCCAGGGCGACCGCACCAATTACGCCCTGCGCGAGAACATCCTCGATGCCCGCGAGCAGAAGCCGGGCGGCACCACGGCGGTCTCCTGCTGCGGCGCCAATCCCGGCATGGTCTCGTGGTTCGTCAAGCAGGCGCTCCTGAATATCGCCCAGGATACCGGCCTGGAGCGGCCGGAGCCCAAGACCAAGGCCGAGTGGGCCGCCCTGATGAAGGATCTGGGCGTGAAGGGCGTGCACATCGCCGAGCGCGACACGCAGCGCGCCAAGAATCCGAAGCCGCGCGGCGTCTTCGTCAACACGTGGTCGGTCGAGGGCTTCGTCTCCGAGGGCAACCAGCCGGCCGAGCTCGGCTGGGGCACGCACGAGACCTGGAAGCCCGACAACGCCCGCGAGCAGGAGAAGGGCTCGCGCTGCGCGATCTATCTGCTGCAGCCGGGGGCCGACACGCGGGTGCGCACCTGGGTCCCGACGGCCGGCTCGCAGTTCGGCTTCCTCGTGACCCACAACGAGGCGATCTCGATCGCCGACTACTACACGGTGCGCGAGGGCGATAAGCCGGTCTTCCGGCCCACCTGCCACTACGCCTACCACCCGGCCGACGACGCCGTGCTGTCGCTCCACGAGATGTTCGGCAAGGCGGCCAAGGTGCAGGAGCAGCAGCACATCCTCGACGAGACCGAGATCGTCGACGGCATCGACGAGCTCGGCGTGCTCGTCTACGGCCACAAGAAGAACGCCTACTGGTACGGCTCGCAGCTCTCCATCGAGGAGACCCGCCGGGTCGCACCGTACCAGAACGCCACCGGCCTGCAGGTGACCTCGGCGGTGCTTGCCGGCATGGTCTGGGCCCTGGAGAACCCGGAGGCCGGCATCGTCGAGGCCGACGAAATGGATTTCCGCCGCTGCCTGGAGGTCCAGACCCCGTATCTCGGCCCGGTCGTGGGCGTGTACACGGACTGGACGCCGCTCACCGACCGCCCGGGCCTGTTCCCGGAGGACATCGACACCAGCGATCCCTGGCAGTTCCGCAACGTGCTGGTGCACGGCTGAAGGCTCTGCCGCGCCCCGTCAGCCGGGGCGCGGATCCGCCGCCTGAACGGCAGCGCAATCCTGCACGCAAAAGGGGCCTCCGAGATCGACGATCTCGGAGGCCCCTTTTTTACGGGCGCCCCGTCCGGCCCCGTCGTCGTGCATTCGCCGCGCGGCAGCGGTCCGTGACCCGGATCCGCCGCCTGCGCCCGGGATGGCACCAGCCCGGACAGCGTCAGCCGGCTTGGCTACTCGGCCTGCCGCCGCGTCACGAGGGTGCGGCCCGGCTCGACCTCGTTCTTGTCCTGGTACAGCGGCACGATCGCCCGCAGCCAGCCGCGGACCTCGCGGCCGCCGTAATTGCGCTCGACCACGTCGTGGGTGAGGTAGGCCTGGAGGTTCACGGGTCCGAAATTGTAGCCGACGAGACCGCCCACCGCGATCTGCCCCTGCGGGCGGTAGCTCGCCACCCCGGTGGGAAGGTCCGTCGACCCGAACGCCACCGCGCCGACCTGCCACGCGCCGAACTTCTTCGTCATGGTCAGGTCGAGGTTCAGGTAGTCCGGGTACAGGGTGCCGCTGGGCGAGCGCGGGTCGAGGAAGACGCCGTAGAGCAGGTTCGCCGTGAGGTTCCAGCCCTGGCCGGTGTAGCTGACCGCGAAGCGGTGGGTCAGCGAGGCGGACTGGGTCAGGAAGCGCGTCTGGATCGGCAGGTAGCCGCCGAACAGGTAGCTGACACCCACATCCCCGCCGAGATCCCAGGCGAGCTGCGCGGCGAGCAATTGCTGGCCGACGCCGCTCTGGTAGGGCGCCCCCTGGCTGCTCGCGGCCGCGATCGGCTGGGTGAAGAAGAATTGCAGGCGCGCGCCCGCGACGTCCCAGGGCGTCGCCCACGCGAAGGTCGGCAGGTTGACGTTGGTCGCGGAATCCCGCGGGCGGGTGCCGCGCACGCCGAAGCTCGACAGGTTCACGAAATACAGGCCGACGGGAAGCTGATCGCCCACCGGCAGACCGACCGTCTGCCCCGGCTGCGCAGCGGAAGCCGCCCGGGCGCCCGTCGCCGTCGACGCGACGGAGATGGGAGCGGTGACGGCAAGAACCACCGCCGCGAACTCGCGTGACGTCAGGCTAAATCCGACCATGAGAACCCCGAACCAGGCCCCCGGGATGCGGGGCCGATCAGGGTTGGACGGGCGCTCGCTCCGACAACATCCCGCCGTTACGGCCAAGCCGTGCGCAACGGCACAGCCTCGACGGTCCGATCTCTTGGGACGGGACTAAATCACCGGTTCTCAACTTCCACGACGAAATCGCTGCTGTAGGTCGCGCCCTCCACCGGGTTCGAGACCCAGCGGCAGCGCCCGACCGCGAGGTCGTGGCCCGCGTGGAAATGCCCGGAGATCCACAGCGCCGGTCGCGCGGGATCGGAAAGGGCGTCGAGGGCCGTGCTGGCATAGAAGGCCGGCACCCACCAGGGAACGCCGGCCACGTCCCGGAACCGGTCCGCGGCCAACGGGCTCGCCGGGTGATGGGTCACCACGACGGTCGGACCGTCGTGCGGGATCTGCAGCGCCGCGTGCAGGGCGGCCCGCTCGATCCGGTGCTCCGCCATCGCGTCCGCGGGCTGCCAGGGGCTGCCGTCGGCCTTGCGGATCGCGCCGAGATATTCCCGCGAGCCCGTCACAGGATCGGTCATGCGGGCGGCCGCGTAGGCCACCGGATCGGCGGGCCGGTCCGGGGCATCCGGGGCGAGCCAGCGCCCGGCGAGGTTCCAGTCGCTCCACAGGGTGGTGCCGACGAAGCGGACGCCGTCGATGACGCAGCTCTGCGCGCGCTGGAGCAGATGGATCCGGGCACCCAGCTCGTTGAGCCGGGCGACCTCGTCTTCCAGGGCGGCGAGCAGCTCCGGTGCGGTGCGCCGGTCCCCGGTCGGGGCATAGCGCTCGTGGTTGCCCGGCACCAGCACGATCGGCCGCCCCTGGGCGAGATGCAGCAGGGCCGCGAGCCCCCGTTCGGGATGCCCTTCGTGGAGGTCGCCGGGGCAGGCGAGCAGGTCGAACGGCTCTGCGGGCGGCGCGATCAGGTCGAGGCGGCGTCGCTCCAGGTGCAGATCCGAGATGGGGAAGATGCGCATGATGGTCGCTGCTGAGGGGCCGCTATCGTGCGGCTCTGCGCTCGGCCGCGGCCGCCTTGAGGATGTCGGCGGCCGAGTCGGCGTTGAGGATCGCGATCCCGGCCGCCACGACGAGGTCGGGCCAGGGGGATGGGTGGAGGGCCGTCACGAGGCCGGCGGCGATGATCGCCAGATTGGCGTAGGCGTCGTTGCGTGCCGAGAGATAGGCCGCCCGGGTCAGGCTGCCCGAGCCGGAGCGATGCCGGGCGAGCATCAGCGCGCAGGTGAGGTTGACGGCCAGTGCCCCGAGCCCCGCGAGGGTCAGGGGCAGAGCGGCGGGGGCGGTGAAATCGGCGATCTTGCCGTAGGCCGCCCAGGCGCCCGCCAGCGCCGGCAGCAGCAGGATGCCCGCCATGGCGGTCCCGAGGCGGGCGCGGTTGCGCGCGCTCCAGCCGAGGCCCGCGAAGATCAGCAGGTTGATCGCGGCGTCCTCGAGGAAATCGAGGCTGTCGGCGATCAGCGCCACCGAGCCGATGGCGAGCGCCACCGCGATCTCGATGCCGAAATAGCCGAGGTTGAGCGCCGCCACGCGGGCGACGACCGGGCGCAGGGCGGGCCGCGCGGGCGGGGGCACATCATCGGCGATCACGGGACGCCTCTTCGCCGACGCGCACGGCTCTGTCGAGCGGCTGTTGAGAAAACCCTGTCGGCGGCTCAAGAAAGTTCGAGGCCCTT
Organism: Methylobacterium sp. 1973; assembly: GCF_040545035.1. Lineage (NCBI taxonomy): Bacteria > Pseudomonadati > Pseudomonadota > Alphaproteobacteria > Hyphomicrobiales > Methylobacteriaceae > Methylobacterium > Methylobacterium sp. 1973. Next base: position 296,929 of record NZ_JBEPLA010000001.1, read on the forward strand.
CAGCCTTTGTCCGGGTGGATTCGGCGCCGGGATCGTGCGACGCCGTTGCCGGAGCCGGCCGCACGAGACGAATGACCGGCCCGAACCGGAGGTCTGCCGCGTCATGCTGCCCGAACTGCGCGTGCTCTATTTCGAGGATCTCGAAGTCGGACTGTCGGAGACTCTGTCGAAGACCATCGCCTCGTCGGATGTGGTGGGTTTCGCCGAGATCACCGGCGACCGCAATCCGATCCACCTGTCCGAGCACTTCGCCGCGCGCACGCCCTTCGGCACCCGCATCGCCCACGGCCTGTACACGGCCGGGCTGATCTCGGCGGTGCTGGGCACGCGCCTGCCCGGACCGGGCGCCGTCTACATCTCCCAGACCCTGAACTTCCGCGCCCCGGTGCGGATCGGCGACGTCGTCGACGTCACCGTGACGGTGGCCGAACTCATGCTCGAGCGGCGGCGGGCGCGCCTCGCCTGCCGGTGCTCCGTCGGGGGCGAGACCGTCCTCGACGGCGAGGCGCTGGTGAAGGTGCCGACCAAGGCCGAGGCCGACCCGCTGGCGAACCGCACCGAGCGCGCCCAGGGCTGAGGTGACCCCGGCCCCGGAAGACCTCGGCGACCCGGACGATCCCCGCCTGGAGCCCTATACCCGGATGCGCGAGCGCGACCTCGTCGGCCGCGCCAGGCGCTTCATCGTCGAGGGCGAGGTGACGCTGCGGCTGCTCCTCGGCCGCCGCAGCCGGTTCCGCGCGGAATCGATCCTGATCGCCCCGGAGCGCTGGCCAAGCCTCGTCGCCGACGTCGCCGCCTGCCCGGAGCCGCCTCCGGTCTATTGCGCCAGCAAGGCGGTGATGAGCGCGGTCACCGGCTTCCCGATCCACCGGGGGGTCCTGGCCATCGGCCTGCGCGGCGCGGAACCCGCGGCGACCGCCCTCGTGCCGCCGCCGCCCGCACCCGCGCTGGTGGTCGGCCTTGCCGGCCTGACCAATCACGACAATGTCGGCGCCGCCTTCCGCAACGCGGCCGCCTTCGGGGCCGACGCGGTGATCCTCGACGGGGAGAGCTGCGATCCGCTCTATCGCAAGAGCATCCGGGTTTCGGCCGGGGCCGCGCTGATCCAGCCCTTCGGGCGGCTCCCGGCGGGGCAGGACTGGCTGCGGCTGGCCGACGCCCTCGACCTCCAGCCGTTGGCCTTCAGCCCGGGGGCGACCGAGTCCCTGGATGCCCTCACCGTGCCGGCGCGGGCGCTCCTGATCCTCGGCACCGAGGGGCCGGGCCTCGACGCGGCGACTCTGGCCCAGGCGCGGCCGCTCCGCATCCCCATGGCCGCCGGATTCGATTCGCTCAACGTCGCCACGGCGGCGGGCATCGCCCTGTTCACCATCGCCCGCGGCCAGGGGCGCCTCGGTCCGACGTGAGCGCGCGGCGCCGGCGGGTCGGGGCCCGGAATCCGATCTCGGCATCGCCGCCCTGGCCGGGCGCCCGATGCAGGGGGCGGTCGGCAGCGGGACCTTCGGGCGGAGGCCGGCCCCGGCATGGATGGTGTCGACGCCTGGGCCGGTGCTGAGGCGCAGGATGTCCGCCGACCGGCGGCTCCCGGATGATGGCCGCGTCTCGGCCCGCGCAGGTCCGCGGCCTGCGGGCCGGCCCGCCCTCGGGCGCCTCGGTGGCCGGGACAACGGCGGCCTTGCGCAAATCTTGCGAATGGGTGTCCCTGGTATGATTGTATACAGCGTTCTGCGCGCGACAAACGGCTGCAATTGCCGCGCGATGATGCCAAGCTAGCTTGGCCACATGGGTGTCGGGATTCTGTGAGGAGTCGGGGACGTTGCTTCAGTCTGGGGATGGGTTGCGAGCGCTGACCGGGCGCCGGGTGGCCGTGGTCGGGGCCGGGCCAGGTGGGCTTGCCTCTGCCCTGCTCCTGGCGCGGGCCGGGATCCATGTCACCATCTTCGAGAAGGATTCCCAAGTCGGCGGCCGGACGAAAACCGTTGAGGCGCCCGGCGGATACCGCTTCGATATCGGACCGACGTTCTTCCTCTATCCGCAGATTCTGGCGGACATTTTCGCGAGCTGCGGGGAGCGGCTGGAAGACCACGTCAAGCTCGAGCGGCTCGACCCGCAGTACCACCTCGTTTTCGAGGGGCAGGACGGCATTTCGGGGACGATCAGCGCCACGGGCGATGTCGGGCGCCTGGAGCAGGAGATCGCCCGCCTCGCGCCGGACGACGCCAAGAACGTCAAAGCCTTCTTCGCCGAGAACCGCACCAAGCTGAACTATTTCAAGCCGGTCCTCGAACAGGCCTTCCACACGTTGCGCAGCATGGCGAGCCCGGCGATGCTGGCTGCCCTGCCCTACCTGCATCCGGGCCGGAGCGTCGACCGCGACCTCAAGCGCCACTTCGCCGACCCGCGGGTGCGCCTCGCCTTCTCGTTCCAGACCAAATACCTCGGGATGTCGCCATTCCGGTGCCCGAGCCTGTTCACCATCCTGTCGTTCCTCGAATACGAGCACGGGGTCTACCACCCCGTGGGCGGTTGCGGGGCCGTCTCGGAGGCCATGGCGGGCTTGGCCGGCCGCATGGGCGTCGATCTCCGGCTGAACAGCACGGTCGAGCGGGTACTGTTCGACGGCAAGCGCGCCTGCGGCCTGGTGGCGGACGGCGAAACCTTCAACGCCGACGCGGTGATGATCAACGGCGACTTCGCCAAGGTCGTCCGCGCCCTCGTCCCGGAGCGGCACCGGCCGCGCTGGCGCGACGCCAAGATCCAGAAGGCCCGGCTCTCCTGCTCGACCTTCATGCTGTATCTCGGCCTCGAGGGGAAAATGCCCGACAGCCTCGGGCATCACACGATCCTCCTGGCCGACGGCTACGAGAAGAACATCCGCGAGATCACCGAGGGCACGCTGCCGATGCAGCCCTCCCTGTACGTGCAGCACGCGGGCTACACGGACGGCGGCATGGCGCCCCCCGGGCATACGGCCCTCTACGTTCTGGTTCCGGTGCCGAACCTCAAGGCGGGGATCGACTGGTCGACGCTGCGGGAGACCTACCGCGCGCTGATCCTGGAGCGTCTGAAGCTCCTCGGGATCGACGATCTCGAATCCCGCATCCGCTACGAGCGGATCATCGATCCGACCCAGTGGGAGGAGGATTTCGCCGTCCATGAGGGCGCCACCTTCAACCTCGCCCACGACCTGATGCAGATGCTGTATTTCCGTCCGCACAACCGCTTCGGACCGGGGCTGTACATCGTCGGCGGCGGCACGCATCCGGGCTCCGGCCTGCCGGTAATCTACGAGGGTGCCCGCATCTCGGCGCGGTTGCTGATCGAGGAACTGGCCGGCGCCCGCGCCGCCGCCACGGCGGGCATTCCCGATACGGCGCCCTTGGCGACCTCCGGCGAGGCCTCGTGAGCGCGGCGACGGATCGGAGGAGACACGGCCGCGGGCCGACAGGCCGCGTGACGATCGCCCTGTCGGCTTGGCTCTGCGCCGCAGCCCTGCCCGTCTCGGCCGCCGCCGTTCAGGTCGAGGTCGACGGGATCGAGCCGGGCGGCGGTCAGGTGCGCGTGGCGCTCTGTCAGGGCGGTCTTTCGGAGACGTCGTGCCTGCGGGGCGACGACTCGCCGGCGACGGCCGACCGGGCGCTGTTCACCTTCCGGGACGTTCCGCCGGGGACCTACGCGGTTGCGGCCTATCAGGACGCCAACGGCAACGGACGCCTCGACCGGACCGGCCTCGGCCTGCCGCTGGAGCCCTACGGCTTCTCGGGCGCCGTCGGGCGCCGGGCGCGGCCCGATTTCGCCGAGGCGGCCTTCGCCCTGCGGGAACCGGGCGCCGCCCTGCGGGTGCGCCTTGGCCGTGCCCTTCCGAGACGGTGAGACGATGGAGGGCCCCCTCGTCAGCCTCGTGGACGTCGGCCTCGACCTCCGCGGGCGACGGGTCCTGGACCGGGTCGATCTTGAGCTCGGGGCCGGCGAGACCCTCGCGCTACTCGGGCCGAACGGGGCCGGCAAGTCCTCGCTGATGCGCCTCGTCGCGGGGCGGTTGTGTCCGAGCGCGGGTTCGGTGCGCGTGGCCGAGGCGGACCCCTATCGCGCGGGACGCGCACGCCGCGCCATCGGCTGGGTGCCGCAGGAGATCGCCCTCTATCCCCGGCTGACCGTCTCGGAGAATCTCGGCGTCTTCGGGCAGCTCGCGGGGGTTGCCCGACGCGACCGGAAGGCCGCCGTGGAGGCCGCCCTGACCATGGCCGACATCGCCGACGTGGCCCGACGCCCGGTGGGCGTCCTGTCGGGGGGATACCGGCGCCGGGTCAACATCGCGGCGAGCCTGATGAACCGGCCCCGGCTGGTCCTCCTCGACGAGCCGACCAGCGGCGTCGACCTCGCCGCCCGGGCCGCGATCCACGCGGTGCTCGACCGCCTGAAGGCCGCCGGCACCGCGATCCTAATCGCCACGCACGATTTTGCCGAAGCGGAGCGCCTCGCCTCCCGGGTTGCGTTCCTGGCCCAGGGTCGGGTCGTGCGCGCCGGCCGGCTCGCCGATCTGCTCGCGCAATTGCGCACGGGCGCGCCCGAGCGGGAGCTGAGCCTCGCCGTCCCGGCGACGGGACCGGCCGAGGGTGTGCTACGCCGGGCCGGGTTCGCGCCCGCCGAGGCGGGAGGCCTCGTCTGGCGGTCTGTCGAGCGCTCCGGCCTCGACGGCGCGGCCCTGCTCGGCGCGCTGCGCGCCCAGGGCGTTCCCGTGGCCGAGATCCGGGTTCGGGCGCCACGGCTGGAGACGCTCTACCTCGACGCCCTCCGGCCGCGGGAGCTGACGGATCCCGCGGCCACGCCGCTCCGGGTCGGTGCAGCCGGATGATCGCCGCCGCCTTCCGCGTGATGCTCCTGACCCTCCTGCGCGACCGGGCCGCGCTGGTGATGGCCTTCGTGCTGCCGACGGTGATCTTCTCGATCTTCGCGGCCATCTTCTCCGGGGCGATCGGCGACCGGATCCGCATTCATCTCGGACTGGCCGATCTGGCCCACACCGCCGCCACCGAGCGCCTCGCCGACGCCCTTGCGGCCGATCCCTCGCTGCGCGTGACGCGCCTGCCCGCCACCGACATTGCCGCCGTGGCGCAGGCGGTTCGTGCGGGCGAGGTCGACGTGGCGCTGGTCCTGCGCGGCGACCTGATCGCCGCGCCTGCGGAAGCCGCATCCGGGTCTGTCGATCAACCGGTGGTGCTGGTGGAGAACCCCGCCAAGGCGTTGGCGACGCCGATTGCCCTGGGCCAGCTCCAGCGGGTCCTGAACGAGGCGCTGCCCGACGTGGTCCTGTCGCGGATCGTCGCCGACGTCGAGCGCACGGGCAAGATCGGCCCCGACGAGCGCCGCTTCCTCGACGAGGCCTTCGCGGAGCAGCGGGCCAAGAAGGAGCCGTTCAGCTTCGCCGCCCTGGTGGAGCGGCGCAGCACCGCCGCTGGCAGCGCCAATGCGCGGGTGAGCTACTATGCCGGTGCGATCACAGCGGTGTTCCTGCTCTTCGCCGCGATGCAGGGGGCGATGTCCCTGGTCGAGGAGCGCGAGACGGGCCTCGCCGAACGGCTGATGGCCGGTCCGGGCGGCCTGCCGGTGGTCGTGCTCGGCAAGTTCGCCTTCCTGACGCTGCAGGGTCTCGTCCAAGCCGGGCTGATCTTCCTGGCCGCCGCGCTGCTCTACGGAGTCGAGATCGGGCCGCACTGGCCGGCCTTCCTGGCCACCTGCCTGCTGGTCTCGGCGATGGCCGCCGGCCTCGCGCTCGCTGCCTGCGCGCTGGCTGGCTCGCGCCAGCAGGCACACCTCGCCTCGACCTTCGGAGTGCTGCTGCTCTCGGCGGTGGGGGGCTCCATGGTTCCGCGCTTCCTGATGCCGCCCTGGCTGCAGCAGGCCGGCTGGCTCACCCCCAATGCCTGGGCGATCGAGGCGTATCAGAGCGCGCTCGGCGAAGGGTTCTCCGCCGCAGCGCCGTCGCTCGCGGTGCTGGGCGCGCTGACGCTCTGCGGGCTCGGCCTCGCCCTCACCCTGGCGGCGCGGCGGACCGTGTAGGGCAGCCATCGGGCGCGCGGATCGGACCCGCGTTACTCGACGTAGACGCCCGCACCGATGACCGCGTCCGAACCGGCGACGTGCGTCGCGCAGACGTAGCTCCATTTCACGGTCGGGACGGACTGACCGGGCTTCGGGAACATGTAATCGACCCAGCCGGAACCGAAGCGGTCCACAACCTCGATGAAGTCCCTGTGGAACTGCTTCCGGTCGGCGTCGCGCTCGTCGAGAAGATCATGCCCCTCGCGGTTCGGATGCGCCGCATTGAACAGCACGATCCCCTTCATGTCGATGACGAACAGATAGACGTCCCCGTAGCGCCAGACGCTACCTTTCCGTCTAAACTCTCCGAACGCCCCGGCGCCGCGGTCTTCCAACGCCTCGGCCGCCCGGTTCACCAGGGCCTCGATCTCGGCCGCCTGATGGACGGGCGGAGTCGAGCGCGTCCGGAATGCGGGAAGCGTCAGGCCAATCACGAGCAACACCGGCCATATCAGCAGGGCTCTCCACATGTGGTCGCCTCACCGATTGAATCTGAGACGTCCCAGGCGATCCCGAGACGATCACGGCGCGCTGCGCCACGGCGATACGCCCAAGGCGGCAGGCGCGCCGAACTGCAGGTGCGGCCGCAGCACCGTCTCCAGCCCCGCCTGCCCGGAGAGGGGATGGCTGCGGGAGTCCGGCCGAACGGATAGCGGAGGGTCCACGCTCGTCCCGTCAGGATCTTGCCGGGAGCCCTCCGAGGTCATCGGATAATCCCGCCCGGTGCGCGTTGCCGAGGCGCGGACTTCGCCGACATGGCCGTGCCCCCTGAGAGCACAGCCGGTCCGCCTTCCGGAAACCGGCCGGCCCACGGCATCGGGCAGCGTCGCGAAGGCGAGGCAATTGCCGTTCAGCTCGATCATCGGATGACGGTCGTCGATCGCGGCACGCCTCGGCACGACCGTCCTGCGAGACCCCGCGCAGGCGCCCGCCTGCGCCGCGCGACGGACGGCCTCCGTGTCACGGACGAGGAGACCCCACCCCTCTCGGACACAGAGTTCGATCCCTGTGAAATCCGGCATTTCGCCCTCCAGCATAGCCCGATTTCAGTAATGATCTGATCGAAGATAAATCGTATGCGGGATTCTGCGCATCATTCATTTGGATGCGCCAACGAATAAATAATATTCGACAGCCCGAGGGATGGGCGGGAGCTCCGTCCCTTGGCCCGACCCTTGGCCCGTGCCGAGACCCGCGCCAAGACCCGTGCGCTCGGCATCCGTTACACCGTGGTCGTTGCCCTGTGCGTCCGGCCGGGGCGCTTCGACCCGGTCGCCTGCGACGGGCTCCGGGAGCCGCTCCGGGCTGCGGCATGCTCGGCCCGCGACGATCCGCGCCGTTTCCCCGCGGCTCCGCGAGCGCACATGCAGCTTCCCCGCCGCACGGCCCCGCTCAACGGAACTCCCATGCTCCGCCTGCTCATCGCCGACGGCAACGACCGCGCGGCCCGGGACCGGCACGTCGCGGCCACCGGCCGAACCTCGGCCGAGTCCTACGCGGCCGTGGTCCGGGATCTTCGACCGGAGATCAGCTGCCATCTCGTCAGCCCCGCCGATGCCGACGCCACCCTCCCGGCGACCCTCGCGGATGTCGACGGCGTGATCTTCACCGGCTCGACGCTCAGAGTTTCCGAGGGCACGCCCGAGGTGAGGCGGCAGCTCGTGCTGATGCGGGCCGCCCTGGACGCGGGGCTGGCGATCTTCGGATCGTGCTGGGGCGTGCAGGTCGCCGCCACGGTGGCGGGCGGGCGGGCCGCCGAGAACCCGCGCGGGCCGGAATACGGCTTCGCCCGCTCCATTACCCCGACCGAGGAGGGCCGGACCCATCCGCTCCTCGCCGGCCGGCCCGCCACGTGGGACGCCCCCGCGATCCACGCGGATGCGGTGCTCCAACCGCCGCCGGGCGCCCGCGTGCTTGCCGGGAACCGGATCCTCGGCATCCAGGCGATCGAGATCCGCCAGGGGGACGGATGGTTCTGGGGGACGCAGTATCATCCCGAACTCGACCTGGACGAAGTCGCCGCGATGCTCCGCCTGTGCGACACGGCCATCGTCGCGGCGGGCCTCGCGGAGGATCCGGAGACGGTGGCGGCCTATGCCGACGAGATCGCAGGCCTTCAGACAGGCGAGCCCGCAGCCGTGCGCCGGCTCGCATGGCGCCACGGATTGGGGCCGGAAGTGCTGGAGGCGGATCGCCGCCGCCGCGAGATCGGCAACTTTCTGACCCGGCTGTCCACAGGTGAGGATTGACCGAATGCGGCCGCGACCGGGTGGCGCGTTGACCCGCACGACCCCGGGGCTAGCTTCGCTGTCGCGGGTCACGTTCGTGGAAGGCCCGGGGAGCGACCCATCAGGATGAGCCAGGATTCAACGGTGGCCGTTATCGGCAGCGGACTCGGCGGTCTGGCGGCCGCGTGTGTCGCTTCCGCACGGGGACACCGCGTGACGGTCTTCGACAAGAACGGCTGGCTCGGCGGAAAGGCGGCGGTGCTCCACGAGGGCGGCTTCCGCTTCGACATGGGCCCGACCATCCTGACCGTGCCGCGGGTGCTGGAACGGATCTTTGCGGAAGCCGGCCGCTCGGTCCACGACTACATGGATATGCGCCGCCTCGATCCGCAATGGCGGTGCTTCTTCGATGACGGCACCCAGATCGACCTGATGCAGGACGTCGAGCGGATGGCCGGCGACATGGAGCGCTTCGCGCCCGGCACCGGCGAGGGCTACAAGAAGTTCCTCTCGATCTCGGAACACCTGCACGGCGTTTCGGAAAAGTTCTTCTTCTGGAAGCCGGTCGAAGACCTGTTCGACACGATCAACATCCGCGCCAACATGAACCCGGGCACGCTGCGCGACGTGCTCTCCCTGCGCATGCACGCCTCCGTCGCCTCGACGATCCGCGGCAAGGTCAAGGACGCCCGGCTCGCGCAGATGCTCGACCACTTCGTGCAATATGTCGGCTCCTCGCCCTATGGCGCGCCGGCGGTGCTCTGCGCCATCGCGCACATGCAGACCGCCGACGGCGTCTGGTACCCGATGGGCGGCACCCGCGCCGTGGCGGAGGGGCTGGCGAAGCTCGCCCAGGAACTCGGCGCCACCTGCAAGACCGACACCGAGGTGACCGGAATCGAGACCGCGAACGGCGCCGTCCGGGGCGTGCGGACCGCCCACGGCGTCACGCCCTTCGACGCGGTGATCTCCAACATGGATTCGGTCCGCACCTACCGCGAACTCGTCGGCGGCGAAGCGGCCAAGGTCTACGCCAAGAAGAACCCCGAGCCGGCCTGCTCGGGCGTGGTGCTCTATCTCGGCCTGAACAAGCGCTACGAGCACCTGAACCACCACGACTTCGTCTTCTCCCGGGATCCGGAAGAGGAGTTCAACTACATCTACAACAAGGGCGAGCCGGCCCCGGACCCGACCGCCTATCTGGCGGCGCCCTCCTCCACCGATCCGAGCGTGGCGCCGGAGGGTGGCGAGGCGCTCTACGTCCTCGTGCATACGCCGTATCTGCGCCCGCACCACGACTGGCGTCCGGACGGACCGCTGTTCCAGAATTACCGCCGGACGATCCTCGACAAGCTCAAGCGCACCGGCGGCATGCCGGACTTGGAGGAGCGCATCGTCGTCGAGCGCCACCTGACGCCGCAGGACATCCACGAGCGTTACAAGGTGCTGAACGGCGCGATCTACGGTCTCGCCTCCCACGGGCGAGTGATGGGCGCATTCAAGCCTGGAAACCGTTCGCGGCAGGTGCGCGGCCTCTACCTCGCGGGGGGCGCCGCCCATCCGGGGCCCGGCATGCCGATGGTGATGATGTCGGGCTGGATCGCCGCCGACGCGCACGACCAGGACGCCCGCGGCGCCCTGCGCGCCTCGGCGTGACGGCGACGCCGCCACCTCCCGCCTCCGTCCCGGGGGGCGAGAGAGGTACGCGCGGCGCCCCCTTGCCCCCGATCTCGCCCGGAATCCGCGCATTCATGGTGGCGTGGTTCGAGCGCTATATGCACCGCCACCTCGACGCCGTGCGGCTGCCCCTCTGGAGCACACCGCCGGCGACGAGCCATCCGGGCGCGATCGTGGTCTATTGCAACCACCCGGCGTGGTGGGACGCCGCGCTGATCGTCGTGCTGGCCGGCCGCCTCTATCCGGAGCGATGGAGCCGCGCCCCGTTCGACGCCGCGATGCTGGCGCGCTACCGGATCTTCGAGCGGATCGGCGCCTTCGGGGTCGACCTGGAGAGCCCGCGCGGGGCGGCGCAGTTCCTCACGGCCGCCCGGTCGATCCTGGCGTCCTCCGACGGCATGCTCTGGATCACCGCACAGGGCCGTTTCGCGGATGCCCGCGCACGGCCGCTGGCACTGAGGCCCGGCGTGGCACGGCTCGCCGAGATCGCCCCCGACGCCCTGTTCGTTCCCCTCGCCGTGGAATACACCTTCTGGGACGAGCGCGGCGCCGGCGCCTTCGTGGCCTTCGGTCCCGGGATCGGCGGATCCGAACTCGCCGCGCTTCCGCGAGACCAGCGGCTCGCGCGCCTGGAATCCGACCTGACCGCGACCCTCGACCGTCTGAGCGCCGATGTGATCAGCCGGGAACCCGGACGCTTCCGCACCCTGGTCTCCGGCCGAAAGGGCGTCGGCGGCCTCTACGATCTGTGGCGACGCGTGGCGGCCCGGCTCTCCGGGCGACGCTTCGATCCGGCGCATCGCGCCGCGGGCGGCCAGGATCGCGCCGGATGACCCCTTCCGCTCGCGCCCGGCCCCGTACGATCCCAGGTCGAGACCCGACACCAGCGCGGCGCGGACGATGACCGATTCGATCCTCACGGCCCTGGCCCTGCTCTGCCTGGTCACCGCCCTCCTGCCGGCCGTGCTGGCGGCGGTGAATCTCGCGGCTCTGCGCCGGCCCATGCCGGAGACCGGGACGGGCCTGGTCTCGATCCTGATCCCGGCACGCAACGAGGCCGGCAACATCGACGCCACCGTGCGGGCGGCGCTCGCCAGCACATCGGTTCCGGTGGAGGTGATCGTCGGTGACGATCATTCCACGGACGCGACCGCGGAGATCGTGCGCGCCGTCGGCGATCCGCGTCTGCGCCTCGTCTCGGTGCCGGCCCTTCCCGAAGGCTGGACGGGCAAGAACCACGCCTGCAGCCATATGGCCGGCCTCGCCCGCGGCGACCACCTGCTGTTCCTGGACGCCGACGTGCGCCTCGAGGCCGAGGCCGCGGCTGCCGTGGCGGCCCAGGCCCGTCGCACCGGCGCGGCGCTCGTCAGCGGCGTACCCCGGCAGCGCACGGACACGCTCGGCGAGATGCTGACCGTCCCGATGATCGACTTCCTGCTCCTCGGCTTCCTGCCGGTGCCGCTGATGCGTCGGCTGCCGGACCCGTCGCTCGGCGCGGCCTGCGGTCAGCTGATCTTGGTCGATCGTGCGGCCTACACGGCCGTCGGCGGACACGCTGCGATCCGCAGGTCCCTCCATGACGGCGTCCGCCTGGCCCGCCTCTTCCGTGCCGCGGGCTACCGGACGGATCTCGTGGCCGCCGCCGCGCTGGCGACGTGCCGGATGTACGATGGCTTCACCCAAGCCTGGGCCGGCTTCTCCAAGAACGCTCACGAGGGCATGGCCACGCCCCGCGCCCTTCCGGTCTGGACGCTCCTGCTCGGCTGCGGCCAGGTCCTGCCGCCGCTCCTCATTCTGGCCGGCCTGCTCGGGCTGGTGCCCGCCTCCGCCCTAGCCCTGGCCGCCCTGGCCTTGGCCCTGTCGCTGGCGACCCGGACGGCCGTCACGGTGGCGGTCCGGGCACCCTGGGCGACGATCCCGCTCCACCCGGCGGCGGTCGCGGTGGCCTTGGCGATCCAGTGGAACGTGCTCCTGCGCCGCGAGCGAGCCGGCGCGGCCACTTGGAAGGGGCGCAGCTATCCCGTGAGCGGCGGCTGACCCGCGCAGGCCGACGGAAGGCCACCGCCGGCCCAGATCACGCGTTCAGGGCTGGCACGGGTTGGTGTTGCGGGCCTTTCCGGAAGACGGCTTCAGCGAGACGATGAGCTGAACGTTCGGCACATCGCCGACCTGCCGGGTCAGGTGCCCGACATGGCCCTCCGCCCCCTGCGGCGTCGATCCCATGTCGGCGTTGAACTCCACCTCGCCGGGTCCCTGCTCGAGCACGCTCCCGTCGGTGGCCTCCACCGACCAGCGGCCCGACAGGGTGATCACCCATTGCGGCCCCGGCGCCGTGTGCCACGTGCCGACATAGCCGACGGGCAGGACCGCATACTTGATCGACGCCACCTCCCCCGGCGGAAATCCGACGTATTGCGGCGCTGCCGGAGGCGCGTAGCTCTTGAAGCTGAAATTCTTCAGGTCACAGTATTGGACATGGCTGTGACCCTTGTCGTCGGCATAGAGAACCCCGTACCGCAAGGCGGGCGGATCGGCTGAGGCGAGACCGGCCGGACCGGACGGCGCCGCCTCGATGGTCATCAACGGTTCCTTCTTCGGATCGCCGGCCGCCTGAACATTCAGAGGGCGCCCATGACCGACATCAGCAGAGCCGCAGCGGCGCGGTCTGCCATCCTGAACCATCCCATGGTTTCCCCTCGGCTTTGTCTCGGGCGCGACGCGCGCCGCAGCCCATTAAAATCGGCCGCCAGATTTTCTCAATCTTTTTCCCGCGCAACGACCTTCAGATGCTTTTCTTTATCTGAAACATCGATCTTTAATCTCGAACCTTTGCATGCAAACTTAGATCTGTTCACGACGCCGAGAAGCAAGGCAAAGGAAATACCCGGATGCACGCGCTCCATGCGGCGTCCGACGGCGCAGGGGGCTTGTCCACAGACGCCCGACAGCGAGGCCGGCAACCTGACGGGTCCGGCTCCGATCCGCGGCCGCAGATCGGGGCGAGGATCGCTCATCGCCCACAGACCGCCAGATGCAGGATCCGGTCGGAGGCACTGACGGATCCGACGGCTTCGGATGCCGGGCTCCCCATCGCGGGATACGCCGCCTCGTGGATCGCAGCGCACGACAGCGCGCCCCCGGCTTTCACCGCAACGGCAGCCGTCCTGTTCGCGGGAGCGCCGGCGGCTCTTGTCACCTTCGCCGGCGACAGCCTGCTCGGTGCCGGCATGGTCCATCGCCGCAACGCGGCGCCGGACCGCCCGGTCGTCCTGGCGCCGGTGGGCCGGCGCGTTCGTCCGGATCGGTGCCAAAGCGGTGTTCGCCCGGGTGCGGTGATCGCACAGCGGTTTGTCGTGCCGCGGCTCGGCCTATTGGATCAGGCCGACTGGGGCTCCGCTCCAGCCGAGCCGTCCGGCTGCGTTTCCGCCAGGATCCAGGCGGCGGTGTCGGCGTCCGCGCCGGCGACCGGCAGATGCAGGATGATCGGCGTGTCGTAGGGATGTCGCGCCTTCAGGGCGGCCGTCAGTGCGTCGGCGAGACCCTCACGGCTCTTGAGAAGGGCCGCGACCTCCGCGCCGCGCTCGACGGCGCCCTTCCAGCTGTAGACGGATTGCATGCCCGGCATCACGTTGATGCAGGCGATGAGACGCTCGCGGACCAGGGCCTCGCCGATATTCAGCGCAGAGGCGAGGTCGGGAAAGGTGGTGTAGACGAGGAGCGGACGCTCCATGCTATGCCTCCGATTGCGCATGTGCCGTCAGAGTGAGGCCCATGCCAAGCCAGGACGTCAACCGGGCGGTTCGCTCATCAGACTGGAGCCGTGACGTGAACCCTGAGGCGATTTTGACGCGCCTGCGCGGCTGCGCCTGAGCCATGGCGCTCTTCCAGAAGATCGCCTTCGTGGCGAGTCCGACCGGCCATGCCCGCGAGGCCGCCGCCGCCCTGATGCGTCGCTACGATCACGTCCCGCCCGAGGAGGCGGACGTCGTGGTGGCGCTCGGCGGTGACGGCCTGATGCTGCAGGTGCTCCACCGCTTCATGGACAACCCGAAGCCGATCTACGGGATGAACCGCGGCACGGTCGGCTTCCTGATGAACGAGTTTCGCGACGACGACCTTCTGGAGCATCTGGAGACGGCGCATCGCAGCGTCATCCACCCACTGGTGATGGACGTCCTCGACACCGAAGGCCGCTCACACCGGGCGCGGGCGATCAACGAGGTCTATCTGCTGCGCCAGACCCACCAGACCGCCAAGCTGAAGATCGCCGTCGACGGCAACGTCCGGCTCGACCTGCTGATCGCCGACGGCGTACTCGTCGCCACTGCGGCGGGCTCGACCGCCTACAACCTGTCGGTCGGCGGCCCGATCCTGCCTCTGGACGCCAAGCTGCTGGCACTGACGCCGATCTCGGCCTTCCGCCCCCGGCGCTGGCGCGGCGCGCTCCTGCCGGATTACGCCCGCATCCGGATCGACGTGCTCGACGCGCCCCACCGCCCGGTGGCGGCGGTCGCTGACCACACCGAGTTCCGCCGCGTCTGCACCGTGGAGACATCCCTCGACCGCGCCACCGAACTCGTGCTGCTCCACGATCCCGGCCACAGCCTCGACGAGCGCATCCTGCGAGAGCAATTCGGGTGAGCCTGGACATCAGACCTGCGCGGGCGACCGATCACGCGGCGATCACCCGCATCATCGTGCCGACCATCCGGGCGGGAGAGACCTATGCCCTCGACCGCGACCTCGGCGAGGCCGAAGCCCTCGCCTACTGGACCGGACCGGACCGCGAGACCTTCGTGGCGGAGGAAGCGGGGACGGTGGTCGGCACGTATTACCTGCGCGCCAATCAGGCGGGCGGAGGCGCCCACGTCGCCAATTGCGGATTCATGACGGGGGAGGCCGCGATCGGCCGCGGAATCGCCCGCGCGCTGTGCGCGCATGCCCTCGATCGGGCGCGGACGCGCGGTTTCACGGCGATGCAGTTCAACTTCGTGGTCAGCACCAACGTCCGGGCCGTCCGGCTATGGGAAAGCTTCGGCTTCGCCGTGGTGGGACGGCTGCCGGGCGCCTTTCGACACCCGGACCTCGGGCCGGTCGATGCGCTGGTGATGTTCCGGACGCTCTGAGGTGCGCCCGGATCAGGGCTGCGCAGCCGCGACGAGGTCGCCTTCGCGGATCGCCCGCTCGCCGGCCTTCGTGCGGATCCGGTAGCTCGGCTCGCCGGTCTGATCCTGCGGCATGAGCCGCAGGACCTCGAACACCTCGACCTCGCCCGCTTCGCCGGGGGTCCCGAGCCGGGGCCGGCAGACACGCTGGCCGATCTTGAACTTGTGGGACATGCCGGGCTCCTGGAGGGTGTTGCCGCTGCCGCGCCTCAGCGCTTCTTCTGCGCTTTCGCCTTGCGGGCGAGATAGCGAGCGTCGCGCTGGGCCTTCTGTTCGGCCTGGAGAGCCTTGGCGCGCTCCTGCGCGGCCAGCTGCTCGGCGTGCTTGCGCTCGATTTCCGCGAGACGCTCGGCCTCGGCCAGGGCAGCGGCGCGCTCGAGCTCGGCCTGACGCTGGGCGGCGCGTTCGGCCGCACGGGCCTCGCGGGCATCGACCACGGCGCGGCGGGCGGATTGGCGGGCCAGGACCGTGGGATCATCGGCAGACGGGCGCGCCCGGAACCGGGCCAGCATCTCGGACCGCGCCTTCGCGGCGGTCTCCAGACGATCGACGACACCCTGATTCTTCAAAAAGCTCACAGACACTCCTGGATCGGGCGCGGCGAAGGCCGTCGCCCACGAGAGAAAGGCAAGGAAAGAGAATGCAGATACGAAGAAGCCGCTCCAAGGGAGCGGCTTCGACAGAAACGCCTAGGACGGCGATCAGGCCGTCTGGAGCTGACCGGCGGACTGCTTGCCGCTGCGACGGTCGGTCTCCAGCTCGTAGGAAACCTTCTGGCCTTCGTTCAGGCTGCGCAGGCCGGCGCGCTCGACGGCCGAGATGTGAACGAACACGTCCTTGCCGCCATCATCCGGCTGGATGAAGCCGTAGCCCTTGGTCTCGTTGAACCACTTGACGGTTCCGGTGCTCATGGAAGTCCTTGATCTTCGCAGGCATAGTGAGGAATGGCACCCGCTCATGCGAGAAGGCGCCGGCATCGACCGATAGCGATAGGAAAGTCAGAACCGCCCTGCGAAGGCGTAACGGTCCAAGATATCCGGACACGTGCCGATACGGCTTAAATAAACCGCCGGCGGTTTTTTGGCAAGCGCAGGGAAATATTTCACCCGGCAACAGGCCCGCCGATGCGGGAAATTCTCAGCGGAAAATTCGGTTGAGCAACGCCAGAACGGCCGCGAGAACAACGAGATAAGGGAGTTCAATGCGGCGTGGGCGCATGAAGTCTGTGGTTCCGGCCGCACGAACTAGCGCCGTCGGCACGCAGGCACCGGACGGGCTTGCTCAGGCCGGAACGAGACGCAGAACACCCTCGCCGCGCCGATGGCCGACGGCGGTCACCGCGACCTCGCGGGCGCTGCCGCCGGCGACGAGGGCGGCCCCGAGCGCCGTTCCGAAGGGTGCCGCCACTTCGAGCCCGTGCCCGATCACGTCCCCGAGGGCGCGCAGCCGCGCGCCGGGCGCGAGACGGGCCAGCGCATCGTGCTCTTCCGCGGTGATCGGCGCGACTCCGGTGGCACCGGACAGGACGTGATCGGGGCCCGAGAGGCCGGCCTGTCGCCAGAGGGCCTCGAGGCTGTCGGCGACGCTGCCGGGCCTGCGCCGGGTCCGGTCGCTCGCCACCGTCTCAAGCCGGGCCAGGGCACGGGCACCGCGGGCGGCCGCATGCGCAGCCGATTCCAACATCAAGAACGCTGCGCAGCTACCGAGGATGAAGCCGCCCGCCTCGCCGCGCGCGAAGACCGAGCGGTAGGCGTCGCGGGCGAGGTAGCCGCCCATCTCGTGGATGACCAGAACGTCCGGCCGCTCGGCGCTGTAGGAGCCGCCGACCAGGATCGCATCGATCTGGCCCGAAGCCACCCGCGCCTGGGCGATCCGCAGGGCGTCGACCCCGGCGGATTCCTCGCCCATGAAGGTGCGCGAGGCGCCCGTCACCCCGTGCACGATGGCGATGTTGCCGGCGAGCAGGTTCGAGAGCTGAGCGAGGAACAGCGTCGGCCGGAGGTCGTTCTGCAGCCGCTCGTTCAGGTAGGCGCCCGGATCGGCGGCGTCCCGCAGGCCCGTGAGGATCGCCCCGTCCGCCACATAATCGCGCTCGCCGCCGCCCGCCGCCACGACGAGATGGAGCGCCTGCTTGAAGGCGGCCTCATCCTTCACGCCCGCGGCGTCGAGGGCG
Organism: Methylobacterium sp. 1973; assembly: GCF_040545035.1. NCBI lineage: Bacteria > Pseudomonadati > Pseudomonadota > Alphaproteobacteria > Hyphomicrobiales > Methylobacteriaceae > Methylobacterium > Methylobacterium sp. 1973. The sequence goes on from NZ_JBEPLA010000001.1 coordinate 314,274, forward strand.
AGGCCGGCGGCGTAGACGCCGAGCCGCTGCCAGGCCTCCATCTGCCGCTGGTCGCTGCGCTTGGGAATCTGGCCGTCCCAGGCGATCGCCGGCGCCGGATGCACCGGGTAGGGCGCAAAGGTCTCGCTATCCGTGCGCGGAGCCGCCTCCCCGGCGAGGGCGGCCAAGTGGGCGTCGACGCCTTCACCCGCGCAGGAGACGAGGCCGAGGCCGGTGACGACGACGGGGCGGCTCATGGCTGACTCAGGGCTCGCGTTCGGCCGGCGCCGAATCGGGAAACAGGCCGATCGTCCGCGCCCGCTCGCGCATCGGCGCGTCGAGGCCGTCCGGGAACGGCATGGTGCGGAAGCGCAGCTCCGCGTCGCACAGCGCCTTGCCGTCGTGGCTGATCGCCGCCTTGGTGACCGCGTAGCCCGAGCCGTCATGCTCCAGGTGCGCCGTGACGAGGAGGTCCGCCCCGGGGCCCACGAAGGACCGGAAGCGGGCCTTGTCGACACCGGTGAGGAACGGCATCCGGGCGAAGTCGAGATGGGCAAGCACAAGGTAGCCGGAGGCCTGCGCCATCGTCTCGGTGAGGAGGACGCCCGGCACCAGGGGATGGCCGGGGAAGTGCCCTTCGAAGACCGGGCTGGCCATCGGCACCCGGGCGAGCGCCTCGATGCGGCCGGCGGCCCGATCGAGGAGCCGCACGGAGTCGATCATCTCGAAATATTCGAGGCGCATGATGGGTCGGATCGGCCTGCGTTCAGACCTTGGCGGCCTTCTCGGCCACGAGGCCGTCGATGCGCGCGCAGAGGTTCTTGAGGACGAAGTACTCCTCGGCCGGGACCTTGCCCTCGTTGACCTCCTGGGTCCAGCGCTCGAGCGGCAGCTTGATCCCGAAGGCCTTGTCCACCGCGAAGGCGATGTCGAGGAAGGCGAGGCTGTCGATGCCGAGGTCGTCGATGGCGTGGCTCTCGGGCGTGATCTTGTCCCGCGGGATGTCGGCGGTCTCGGCTATGATGTCGGCCACGCGCTCGAAGGTGGCGCTGCCGTGGGCGGGCTCGTCGGACATGTCTTCTCGCGGGCTGTTCGAATTCCGGATCGGTCGTGCGGGAGCCCCCTCGCCGCCCGGGCGGCCCGGCGGAAACGCCCCGTGCGGCCACCCTACGCGTATACGGGCCCTCGTACGCGGCCCCGTCGAATGGCGGCGACCTCTACACGAGGGTGTCAGGGGCGGCAACCGCGGCGCTTCCCCGGCGTTTCAGCGCCTGTCCACAAGCGTGCGCCGCCGGGTGCGCGGACGCGCATGTGCGCCGATCGCGCCGACCCTAGCTTGACGGCGAGAGGACCGCGCGTCCTCAGGAGAACAGACGGATGCCACCGATCACCAAGCCCGCCGCTCCGCCGGCGCGGATCGAGACGCCACCCCTCCCGCCACAGGAGCGGGCGCGCTCCCAGGGTGCGGCTCGCGTCCTGCTCGTGCTGACCCTGTCGGCCCTGGGTCTCTGGATCCTGCACGAGTTCCTGCCCGCGCTGGCCTGGGCGGTGGTGCTGGCGATCGCCCTGTGGCCAGTCTACACGCGGCTGGAGCACCGCTTCCCGCCGGGGAAGCACAACATCCTGCTGCCTACGCTGATGACGGCGGCGGTGGCGCTGGTCTTCCTGGCGCCGCTGGCGATCCTCGGCGTCCAGGCCGCCCGCGAGGCCCACGACGTGGCCGAGTTCGTCCGCAATGCCGAGGCGAACGGCATCCCGGCGCCGGAGTTCCTCCAGCACCTGCCCTACGGCGCCGCGCAGGCGACTGCGTGGTGGAACGACAATCTCGGCCACGCGCAGGCGGGCTCGGACCTGCTGCGCCGGTTCGAGAACAATTCCGTGCTCGGGGCGTCGCGCAATGTCGGCCGCGAGGTGGTGCACCGGATCGTGCTGTTCGGCTTCAGCCTCGTGGCCCTGTTCTTCCTGTTCCGCGACTGGCGGACGGTGCGGGACCAGTCGCTGACCGCCTGCCACCGGCTGTTCGGCCCGCGCGGCGAGCGCGTCGCCCGCCAGATGGTGGCCTCCGTGCACGGCACCGTCGACGGGCTCGTGCTGGTCGGGCTCGGCGAGGGCTTCGTGCTGGGGATCGTGTACCACTTCGCGGGGGTGCCCCACCCCGTGCTGCTCGGCGCCTTCACGGCGGTCGCGGCGATGATTCCGTTCGGAGCCGCCGTGGCCATCGCCATCGCGGCGCTTCTTCTGGTGGCGGCGGGTTCGGTGACGGCGGCTTTGGTGGTGGCTGCGGCGGGTTTCGTCGTGACCTTCGTCGCCGACCATTTCATCCGGCCGGCTCTGATCGGCGGCACGACGAAACTGCCCTTCCTGTGGGTGCTCCTCGGCATCCTCGGCGGCGTCGAGACCTTCGGGCTGCTCGGCCTGTTCGTCGGCCCGGCGGTGATGGCCGCCCTGGTCCTGCTGTGGCGGGAATTCACCGAGGGGCAGGACGCGACGGCCTGAGCCGCCGGACCCGCTAGTCGGCCGCGCTCGCCCCGGCCGTGGCCTCGACCCGGCGCCGATCCTGGCGCCAATCGGCCGGCTTCTCGAAGGTGCCGGCCCAGATGCCGCGGCGGGTCGCCCAGGCGTGCCCCTCGTGGCGGACATAGGTGGGCGTCACGTGGCGGCTGGCCAGCGCCAGGCCCTGGCCGACCATCCAGGCGGACAGATCCTCGCCATGGACATGGCAGATCCCGGTGACACGCCCGGCGACGGCTCCCTCCCGCCGCTCGCAGGTGACGACGCCGCCGTCGATCCGCGCGCGCAGGGCCTGCGCGGCCTCGCGGCCGCAGCGATATTCCAGGCCCTTGGCGCTCTCGCAGCTCTGCGCGGTCTCAGGGGCGTCGATGCCGTATAGGTGGATGCGCGTCCCCTGCACCTCGATCGTGTCGCCGTCGATCACGGTCGCCGGACCGCTGATCGTCCCGGCCGCGGCCGCAGGGCCGCACAGGAGGAGCAGGGCAAGCATCGGTCTGATCATCACGGAACTGTCCACGCGGGAGGCAAGGCGTCGAAGAAAAGCGGTGTGAGGGCCGTCACGCTGCACGACCAATGTGGCGAATTTGTCGGGCGACCGGAGGGACGGCGCTTCCCCGGCTCCGACTTTCTCCCGTCGTGGTTGCGAAAGCGTTCCGACCCTGCGTGCGGGCTGCGCCAAGGAACGGCGCCCCGGAGCCGTCGTTGTATCGCATGAGCTTTCTCAAGACCCTGCTCGCCGGCTTGGCCCTGAGCGCAGCCCTTCTCACCTGGATCGGCCTCGCGATCGGGCCGGAAGGACCGGCCGCCCGTACGAGCCCGGGGCTGACCACGGCCGCGGTCCTGGCGAGCGACGGCATGGTACGGGACGGCGCCCCGCGTGACCCGGCGCTGGATCGTGAGGGTCTCGGCCGTCTCGCGCGCCACGCCTCCGAAGAGGCGCGCGACGCCGCCTCTGTGAGGCCGGCCGGCTGACCGCCGCCTTTGCGCGTCGCAGCCGACGTCGGGGGAGCCAGACCGATCAGGTCCGGTATTGGCCGTTGCGCTTGACGAGAACGCGGGTTCCCACCGGCACGCGCTCGTAGAGGTCCGCGATGTCTTCGTTCAGCATCCGGACGCAGCCCGACGACATCTGCTCACCGATGCTCCAGGGCTCGTTGGTGCCGTGGATCCTGAACAGGATGTCGCGGTTGCCCTGGTACAGGTAGAGCGCGCGGGCACCGAGCGGGTTGTCGACGCCGCCCTTACGGGTCCGTGGCAAGTCGGGATGGAGCGAGACCATCGTGGCCGTCGGGCTCCAATCCGGCCAGACGCCCTTGCGTCCGACCCGGGCCTCGCCCTTCCAGGAGAAGCCTGCCTTGCCGACGCCGACGCCGTACTGCATCGCCGTGCCATCGGCCTGAACAAGGACAAGCTGGCGCTTGTCGATGTCGACGACGATGGTGCCGGGTTGCTCGGGGCCGTTGTAGCTGACCTGCTGCCGGCGATATTTGGGGTCGAGCCGCTGGGTATCGACGAGGGGAATGTCGAAGGGCTTGTCGGGCTTTGCGCCGATGTACCAAGCGGATTCGTCGTCCTGCGCGACCTGGACCGGACGGGTCTGACAGGCCGCCAGCGGCGCGATCGCCACCACGGCGAGGAGGATCCGCGAGAGGGCGATCCGGCGCAGGCGGCTCCAGGCCGATGGAAGCGTGGCGATCATAGGTCCTGTCGTGCGGGATACGGTCGTCGCGCCATGCCTACCGCCTCAGCGCCCGTGACGATGTAGCTTTTCCGCCGCAGCGGATCGCGTGCGGGCGGCTCGCGCGGCCACGGTTGCGCCCTAATTCAGAATCGCGGCAACGCTCTATTGCGGCCGGCGCGGAGGTGAAGGATGCCCGAGACCCAAACTCTTCCGACCGAGGCGACGACCGCACCCGAGGTCCCGCTCAGCCCGGCGATACACCTCGACCACTGTGTGATCCACGTCAGCGACTGGGCCCGATCCAATGCCTTCTACCGGGATGTGGTGGGCGCCGAGATCATCGAGCGCGGCCCAGGCTTCGCCTACCGGTTCGGCGGCGTCCAGCTCAACTGCCATGGCCCTGGCGTCGAGGCGGTGCCCGTGGCGGCCAAACCCGTCCAGCCCGGCAACAGCGATCTGTGCTTCCGCTGGTCGGGTCCGATCGAGGCGGCGATCGCGCATCTCGAGGCAGCCGGCATCGTGGTGGAACTCGGGCCGGTGGAGCGGCACGGCGCCGCGGGTCCCGGCCAGAGCGTCTATTTCCGGGATCCGGACGGGTCGCTCCTGGAATTCATCACTTACGCAGCGTGATCAGCCGCGGCTCTCGGCCAGCGCCTGATTGGTCTGCTCCAGCCGCAAGGCCAGGACGCGCATCAGGGCGATGCTGATCTGGGGAAACTGTGCGAGCAGTTCCAGGAAGACGCCCCGGTCGATGCGCAGGGCGGTCACCGCGGATTGCGCCGTCACGGTGGCGGACCGGGGCTGCTCGGCCAGGATGCCCATCTCGCCGACCAGGGCATCCTGGCCGAGCAACGCCAGCCGCACCGGGCCGGCGGGGCCATCGATGCTGACCTCCGCGGTGCCCGAGAGGATCACGTAGGCTGCATCCGCCACATCGCCGCGGGCGAAGAAGCGTTGCCCCGGCTCGAAATGCACCCGCTCGCTGGTGAAGGCCAGAAGCTTCAGGCGCGACGGTTCCACCTCGCGGAACAGCGGCACCTGCTTCAGGGAGGAAACCTCGGTGTCGAGGGTCATTCGGGGGCTCCGCGACGGGTCTCACGCCCAGGACGGCGGGGCCGGACGGGCCCGTATATCCATGCGGTTCGTCAGGCACTTGTCCAGCCCTGCACTGGACGCAACTTGGCGGTGTGGTCTCGGCGCCCTGCTGGCACTCGGCCTCATCCTGGGGTCGAGGCCGGCCGCAGCCCGGCTGGTCCAGGCCGATCTCGCCCGTGTCGCGGTCACGCCGCCCCCGGGGGCCCGCGTCCCGCTCGACCTTGCGGTCACCGATGCGCGCACCGGGCAGCCCACCACCCTGGGCAAGGCCCTCGACGGTCGGGCCGCCCTGCTGCTGCCCGTCGATTACACCTGCGGCAATGTATGCGACCCGATGGTGTCGATGTCGGTGGAGGCCCTCGCGGCGACAGGACTCCCGCGGGACGATTACGGGCTCGTCCTGGTCGGGATCGACCCGCGCGACGATCCCGCGGCCGCGCGCCGCATGCTCGCGGATACGCTGGGAGACCGGGATGCATCGGCTCGCCCCCGGGCTCTGATCGCCTCGGACACGGCCCTCGCGCGCCTCACCGGCGCCCTGGGCTATCAGGCCGTCTATGATGCCGGCACCGACAGCTTCGCCCATCCGGCGGCGGCCATTCTTCTCGCAGCCGACGGCCGGGTGGCACAGGTGCTGTCGCCCCTCGCCCTGACTGGGCGGGATCTCCGCCTCGCCCTGACCGAGGCCGGCGAAGGCCGGGTCGGCAGCCTCGCCGACCGGCTCACCCTGCTCTGCTACGGTTACGATGCCGCACGGGGTCTCTATACGCCGCTCATCCAGCGGATCCTGACGGGGGCCGGGATCGTCACCATCCTGGCGATCGCCCTCCTGATCGCCGCCCTGATCCGCCTCACGCACCGGCGGCAGGCTTGAGGGCGGCTTCGGCCTGGATCAGCGCTCGGTCGAGAGGCCCTGGCGCCCGGGAGCGGGCGCTTCGCGCTTGAGGCTGGCATTCAGATGGGGCGAGTCGGTGGGCTCCTCACGGGTGGTCGGCGTAGCGGAATCTTCCGGGGCCGGCATCGGCGGCATCGGCGGCGTGTTCGGCCGCTCCGTCGCCGTGCCCGGGGCAGGATCCTTGACCATGTTGCGGTTCGTCATGCGCGATACCCCATCTCATTCCGCGGTCGCACTGTCGCACCGCCTCCCGGACCAAGTGGCCGTGGCTCCGGTCATGCCGACACGGCCGCGGATGTCGACCAAGGTCGAACGTCGACCAACGCCCGACACAAGTCCGGGTTGCTGCCAAGCTTAGCTGGCGGAAGCTTGAGCAGGTCTCGGGATAGGAACCTTGGTTATTGCTGAAGGTTGTTGCGGGGTGAAGCGAAGCCTGAGGAGGAACTGATGGCATCCGGAAATTCGACCTCGAAGCGGGGCTTTGCCTCGATGAACCTCGAGCGGCAGCGCGAGATCGCCAGCAAGGGCGGCCGCAGCGTGCCGGCAGAGAAGCGGTCCTTTTCGCAGGATCGCGAATTGGCCTCGTCCGCCGGTCGCAAGGGCGGTCAGTCCACGGGGACAGGCCGGGCCGAGTGAGGCATCGGCTCACGCGTATCGCGTAGCGGCGCCGCGTCTTCGGACCGGCGCCGTTTTCGTTTCGGCAATGCCAACACGGCACACCAACGCAAAAGGCCCCGCCATGGTGACGGGGCATTTTACGTTACGGGATCCGGGGGGCAACGATCAGGAAATGCAACGCCCGGGGGTCATGCGGCGCGCCTCGGGCCCGACCAGGGAGCTCAGCGCCGTCTCGCAGCCTTCGCGGACCATACGCCGGGGCGGCTGACGCAGGATCGGCTTGATCTCCAGATCCTGAGCTTCCCCTGCGACCGGGGCAATCCGACCGTCGGCCTTCTGAACGCCCGCGACCCGCGTCGGGCTGAGCGCGATGGAGACCGGCCGCATCCCCGGCAGCGGAATCTGCGCCGTCTGGGCGGTGGGCACCGGGGGCACCCAACGATCCGCCGTGTCGCGCACGACCGGCTGGACGAGGACGGTGAGAAGAGCGGCAGGAGCACTCACGCCCAGGAGGAAACCAGACCGCAGCATTGCCCCGACCTCATGCGAGAGCTTGACAGGATGTTCGTATAACGCGCCCTGCAATCGCAGGTTCCTAGACTGTGGCGCGCCGACGTATCCTGAGTATTCGATGACAGCCCGGCCGTTGGTGCGGCGGCGCACGCCCGCAATCCACACCCTCCACATGTGGCCAAAAGGCCACCGCATCAGAAAAAGTGCGTTTGCTGGAACCTCCCGGTCCGGCATCCGTTTTCTCTACACCCGGCCACCTGGTCCTCCCCGCATTCCCCTTGTGCATCGGCCGGAACCTTCGCGACGGGCTGGAGACTTCTCCGGCCCGTTTTTTTGCGCCTGCATCCGGGATGTCCGGGTCTCCGGCACGGACAACAAAAAACCCCGGCGCAAGCCGGGGTTTTCGTCGTCATCGAGGCTCGGAGGCGGCCTGGGACCGGTTCAGCCCGGCGAGAACCGCCGAGCCCGGCTCAAGCCGTCGTCTCAGGCTGTCGTCTCAGGCCGTCTTGGCTTCGCGCCGACGGGCCGTCTGCTGGAAGAACAGCGCCTGGCTGATCACCGCCGAGACATTCGCCGGCTGGAAGGGCTTTGCGATGAGGAAGGCGGGCTCGGGACGCTCGCCGGTGAGGAACCGCTCCGGATAGGCCGTGATGAAGATCACCGGGACCTCGAAGGTCTTCAGGAGATCGTTCACGGCATCGAGACCCGAGGAGCCGTCGGCGAGCTGGATGTCCGCCAGGATCAGGCCGGGACGCTTACCCTCGCCGGCGATCTTGATCGCCTCGGTGCGGGTGCGGGCGACGCCGATGACGTTGTGGCCCAGACCCTCCACGAGGGCCTCGAGATCCATCGCGATCAGCGGCTCGTCCTCGATGATGAGGATCTCGGTCGCCATGTCGGCGGCAAGCTCGCGGCCGGCCTCGTCCACGAGGTCACGGACCTCGGAGACGTCGACGCCCAGGATGATGGCCGCATCTTCCTCGGAGAAGCCTTCGAGGCAGGAGAGCAGGAACGCCTGCCGCGGCAGCGGCGTGATCTGGCCGAGACGGACTTCCGCCGGGAGATCGTGCTGAACCTGCTCGCTGCGGCCGTTCACCGAGAGCGAGTTCCAGATCCGCGTGAAGACGCGGAACAGATCGGCCTTGATGTTGGTGCTCCGGCCGAGCGTGTCCGGTTCGTTGACGAGGGTCTCCAGGGTGGCAGCGACATACGCGTCGCCCGCCACTTGGCTACCCGTGAGCGCCCGCGCGTAGCGGCGCAGGTACGGCAGGTGCTGTACCACGAGTTGCGATGTCGACATTCGATCCCCTGTGCCTCGCCGTGTTGCCCGGCCGCGAACGCCTCGGTCCTTTACCGAAGTCCTGCCGGGGCCGGCTTGTGTCCTGCGCAGCCTACCGCCCAACGCGGAGGCCCGCACTCCGTTCCACCCCCCGGCGGAACCGATCCCGGCGGGCAGGCGTTGCCGCCGCAGCCATGGCGTATGTCGAGCCGCAGCACAATGCGGCCGAGCCGACTTCGGCAACAAGGGGCCTATTGATGGTGGACCAGGGAAAGGAGGGAGGTCTTCGCGCGCGCTATTCGCATGCCGAGACTGTCTCGAATCGCTCGTCGGAGGGCCAGGACGGCGCCGTCGATCAGCAACCTTTCGACACCCCTGACCAGACCACCGGCCACCGGACCAAGAATGGCCTGAGCGACCAGACCCGCAATCGTATCGCGACGCAGCTGCGCGCGATGTACGACACGGTCACGCAGCAACCGGTGCCCGACCGCTTTGCCGAACTGATCGCGAAGCTGGACAGCGCCGACCGCAAAGCCTGACGGTCGGGAGCCCTCGACCCCGGATCCAGCGGACGCCCATCCCGATACCCCCGCCTCGGCCAGACGGAACCGTCTCGAGCCCAGTATGCGGACCGACACGACGGAAAAAGCCGCCGCACGGGGCGGCGGCTTTTCATCGCGCCGTGCGCCGGCCCGGGATCGGGGCCGGCGTCTCCGGTCGTTCCTCAAAGTGTCGGCGAGCGGCCCCGCATCAGTCCCACGACCGCCGAGATCGCAAAGAGGACGATGGCCACGAAGAATACCAGCTTGGCAGCTTCCATCGCCGTGCCGGCGATGCCGCCGAAGCCAAGCAGAGCGGCCACGAGGGCGACGACGAGAAAAGTTACGGCCCAACCGAGCATCGTTCAGATCCTTCGAAAGTCTCAACGCGGGCGGGCCGCGTCGTTCTGAACACGAAAACGCCAAGGTTTCGCTCCGGTTCCGCCCCGATCGCGAAGTCCCCTGGGGAGCGGGGGGTTCGTGCGCTGTCCGCGTCAAGGGGTGACGGAACGAGACAGGGGCGCTAGCGTTCGAAGAGAGGTCTCCAGGCTCGATCCGGGATTTGCGATGCTGCAATCTGCCAAGAGTGCCGTTCGATCGAAGGCCGCCGCGCTGGCGGTGCGCCTCGCCGATCTCGTCGATAGAACCGGCGATGCCTTGCGCGCGGCAGCGCTCGGTCTCCTGCCGGCACCGGCGCCCGTACCGGTCCGCGTGCGCGCTCGACAGACCCGCCGCCAGGGCTGACGTCCTTCGTCGCGGCCTGGCCCGTAAGCGTCACGCCCAGACCGACGGCCGCCTCCAGGGGGCGAGGCCGGTGCAGGGGCGGTCATCCGGTCTCAGAGCGCGTCTGCGACATCGGAACCTGCCGGACGCGCGGGGAATGCCCGGACCGTCGGATCGCGGTCTCCGGGCCGATTGCCACGCGGCGTCGAACCGTCCAAGGAAGCGCCGTGTCGATCGCATGGGATCGCGATGGCGGACGCCGACGAGAACAGCCTGACCTTTGATCGTTCGATGCCCCCAGCCGGGCGGCTGGAGCCGGTCGCCCCGTTGATCCGCCGCCGGGTCGCGCCGAACGGCGGCCCCTTCACGGCGAGCGGCACCTGCACCTACGTGGTGGGCCAGGATCGCGTCGCGGTGCTCGATCCGGGCCCGGATGATCCGGTGCATATCGAGGCGCTGCTTCAGGACCTCGCTGGGGAGCGTGTGGAGGCCATCGTGGTCACCCACACCCACCGTGATCATTCTCCGGGCGCGCGGCTCCTCGCTGCCCGCACCGGCGCGCCGATCGTCGGATGCGGGCCACACCGGGCCGCACGCGCGCTCTCGGAGGCGGAAGCGCCGATGCTCGACGCCAGCGCCGACCGGGCTCACGCTCCCGAGCGGATCATGGCGGAGGGCGATTCCGTGTCCGGTCGAGGCTGGACCCTCGTGGCCGTCGAGACCCCCGGCCACACGATGAACCATCTCGCCTTCGCGCTGCCGGAAGCGCAGGCGCTGTTCTCGGGGGACCACGTAATGGCGTGGTCGACCACGATCGTGGCCCCGCCGGACGGCGCGATGCGGGCCTACATGGACTCTCTCGACAAGCTGCGCGGGCGCGACGAGACCGTGTACTGGCCGGGCCATGGCGGCCCCGTATGCGAGCCCGCCCGGTTCCTGCGCGGGCTGGCCGGGCACCGCCGCCAGCGCGAAGCGGCGATCCGCGCGCGGCTGGCGGCCGGCGACAGGCGGATCGCCGACATCGTCGCGGCGATCTACCAGGGGCTCGATCCCCGTCTCCGCGGCGCCGCGGCGCTGTCCGTCTTCGCCCATCTTGAGGATCTTGTCGGACGCGGGCGCGCGACCTGCGACGGCGCCCCCCGGCTGGACGGCACCTACGCGCCGGCCTGAGGGACGCGACGGGTCACTTCACCGCGAGGGCGAGGTTGGCGACGTCGTCGAGATAGGCCCGGATCCGGTCCGCGTTGCTGCCGAAATCGCGGCCGCTGAGGCGCGAGGCCGAGCGCACGTCGATCCGCGCCCCGTCCGCGCGGGGGCGGATGCGCACGGTGACGTCGCCGGGCAGGTTGAGGATCAGACCGCGGGCCACGGCCTCGATCCGACCGTTCCCGGTGCGTCCCCCCGGCCGGATCGCCTCGACGATCTGCCAGTGCCGCTTCAGCGCCGCCTGCCGGGCGAGTTCGAAGGCCTCGTCGGCGCCGATATCGAGGGTCAGGGGCGCGATCTGCGGATAGGCGCCGCGCTGGCGCTCGCGGATCGCGGGGCCGGGATCCGCCGGGTAGCGGCCGCCGCGCGCCGCGAAGGCCGCCCGCGAGCGCGAGAAGGCGGGTGGGTTGTCGATGTCGGTGGTGATGTCGGACAGCGCCGGCAGCCGCAGGCTGCGCAAGCCCAGGAAAGCGGGATAGCCGAGGACCGCCAGCGCGAGGATCAACCCTGCGAGGGCGGCCCCGAGACCGCGAGCCCCCTCGCGCCAGACCCGCACGAAGGCGAAGACCGCAGCCGCCGCGGCGAGCACCGCGACCCCGAACCCGGCCACCAGGGCCGCGAGCGCCGCGTCGGTGTCGGCACGCGGGTCCCGGACCAAGATCAGGGCGATGCCGGTGGCGATGACGGAGAACACGGCGAGCCGCCGGGCCAGAGGCCCTGCGCGGGTGACGGGTTCCTCGATGAGCAGGCGGCGCATGGGGATCATGACGGCGATCGGGATCCGATCTTAGAGCTTGGCCGGGGCCGGCGCCAACGCGCGACCGTCACGGCGCGAAGGCACGGACACTGCCGGGCAGGCCGAGGGTGGCGGGCAATTTGAGAGGATCGGGCAGCATCGCATCCCCGATCCGGCCGGCCGGATCGGACGGCTCGCTGTGGGCGGCCGTCTGAGCCGTCAGCGCGTTCAAGGGGCCCGTCACCGCGAACAGGATCCCGCGGGCGGAATCGCCGGGCGGCCGCAGAACGAGATCGCCCCTGGCGTCGAGTCGCCGTTCCGGCAGCGACACCTGGCCGTGAAGGGTGGCGCCGACACTCGGCCCCAGAAGACCCGACTCGGCGATCTCGCCGACACCGTCGACGAAGCGCAGCGTCACCACGGCCCGCTCGAACGCGGTCCGGCCGTTCCGGCGCGCCAGAGCTCCGGACGCCACGGCACCGTTGCGGTGGACGACGTCGGCGAGATCGAGGCCCGCGATGGCGCCGCCATCCATGGCAAGCGTGGCCCGTCCGCCGAGATGCGCCAGGAGGCCGACCGTGTCACGCGCCCTGGATTCGAGGGCGAAATGCCCCTGGACGGGCCCGACCACCCAGCGGGCCGCGCCGATCTCGCCGAGGAGCGCACCGAGATCGACGCGGTCGAGGCTCCCCTGGGTGCGCAGCTCCGTCGCGGCCGGATCGGTCCCGCTCGTCAGGTTCACGCGCCCCTTGAACGTGCCGTCCTGGATCCGGGCCCGGTTCACCGCGACCTCAAGGGCGGTATCCCGCACCAGGATGCTCGCCGCCAGATCCTGCACCCGAACGGCGCCGGCGCGGCCCTCCGCCGCCGACAGGCGGAGGTCGAGGTCGCCCTGCGTGAGCGGCGCCAGGGCGACGGATACCGGGGCGGGATCGAGGAGCCGGGTCAGATCCTCGACGAGGGGCGTGAAGTCGAGGGTCTCGGCCGCCAGGGTCGCCTGCACCGAGAGGCGCGGCGCCTTGCCGGGTCCGAAGGCGACGGCGCCGGCGCCTTCCAGCACGTTCTGACCGAGGCCGATGCGCAGGCTCGGCCACGAGATGGACCGCTCCGCCGTCTCGAACCGGCCGTCGATCGAGAAGGCGCCAGCGAGCGGCGCCAGCGGCACATCACGGCCGATCCAGGCCAGGCTCTCCGGCAGGGATCGCGTCTCGAACCGGACCTGCCCGGACAGGACGGGCAGCGCGTTCCCCTCCGCGGGCGGCGCCACCGTTCCGTCCGCCGCGAGGCTGCCGTCCGGCCACGTGACCTCCGCGGTGAACGGGCTGCGGCGGCGCTGGGCCAGCTCGGCCGGACGCAGGTGGGTCAGGGTGATCCGGGTCGGCACGCCCCGCCACGTGAAGCTGGCGCGGCCCTCGGCGGTCTTTCCCCAGAGCGGCCACGCGATGTCCAGGTCGATGTCCCGGGCCGTGTCGCCGGCGGCGAGGCGCGCGTCGCGCACGACGATCCGGCGTGGCCGGGCCGTCCCGCCGAACCGGGCCTGCTCGGCGAGGCGCGCGAGGGGGGCGTCCCAGCCGGCGGGGTCATCCGACAGCCGCGCACCCTCCAGGCGAAGCCCGCTCACGGCCGCGCGCCCGCCGAGGAGGCTCAGCGGGTCGAGGTCGAGGGTCAGGCGGCCCGCATCCGCCAGGACCGGTCCGTCGGAACCGGCGGCGAGCCGGACGCGGTCGAGGGTCAGGCGCGGCCAAGGCAGCACCGCGACGCTCGCGGGGCCCTGCAGCGTCAGGCCCAGGCCGTAGGCGTCGAAGGCGCGGCGCGCGTAGGCCGTGACCCGGCCGTCCTCCAGGGGCCAATCGCGCAGGCCGAGGCCGGCCGCGATCAGGCTCCCGAGAGCGAGGACGAAGATCGGGCGGCGCAGCGACATCATGCTCCGAAGGGGCGGCGGCTGTAACCGGAAGCCGGGCGCCGCGCCGGCCCCTCGGGCTGCCGCGGCCCGGCAGGGTCTGCACGTCGAGTGAGCAATTTAGCGTCCTTGGCCGGCTTTGTCTGCCGCGCCCGCGCAGGGCCGCCCTGCCCTCCCCAACGCAGTGCCGGTTACGGATCGCCCGCGTCCGCGCGGACCGGTGCGGCGCACCACTGGATTTCACGCGCGGAATCGGGGAGAGCAGGCGCGAGGACACGCACTTCCCAAGATTTCGGCCGGTCGGGTCCGGCGGGAAAAGGACGGTTCGATGAAGAAGGTCTACACGGATGCCGCCGCGGCCCTGGCCGGCCTCCTGCACGACGACATGATGGTGATGTGCGGCGGCTTCGGCCTCTGCGGCATCCCGGACGAGCTGATCGAGGCGGTGCGCCTCTCGGGCGTCAAGGGTCTCACCGTCGTCTCGAACAATGCCGGCATCGACGGGGTCGGCCTCGGCAAGCTTCTGGACACCCGCCAGGTCCGGAAGATGATCTCGTCCTACGTGGGCGAGAACAAGGAATTCGCCCGGCAGTATCTCGGTGGCGAGTTGGAGATCGAGTTCAACCCGCAGGGCACGCTCGCCGAGCGGATCCGCGCCGGCGGCGCCGGCATCCCGGCCTTCTTCACCAAGACCGGCGTCGGCACCAAGGTCGCCGAGGGCAAGGAGGTCCGCGAGTTCGATGGCGAGCATTACGTCATGGAGCGCGGCCTGTTCGCCGACCTCGCCCTGGTCCATGCCCATACGGGCGACACCGAGGGGAACCTGCGCTACCGGATGACCGCGCGCAACTTCAACCCGATGATGGCCACCGCCGCCAAGATGACGGTGGCGCAGGTCGAGCATCTCGTGAAGCCGGGCGAGATCGATCCGGACACGATCCACACGCCCGGCATCTTCGTGAAGCGCATCGTCGACGTGGGCGTGCGCGACAAGCGCATCGAGCAGCGCACGACGCGCACGCGCAACGATGCGACCCCGGCCGCCGCGGCCGGCGGCGGCACGCACTGACCGGACGGGAAGGGAGCGAGAACGATGGCCTGGACCCGCGAGCAGATGGCGGCGCGCGCCGCCAAGGAGCTGGAGGACGGCTTCTACGTGAACCTCGGCATCGGCATCCCGACGCTGGTGTCGAACTACATCCCCGAGGGCATGTCGGTGCAGCTCCAGTCGGAGAACGGCATGCTGGGCATGGGCCCCTTCCCCTACGAGGGTGAGGAGGATCCGGACCTGATCAACGCCGGCAAGCAGACGATCACCGCCCTGCCGACGACGAGCTACTTCTCCTCCGCGGATTCCTTCGGGATGATACGCGGCGGGCACATCAACCTGTCGATCCTCGGCGCCATGCAGGTGGCCGGCAACGGCGACCTCGCCAACTGGATGATTCCCGGCAAGATGGTGAAGGGGATGGGCGGCGCCATGGACCTCGTGGCCGGGGTGAAGCGCGTGGTCGTGGTGATGGAGCACGTCGCCAAGAACAAGGACGGCACCGAGAGCCCGAAGCTGCTCAAGGCCTGCGACCTGCCGCTCACCGGAACCCAGGTGGTCGATCTGGTGATCACCGATCTCGGCGTGTTCGCCATCGACAAGAAGGGCGACGGCGGCATGACGCTGATCGAACTCGCCGACGGCGTCACCGAGGACGAGATCCGCAAGAAGACCGAGGCCGACTTCACGGTCGCCCTCAAGAACTGACATCCGCAGGCCCGGCGACCGACGTCGCCGGGTCCGACGGGGCGATGGCCGCCCAGATCGGGCGGCCATCGCATGACGGCGCGGGCGCCCTTCAGAGGCGCCCGATGTCGGCGCACCTCGTCAGCGCCAGCCCCCCTTCACGCATCGGCACAGGCCAGACGCGAAACGCCCCCCTCTCCCGGTCGGAAGAGGGGGGCGTTTCGCGTGATCCTTCGCCGCTCGGCTCCGGCCGGGTCAGAGCACGAGCCCCTCCGACCTGTGCCGATCGGTCAGCCCGCGTCGCTGGCGCCCGCGCCCGCGAGCTGCGGATCCCGGGTCGCGGGCCGCACCGGGCTGTCGGCCGCCGGCTCCCCGCCCTGCAACGCCCGCCGCACGTAGCTGTCGACCCGGTCGCCCTGCTCCGGGAGGGCGGCCTCGAGATGCGCGATCATCTTGGGCGTCCAGAACGCCTTGATGTGCTTCTGGACCCCAGCGACCGCCTCCTCCTCCGGGTAGGACCGGAAGAAGGTGGCGATCTGGTTGGCCATGCGGACGAGCTTGTCCGCCTGCGTCACGGCACTCATCGGATACTCTTACTCCGCCGCGTCGAGCGCAGTGCCCTGGGAATTGGCGATCCGGGTCAGGGAGAAGTCCTCCTCGTAGAACTTCGCCTGCCAGTCGGACGGCCGGTTGGTCCGCCGGACCTGCACCGCCGTCACCTTGTACTCGGGGCAATTGGTCGCCCAGTCCGAGTAGTCGGTGGTGATGACGTTGGCGCCGGTCTTGGCGTGGTGGAAGGTCGTGTAGACCACGCCCGGCTGCATCCGCTCGGAGATCTTGGCCTTGAGGGCGATGTCGCCCGAGCGGCTCTCCAGGGCGACGAGATCGCCGTCGACGATGCCGCGCAGCTCCGCGTCGAACGGGTGTATCTCCAGCACGTCCTCCTCGTGCCAGCGCGAGTTCTCGGTGCGCCGGGTCTGCGCGCCGACATTGTACTGGGAGAGGATCCGGCCCGTGGTGAGGATCAGCGGGAACTTCGCCCCCGTCCGCTCCTCGGTGGCCACGAACTCGGTGATCATGAACCGACCCTTGCCACGGACGAACCGGTCCACGTGCATCATCGGCGTCCCGAGCGGCGCCTTCTCGTTGCAGGGCCACTGCACCGAGCCGAGCTCGTCGAGCTTGGCGTAGGACACGCCGGTGAAGCTCGGGGTGAGCGAGGCGATTTCGTCCATGATCTCGGACGGGTGGCTGTACTCCATCTTGTAGCCCAGCGCGTTGGAGAGCAGCACGGTGCCCTCCCAGTCGCCATAGCCGCCCATCGGGGCCATCACCTTGCGGACCCGCGAGATGCGGCGCTCGGCGTTGGTGAAGGTGCCGTCCTTCTCCAGGAACGAGGCACCCGGCAGGAAGACGTGGGCGTATTTGGCGGTCTCGTTCAGGAACAGATCCTGGACGACGATGCACTCCATCGCCATCAGGCCCGAGGTGACGTGGTGCGTGTCCGGGTCGGACTGCGCGATGTCCTCGCCCTGGATGTACATGCCCTTGAACGAGCCCTCGACGGCCTCGTCGAGCATGTTGGTGATGCGCAGGCCCGGCGCGTTGTCGAGCTTGGCGCCCCAGAGGGCCTCGAAGCTCTCGCGGGTGGCGTCGTCCGAGACGTGGCGGTAGCCGGTGAGCTCGTGCGGGAACGAGCCCATGTCGCAGGAGCCCTGCACGTTGTTCTGGCCGCGCAGCGGATTCACGCCGGCGCCGAGCTTGCCGATGTTGCCGGTGGCCATGGCGATGTTGGCCATGCCCATCACCATGGTCGAGCCCTGGCTGTGCTCGGTGACGCCCAGACCGTAGTAGATGCCGGCCGCACCGCCCTTGGCGTAGAGCCGGGCCGCCCCGCGGACTTCCGCCGGGTCGAGACCGGTGAAGGGCTGCTGGCTCTCCGGGGAGTGCCGCTCATCGGCGATGAACCGGGCCCAGGACTCGAACTCGGCGAGGTCGCAGCGCTCGCGGACATAGGCTTCGTCGATCAGCCCCTCGGTGACGATCACGTGCGCCAGCGAGTTGATGAAGGCGACGTTGGAGCCGGGCTTCAGCGGCAGGTGATAATCGGCCTTGATGTGGGGCGACTTCACGAGGTCGATCTTGCGCGGATCGGCGACGATCAGCTTGGCGCCCTGACGCAGGCGCTTCTTCATCCGCGAGCCGAAGACCGGATGGCCGTCGGTGGGGTTGGCGCCGATCACCAGGATCACGTCGGAATGCTCCACCGACTTGAAGTCCTGTGTGCCGGCCGAGGTGCCGAGCGTCGACATCAGACCGTAGCCGGTCGGCGAGTGGCAGACGCGGGCGCAGGTATCGACGTTGTTGTTGCCGAAGGCGGCGCGCACGAGCTTCTGGACGAGGTAGGCTTCCTCGTTGGTGCAGCGCGACGAGGTGATGCCGCCGACCGAATCCTTGCCGTACTTGGCCTGGATCCGCTTGAACTCGCTCGCGGCCCGGTCGATGGCCTCCTCCCAGGAGACCTCGCGCCACGGATCCGTGATCTTCTCACGGATCATCGGCTTGGTGATGCGGTCCTTGTGGGTGGCGTAGCCGTAGGCGAAGCGGCCCTTCACGCAGCTATGGCCCTCATTGGCCTTGCCGCCCTTGTAGGGGACCATGCGGACGACGCGCTCGCCCTGCATCTCGGCCTTGAACGAGCAGCCGACGCCGCAATAGGCGCAGGTCGTCACCTCGGCGTGCTCGGGCTGGCCGTACTCGTGGATCGACTTCTCCTGAAGGGTCGCGGTCGGGCAGGCCTGCACGCAGGCGCCGCAGGAGACGCATTCCGACTCGAAGAAGTTGGTCGGGCCGGCTGCCACGCGGCTGTCGAAGCCGCGGCCCGCGATGGTCAGCGCGAAGGTGCCCTGCACCTCTTCGCAGGCGCGCACGCAGCGGTTGCAGACGATGCACTTCGACGGGTCGTAGGTGAAGTACGGGTTCGACTCGTCCTTCGGCAGATACTTCTCGGCGCTCGGCTTGACGTGGTTGTCGCCGTCATAGCCGTAGCGGACGTCCCGCAGGCCGACGACGCCGGCCTGCGTCTGCAGCTCGCAATCGCCGTTGGCCGCGCAGGTCAGGCAGTCCAGGGGATGATCGGAGATGTAGAGCTCCATCACGCCCTTGCGGAGCTTGGCGAGCTTCTCGTTCTGCGTGTGGACGACCATGCCGTTCTCGGCCGGGGTCGTGCAGGAGGCCGGGGTGCCGCGCCGGCCCTCGATCTCCACGAGGCAGAGGCGGCAGGAGCCGAACGGCTCCAGGCTATCGGTGGCGCAGAGCTTCGGGATCTGCGTCCCGGCATGCATCGCCGCCGCCATCACCGAGGTGCCCGCCGGCACCGTCACAGACATGCCGTCGATCGTCAGCGTGACGGTCTGCTCCGCCACGCGGATCGGCGTGCCGTAGTCGATCTCCTTGATCAGGCCCATCGACGCCTCCTTACTCGGCCGCGGCCGGCAGATCGCCGGCGCGCCTGAAATCCTCGGGGAAATGGGTGATCGCGCTCATGACGGGCATCGGGGTGAGCCCGCCCATGGCGCAGAGCGACCCGTCGGTCATGACCTCGCAGAGGTCCTCGACCAGCTTGAGATTCGCATCCGGCCGGATGCCGGCGATGACCTTGTCCATGGTCTCGACGCCGCGGGTGGCGCCGATGCGGCAGGGGGTGCACTTGCCGCAGGACTCGGTGGCGCAGAACTCGAAGGCGAAGCGGGCCTGGGCGGCCATGTCGACGGTGTCGTCGAACACCACGATGCCGCCGTGGCCGACGAGGCCCTTCTTGGCCGCCATCGCCTCGTAGTCGAGGGGCGTGTCGAGGAGATGGTCGGGGAAGTAGGCCCCGAGCGGCCCGCCGACCTGCACGGCCCGGACCGGCCGACCCGAACGGGTGCCGCCGCCGAAATCCTCGATCACCTGCCGGAGGGTGATGCCGAAGGCCATCTCGATCAGGCCGCCGTGCTTGATGTTGCCGGCAAGCTGGATCGGCAGGGTGCCGAGCGAGCGGCCCATGCCGTAATCGGCGTAGGCCTTGGCGCCGTTCTCCAGGATCCACGGCACGGCCGTGAAGGTCATGACGTTGTTGACCAGCGTCGGCTTGCCGAGGAAGCCCTTCAGCGCCGGGATCGGCGGCTTGGCGCGGACGATGCCGCGCTTGCCCTCGAGGCTCTCCAGCAGCGAGGTCTCCTCACCGCAGATATAGGCACCGGCGCCGAGGCGCACTTCCAGGTGGAAGGTCTTGCCCGAGCCCAGGATGTTCTCGCCGAGCACGCCGGCGGTCACGCCGTTGGCGATGGCCTCCTTCAGGGTGGCAAACGCCTGCGGGTACTCGGAGCGCAGGTAGATGTAACCGCGGGTGGCACCAGTCGCGACGGCCGCGATGGTCATGCCCTCGATGAGGTTGAAGGGGTCGCCCTCCATCATCATCCGGTCGGCGAAGGTGCCGGAATCGCCCTCGTCGGCGTTGCAGACCACATACTTCTGGTCCGCCTTGGCGAGCATCACGGTGTTCCACTTGATGCCGGCCGGGAAGCCGGCACCACCCCGGCCACGCAGGCCGGAATCGCGCACCGCCGCGACGATGCCCTCGGCATCGAGCTTCAGCGCGGCCTCGAGGCCGCGATAGCCGCCATGGGCCCGGTAATCGTCCACGGAGACCGGATCGATCACGCCGCAGCGGTGGAAGGTCAGCCGCTGCTGCCGGGCGAGGTAGGGGATTTTTTCAGGATCACCGAGGCGCAGGGGATGGTCACCGCCGGTGGCGAGGCCGGCATCCAGAAGGGCGTCGATATCCGCCAGCTTGACCGGGCCGTAGGCGACGCGCCCCTCGGGCGTGCCGACCTCGACCATCGGCTCCAGCCAGAACAGGCCGCGGGAACCGGTGCGCACGATGGTGACGTCGAGACCGCGGCGCTCGGCGCCGGCGAACAGCGCGCGGGCGACCTTGTTGGCGCCGAGGCCGAGGGCGACGGCATCGCGGGGAATGTAGAGGGTCACGCTCACTGGCGCACCTCCGTCAGTGCAGCTTCGAGGGCGTCGGCGGTCAGGTGCGCGACGGGCTCACCGTCCACCAGCGCGGCGGGACCGTTGGCGCAGAGGCCGAGGCAGTAGACCGGCTCCACCGTGGCGCTGCCGTCGGCGGTGGTCTCGTGCCAGCCGCAGCCGAGGCGGCCGAGGATCTCGCGATGGAGCTTGTCGGAGCCCATGGCCTGGCAGGCCTCGGCCCGGCACAGCTTCACCTCGTGGCGGCCGGCGGGGTGGGCGCGGAAATCGTGGTAGAAGGTGATGCAGCCGTGCACCTCGGCGCGCGACAGGTTCAGCGCGTCCGCGATCAGCGGCACGGCGCCGGAATCCACGTAGCCGAACGTCTCCTGCAGCGCGTGCAGGATCGGCAGCGTGGCCCCTTCGAGATGGGTGTGTTCGGCGATGATCCCGGATGCGCGCTCCGCGCTCCAGGGCTCGTGACGCGCCATGGTTTCCAGCCCAGTCTGTTCCTGTTCTAATGCGAAGAGGAACAGAAATGCCGGTTGGCTTCAATCGCGCAGTCCGGTCGCTCGACAAAGGACGTTTGTCGAGCTGTAACCCGGCCGACCGCGCCTCGGCCGATCCCGGCTAATTCTTTGTCAGAAATTCATTTTTTGTATCGGAGTGGTGACGGACCACATCTGCGTGCGGCGCAACATGAGTTTGTGCCCTGCAATAAATTGCATCCACACGGTGAATCTGCTCGATCGTCCGCCTCTGCCTTTCCGAGCGGCGCGAGCCATGCACCTCCGCGACGCTGGCCCGTGTCCCGTCACCCTGGATCGTAGGGCGCGTGGGTCGCCTTCGTCCGGCGGCGACAGGGAGCGACCGAGGGCATCCGGGTTGCCTGCGCGCCCCGCTCGCAGGGACGACCTGCGCAGGCCGGAGGCCACGCAGGCGGCTCGTCAGAACTCCATCTCCAGTTCTTCGATCTCGTCCGGCTCGTCGGCAGCGGCTTCCGCCCATTCCACCATCAGCGGCCAGTGCAGGATCGTGTCGCGGTAGGCGGCGGCGCGGGGCGGCAGGGCGACGTCGTAGGTGCGGAAGCGGGTGCAGACCGGGGCATACATGGCGTCCGCCAGGCACGGTCGCGCTCCGAACAGGTACGGCCCGTCGTAGCGGTCCAGGCAATCGTCGAAGATCGTCACGATACGCTCGATGTCGGCCTTCGCGCCGTTGAACACCCGGAAGTCAGGGTGGAAGGCACGCAGGTTCATCGGCAGGGCCGAGCGGAGATTGACGAAGCCGGAATGCATCTCGCCGGAGATGGACCGGCAATGGGCGCGCTCCGCCGCGTTGCCGGGAAGGAAACCGGCCGCGGGAAAAGTCTCGGCGAGGTATTCGGCGATGGCCAGGGTGTCCCAGACGACCACGTCGCCGTGGCGCAGGCGCGGCACCAGGAACGACGGCGACAGGTGCAGCAGCTCCGCCCGGCTGGTGGCATCCGTGCCGGACAGGACCTCGGTCTGGAAGTCGAGACCGGCCATTCGGCAGATCAGCCAGCCCCGCAGCGACCACGAGGAATAATTGCGGCTCGAGATGGTGAGCGTAGCGGCCGTCATCGTCCTGCCCCGGGGCGCGTCGCCGATCATGCGGTCTGCGAAGCCCGATCCAAGACTCGTGCCGAATGGGGCGGGCGAATCGCTACCGCCCCCAATTCTAATCGCGTCGCAGCAGCGCCGCGACCTCCGCCTGCTCGGCGGCCGACAGAGTCCGGACCGGTGCGGGCGGCCGGCGGCGGGCGAGGCGCCACAGGCCGAAGCCGCCCAGCAGCACCGCCAGAACCGGGGTCAGCCAGAGCAGCAGGGTGTGCAGCGCGAAGACCGGGCGCAGCAGCACGAACTCGCCGTAGCGCGCCACGACGTAGTCGAGCACCGCCTTGTCGCTGTCCCCCTTCTGCAGCCGCTCGCGCACGATCAGGCGCAGGTCCTTGGCGAGCGGCGCGTCGGAATCGTCGATCGACTGGTTCTGGCAGACGAGACAGCGCAGCTCGGCCGAGATCTCCCGGGCGCGGTGCTCCAGGGTGGGATCCTTCAGCACCTCGTCGGGCTGGACCGCGTGGGCGGGAAGCGACGCCAGCAGGGCCAGCGCCGCCAGGGCCGGTCGGAGGGAGCGGCGCGCCATCATTCGGCCGGCACCGCGACGGGGAGCGGCCGCGCCTTCGCCTTGGCGGGGACGCCCACGCGCATCCGCCGGTCCGTCAGAGACAGGCCGCCGCCGACCGCCATCACCACCGCCCCGAGCCAGATCAGCAGGACCAGCGGCTTGTAGTAGAGGCGCAGGCCGACACCACCGTCCTGCCCGATCTCGCCGAGGCTCGCATAGACCTGGCTGGCGCCGATCGTCAGCAGCCCGGACTCCGTCACCGCCATCTTGCGGCTCGGGTAGAAGCGCTTGCCGGTCTCGACCTGGCCCACCTCGTCGCCGGCGCGGGTGCGGATCGTCAGGTAGGCGGCGGCCTCCTCGTAGTTCGGTCCCTTGCGCGGCGCGACCCGGTCCAGGGTGGCCGTGTAGGGCCCCGTCGCCAGGGTCTGGCCGGGCTTGAGGGTCGCCAAGCCCTCGGTGGCCCAGCCCTGCGCGGCGATGCCCAGCACCACCACGCCGACCCCGGCATGGGCGATGGCGGTGCCCCAGGCCGAGCGCGGCAGGCCGAAGGCGCGGCGCCCGATCTGGCCGAGCGAGCGGGCTCGGCTCGCCCCGTAGCCCCGGGCGCGGGTGACGATCTCCAGGGCGGAGCCGATCAGCAGATAGGCGCCGAGGCCGATCCCCACCGGCGCCAGGACCGGGCCGCCCCAGGTGAGGGCCAGGACCACGAAGCCGACGACCAGGGCCACCGCCAGCGCGGCGAAGAGGCGCTGGGCGGCGGCGAGCACGTCGCCGCGCTTCCAGGCCAGTGCCTGCCCCACGGGCACGATCAGCAGCAGCGGGATCGCGAGCGGCACGAAGGTGGAATTGAAGAAGGGCGGCCCGACCGTGATCTTCTCGCCGGTCAGCATCTCCAGCACCAGCGGGTAGAGGGTGCCGACCAGCACGGTGGCGCAGGCCGCCACCAGGAAGAGGTTGTTGAGGACGAGCGAGCCCTCGCGGGAGATCGGCGCGAACAAGCCGCCCTGCCGGAGCAGCGGCGCGCGCCACGCGAACAGCGTCAGCGAGCCGCCGATGAACAGCACCAGGATCGCCAGGATGAAGACGCCGCGGGTCGGGTCGGTGGCGAAGGAATGCACCGAGGTGATGACCCCGGAGCGGACCAGGAAGGTGCCGATCAGCGAGAGCGAGAAGGTCAGGATGGCGAGCAGCACCGTCCAGACCTTCAGGGCGTCGCGCTTCTCCATCACCACCGTGGAGTGGAGCAGCGCCGTGCCGGCGATCCACGGCATCAGCGAGGCGTTCTCGACCGGATCCCAGAACCACCAGCCGCCCCAGCCGAGTTCGTAATAGGCCCAATAGGAGCCCATCGCGATTCCGAGGGTCAGGAAGCACCACGCGGTCAGCGTCCAGGGTCGCACCGCCCGCGCCCAGACGGCGTCGATCCGCCCGTCGATCAGCGCGGCCACCGCGAAGGCGAAGCTGATCGAGAAGCCGACATAGCCGACATAGAGGAGCGGCGGATGGATCGCGAGGCCGGGATCCTGCAGCAGCGGGTTGAGGTCGTTGCCCTCGAGCGGCGCCGGGATCACGCGGGTGAACGGGTTCGAGGTCGTGATGATGAACAGCACGAACACGAAGGTGATCAGCCCCTGCACGCCCAGGGTGTTGGCCCGCAGCCGCGGCGGCACCGCGTTCTTGGCGGCGGCCACGCAGGCGCCGAACAGCGTGAGGATCAGCACCCAGAGGAGCATCGAGCCCTCGTGGTTCCCCCAGACGCCGGAGAGCTTGTAGATCAGCGGCTTCTGCGTGTGCGAATTCTCGACGACGTTCTGGACCGAGAAATCGGAGGTGACGTGCGCCCAGGTGAGCGCCGCGAAGGCGAACAGCACGCAGGCGAAGGCGCCGAGCGCCGCCTGCGAAGCGGTCTGGCGCAGGGCCGGATCGCCCGAACGTGCCGCCCAGATCGGCATCACCATCTGGACGAGGGAGATCGCCAGCGCGAGCGCGAGGGCGAAGTGACCGGTCTCGACGATCATGCGGGTTCCCTCACCGCTCGCTGCGGGGGCCGAGGGTGCTGTCCGCCGCCGCCGTAGCGGGTTTCGGCGCCGGGGCCGCCTTGTTCGGCCCCCCCTCCTGCCAGCGCCCCTGCGCCTTCAGCGCGTCGGCCACCTCGCGGGGCATGTAGGATTCGTCGTGCTTGGCGAGCACCGTGTCGGCGCGGAACTCTCCGCCGGGCTCCAGGACCCCCTCGGCGACCACGCCCTGCCCTTCCCGGAACAGGTCCGGCAACAGCCCCTTGTAGTGGACCGCGACGGTGGCGTTCGTGTCGGTGACGGCGAAATCGACCGTCTGGTCCGGGCCGCGCCTGAGCGAGCCGTCCTTCACCAGACCGCCGAGCCGCAGGCGCGTACCCGGGGCGATGGCCTGCTGGGCGATGTCGGTGGGCGAGCGGAAGAACACGATCGAGCCGCTCATGGCGTACAGGATCAGCCCCACGGCGAGCGCCAGCACGCTGCCGCAGGCGGCGATCAGGATCAGGCGGCGTTTCTTACGCGTCACGATACTTCCACCCCGCGGTCCGGCGCGCGGAGACCCGCCCCGACCGGAACCGTTCTCATTCTAGTCTTGAGGGTGTCGGCTCCAGGCGCCCGCGGGTCAAGGGCGGGCATCAGGACCGATTGTCGTACGGGCCCCGTCCCGCGCAGGCGGCCTCACGATTTCGCGGTGTCGCGGATCGGGCTTGTCAGGGATTCGGCTTGGCGGCGAGGTCCAGCTCCCGGGCGAGTCCGTCGAGCCGCGCCACCGCGTCGCTGTTGGCGGCCAGCGCCATCCGGGCGCGGTCGAGGGCCTTCACGGCCTGGTCGCGCTCGCCAAGCGCGCTGTAGGAGCGCACGAGGCGCATCCACTCGTCCGGCGTGCCGCCCCGCGCGGCGAGGCGCCGGTCGAGCCCCTCGACCATGCTGCGAATCGCCGCCTGCTGCTCCGCCTGCGGCATGGCGCGCACCGCCGCCATCGCGGCCTCCTTCTCGGCCTGCGCGGTCGGGCCGGCCTCACCCGACCCGGCGGGCCCGGGCGCCGCGCCCTCCGCGCCGAGTCCCACGGCGCGGGCGCCCTGCTCCACCTGGGCGAGCCCCTGCGGGTCACCCGCGAGGGCGGTCCGGGCCCGGGCCAGGGCGGCGGCCGCCTGATCGGGCTCGCCGAGGACCACCCGCGACCGGACGAGCCTCAGCCATTCGTCGGAGGTGCCGCCGCCGGCCTTGAGGCGGGCATCGAGACCGTCGACCATGCCGCGGATCGCCGCCTGCTGCTCGGCCGGGATCTTCGGGGCGGCCTGGGGCGTCGTCGGGGGCGGCGGCGGCTCGCCCTTGAGGCGGGCGAGGCTCTGCTTGACGATTCCGAGCCAGGGGGCGGTCGGCGGGCTGCTGGCCTCGAGTTCGGTGAGCTGGCGGATTGCCTCACCGGTATCGCCGGCCTGCTCGGCCGCCCGGGCCAGATAGAAGCGCGGCTTCGGGGCGTTCGGCTCCTTGGCCTGGGCCTTCTCGAACAGGGCCTTGGCCTCGGGCGAGACGGTGCCGTCGCCGGCCGCCGTGAGGGCTTCGGCTTGATCGGCGAGGGTGTCGGCGGTCTCGCCCTTCAGGCGCGCGATGTTGGCGTAGGCGCGGGCGGCATCGTCGAAGCGGCCGGTGCGCATGTAGACCGGGGCGAGCACCGCCCAGCCGCGGGCGTCGTTCGGGTCCCGGGCGAGGCGCGCCTCGATCTGCCCCACCGCCTTCATGAGTTCGTCGGCCCCGCCGCGGGTGGCCTGCCGGTCGGCTTCCGTCTGGGCGGGCAGTTCGGGCGAGCCGTAGAGGCCGTAGGCGATCAGCGCCACGAGGGGAATGGTGGAGAGCGCGAAGGCCGAGGCCGCCCGCCGCCGGCGCAGGCGCGGCTCGGCCGGGCGCGCGGCCTCGACGAGGCCGGCATCCTCGGCCTCGCGCTGCGCCTCGCGGCTTGCCCGGAGCAGTCGGCGGGCCGCCTCGGCCTTGGCGGTCTCGGCCTCGTCCGGAGCGATCAGGCCGCGTTCGAGGTCGCGGTCGATCTCGGCGATCTGATCCTCGTAGAACGCGGTCTCGGTGGCGAGCCCGCTCCCGCCCGCCTCGCCGGTCGGCACGGCGGCGCGCCGCGACATCGGCCAGAGCAGGCCGAGAACGGTCGCCGCGGTCATGGCCGCCAGAATGAACCAGATCGCCGTCATGGACCTTTCCGCCAACGAGCCGGACCGGCCCGCCCCTCCCCACGCCCTGTGGAGCCGGCAGCGTGATGCCACGACGCCTCCCGACGGCGGCACGGTGTCACGCAACTCTCCCACGATGACAAGGGCCTGGGCTGGGCCATGAGGCCGCGTCGGCCTCACACCGCCCCCTCGCGGAACTCGCGGACGGCCTCAGTGGGTCGCGGTGCCGACGGGCAGGTCGCCCGGCACCTCCAGCACCGCCCGCAGGCCGCCGAGCGCTCCCTCCTCCAGGGTGAACCGCCCCCGGTACAGGGCGGCGAGGTCGGCCACGATCGACAGGCCGAGGCCGGATCCGGGCTTCGATTCGTCGAGGCGCCGCCCCCGGCCGAGCACGGCCTGGCGGGCCTCCGGCGGCAGGCCGGGGCCGTCATCCTCGATGGCGACGACGAGGTGGGGATAATCGTCCTTGTCGACCGCCTCGGCCCGGATCGCCACCCGGCCGTGGGCCCATTTCGACGCGTTGTCGACGAGGTTGCCGACCATCTCCTCGAAGTCCTGGCGCTCGCCGCGGAAGCGCAGGCCGGGAGGCACGTGGACGTCGTAGGCGATATCCTTGTCCCGGTAGATCTTCCCGAAGGTGCGCACGAGGCCGGCCAGCGCCGGCTCCACCTCGGTCGAGGTGCCGAGCGTGCCGGCGAGCGCCGCGGCCCGCGCCCGGTCCAGATGGTAATTGACCTGATCGCGCATCACCGCAGCCTGCTCGCGGATCTTGTGCGTCAGCTCCTCGGGGGCATCGGAGGCGCCGACCTCGTTGACGATGATCGAGAGCGGCGTCTTCAAGGCGTGGGCGAGGTTGCCGACCTGGGTGCGGGCGCGCTCCAGGATCTCCCGGTTGGTCTCGATCAGGAGGTTCACCTCGCCGGTGAGCGGCGCGATGTCGCGGGGATAGGTGCCGGTGATGCGGTCGGCCTCGCCCCGGCGCACGGCGCCCAGCGCCGCACGCATCTTCTTGAGCGGCGCGAGGCCGAACCGGATCTGCAGCAGGGTTGTGATCGCCAGCGACAGGCCCAGCAGGCCGAAGGTGATGGTCAGCGAATTGCGGAACCGGTCGACGTCGTTGACGATCTCGTCGGCGGGACCCGCGACCCGGACCGTGTAGCGGCCCTCCTCGCCGAGATCGACGTCGCGCTCCATGATGCGCAGGAGGCGCCCGTCCTGCCCCTTGCCGTAGCCCTGGCGGATCTGGCCGACGCCGGCCTTGCCGTCCGAATCGGTGGCCGCCGGCAGCGGCACGCCGACCAGCGAGCGGGAGGTGCGCACGTCCCGCGGCTTCGCGTCAGGCTTGCCGACCTGCCAGTACCAGCCGGACAGGGGCAGGTCGAAGCGCGGATCGCCCAGCGAGAAGGTCCGGCTCTCGGGATCGTTGGGCGAGACGAGATCGGTGGCGAGGTTGTTGGCGAAGACGAGGAGCCGGCTGTCGAAGGAGCGCTCGGTGTTCTCGCGATAGAGGGTCGTAAGGATCCAGGCCGCGATCAGCAGGATCGCGGAGCTCGACAGGAACGCCGACACGGCGAGCCGCACCGCGATGGAGCGGCGGCGCAGGGAGAAGAGGCCGATGAGGTCGATCATGGGATGCGTCGGTCGCTCAGACGGGCGGCGGCGCATCGTCGAACACGGTGCCCCGCATCAGCGGGCGCGCCGTGCGGACGAACGCGCCGCGCGCGACCCGCCAGCCGTCGCCGACCACGACCTGCAACAAGGTGTCGTCGATGTCGGCATCCGGCCGCGCGGAGCGCTCCACCACACAGGTCTTCGACACCGACGAGACGCCCCCGCCCAGGCCGTTGGGCTGCCGCCCGAACGGGTCGGGACTGTCCATGGTGGAGAGGAAGACCGGCTCCCGGGCGGCGAGATCTCCCGGCACGTCCCGGCGGTGCAGCATCAGCGCCTTGCTGGTGCCGCCGCGCATGAAGACGGCCGGCAGCGTGCCGGAACGTGCGGCAGCGCTCACATCCGCGCCGGCGGCTGGTTGGGATCCACGAGATAGCCGAGGCCGCGCACGGTCTGGATCAGGTCCACCGCGAGCTTCTTGCGCAGGCGGCCCACGAACACCTCGATCGTGTTCGAGTCACGGTCGAAATCCTGATCGTAGAGGTGCTCGGTGAGTTCGGCCCGGGACACGACCCGGCCGGTATGGTGCATCAGGTAGGAGAGCAGCCGGTACTCGTGGCTCGTCAGCTTCACCTGGGCGCCGTCGACGAAGACCTTGCCGGAGCGTGTGTCGAGGGTGACCGGCCCACAGGCGATCTGGCTGGTGGCGTGTCCGGCGGCGCGGCGCAGCAGCGCCCGGACGCGGGCCATCAGCTCCTCCATGTGGAAGGGCTTGGTGACGTAGTCGTCGGCACCGGCATCGAAACCGTCGACCTTGTCGGACCAGCGGTCCCGGGCGGTGAGGATGATCACCGGCGTCTTCACGCCGGCCCGGCGCCACTTCTGGAGCACCGTGACGCCGTCGGCCTTGGGCAGGCCCATGTCGAGGATGATGGCGTCGTAGGGCTCGCTCTCGCCGAGATAGCCGCCCTCCTCGCCGTCATAGGCCTTGTCGGCCACGTAGCCGGCCTCCTCCAGCGCGGCCACGACCTGCCGGTTGATGTCCTTGTCATCCTCGACGACGAGCAGTCGCACGGCTTACTCCCCTCCGACACGGTTGCGGCGCCCGCTCAATACTGTCCCGCCACGGTGCCGGTGCGCGCATCCACGATCACGTGCACGAAATGCCCGTCCCGGCGCAAGGCGGTGAGCATATAGACGAGGCCGCCCTCGTGACGGCAGAGGCTCGCCCGCTGGATCTCGGCCCGGGGGATCACCGTGCGGGCCGCGCGGATCGCCGCCACGGGCGGGATCACCCGCCGCTCGCCGACCTCCTCGCGCAGGTCGGCGGGGGACAGGCAGCTCTCGATGCGCAGCGGCGCCTGGCTGGATACGGCGCCCGTCTGGGGGGCCGGCCCGTCATCCGCCATGGAGCCGAACCCGCCCGCGGCGAGGGCCGCGGCGGTCAGGCTGATGGCGACGAGGGCGATGGCGTAGCGCATTGGCGAACGATGTGCGCCCAGGGCACTGAATGCGTCCTGAATACGTAGCCGTGCGTCAACCCCGGCGGTTGTCGGCGTCGGTCCGGACATTCCCTTCGCGGTTGATCTGGCGGCGGACGGCATCGTGCCGACATGACGGCCGAGGCGGCGCCCGGTTCCACGCCGCGGGCCGCTTCGCACAGGCGCGTCGACCGCTGTCATGGCGACGGAGCCGGGGCGGGCCCGCAGGCCAGGGCGGCGCGGGCCGGCGGGTTGACCCCGCCGGGTCCCGCCGGCGCGGCCAGCGCGCCGCCGCCGGACCCGAGCGTCCAGGCGCGCCGGCCGACCGCACCGCCCTCGTGGACGGCGACCGTCACCGCCGCGGTGGCGGCCAGGGCGAGCCAGGCCCGGTCGAGAACCCTGTCCCAGCGCAGACGCATCTCACGCTCCCGTCAGCAGCTTCCAGAGGGCCCGCAGGGCCGGGACATGCGCGGCGAGCCACGCGACCTGATCGGAGAACCAGTGCGCGGCCGCCGCCGCGGCGACGAAGGCGAACACCATCGCGTGCTTCAGCCGCCGCAGGTAGCGGCGCAGCGCCCGGCGCTCGACATGCGCGTCGACCAGCTCGTCGAGGGCGGCGAGCCGCGGCTCGGTCTGACGCGCAAACCACGCGTGCCAGAAGGGCGGGAAGCGGATCGTCCGGGGCCGGCCGCCCAGCGCGACGCCGGGACCGGCCCCGTCCTCGGGGGGCTCGACTGCCCATCCCGAGGCCCTGCGGGTCGTGGTGCGGGCGGTATTCATGGCGTCGATCCCTGTTCCACGGGCTCCCGGGGCGCCGGCCTCAGCCGCGGCGCTTGTCCGGCTCGCGCAGTTGGGTCAGCGCCGGGGCGAGGACGTTGGCTGCGCTCGCCTGCGGATCGAGGGGCAGCGCCCGGAAGATCCGCGCGGCGACGCCCTCGGGCCCGCCCGCCTTCCGGACGACGTGCGCGGGGGCGGTCGCGAGCACGTGACGGGCGCCGGCGGCCACCACTGCGGCGCCGACATCGACGCCGACGGTCCGGCCCCGGGCGGCCCCGGCCACGGCATTCTGCCCGAACTCGGCCCCGGCGCGGATCGCGGCCTCGATCCGATCGCGGGTGAGCACCGAGGCGGCCCAGGGCGCGACCCGGGCAATGCCGGCGGTGACGGCGGCGGCGGCGAGGGGCACGAGGGCGGCGGTCACCGGCTGGAGCAGGCCGACCAGCCAGTCGCCCCACGGGATCGCCAGGTTGGTGGCGGAACGGGCGGCGGCCGGCTCGGCGAGCGCGGCAAGCGACAGGCTCGTGCAGGCGAGGGCGAGGCCCGCCCGGATATGGTGCATCATCGTCGATCTCCGTGGCTATGCGCGCGGCGGACCCGGCCGGCTCGGGATCGGGTGCGACGGGGCCGGTCAGGCCCGTCCGGGCCGCCGGGCCGGTGCCGGAGCGGCGGGACCGTCGCGAAGGGCGGCGAGCGCCCGGCGGGCCCAGGCGAGGCGGCGCGCGGGGGCGACGACGCCCGGTCGCTCGTAGCGCCGCCAGACCGTCTCGGTGGCGGCCGCGAGGGTCGTCGTGGTTCTCAGGGCGGCGAGGGCCGGCGCCTCGGTGGTGCGCAGCTCGGCGCAGAGATAGCCGTAGCCCGCTTCGGGATCGGCGGGATCAAGGCCGCGCGCCCGGCACCAGGCCTCCAGGGCAACGCGCCGGGGGCCGGTCCACTGGGCGAGCCCCCATCCGCCGCGGGAGCCGGGCACCGCGGGGGCGATCTCCTGGAGGTGGCGGAACCCGCCGGTCTCGTAGCCGAGATTGCCCAGGAGCCCGGCGGCCTGGACGTCACTCAGGCCGAGATCGCGCATCAGCCGCGGCCCGAGGCGGCGGCATGAGGCGGCGAAGGAATCCCGCGCATTCGGGAGGGGGCTCGACATGGGCGTGCTCCGGACGGTGGCGTGCCCGACCCCGCCGGGCTAAGGCGGCGCCGCCCGATCCCGGGCGCGGCGCCGATGGGGGACGTGTGGGACGCGGACAGGACCGGCCGCTCGTGTTCATCGGCGATTCGATCACCGCCGCCTGGGGCGTCGTGCGGGCCGAGACCTTCGCGCGACACGGCTTCGTGGCCCGGGGGGTGCCGGGCGAGACGAGCGCGCAGATCCGGGCGCGCTTCCTCCGGGACACCGCGGATGCGCGCGGCGTCCATCTGCTCTGCGGGATCAACGACATCGCGGAGATCGGCGGCCCGGTCCCGGACCGGGCGATCGCCCAGAACATCATCGCCATGGGGCGGATGGCCTTCGCGGCCGGTCTGCCGCTCACCATCGGCACCGTGATGCCGAGCGACTTCTGGGGCTGGCGCCCCGAGTTGCGCCCGGTGGCGCGGATCCGCACCCTGAACGGATGGCTGCGCGGCTATTGCGCGGCGGGCCCCGCCCGCCTCGTCGATTACGGGCCGGCGCTCGCCACGGCGGAGGGGGCGCTCCGGCGGGATCTCACCGACGACGGCATCCACCTCAACGGGGCGGGGTACGCGGCCGTGGAGCCGGTCATGCTGCGGGCCCTCGGCGCAGTCCCGGACTGACAGCGGACGCGGCCGCGACGGACCCGCAGGGTCAGGCGCTCACGCACCCAGCGCGAGCCAGTAGGTCGGCACCGCCCCGGCGCCCGCCACCGAACCGGCCGTCGCGCGACGGGTGCGGAGCGTGAACCCGGCGACCGCCACGTCGCTGACCTGCGCGACGTAGAGCGCGGCGCCGGCCCCGGCGACCGGCTGCGCCCAGACCCCGAGGCAGCTCCCCGGGAAGGCGGTGCCGAACGCCACCGCGACGTCCGCGTCGGCGGCGGTGACGAGCCCCCATTGCACGATCAGGCCGCCCGGGAGCCGGACCGACCCAGTCGCGCCGAGCACCTGCGCGCCGGTGGCGAGCGGCGTCCCGTCGGCGCGCTGGTAGTGGTGCACGCGCCAGCGGCCCGCCGCGTCCGAGGCGGCGATGCAGGTGTCGTCGGGGGCCGTGACGAGATCGGCCCGGGTCGGCAGCGCCAGCGCCTCGGGATCGTGGACCAGGGTCGCGGCCCCCGAGAAGCGCACGAAACGCTCCCGGTCGGCCGCGGCGCCGAAGCTCGCGATCCGTGCCGCGCCGGTGACGAGCACCCGCCGCGTGCCCGCACCGCCGAGGTCGGTGATGGGGGCGGCCGCGAGCGCCGTCTCGGCCGAGGCGAAGTCGATCCCGCCGGTCCGGGCCGAAGCGGTGAGCGCCGTGGCGAAGGCGGCCCCGTCGGGCGAGACCTTCAGGCTGAAGTCGTCGCTCCCGAGGGTGCCCAGCATCGCCCGCGCCGCGTAGCCGGTCTCGAAGACCAGAGCGGCGTCGCGGGCGGCGGCCTTGCGGTTGACGAACACCCGCATGTCGCCGCTGCCCGGCGTGGCGTCGTCCCAGGTCAGGAGCGCGGCATCGGCCTTGACGGCGAGGCGGTTGGTGGCGTCCGCCCCCGTGTTGATCCCGAGGCGGCTGACGCTCTGGATCGCCGTCAGCGTCCGGCTCAAGCTCGTCCAGGCCACGCCGTCGAAGACGTAGAGGTCGGCCTCGTCGATCAGCCAGGCGAGCCAGCCGGCCCGCGGCACCGCGCCGGTCCAGACCCCGTCGCCGTAGCGCACCACCTGTCCGGCGAGCCCCGCCCAGGCGCCCCCGGGCTCGGCGGCGACCACGAGGTAGCGGTCGCCCTCCGCGGGGCTCGGCGGCGGCGCGGTGAGGTCCTTGTCCAGGCAGGCCAGCTGGACGAGGGCGTCGAGAAGGCCGAGCGCCTCGTTGTGGGTGACGTGCTTCTGCGCCTGGCTGGCGGCGATCAGCGGCAGGCCGAGATGGGGCGTGGCGTCGGACATGGGGCAACTCCCGGGCGGTCAGGCCGTGCGGACGGGGATGCGGGCGCGACAGGCGGGGCCGGGGCCGGCGACCTGCCCGATCTGCGCCACGGCGACGTCGAGATGCGCCTGGGCCCCGCCGAAATCGGCCGCCTCGTCCGCGTAGAGACAGTGCTGGGCCTCGGCCCGGAGCGTGCGCAGGGCCGTGCCGGCGGCCGAGAACAGCGTCACCGCGTAGGCCTCCGGCTCGTCGAGCGGGATCTCGGCCGGCTCCCAGGCGTCGCCGTCGCGGCGGGCCCGGCGGATCCAGGAGAGCCGCACGCCATCCGCGCCGCGCCGCGCCCGCAGGTGGACCGGCCGCAGCGGCGTGAGCGCCGCGAGGCCGGCCGTGGCGGTGATCTCGGTGAAGGCCGGATCGGCCGGATCGCTGTCCGCAGGCCCGATCCGGTAGCGGAAGGCGCGGCCGACCTCGTCCAGCCGGTCGATCAGGGGCGTCACGGCGCCGTCGTCGAGGCGCACGATCAGGCTCCCCGCCGGGCTGACGCGCCCCGCCGCCGCCTCGCTTCCGGCGAGCCCGCGCAGGAAGCCGGACAGCCGGTAGGTGTCGGGCCCGGTCAGCAGCGCGTTCGCCGCGCAGAGCAGCTCCACGGCGCCATCCGCGCCGAGCAGGGCGAACAGGTTGCCCCCGGCGCGCATCGCGCCCTCCCCGATCGACGCGAGGGCCGCGCCGCGCCGCAGGGCGACGTCGAGATGCACATCCCGCTGGATCCGCCAGAGCGGGCCGGCCGGCAGCGCCGACAGGGTGCGCCCGAGGCAGGCCGGGTAGTCGACGACGCGGTGCAGGGCGAGCGGTCCGTCGCCCGCCGCGCGCCAGATCGCGACCGCGCCGGGCCAGGGTTCGGCCGCCACCGCGGCGTATTGCAGGACGGTCGGGCTGCCGCGGTCGATCGGCAGGTCGAGGGCCAGGGCGAGCGGCGGTCCCGGGAAGGCGGGCGGCGCCACCGCCGCCTGGGCCATCTGGCGAGGCAGCCCGCGCCCGGGTCCCGCCCGGGGCGGCACGCCGCTCGTCTCGATCCGGCGGCCCGTGGGCGCGTCGTCGATCCGGTCGATCCGGCGCAGGACCGTGCCGCCCGGCACCGCGCAGGGCACCGCCAGGAGGTCTCCGGGCTCCAGCTCGACCCGGCGCGGGCTCACGGTGAACACCGCGCTGTCGCGGGCCGCGATCAGCCGGTCGAGCAGCGCCTCGGCGAGCCCGTCGCCGGTCTCGCGGCGGGTGACGATCGCCGACTCGATCCGGGTCTCGCGCCGACGCAGGCCGGCGGGCCGCACGGCCGCCGCCGTGGCGCGTCGGTAATCCGGGCTCTCGGATTCGGTGATCCCGAGTTCCACGGAGCGCGGCAGGGCGCTCTCCTCGGCCCGGACCTGGTGCAGGACCGGCCGGTCCTCCGACAGCCGGACGAGGTCGGCCTCGGCCAGGGCCACGGGCCGGTCGCGGCGGGGACCGCGCAGGCGCAGGGTCCCGGCCACCGCCGAGACGTCGAGGCCGTAGACCTGCGCCAAAGTCTCCAGAGCGCCGCGTGCCGTGAGCGGCCGGTCGATCACATAGCCGTCGAGATAGGCGGCGGCCTCCACGGAGACCGGCGCGTCGAAGCCGAAATCCGCGAGGATCCTCAGGACTAGCAGGTCGAGGTCGCAGCCTTCGATCCGGCCGGTGATCCAGTGGCCCACCCGCCAGTTGGCGTTGTCGGCCCAGACGCCCCGCACCGTCGGGAAGGCCGGGAAGGGCCGCGCGTCCCAGGCCCAGACGAAGATCCCGTCGGGATCGACCATGCGGCCGCCATAGACCGGCGAGACCGGGTTGTCGGCCTCCCGGAAGCCCGGCACGGCCGGGTCGAACCGGGCGATCACGGCTTCCAGACCGCGGAGCTGGATCAGCTCGTCCCGCAGGGCCCGGGATTCCGGCGGGAAAGCGCTCTCGGAGGATTTCGGGTCCGGGAAGACGTTGGGGCCGTTGGTGCCCTTGTCCACCGCCGGCACGCCGATCTCGGTGAGCCAGATCGGCTTGCCGGCCGGCACCCAGGCGGTGCTGCGGGTCTCGACGCCGCCGTCGCGCTCCATGTGCGGGCTCGACCACCACGCGACGAGATCCTTGGCCCGGTAGAGCCACGGCTTGCCGGCGGCGCCGTCGGTGATCGGCCGGCGCGCCTGGGCGGCCCGGTCGTCCGCGTCGGCGTAGTACCAGTCGAAGGCCTCGCCGGACGCGCCGCGCGCCTTGAGATAGGCCCGGTCGGCGATGTCGCCCGTCACCGCGAGGTCGGCGTGGTCCGGGTCGTCGCGCCAGTCGGAGACGGGCGGGTACCAGTCGATCCCCACGGCGCCGATGTTCGGATCGGCGAAGAGCGCGTCCAGGGGGAAGCGCACCGTGGCGCCGCCGTCGCGGACATGGGCGCCGTATTCGGTCCAGTCGGCGCCGTAGACCAGGGTGACCGCCGGGCCGAGGCGTTCGCGGAGCGCGGCGGCGAGGTCGCGCAGGGCGTCCACGGCCGGGTAGCCGGCGGCGCCGCGCACGCGGGTGAGGCCGACGAGTTCGCTGCCGATCACGAAGGCCGCGAGCGGCACCCCGGAGGCCGCCCAGCCGGCCGCGAGGCCGGCGTAGTGGAGCAGAGCGGCACGGTACCCACCCGCGAAGAAGGCCGCGACCTGCGCGTCGGCCGCGGCGGTCCCGTCCGGACTTCCCGGGCAGCCCGGGGCCGGATCGCAGGTGATGCGGCCGCGCCAGGGATAGGCGGGCTGCGCGGCGCCGGGGACGTGCGGGTCGGGCAGCGCATTGCCGGCCGGCACGTCCATCATGACGAACGGATAGAGCGACACCGCGAGCCCCCGGCGCGCCAGCTCGACCACCAGCCGGGTCAGGCCCGCATCCGCGGGGGTGCCGCCATAGGCCGGGCTGCCGTCCGGCAGGGTCGAGACCCTCTCGGCCCGGTCGCGGGTGATCCCGGCGACGCGCCAATCCTCCGGCAGGGCGCGCTTGTGGGCGGCCTCGACCTTCGGCACGACCCGGCAGGATCCCGCCCGCAGGTCGGTGCCGAACCACGTCGCCACCACGGCGACCCGGCGCAGGTTCGGGCAGAGCGCCTGGAGGGCGTCGAGGGAGGCGACGACGTCGGTGCCGCGCTGGAGCTGGTGCCGGTTGGCGGCCTCGGTCCGGCCGAGCCCGAGATCGACGGTGACCCGGTCCGGATCGAGGCCGAACTCGCTGGCGCCGGGGATCAGGTCGACGGCCCGCACCCGGCCGAACAGGCCGTTGACCGGGCGGATCACCTCGAAGGCGAATTGCGGGACGCGGTTGCCGAAGGCGGCGAGCGGCAGGTTCTCGAACACCACATAGGCGAGGCCGCGATAGGCCGGCGCGGTCTCAGCCCCCTCCTTGGCGACGATGAGCGGGTCGGGCTCCTGGCCGGGGCCGCCGGTATGGACCCGAAGGTTCAGGCCGACCTGGTCGATCTCCTTGCCGTCCGCCCAGATCCGGCGGACGAAGGCGATCTCGCCCTCGCACAGACCGACCGCGAGGTTGGCAAAGTAGGTGTAGCGGGTCGTGACGGTCCTTTGGCCGCCCGTCAGGCCGCCCATGGCCTTGGCGGGCGCGACGGCGCGCTGCACCGCGGTGTTGGCGACCTCCAGCGGACGGGTCGCCCAGATCAGGGTGCCGCCGATCCGCGCCCGGCCGTAGACCCGCGGGATCGGATCGCCCTCGGTGGAGGTGAGCCCGGCCACGTCGGCGAGCCGCGGCCCTTCGACGAAGCGCGTAGACCGCCCGGACCCCGACAGGGCGCCGCCCAGCGCCGCGCCCGCGACCGAGCCGAGCGCCCGGCCGACCATGCCGCCGATCGGACCGCCGAGGGCGGTGCCCACCGCCGCGCCGGCCGAGGACAGGATCAGCGTCGCCATGACGGGGCTCCGAGATCGACCTGTTCGCCATCGACACGGCGGTCTCGATGCGCACCGCGGCCGGGCCGCAGGTCGGACTCGGCGACGCCGCGGCGGCCCGACGGGACGTCCGGAAACCGGAACACCCCCGTCACGTGCCGACGCCACCA
Source organism: Methylobacterium sp. 1973 (assembly GCF_040545035.1). Lineage (NCBI taxonomy): Bacteria > Pseudomonadati > Pseudomonadota > Alphaproteobacteria > Hyphomicrobiales > Methylobacteriaceae > Methylobacterium > Methylobacterium sp. 1973. Next base: position 352,075 of record NZ_JBEPLA010000001.1, read on the forward strand.
GCCGGTGAGCGCCACCTCGGCGACCACCGCGCCGTCGTGGGCATGGATCATGGCGCCGTCGCCGGTGGCGATGGCGCAGTGGCGCGCCGGCAGGTGGCGGCGGAAGGCGAAGAGCAGGACGTCGCCCGCCCGCGGCGCCAGATCCGCCAGGGGTCCCGGCACCGGCACGAGGTGGCGGGCGGCCGCTTCGGTGAGGGGGTCGGTCCCGGGCGCGGCCGATTCCGCCCAGGTTCCCGAATAGGGGGGCGGCCCCTCCGGCTCGTCCCCGTAGAGCCCGCGCCAGACCCCGCGCAGCAAGCCCAGGCAGTCGCACCCTACGCCCCGGAGCGAGGCCTGATGCCGGTAGGGCGTGCCCAGCCACAGGCGCGCCTCGCCGAGCGCCGCAACACCGATATCCCGCCGCATCGCGCTCATCGGAACAGGCTCCCGCCGTCGAGGACGTGGTCGGAGCCCGGCACCGCGCGCATCACCGCGTCGTTGCCGGGCATGTGCGGGAAGCCCTGGAAATTGACCGCATTGGCGAAGCGGTCGCGGCACGTGGCGAGGCGCTTGTCGCACCCGGCCGTGAGGCTGAAACCGTCGCCGACGGCGACCGGCCGGGGCGGCACGGTCCAGAGCTCGATCAGGGACCCGAGCTGGAGGCGCAGATCCGCCGCGAGCCCGGCATTGGCCCCCGCAATCCAGGTGAGCCGCCCGCCGGTGAACAGGCCGTCCGCGAAGGCGCCGACGAGCGTCGCCGCGAGCGTGGCCGGCTCCGGCACGCCGGTCACCCGGCCGGTGGTCGTCCACGCGGCGCGGTCCACCCGGCAGCGCGCATCACCGAGATCGGCACCGCAGGTCGCCCGATAGATGCGGCCCCGCTCGGCACCGAGCCGGTGGGCGAGGCCGCGCAGCTCCGCCACGAAGGCGTCCCCGTCGCGGCGCACCTCGCCGATGGTGGCGACGTCGATGAGAAGCCGCGTCTCGGGGTTGGTCCAGTCCACCAGCCAGGTCTCCACCGCGGCGCCGTCGTAGAGGCCGCCGGCGATGTCCGCCTCGGTGAGGCCGAGGCTGCTGAGCGCCCCGGCCACGTCGCCGCCCGAGACCGCGAAGCCGAGTTCGGCGCTGGCCTCGGCCGCCTCCAGCCCGGTGCGGGCGGCGTGGACGAGGCCCGCGACGGTCAGGTCGCGGTCGTGGTCGGTGAAGCCGAGGGCGAGCCCGTCGCGCCGCCGGAGGGACCAGCAGCGGCACAGGGTGGTCACGCCGCCCGCGAGATGGGCCGCGAAGGCCTCCGGGATGTCGCGCATGGCCTCACGCCTCCTCAGGGCACGATCTCGACGAGCGGCACCTTCGGGATCTCCCCGGCCGTGAAGGCGGCGAGGTCGATGGTCAGCGCGTCGGTGTCGAAGCGGACCGGAACGTCGAAGGCGAAGCCCGCCGTCACCGCGGCGCCCGGGGGCGGGACTTGGCCGGAGGCGAAGGTGACGAGACCGGTGGTCGGATCGCAGGCGAAGGCGCCGGGCTCGATCTCCCGGCCCGAAACCGCCACCCGGACGCTGCCCGCCACCGGCTTGGCGATCCGGCGGCGATAGGGCGCGAGACCGGCGCCGTAGGTCTTCACCAGGGGGAAGGCGGTCGCGGTGCCGTCACCCGTGCCGAGAGGCTGGTCGAGGGGCCCGATCGGCCGGCCGGGCGGCCCGGAGCGGCCGTCGAACCGGTCGCGGAACCGGAAGCCGTAGAGCCGCCCGCGCCGCTCCTCGAAGAAGGCGAGCACGGCATGCAGCGCGTCGAGGCCGCGCATGCCGAACCCGGCATCGTAGCGGCGGCGGGAATCGGCCCAGCGGCCGTTCCGGTGCTCCCGGCCCGAGGCCAGGGTCACGATCTCGGTGAGCCGCTGCGGGCCGCCGCTCGCGCGCAGGGACACGTCGAGGGGGAACAGCACCTCGTGGAAGTCGTCGGCCATGGCGAACTCGGCGGTTGGAGCGGGGCGTCGGCGGCGGGATCCCTCACGTCGCCCGCTGGCCGCGCGCCACCGCCCGGGCGAGGCTCGCGGTCACCTGGGCCTCGGAGCGGCGGAAAGCTCCCGGGTCGGGAGTCGCGATGTTGACGGTCACGGAGATCGGCCGGGCCTGAGCGCCGCCCGCGGCGACGCCGAGCCGCCCGTCCGGACCGCGGCCCAGGGGCAGGATCGCCTCGGGGCCGGCCTCGCCCATGAGGCCGGCGCCCCCCGCCATGGGGAAGTAGGTCGGTGCGGCCACGACACCGCCGGCGGCGAAGGGCTGGACGCGGCCGCCCCGGAACACGCCGCCCCGGGCGAAGCCGGTCTCCGAGCCCGAGCCCAGCATCGCGCCGATGAGGCCCGTGACGCCCGATTGGATCGGCCCGGCCGCCGCCCGCGCCGCCACGCCGGCGAGGCGCGCCCCGATCGTGCCCAGCACCCCGTCGAGGCTGCGACCGGAGGCGGTCCCGCGGGTCAGGGCCGTGTCGAGGCTGCGGCCGAAAGTCTGCGCCAGGCGGTCGAGGGTCTCGAGCTGCCTGATCCGGTCGTCGGCCTGGGTGTCGGTCTCGCTCTCGGCCATCGGGGCGCCTCATGTCGGATCGGGATAGGCGGCGAGCAGCCGCGCGAAGGCGGCGCGGGTCAGCGGCTCCGGCCCGCCGCGCCGGCCGAGCGCGGCGGCGAATTCGCGCGGGGTCGCCGACCAGAAATCGCGGGGCCGCCAGCCCAGAGCGCCGAGGCCGAGGGCCAGGGCGTCGTCCCAGGGGAAGCGGCCCGGAGCCGGACGCGGCGGCAGATCCGCATCCGGCTCTAGGGAGGGTTTGCCGGGCCCGGCGCCTCCCCGAAGGCGGCCGCCAGGACGTCCCCCAGGGCGGCCGAGACGGCATCGAGCCCCCCCGCGAGGGGCAGCCGCGCCACCGCCGCGTCGTCGAGATCGTGGCCGCCGCCCCGCAGGGCGACGCCCAGAAGGGCGATCAGGTCGCGGGCCGAGACGCGGCCGCCCGCGAAGCGCGCGGCGAGGCCCGCAAGATCACCGGCCTGGAGCGCGGTCTCCAGCTCGGCCAGCGCCCCGAGGGTGAGGCAGAGGGTGTAGCGCTGCCCGCCGAGGTCGAGCGGCACCTCGCCGCGGATCCGGTTGGCCATGGGATTCAGGCCGCCGCGAAGGCGAGTGCGCCGCCGGATTCGAGGCTCATGTCGAAGGTCACCTCGCCGGCATGGTCGCCCCGGTATTCGAGGCTCGCGATCTGGAACGGTCCCTCCAGGGTCCCGAAGGCCGGGATCACGATCTGGAACACCTCGACCGCGCCCTCGAAGAACAGCAGCCGCAGGCGCGCATCCGACGCCTGGTCGCGGAACACGCCGGAGCCGGCGATCGCGGCCCGGCGCACCCCGGCGCCGGCCAGCAATTCGCGCCAGCGCCCGGCGGAATCGGCGTTGGTGACGTCGACGGTCTCGGCGTTGAGGGTGATCTGGCGGCTGCGCAGGCCCGCCACCGCCGTGAAGCCGCCCGCGCCGTCGCCGGCCCGGATCAGTAGGTCCTTGCCCTTCTGCGCGCCCATCGGCCTTCTCCTCACAGGGTCTCGGTGACGGCCTCGACCGTCAGGCTCGCGCGGGCCTCGCCGGTCCGGGCGTCGCGGTGGGCGCGGACGGCCCGCACCCGCAGGGTGACGAGCCGGCAGCCCGCAAGGGGGAGGACGGGCGGCGTCGCGGCGTCCTGCAGCAGGGCCGCCATCCGCGCCGCGGCGTCGAGGGCGGTGCGCACCGAGCCGGCCTGAGCGATCACCACGATCGCGTGGCTGTGCCGGTGGCGCTCGGCGCCGTCGACGGAATCGTCCGTGATCTCGGCGTCGCCGAACAGGGCGTAGACCGGGAGCGTGCCCCGCGGCGGCTCGTCGTAGAGCCGGACCCGGCCGCCCAGCAGGGCGGCCAGGGCGGCATCGGCGGCGAAGCGGGCGATCAGGCCGGCGCGGAGCGCCAGCAGCGGGCCCGGATCGCTCACGACCGGCCCTCCCGGGGCAGTTCCTCGACGTGGCAGATCAGGTCGCGGCCCCGCGCATCCGGCTCGGTGACGGCGCGGATCGCGAAGCGGCGGGGCCCGGCGGCGAGCCGCATGGTCGGGTCGAGCTCGGCCCGGCTCCGCAGGGTGACGCGGTAGGCGGGCAGCGTGTCGGTGCGGCCGCCCGCCGGGCGATCGGCCATCCCCGCCGGGGCTAGGGCCCCCCACAGGACCGGGCCGGCCACGTAGCGGCGCAGCACGCCCCCGAAGCCGTCCGGCTCTTCCAGGGGCCGTTCGAGCACGAAGCGGCGGCGCCGCGCGCCGAGGGGCGGGTGTTGGGACGAGGACGCCATCGGGCAAACTCCGGGAGCGAGCGTCACAGCCGTGTCAGAGCCGCATCCGCCGGAACGGCGCGGCGAGTTCGGCCGCGTCGGTACGGGCGGCATCGGGCTCGTCGCCGCGATGCTCGTAGCGGGCGGCGGCGAGACGCAGGATCGCGAGGCGCAGAGGCTCGGGGAGCGGCGGCCCGTCGCCGCCGTATCCCGCCGCGACCTCGATCAGGATCGTGCGGCCGGCGGGATCCGGCACGGCGGGATCGATGCGCAGCGACGGCGCCTCGCCCGGATCGGGGCCGAAGCGCACGAGCCCCGCGGCGAGGTCGGAGACGTCCCCCGAAGCCTCCGCGAAGCCGGCGCGGAGGAGCGCGACCAGGGGGCTCAGGGGCAGCGGCACTTGCCCGTCCGGCGGCCATGCGGACAGGGCGATCCGGTAGCGGCCCGGGATCAGGATCCGGCGGGTCTCGATCTCCAGGCTCGCGCGCGCCGCACTGATCAGGGCCTGGAGCAGCCCGTCCTCGTCGGCGCCCGCATCGGACTCGAACCGCAGGTAGGCGCGCAGGTCGGGCACGCCCACCGGCTCGACGGCGGCGGCCTCGATGCGTAACGGGATCATCGCGCGTCTCTCTGCAGGTGGTCCGATGCCGATCTCGAAGCGCCGCCCGGTGCGCCACCCGGCGGGGGGGAGCCTTGCGGCGGCCTTCGCGGCGGCCCTGGCGCCGATCCTGGCGTTCGCCGCCCTCCCGGCGCAGGCGGTGGTCGGCGGCACCGAGGCCCCGGCCGGCGGGGCCGTGATGGTCCTGTCGTCGAAGGGCGGCGTCTGCACCGGCGTGGTGCTCGCCCCCGACACGGTGCTGACCGCCGGCCACTGCCTCGCCGACGCAAGGGAGCACCGCGTCCATTTCCGCGACGCCGCCGGCGAACCGGTCCTCGTCGACGTTGCCGCGCAGGCGCTGCATCCGGGCTACGCGCCCGGCGCGGCCGCGGCCCGGCGGCGCTCCATCGACCTCGCGCTGCTGCGCACCGCGACGCCGCTGCCGACCCGCTTCGCGCCCGTGACCCTGAGCGCCGCCCCGGCCCGGGCGGGCGAGATCCTGACCCTGTCGGGCTACGGCGCGGCCAAGCCCGGCGATCCGCGCTCCACCGGCACCTATCGCAGCGTCGGGCTGCCGGTGATCGAGCCCTACGGGCCGAGCCGGGTCCTGGTCTGGCTGAAGGGCACGGGCGGCGGCGCCTGCCAGGGGGATTCCGGCGGCCCGATCGCGGGACCGGACGGGGCCGTCCTGGCGCTGTCGGCCTGGATCGGCGGCGCCTGCGGCGGCCTGACCCAGGGCATCCTGACGGGGCCGCAGCGCGGCTGGATCGATCGCGTGCTCGGTGGCTGGAACCGGACCGCGCGCTGGACGGAGTAACGTCACGGCGACGTGTGCGCAGGGAACCTCAGCTTGGCCGGGCACTTGCCTTGCTCTAGGCTCAACGCGCGCCGCCTCCCGCATCCGGCGCCCCCACCCGCGCAGTGCGCGCGCCCGGAGATCCCGATGTCCCCTCGCCCGATCCGGACGGCCGGCCCCCGCGAGCGCAGCCTGCGCGGCGGCCTGAGGGGCGGCTTGTGGGGCGGCCTGCTCGGCGTGTCGTTGCTCGGCGCCCTGACGGGCCTGCTCCCCACGCCCGCCGCCGCGGTGATCAACGGCGCGACGACGCGGGATCCGAACGGCGCGCGCAGCTTCGTGGTGCGCATCGAGAGCACCGAGGGCGAGATCTGCTCGGGGACGCTGATCGCCCCGGACCTCGTGCTCAGCGCCGCCCACTGCGTCATGCGCCCCGCCGGATACACGGTGATCAGCGTCGACCGGAGCTTCCGGCAGCACCGGACCCCGGTGATCGCCGCCTCCATGCACCCGGACTTCGTGCCCGGCACGACCCCCGAGGATCAGCCCGGCGTCGATCTGGCGCTGCTCAAGCTCGAGCAGCCGCTCGGCAACGACTACGTGCCCCTCGATCCCCGGGGCGCCGGCTCGATCAGCAACGGCGAGCCGGTGGACATCGCGGGCTTCGGCGTGGTGGCGGAGAACCGGCGGAACTCGGCGCGGGTCCTGCGTCTCGCCCATCTCGTGTCGATCGGCTCCCTGCAGGTCGCCAACCGGGTGACCGTCGTGACCGACCGGCGGCGCATGGCCGAGACCTCGGGCGCCGGTGCCTGCCTGGGCGATTCCGGCGGCCCGATCCTGACCGGAGGCCCCGGCGGCTACCGGATCGTCGGCGTGGTGAGCTGGTCGAGCGGGGCCCTGCAGCAGGGCACGCGCCGCACCGCCTGCGGCGGCTTCACCGCCGTGACGCCGGTGGCCGAGCATGCCGGCTGGATCGCCTCGCGCTCGGCGGAACTGCAGCGGATCCAGGTCGGCGAGGCGGCCTCCCGCGGCAACCGGTCGGACTGGATGGCGCGCCCCGGCCGCAACCGCTAGGCGCGCCCTGCGGCGAAACAGTCCCGCCGCCGCGGATCCGTCGCGGCTGCGGGAACCTGAGGCCGCACCGGCACTTTCGCATCCGAACCTTTTCGACTGACGGAGCGAAAGCATGGCCGAGAGCGGCACCAGCACCACACCCCGGACCCACAAGACCCGCAACGACACCGACTCGAACGCCAAGAAGGTCTCGATCGACGCCCTGAACGCACGGCTCGCGGACGGCATCGACCTCGCCCTGGCGATCAAGCAGGCGCACTGGAACCTGAAGGGCCCGCAGTTCATCGGTATCCACGAGATGCTCGACGGGTTCCGCACCGAGCTGGACGACCTCAACGACAAGGTCGCCGAGCGCGCGGTGCAGCTCGGCGCCACGGCCTTCGGATCGGCCCAGGTGGTCGCCGAGCGCACGAAGCTGCCGCCCTACCCGACCGGCATCTACGCCATCGCCGACCACGTCGCGGCGCTGATCGACAGCTATGCCGGCTACGCCAACGCCGTACGCGAGAACATCGACGAGACCGACGAAGCGGGCGATCCCGGCACGGCCGACCTGTTCACCGAGATCTCCCGGGCGGTCGACAAGCACCTCTGGTTCTTGGAGGCCCACGTCCAGGAGCCGACCGGCGCCCTGCGCGACGGCAATCCGGGCCGCTGAAGGCGCGCGGTCCTTCTGAAGGCGCCGGCCCGGGGGAACCCCGTCCGAGACCGGCGCCGTCCCGGACGCGTGCAGTCCCCCCTCCCCCTGTGGGGAGGGGCCAGGGGTGAGAGCGGCTTTGGACCGAGCGGTCCGGTTACGTCCGAACGCCCCCGGTCCCGGTTCTCCCTGACGGCGGAGGAGCGCGCATCGCGGATGAACCAGCGCGGCGATCCGAAAGCGCCGAGGGGGAGCGACGCGGCATCCCCTCAGGAGAATTTCAGCAGCTTGATCGCGTCGAAATCCTGCACCCCACCGCCGACGCGCTTGGTGGTGTAGAACAGCACGTAGGGCTTGGCCGAGTACGGGTCGCGCAGCACCCGCATCCCGGTGCGGTCGACCACAAGGTAGCCCCGGCGGAAATCGCCGAAGGCCACCGACAGGCTGTCCTTGGCGAGATCCGGCATCGCCTCGGCCTCGGTGACCGGGAAGCCGATCAGCGTGGCGGACCGGCCGGCGGCGAGCGGCGGCTGCCAGAGGTAGTTGCCCTCCGCATCCTTGAACTTGCGGATCGCACTCTGGGTGCGCCGGTTCATGACGAAGCCGGCATTCTGCCGGTAGGCCGCCCGCAGCCCGTAGACCAGATCGAACAGCACGTCCGCCGGGCTGGCGGACGGGAAGGCCCCGGCCGCCCCCGTGGCGATCGTGCCGAGCTTGCCCGGCACCCAGGCGGCATTGGCGACCGTGTCGTAGCTGAGGAAGCCCCGCGGGCGGCTCGCGCCGTTGCCGGACACGAAGGCGACGCCCTCCTGCTCGGCGAAGGCGGTCTCCACCTCAGCCGAGAGCCACGCGTCGAGATCCACCACGGCATCGTCGAGAAGCGTCTGGGTGGCGGCGGGCATCGCGTAGAGTTCCATAGCGGGGAACGCGATCTCCGACAGGGCCGGCGCGGCGGTCTCCGGTCGTGGCGCGGTCTCGGCGGCCCAGCCGGTGACCGGCGCGCCCACCGAGACCGCTCGCTTGTACTGGGATCCCGAGATCTGCTGCACGCTGGCGATCGACCGGATCGGCGAGACCTGGCCGAGACGCGTCAGCACGGTGCGCTCGATCGTGTCGGGGATGAGGTAGCCGCCATCCGGCCCGGAGCCGGCCGACAGGGCCTTGGCCTCCAGGCGCTTCAGGCCTGCGCTCTCGCCGGCCCGGACGTAGAGATCGAAGGCGGCCTTGTGCTCGTGCGCGGCCCCCGCCTCGCGGACGTCCGGCTGCCCGAGGGGCGGCCGGGCCCGCTCCAGGGCGATCCGGTCGAGGCGGGTGCGGGCGGCATCGAGGGCCGCGTCGATCCGGGCGAGCTTCTCCTCCGTGAGCACGTCTGCGCCGAGGCGGCCCTCGATCTGGTCGATCCGGGCGTCGTTCGTCTCCTTGAAGGCCGCGAAGGCGGCGGCGAGCTCGTCGAGGGCCGAGCGGACCGGGCCGCCCTCGGGTTGCGCGGCCTTGTTCTCCAGAAGAGGCAGGCCGCTCTTCGTCGCGAAGGCGGGATCGGTGTTCAGGGTCTGGGCGTCCATCGTGAGCCTCGTCGGCGGGGTGAAAGTCAGGACCGCGCGGCCAGCCGAGGCCGGGCGGCGGGTCTGGCGGTGCGGAGCGGGGCGATCAGGCCGGCGAGGCCGCGGATCGCGTCGGCCTCCGGATCCGGCTCGGGGCTCGGGCTCGCCCTCGCCCCCGGCTGCAGCGGGAAGGTCACGAGCGAGATCTCCCAGAGATCGACCTGCTGGAGCCGGCGCTCGCCGCCGGCGCCCTTCCGGGCGCGCAGCGTGCGGAAGCCGATCGACAGCCCGTCGAGGCCGCCGCCGCGCATCAGGGCGTCGACCTCCCGGGCGCGCTGCACCGCGAGGTTGAGCTGGCCTTCCGCGAACAGGCCGCGGCCATCCTCGCGCAGGGCGAGCCACCGGCCGATCGGCTCGGCGGGATCGTGCGCGAACAGGAGCCGCACCCCCGCGGCCCCACGCCGGGCGAGGCTCGCCGCGAAGGCGCCGGGCACCACCACGTCGCGGCCGAGATCGGGCACGCCGAAGAGGCTGGCATAGCCGGAGAAATGCCCGTCCATGGGGGGATCCTCGCGTGAAGCGGGTCGTGAGGGGACGTTCGGAGCTGCCACGGGCCCTCCCTCCCCCGCGCCGGGAGGAGGGAGACCTGCGCCTCACCGGGAACCCGGCTCCTGCGGCATCGCGGGCGGGTAGCCCACCGCCTCGCGCTTCTCTGCCACCGACAGGAAATCGGCGGCCTCGACCCGGCGCCACAGGGATTCCCGCTCCACCGCCAGCGCCTCGATCCGATCGAGGTCCGGCTCCAGGTCGACGAGGCCGAAGGCGGGCTCCAGCCAGCCGGCCAGCGCCTGCGCGGTGCGGGTGGCGAGGGGGATCAGGGTCTGGCGGTAGAGGGCGCGGTTGGCCTCGGCGTAGTTGGCGTGGGTGTTGTCGCCGGGCAGCCCCAGCAGCAGCGGCGGCACGCCGAAGGCCAGGGCGATCTCCCGGGCCGCCGCGTTCTTGGCCGCGACGAAATCCATGTCCCGCGGCGACAGCGCCAGGGGCTTCCAGTCCAGGCCGCCCTCCAGCAGCAGGGGACGGCCGGCATTGGCGGCCCCCTGGTAATTCGCCTCCAGCTCCGCCTTCAGCCGGTCGAATTGCGGTTCGGACAGCGACGCCCCGGCGAAGACCAGGGCCCCGGACGGCCGGGCGGCATTGTCGAGGAGCGCCTTGTTCCAGGCGCTCGCGGCGTTGTGGATGTCGAGGGCCGCGGCGGCGGCCGCGATCGGGGCGAGGCCGCCGGTCTCGTCGTCCGGGTGGAACAGCGCCAGCGCCAGGATCGGCGCCACGGCGGCCCCGGGCTCGGGCAGATCGAACCGGCGGCTGCGTCCGCCCGCCGTGTAGAGATAGGCCGTCGGCCAGCCGTCCGGGCCCGGCAGCATCCGCATGCGCCCGGGCCGGAGAGCCTGGAGCGCCGCGATCCGCCCGTCGAGGCTCACCGCCTCGAGATAGGCCGTGCCGCCGAGCAGGAGGTCGGCATAGACGGTTTCAAGCAGGTGCGTGCCGCTCTCCCGAGGGTTCGGCCGCGCCAGCAGCGCCAGGAGGTCGCCCGCCCGCTCGGCCCCGGGGCCGGTGGCGATCAGCGGCAGGCTCGCGGCGCTCTCGGCGACGAGCCGCACCGCCCGGTGGACCACCGGGTTGGCCTGGTAGCCGGCCCGGGCGAGGGCCGCCGGATCGCGGGGCGTCCAGCTGGCCCGGCCCTCGGCATAGAGGGCGAAGGCCGGGGCCGCGGCGGCCTTGGTGGCGAGCGCCGGGCCGCCGCTGGCGCGGCGCGCCACCCGCGCCAGCCGTTCGAGGAGGGTCGACATGCCGGTCCGTTCCTGAGCTATGGTCACGCGATGCAGCCCCGGTTCCCCACACGGCCCCAGGCGCGGTTCCGGGCGCGCTTCCGCGCCGCCCGTTTCGGCGGCCTCGTCGCGGCGCTCCTCGCCGCGCCCGCCCGGGCCGGGGATGCGCCCGGGCCCGCGCCCCTCTGGCCGGAACCCGATGGAACCCTGATCCTGGCGCGCCCCTTCGGCCGGTCCGAGATCAGCCTGCGCCTGTCCCGGCGGGTCGCCGGAGCGGTGGACACCCTGACCTGGGACGGCGTCACGTTCCTGGCCGATACCGAACCGGGCGATGCCCTGCAGGCGCGGGCGGAGGTCGGGTCCGGACGCGGCTGCCGCCGGGCGAGCGAGGCGGGCACCCCGCAGGACCCCACCGGCGAACCCGCCGCCCGCCGTCTCCGCGCCCTGCGCGCCGGACGGAGCTGGGCCGAGACCGAGACCCGCATGGCCTGGGACGGGCCGTCCGATCCCGCCGACGAGCCCCCGTCAGACTGCCCGACGGGCGCCGCGGCCGCGGCATTGCCCGCGCCGATCCTGCACAAGCGGATTGCCCTCGGCCTGCCCGGCCTCGGCAACGCCGTGGAGGTGCAGGCCCGCTTCGACCTGGCCGAGGCCGCGGCGGCGCTCCGGCTCGAACCCCTCACCGCCGCCGTGCCGGCGGAATTCTCGTCGGCCTGGCGCTTCGACCCGGCCAGCGGCGGGATCGCGCCCCTCGATCCCGAACCGGGGGAGCGGCCGGACCCCGTGATCCTGGCGACGCCGGAGGGCTCGCACGCCCTGGCGGTCTGGGCGCCGGGCCCGCCGGAGCAGGAGCCCGACGCGCCGCGACCCGGCTTCGCGGTCGACGCCGAGGCCGGAGCGAACCGCCTGAGCTGCCGGTTCCGGGTGGCGCACGCCGCCGCCGGCGCGCATGCTTTCGCCTGCTATGCCCTGGTCGGCTCCCTGGCCGACGTCCGGGCCGCCCTGCGGACCCTGACCGCGCCTCCGTGACGGCGCCCCCCGTGCTGGACCGTCCGGATTGCAGGACCCGCCGAGGGCCCGGGGTCCTGGATGCCGGGCGCGCCTGCGGCGCCCCCAGCTGACGGCAAGGATCGTGCCCCCAGGATGCGCGGCCCGATCCACCCGCCGCCGTCGCACAAGCGGAAAGAATTGTGGTGGGGATTCCCAGCACGGGACGGCACGCCGTGGCAGGACAGCTACAGCTTTGGCGCACGACATTGTGTATACAGGATGCAGTTCGTTCCAGAGACCACGAACCACCTCCGGCGCGCTTCTCACGGAAGCGCGCCGAATTGTTTTCTCGCCGCCGCGGTCATAGCCGCCGGATCCGCGGCTCGGCCTGCGGGCCAAGCATCAGATGCGTCAGCGCCCAGACGAGGGCGTCGAGCCGGTCGGGCGAGGCCCCGCCGGACAGGCCGTCCGGCCCGAAATCGCACAGTTCGTCCTCCAGCGCCGGGAACGCCCCGACATGGTGGACCAGTCCGCGAGCGTAGAGCAGCGAGACCGGCTCGGCGCGGAGATACTTGCCGCGCGTAGCGTGCACCCGCGTGACCGGCACCGCGGGGTCGCACTGGCTGAGCACGGCGGCGGCCATCTCGCCACCCTGGTTGACCTCGACCACGAGGGCGTCGGCCTGGAGGCGGTGATAGAGCGCCAGCGCCGCACCCGCCCAGGCCTGCGGGGTGGCACGGGCGAGGCTCGCATCGGCCAGGACGTAGGCGTGCCCCCCCGCGCGCCCGGCCGCCACGATCCCGCAGGCATCCGAGCGCGCCCCGGAGGCGGCCGGGGGATCCACCGCCACGACGATCCGGCCGAGATCGGGCGCGGCGGCGACCCGACCCGCCTCCAGCGCGGCGCGGTTCCACAGGGCGTCGTCCCGGTCGGCGATGAGCTCGCCGTCGAGTTCCTGACGGCCGAGCCGGGTGCCGGCGTAGCGCCCGACCACTTGGTCGAGGAAGTCCGGCGCGAGATGCGCGGCGTTGTCATGCGTCCGGGCACGGCTCACCACCGTGCGCGGATCGGCGAGCAGGCGGCGGATCAGCGGCACCGGCCGGGGGGTCGTCGTCACGCAGTTGCGCGGCCGGGCGCCGAGGCGCAGGCCGAATTGCAGCATGTCGAAGGCGGCGTCCGGCCGGCGCCATTTGGCGGCCTCGTCGCACCACGCGGCGCCGAATTGCGGACCGCGCAGGGCGTCCGGCTCCTCAGCCGAGAAGGCCAGCGCGACCGCACCGTTGCTCCACTCGATGCGGCGGCGGCTCGGCGACCAGACCGGGCGGGCGCGCCCCCGCGCCGGCAGGCCGAGGAGTCCCGAGGGACCGTCGACCATCACGTCGCGCACGTCGAGATGGGTCTCGCCCACGAGCGCGATCCGTCCGATCGGGTCCTCGGTGAAGGCCGGATCGCCCCGGGCGAGGGCGTCGACCCACTCGGCCCCGGTGCGGGTCTTGCCGCTGCCGCGGCCGCCGATCACCGCCCAGGTGGTCCAGGGCTCGGGCGGCGGCAGCTGATCGGGCCGGGCCTGATGCAGCCAGTCGCCGGCCAGGGCCCGGAGCAGGTCCTGAGGCAGGGTCCCGAGGAAGTCAGGCAGCCGTCCGGCCGCCGACAAAGCCAGCATAGCGTCGCGCGATCTCCGCGCGCAGGGCGGGCAGGTCGGGTTCGCTCCCATCGCCCCCCTCCTCCCCCGCGCTCCGCGCCCTGTCCGCATCCACCGTGTCGAGGAGCCGCTTGAGCCCGCCGAGGTCGCGCAGGATCCGGGCGGAGTCGCGCGCGGCCGGCCCCACCCCGCTCAGCGTCGCGTCGAAGGCGGCGATCTGCCGGAGGATGTGGGCGCGCAGATGCGTCCGCAGGGTCGCCGGATCGGTCGCCGGGTCGCCGCGCCGGATCAAAGTCGGCGGCAGATCCGCCCCGAAGGCCGAGGCCAGCATCGCGGCATCGAGCCGGCCGAGTCCCAGGATCTCGGTGACGTCGCCGGGATCGGCGCCCGGGGTGCAGAGCAGGCGGATCAGCGCCGCCCGACGCGCCGCCGGCCACCGCGCCGTCAGGAGCCTGGGCCGATGCTTCCGCGGTCTCAGCCAGCCGGCCCGGACGTTCCAGGTGCGGACCGTGCTCGGATGGACACCGAGGCGGGCGCTGATCGCGTCGAACGGCAGATCGGTCTCTCGGAGAAGCTTCAGGGCCTCGGCGCGGCTATCCGCCCTGCTGGGAGGAGGTGGCCACATCGGCGTCTCTCCGCACACGTCTCGACCGTGCCGTGTTGATACACGGGCAGCGCGACGGTGTCAAGCGCAAATTCCTATTCTTGGCCCGGAATAGGATTTAAGGCAGAGCTCGCCCTGGGCTTCAGCCTTCCCACCGGGCGACGCCGCCGTGGCGGGAGCAGGTGCCGCGATGGGTATGGCTGAAGCTCCACGTCCCGTCCCGGCACTTGGCGGTGGCGCCGGCCGGTTTGGCGCCGTCGAGGCTCTTGGCCGGTTGATGGACCTCGGATCCGTCCCGGCTCCGGTAATGGCCGTGCCGGTCGAGGTTCCGGTCGTCCGGTTCGGAGAAGGGCCGCGCGGTCGCACTGCCCGCCATGGCGAGGAGGAGGCAGCCACCGAGGGCGCACCGGCGGACGGTGCCCCGGCGGAAGGCTCTGGGCCGCAGCGTGATCCGCCACCGGCTGGCGTCGCCACCGGCGCCTCTCCGGCGGAGGATGGGAACGGTTGCGATCGGGCCAGGCAGCACGGCGCCCTCAAGGTTGTGTCAAACATCATCAGACACAACCAGAGCATCGCGTCACGAACTATCTAAAGTTATCTCATCGTCACTCACAGGTTGTCGCTCCCGCGTGATGGCCGGTCTGCCCGACCGGCTCGCCGGCGCGTGCGGTCCGGCCGTGCGCCCCGGTTCGGGCGCACAGGGCGGCGGGGCGCGGAACGGGCTCGAAAGGTATCGCGGCTATCGTCGCCGAAAGTGCGCTGTTGAAGGCGGTGGAAGACCGGAACGGCCGTCCGGTCGACACGTTGACCGGCGCCATCCGCACGCAGGCATCGCCTTTTACGCAGTTCGTCAAAGTGAATCGGGTACAGAATGGTCGGTGAGCCACCAGGGTCCGGCGCGGCACAACCGCCGGATAACGGCCCCTCGGGGGATCCTGGTCGGGGTCCGGCACAGGGGACCGCGGAAGCCGCTGCCCTGAGCGACAGCTTCAAGCGATTCGCCGACGTCGTGCCCCTGATGATGTGGCGCTCGGACGAGGCCGGTCACGCGATCCACCACAACGAGTGCTGGCTGGAATTCACCGGACGCCCCCTCGAGGCTGAACTCGGGCTCGGCTGGCGCAGCGGACTGCATCCCGAGGATTTCGACCGGCATGCCCGGATCGTCGCCGAGGCCTTCGAGGCGCGGGCGCCGTTCACCGTCGAGTTCCGGCTGCGGCGGCACGACGGCGAGTACCGCTGGCTGCTCGACACGGCCCGCCCCCTCATGGAGGATGGCCGGTTCCAGGGCTATCTCGGCTCCTGCTTCGACATCACCGACCGCAAGCACGCGGAGGAGCATATCGAGCACGCGCTGGCCGAGAAGGAGGCGCTGCTGGCCGAGGTCTACCACCGGGTCCGCAACAACCTCCAAGTGATGGTCAGCCTGATCGGCCTCTACGGCCGGGCGGCGCCGGATGCCTGCCGGGGCAGCTTCGAGGCCCTGGGCCAGCGGGTCCGGGCGATCGCGCTGGTGCAGCAACATCTCCATGAGGCGCCGCACATCGCGTCGATCGACCTCAAGGACTACCTCCACCGCCTCGCCTCCGGGCTCGGGCAGCTCCGGCGGGCCGGGCGGATCAGCGTCCATGTCGGCGGCTCGGGGAACGGCCTCGTGGAGCCGCGTACCGCCAACGCCCTCGGGATGATCGTCGCCGAGATCGTCGCCGAGTGCCTGGACGCCACGGCCGAGCACGTCGCCTGCTCCATCGCCATCGACATCGAGTCCGGCCTCCCGGCGCGCCTATCGATCGTCTCCGGGGTGAGCGAGATGGCCGATTCCGGCCGGTCGAACGTCCCGAAGCTCGGCCCCCGCCTCATCGCCGCCTACGCGGCCCAGGCCGAGATCAGCGTGTCGGGCGATGCCAGCCCGGGCGATCCCCTGTGGCTGACCCTGCCGCCGACCCGCCCCGCCGCGCAATGAGCGACCGCGTCGCCGGGCCCCGTCGCCATGACGGCGCGGTCGGCCTATAGCGGCGTGGACCCTACCGGACCCGGCCGAGCATGCTTCCTCCGATCGACACCATCATCGAGAATTTCGAGATCGTCGAAGACGACGACATGCGGCTTGAGTATCTGATCGAGCTGGGCCGCGCCCTGCCGCCGATGCCCGAGTCGGAGCGGACCGAGGCGAACCGCGTCCATGGCTGCGAGAGCCAGGTCTGGATCGACACGAAGGCGGAGCCGTCCGACGGCACGCCGCGTCTCGTCCTCCACGGCTTCAGCGATTCGTTCATCGTCCGCGGCTTCGTGGCGCTGATGGTGGCGCTCTACACCGGCAAGACGCCCCGGGAGGCCGCCGAGACCGACGGCCTCGACCTGTTCCGGCAGCTCCGCTTCGGCGCCCACGTGACCTCGAAGCGCTCCAACGGCGTGCGGGCGATGGCGGAACGCATCCACCGCGACGCGGTCCGGCTCGCCGCCGGGGCCTGAGGGGCCTCACCCCCGCCAGAGGCGCAGGCGGCCCCGATTGGGCCCCGTCGCCTCCCGCTCCAGCCCGTAATGCTCGGCCAGCCGCCCCAGGGCGATGCGGGCCACGACCTTGGCCGAGCGGGCCGGCCAGCGCCGCTCGGCCTCGATCCGCTCCAGGCCCTTGAGGAAGCCGCAGAGGTCGATCAGCAGGCCCGACAGGTCGCTCCCGACCGCATCGAGGGCCCCGCGCACCCGTTGCCGGGCCGCGATCACGTGGTCGGCCGCGCTGGCCGGGTCGCGGGGACCGCCGCCATCGACCCGGGGGGCCCCGAAATCCGAGCCCATGCGCGGCAGCAACGCGGCGGCGGTCATGTCCCGCCGCAGCCGCTCTCCGGCCTCGAACGCCGCCGCGTCGATGAGCGGCGTGCCGTCCCGGTCGCGGCGGCGCACCATCCAGGCCAGGGGGTTCTCGGCAGCGTTGCGGAGGGTCGGCCCCGCACCACCCCCCTCCACGACGGCGAGGTCGTGGTGCTGGGCCGCGAAGGCCAGATCGCCCGGCATGGCCTGCCGGCGCAGGCGCGCCCGCCCGGCCTCCGTGATCGTCAGCCGCGTGCCGGCCGCGTTCCACGTCGCCAGATCGGCCGCGGCCAGAGCCCGGCCGGCCGCGGCCGCGAAGCGCCCGCCCCCCACCGAGACACCGCCGCCGCCGCGCCGGATCACCAGTGCATCCTCAACCAGGGGATCGGGCCGCGCATCGGCGCCCGCCTCGCCCAGTCGCGCCAGAAGGCGGCACGCATCCGCCGGCAGATCCCCAGGTCCGGCGCCGCGCGGCCGCGCCTGCACCGAAGCCACGCGGCGACCCTTGAAAGGTTTGTTCATGCTTTGTTCCGTATGGTTCACCGCGGACGCGCCGAAGCCGCACCATATCAGGAAAAATCAGAATTTCAAGGTTTTTTTACCTACAACTCTCAGCTATCGCGCCGCGGTCTTTCGCGCGGCACGGGTCGGTGCCCGATGGAGGATCTCGGCGATCTCGTCCTCGGACTTGTCCCGGACCTCGTAGCCCATCGCCTCGAACCGCTCGATGAGCGCGGCGCTCTCGGCGGCGGAGCGGGCCGCCCAGACGGCGAGGAGGTCGTTCACCCGGTCCAGATCCGCCTCGGGGTGATCGTCCTGCGCATCCGGCGACGGATTGGGGATCGCGACCATGGCGGCACCTCGGGATCGAACCGGCGACCGTGTTCGACGCCACGGCCCGTCATGCAACGCCCGAGGTCGGACGTGGCTCCCGCGGTCCCGCAACCGAAAGCCGGGTCGCTCGGGCCGACGACGGTCCGCCCGGGGCAGGAACCGGATGGCCGGCGGACGGCGCTATTCGGTCTGAGCGCGGTCATCCCGGTCGGCGTTCGCCAACGGGGCGACGGCTGTGAAGACGACGCCCTCGGCGCGGTAGTCGATATCGACCCGCCCACCGATCTCCGTGGCCAAAACGCGCTTGATCAGCTGGGTTCCAAAGCTCGTCTGCCGCGGGGCCACGACAGGGGGACCTCCGCGCTCCTGCCAGCGAATATGGAGGAGCGGAGGCTCTTTCCCGCCCTGAACGCTCCACGCCACGTCGACCACACCCGCGGCGACAGACAACGCGCCGTACTTGGTCGAGTTGGTCGCCAGCTCATGGAGTGCCAGGGCGTAGGCGACGACAACCTGTGGAGGCAGGCGCAGATCCGGTCCCGAGAGCTGAAAGCGGTCGCCGTCTTCGACCCCGAAGGGAGCGAGCGAACGCATGATGAGGCCCTGCATCGAGACGCTGCCGAAATCCTCCGTGATCAGAAGGGTATTGGCGGCCGACATTGCCTGGATGCGCGCCGTCAGCGTCGCGGCGGCGTCCTGCAGCGAGTTGGCGCGCCGCATGGTCTGTGAGACGACGGCTTGCAGCGAGGCCAGCGTGTTCTGCATGCGATGGTGGAGTTCGCGGGTCAGCAGCGCGCGATGGCTCTGAACCGCCCGACGGTCCGTGATGTCCTGCGATGTTCCCGTGATCAGGATCGGCGTCCCGTCGGCCCGGTAATGCGCCTTACCCCGAATCTGGACCCATCGCTCCTGACCGGCGGGCGTCGTCAGGCGATACTCGGCGTCGAGAAGCGACCGGTTCGCGATCGCCTGCTCGATCGCGTCCTGCTGGACCGCACGATCGTCCGGGTGGATGGAGGCGCGCAGTTCTTCGAGACTCAGCGGCTCGTCGGGCTGGCGTCCGCAGATCGCCTTGCAGCTGTCGGACGCTGTCAGATGCCCCGTGTCGAGGTTGATGCTCCAGCTTCCAAGCTGCCCCGCCTCGAGGGCAAAGCGCAGGCGCTCCTCGCTCGCCTGCAACTCGACATTGCGCCGCGCGACCTCCGCCTCCAGATCAAGGCGGTCGCGCTGGAGGCGAACCAGACGTTCACGCTCCAGGGTGACATCGAACTGGGACGCAAAGAAGTAGGTGAGCTGACCGTCTTCCCCGAACACGGGAGAGACGAGGAGGCGGTTCCAGAATGTCGAGCCGTCCTTCTTATAGTTCAGGAGGTCGAGTTCGATCGGCGTCCTGCTGTCGATCGCGCTCCTCAAGCGCGCGACGTCCGCGCGGTCGGTCGCAGGTCCCTGCAGGAAGCGGCAGTTCCGCCCGATGATGGCGTCGCGTCCATAGCCCGTCAGCCGCGTGAAGGCCGCGTTGGCGAAGACGATCGGGTTGTCGTCTTGTCGCGGGTCGGTGATGAGCATCGGCATGCGCGTGGCGCGAACGGCCGACGAGAAAGGGTCTGGTCCGGCGCCCGCCCGCGTCAGCTCGCGAATGATGCGGGCTTCTTCCTCATAGTCCGGCACCTGGGCACGTCCTGAACACATCAGACCTCAAGCGCTGCCGTATAACGCGTCGGCGCCTGCGCATGAAGAGCGCCGAAGACCGTTGAAGCGCCCATCCACCTGAACCGGATTGCTCGGGACCAGGGCGAGGCGCGCTGCTCCCGGGAAGGCATGACAGCCTTCCCTAGGCCCCCATGGGTGGGGAACGGAGCGACCGCTCGGGGTGGGTTTCCCCCGGTCCGCCTTCGGGCAAGAATTCAGGGCCGCGGACATCGTCGCCGCGCCTGTTTCCGGCCCGAAGCAGAATCTCGCGATCCCCGCTCCGTGCCGTCCCGATTTGACGGTCTGCGATGATGGAACGGGGTGAGAGAATTGTTCCGGATGGTCTCGCGGGACATCCAAATCAGACCGGTGGCGGTGGGCAGCCGCGACCATCCCCATGATGAACCGGCATCAGGCGCGGGGCCGGGATCACCGCGCGCCGGATCGAACAGCGGTCGGGTGACGTTCCTTACCGCCTACCCGGTCCAAACAGGAGGAACGCTCATGCGTATTGGCTATCTGCTGCCGCTCGTCGGCCTGCTCGCGCTCACGGCCTGCAAAGACGAGAAGAAGGCCGAGACCCCCCCGCCTCCTCCGCCGCCTGCCAGCACCGCACCGGCAAACCCTGCGCCTCCGGCGACGACGACCAACCCGGCCCCAGCCAACAAGCCGTAGCCAACGGGCCTCAAAGGCGGCGGGCCCTGCCACGCATCCCAGCGCCACAGGGCCCGCCGATCGCGACCGGGGCTGACGTCATCGCCCCGGTCGCGAGGCTCATACCCGAACCGAACCCCCTGGATGGACTGCCAGGGGTGGGTTCCGACCCGTCCGCCCCCGCGCAGCCCTGTGCGGAAGCGGACGAGGCCACCCATCCGCTCACGACCCGCCGCAGCGCCCGCGCGACGCGCCCGCATGCCGGCCTCGAATCGTGCGGCACGCCGATGCGGAGGCGAGTGTCGCCGTTCAAAACATCCCGTTGGGGTTGGCTGAGGCCTCAGGCAGGATCTGCAGCACGTCCCAGTGCTCTACGATCCGGCCGTTCTCATCGAGACGGAAAAGGTCCACGGCCGCGTAATCGTGGTCGCCCGGCCAGTGCTGATGGCAATGCAGCACGACCATATCGCCCTCGGCAATTGCCCGCTTCACCGACACCCGCTTCCCCGGCCACTCACGCGCCATGCGCTCGAAATAGGCGATGAAGCCGTCTTTGCCCGTGGCCACATGCGGGTTGTGCTGGATGTAAGTGTCGCCGGCATACCGCTCGATTGCTTCACGCGGACGGCACTCATTGAACATCAGCTCGTAGAACGCGATCACGTTTGCCTTATTTCGCATGAGATCTACCATGCGGCCTTCCTCTACAACGACAAGGCCAGTCTTTCGCCCCCGACAGCCAGTCGGATCGAGGGCGTCTTGATCGTGGCCGTCCGCGCCCGGTGATTGGGAGCATGTCGGCCTAGGGCAGGCAAGTGCCCGCGCCCCCTTCCAAGCCGCTCTCGCAGACAGACCGACGGATCGCCGCGCTCTGGACGCTCTGGCCATCTCCCGTAAGCCGGACAGGAATCGTGCGCCGAATGCCCCCTCGGGGCCGGGAGCGATCCGATTACCGTAAGCAGCGCGCCGGGCGAGCATCCTCACGAACCGCCAGCCCGCGCGCGGATAGCCTTCGGTCGGATCAAGGGCCGCCGACCGCGCAGGCCGCCCCGGGCTTGTCGTGCGGGCCGATCCGCTCGACCCGGCTTGCCGTCGCCGCGTTCATGCCGACCACAGGGAGCGCGATGCCGTGGCGACGGAACGTCCGCACCACCCGGTCGAGGGCGTCGAAGGCCGACATATGCCCCAGGAGAGCCGCCTGGAGGTCGCGCCTGACCGCAGGATACCGTTTGGGCGAACGATCACAGCCGCCTTACCGGCCTCCCCCTGCCGCGGGACGGTTGAGACGGCGGGGCGTGCCAGGGCGTCTGAGGTGGACCGGCATCGGCGTGGCAGACGGGCGTCGATCCCCGCGGCCCCTCCCCCACTAAGCGGCGCGGACCTCGTCCAGGAATTTGCGGACGGCTCGGCTCAGCCCATCGGACCGGACGGCGAGGGTGCGCGCGGCACCGAGAACCTGCGTCGCAGCCGATCCTGTTTCGCCGGCGCCCTCGCGCACCGATCCGATGTGATCCGTGACCTGCCGGGTCCCGTGTGCGGCCTCCTGGACGTTCCGCGCGATCTCGCGCGTGGCCGCGCCCTGTTCCTCGATCGCCGAGGCGATGTGGGTGGCGATGCCGGACATGTCGTCGATCGTGCGGCTCACGCCCTGGACCGCCTCGACCGCGCCGCGCGTGGCGGACTGGATCGCACCGATCCGCGCGCTGATCTCTTGCGTCGCCCGGGCTGTCTGCTCGGCCAGTGTCTTGACCTCCGCGGCCACCACGGCGAAGCCGCGCCCGGCCTCCCCCGCGCGGGCCGCCTCGATGGTGGCGTTGAGGGCGAGCAGATTGGTCTGGCTCGCCACGCCCGAGATCAGGCCCGCCGCAACGCCGATCCGGTCGGCACTGTCGGACAGCTCCTGAATGATGGTGCCCGTCTCCTGGGCGCGCGCGATGGCCGTGCCGGCGATCGCGACCGAATGCGTCACCTGTCCGCTGATCTCCTGGACGGAGGCCGCCATCTCGTCGGTCGCGCTCGCAACCTGCTGCACGTTGCCGGACGTTTGTTCGGCGGCAACCGCGACGCTGACCGCGAGCGTATTGGTCTGCGCCGCGATCTCCGTCATCGATGCGGCGGTCGCCTCCATCTCGGTTGCAGCCGCGGTCAGCTCGCCCGTGAGCGCACCCGCCTCCCGCTCGAAATCACGCGTGATGCGGTCGAGGAGTTCGGCCCGGCGCATCTTGGCGGCATCGGCCTCGGCCTGCAGCGCGGCCAGCCGCCGAGCCTCGATCCCGGCCTCCTTGAACACCTGCACGGCGTCGGCGATCTGGCCGATCTCGTTCGCCTCGCCCTGGTGCGGGATCGCGACGGCGAGATCCCCAGCCGCCAACTGCCGCATCGGTTCCAGCACGGCCCGGACACGGGCGGCGATGCTCCGCACGATCAGGGTTCCGAGGATGGTGGCGACCACGAGCGCCAGGACGCCGATGGCGAGCATGAGCCGCTTGGCCTTGGACGCGGTCGCAACCCCCTGCGCCACGGCGTTCTCGCCCTTGGCATTGTTGAGGGCTACGATCTCTTCGAGAGCCTGGGAGGCCGCCTTGATGTGCGGGCGGACGCCGACGAGGCTCTCGCGCAGCGCCAAGTCCTTATGCCCGGTCCGCGAGTATTCCAGCACGGCGGGGATCGCCGCGAGATAGCTCTGCCATTCACGGCGGAACCCGTCGAAGAGTTCACGCTCGCGCGCGTCGCCGATCAGCGGCGCGAAGTTGCGCATCGCCGCGGCCGTGGCCTCTGTCTTCTTTGACAGGGCGGCCTCCTCGGCCTGCATGCGGGCAGCGTCGGTGTAGAGGATGTGGTTGACGACGCTGACGCGCACATCGATGACGTCGCCGCGCAGTTCGCCGGCATATCGGACGCTCGGCAACGTGTTGGTGCCGAGGTGGGCTTGGTCATCGGCGAGGGTGCCGACCGCGTGGAGACCCAGGCCGTCGACGAGAAGCAGACAGCCGATGAGCAGGCCCAGGACGCCGACAAGGCGGTGCTTGATCGAAAGTCTGGAGAACCAAATTCTCATGGCCCGAGCGCAGCCCCGACATCTACACCGATGAAAATAGCGATCGATCTTAAATTTTCCCTTAAAATATCAAAATGCGAATGAAAATATCAAATATCAATACTAAATTTTACGACACGACAATCGCGTGTCATCTTCCTGATCGGGACCGACATTTGGCGTAATCGAGGCCGTATCATGCGGTCGAAAGTGCCGGAGGCAGGAAGTCCGCGCCGGATGGATTTCCATCGTCCGCATCTAGCCGAACACGATCCGAAGGTATCAGTCGGCTCTGAGCCGGCCCGACATCCCTTCCCGAGCCGTCCGTGAGGTCCTGGCTCGGTTCAGGGCGCTCCGCCTGCCCCGTCGGACGGGACGCAGGCCCACACGACAGCCACCCGTCTCGGCTGGTCGGCGGGCAGGCCTCGGTTCGACAACCGCCCCACCCATGCCGGCGTCGCGACGGCCAGCCCGCCAACCCGAGCCGGCTGTCGCGATGCCCGACGCGGGTGGCGCCTGCGGGACCGGCGCAGGAATCCGCATCGTCGCACCCGCCCGACAGCGGCGTAGCACGTTCTTTTGCGCCCATGGCCGTTTGAAGAGCAGTCTTTTATCCCGCCCGCTGACATGCAAAATTTAAATCTTAATGACGCGGCCCGTATTGCAATAATTTCCCTAATGTAAGAAGCGAAAGGCCGATCAAATCGGACTTACTGCGAAACGATCTCACTCAGAGACCAGTCGATTGTGATCGCACACGCACGATAGCCTTGCCGGAGGGCCACGCCATGACCCGTCAACCCGCGTCTCCCTCCGACAGAGCCTCGGCTGCCGGAGCGCATCGTGGGCCGACCCACGGTCTCGTCGTAACCCTGGAGGCGAAGAACGGGCAGCAGGAGCAGGTCGCGCAGACGCTCCACGCCGCCTTCACGACCGCCATCCGCGAGGGCGGCACCGCGACGTGGTACGCCTACCGCATCTCGGAGACGCGCTTCGGCATCTTCGACACGTTCTTCGACGAGGACGCACGCAAGTCCCATCTGGATGGGGAGGTCGGCCGCTTGCTGAGCCGCATCGGCGAGGAAATCCTCGTCGGCCCGCCAGACTTTCGGGCCATCTCGATCCTCGCGTCCAAGATCTAGCGTCGCAAGGCCCGCCTCAAACACGCGCGCGGCTTCCGTCCGCGACACCGCCCTCCTTCCGGCCGATGGATAGAGTTATGCTGATCGATCAGCGAGCGACGCGACCGCACATCTTCCTCAGTGCCTTCGACATGCACTGCGTCGTCCACCAGAACCCGGGCATGTGGCGGTATCCGGGAGACCAGACGCACAATTACAAGGATATCGAATACTGGATCGAGCTGGCCCGCGTGCTGGAGCAGGGCGGTTTCGATGCGCTCTTCATCGCCGACGTTCTCGGCTTCTACGATGTCTATGGCGGCAACCGCGATGCGGCGTTGCGTACGGCCGCGCAGGCGCCGGTCGGCGATCCGCTCATGACCATCGCGGCCATGTCGGCAGCCACGACCCATCTGAGCTTCGGGGCCACCGTCTCGCTGACCTACGAGCTGCCCTACAAGTTCGCGAAGACGATGACCACCTTGGATCATCTGACGAAAGGTCGTGTCGCCTGGAATATCGTGACGTCTTACCAGCAGAGTGCGGCCGTCAATCTCGGACTCGACACGCAAATCGCCCATGACGAGCGCTACAACATGGCCGATGAGTTCATGGAAGTCTGCTACAAATTGTGGGAAGGCTCCTGGGAGGACGACGCGGTGCGGCGCGATGTCGAGACCGGCCTCTACACCGACCCCTCCAAGGTTCACGACATTCGGCACGCGGGCAAATACTACAAGGTCCCGGGCGCACATCTGTGCGAGCCCTCCCCGCAGCGCACGCCCTTCCTGTTCCAGGCCGGCGCCTCCGCCCGGGGACGGAAGTTCGCCGCGCGCCACGCCGAGGCGGTCTTCCTCATCGGCACCAATCCCAAGGACACTCGCACCGTCGTCGATCAGTATCGGATGCTGGCGGCGGAGCAGGGCCGCGATCCGCGCAGCCTGAAGATCATCATCATGCTGACGCCGATCGTGGCGGAGACCGATGCAGCCGCCCAGGAGAAGCTCGCGTTGATCAAGTCGCGCGCGCAGGTCGATGCGGCCCTGGCGCTCTGGGGCGGCTGGACCGGCATCGACCTCTCCGGCGCGGATCCGGACAAGCCCCTCGATCAGTTCCAGGGGGACGGCATCCGGGCCTTCAGCGATATGCTGACGCGCGTGGACAGCGAACTCGTCTGGACGCCGCGGCGGCTCGCCGAGTGGCTCTGCGTGGGCGGGATGAGCGCGAGCTGTGTCGGGTCCCCCGGGACGATCGTCGATCATCTGGAAGAATGGCTCGACGTCGCCGACGTCGATGGATTCAACATCGCCCGGGTGACGAATTACGGCACGTTCGAAGATTTCCGGGATCTGATCACCCCGGAGCTTCGGCGCCGCGGCCTGATCCCGGAGGATCGACCCGCCCGTCCTCAGACAGCCCGGGAGCGGGTCTACGGTCAGAGCCGCCTGCGCGACGATCATCCCGGCGCGGCCTTCAAGATTGGCGCGGCCCAGGCGTCGGCTCGGCGCAGCGCGGGCCCGATTACGCTGCGCACCTCACCCCGCAACGTCGGCCTTCTGGTCACGCTCAAGGCAAAGCCGGAGACGAAGGAGCAGCTGGAAACGTGGCTGCATGACATGCAGCAATTCGCCGAGGATGAGGCGGGCACGATAACCTGGTACGCCTTCCAGATCGACGACCTGACCTACGGCATCTACGACACGTTCCTCAGTCATGAGGGACGGGAGGATCACATCCACGGTCAGATCGTCAAATCATTGCGAACGCTGCAGCACGACATGCTGGAGAGCCCGCCCGACATCCGGCCCCTCGATCTCCTGTCCGTGAAGAGCTTCGCGCCGGGCCACTGAGAATCGGTCCGCGTTCGGCAATCCCGCCGGCGCAGCAGACGTCGTGCTCCCCCCGGCCGACGAACCTCGCGCCTGTCCGGGACCGCCTGAATGAAAGGCATCGAACGGCGGCAAGGCACGTGAGCCGGGCCGCCCCTCTCCGCGAGCCTTGGCTTTTGACGGCCCGTCATCGCAACGCCTAATACGTATAGCACAGGCTATAATGATGGGTCATGGCTATGCGGCAGACGTCCGCCCGACATCGGTCGCCGGTGTCAGGCCCCCTCCTGTGCGGGCTCGCGGTGATGCTCGGGCAGCTCACGGCACCGGCGCTTGCGCAGACCCTTCCCACCGCCGCCGAGAACCTGACGCCCGGCGACCTCGACAGCGAGCATCTGTTCGGGTTCACGGAAGGCAGCGACCTCGGCGTACCCGGGGAAGTCGAGCTGGAATGGGAGACGAGCGGGCGCCTGGGCAAGCGCCTGGGCCGTTTCCTGGCCGTCGACAGCGGGCTCGCTCTGAAGGTCCCACTCACCCGCGACTTCCGCCTGGCGCCGGGGATCACCTTCAACGCCTACGATATCGGCGTGCCCGGCGACCCGACCCGGACCACGGGCGGGTTCAACGGCGGCTTCCTCGAAACCCGTCTGCGTCTGCTGGACCGCCGCACCGCGCCCTTCGGCCTGACCCTCAACCTCGTGCCGGGATACGGGACCGTAGACGGGGGATCAGGCGCACCGGCCAGCAGCTTCGGCACCGAGGTCGGGCTTTTGGCCGACCGCGAGGTGATCCCTGACATGCTGATCGCTGCGGTCAACGTCGGCTTCGCATTCTCATCGGTCCGGATGAACGCGACGGACTCGCGCGTGGCTGGGTCAGGCGTCGAGGTCGCCGGCGCCCTGGCCTACCGCGTGCAACCGGGTTACTTCCTCGGCGGCGAGGTCCGTTATGCCTGGACCTATGATGGCCTGACGCTGGACCGGCTCGCGGGTCAGGCCGCGTATCTCGGGCCTACGGCCTATGTGACCCTGTCGCCGCATGCCTGGGCCTCATTCACCTGGAGCTTCCAGATCGCCGGGCAGTCGGCGGGTGAGCCCGGTCCGCTCGATTTGTCCAGCTTCGACCGTCATCAGATGCGACTGCGTGTCGGTTACAGCTTTTGATCGCGGCCAGGGCAAACGCGCAGCGAGGCTCCACCCACGCCTTCGCGGACAAAGGTGACGCCGTTCACCCTTGTTGTGCCGCGTGATGCCGCCCGCGCACCCCGCCGGGTTCGTCGCACGGCCGACGAACAGCTCCTCGGGAGATCGGAGATCTATCGGACGTCCGACTCGGGCCGGGAGGGCAATAGCCGCTTTGGGTGGATCTCAGCTGCTCCGCTTTCGAACGGCAACGCATCGACGCGGACCTCGCCTTGCCACTCGCTGACGCCCCACCCCGGCCTCTCGGCGCGTCCGGTCATAGGATACGCGACCCAAGTCACGGGATAAGGCCGCTCTCCCGGTAAGCCGCAATGACATCGGTGTAGTGGGCGACTTCGTCTCGGCCGTGCGCGATCATCTGCGCGCCCGATACCGCCGCGAAGATGGCCTTCGCCCGCCGCCGGATCTCCTCCGGGGCATCCCCCTCCCCCGAGGCCAGGACCCGCGCGATCCAGCGCTCGTTCATCTCGCCCCACCGGACGACTTCGGTCCGGACCTCGGCAGGGAGGTCGTTCCGTTCCGCCGCCAGCATCCCGGCCAAGCACATGCGGTTGCCGTTCAGCAACGTGTCCCGGAACACGTCGGTGTACCGCCGCATCACGGTCGTGCGGTCCGTGGCGTCGTTCAGGACCTCGTCGAGGTAGCGCTCGTAGCGATCGATGTAGCGCCTCACGATCGCCTCGACCAACGCACCTTTCGTCGGAAAGTAGTAGTGGATGCTGGCGCTCTTGATCCCGACCGTTTTGGCGAGCTCACGGAAGCTGAGTCCGCTGTATCCGAGATCCTGCACGGTCAGCCGCGCGGCCTCCATGATCCGGTCCCGCATCGTGTCGCCACTCATCTCGGCCCCCCTGCTACCTGACGCCAGATAGGCTTTGACAGGCGATGCGTGAAGCTCCTATTCCGACCGCACCTACCTGACGCACGGTAGGTGCCCGTGGAGGACGCTACGATGACGGACAAGCCCCGCCTCTTCACCTCGCCCTCGGCCTTCCCCAACCCCCAGCGCGTGCGCCTCTTTCTGCACGAGAAGGGCATCGCCGATCAGTTCGATGAGGTCATCTACGACATGGCCCCCGGTGGAGAGCAGCGGGGCTGGCAACACCTCAAGATGAATCCCTGGGGCGAGACGCCGACCCTACGCCTCGCCGACGGCGAGATCCTGTCCGAGACGACCGCCATCGTGCGCTACCTCGACCAAGCCTTCCCCGGCCGCCGCATCCTGGGCGAAACCCCAATGGCGCAGGGCCTGGACGCGATGTGGGACAGCCGCATCTGGGTCCACATCCTCTATCGCATCACCACGATGTTCCACGTCCTGCACCGTGGGCTGGGTCCGAAGCTCGAGCTGACGCACAATCCGGCCTGGGGTGAGCACTGCCGCAAGGAGGCGCTGGCTCACGCGGGGCTCGTGGACCGGCACCTGTCGGACGGCCGCGCCTGGATGTTGGGCGGGGATGCGCCGACCTTCTCGGACATCACGCTGGCGACGGCGGTGGCTTTCTCGAAATTCCCCGTCTGCGCCACGCCGCTGGACGAGCGGTTCGAGCACCTCGATGCCTTCTGGCGGCGATGGCAGGAGCGCCCGGCGTTTCGAGCGGCCTACGCCGATCGCAGCAGCGGCGTGCCGGAGCTGGACGACCGTCAGTAATCCCGGCGCGTGATACGGCGGTGATGGGGACCGGCCCGATCGCGAATGCCTCGGCGATCGGGGCCGATCTACCCTCCCAAGGGAACGGCGAAGCGTCCGCTCCGGACGTGATGTCTGCAATTCCGGGTGTGGAACGGCACCTGGCGGCCGCTTTCCACCGCGAGCCGAAGTTGACGGATGCGGGGCTGCTTTCGGGCTCGGCCGACGGCCGTCCCGGCGGCCGGCATGGGTCGGAGGCGGATGCCCCCTTCGGCGCGACGCGCCAGGGGCCGCGCCCCGATCCAAGCCGAAGCTGCCGGCTGACCGACAAGGGGCCGCGCCCCGGAAGCGGCGACGGCGTTCCGCACGGCCGACAGGGGGCGAAAGCGGGCCGGCCGGTGCGGATGGATATGCGACGGGCTGCTTCTCAGCTGCCACCGTATCGAGGCGGAATTCGTAATCCCGCCTGGCGTAATTGCCAGATCCCGCACCTGTCGATCTGCGAGGCGACAGGAACAATCATCCGCCCGAACAGATGCCATCTTGCGCACACCGCGCAAACGGAGCTGCTCGCATGTTCATGAAGCTCGACCGCCTTCAGGCTGAACTGCCCCAGCCGAAGAAGCCCGATCCCAACGCCGCTGCCGCCCTGCAGGAGCTGCTCGGCGGAAAATACGGCGAGATGTCGACGCTCGGAAACTACATGTTCCAAAGCTTCAACTTCCGCAACAAGTCGAAGCTGCGCCCTTTCTACAGCCTGGTATCGAGCATCTTCGCGGAGGAACTCGGGCATGTCGAGCTGGTCTCAACCGGCATCGCCATGCTGAACAACGGTCCGGGTGACGACACCGAGGAGGTCGACGTCTCCAAGGCCCCCTTCCACGACATGCAGGACATCCGGCTGGCCGGCAGCTTCCTGTCGAACGGCGGCGGCGCGACACCTGTCAACTCGAACGCCCAGTCGTGGAACGTCGACATGGTCACGACCACGGGCAACATCATCATCGACCTGCTGCACAACTTCCACTTGGAGTGCGGCGCCCGCCTGCACAAGCTGCGCGTCTACGAGACCCTGACGGACCCGACCGGTCGCGAGGTCTGCGGCTATCTCCTGGTGCGCGGCTCGGTCCACGCCCACGCCTACGCGCTGGCGCTCAAGAAGCTCACCGGCGTCGAGATCGAGAAGATGCTGCCCACGCCGAACATCGTCCTCGACAAGATACCGGAATGCCAGAAATACCTGCAGGAGGGCTCGCACCGGCGCCTCTACCGGTTCAGCCCCGACGACTACAAGGAAGCGGCGGGCGTGTGGTCGAACGACGAGGTGGCGCTGCCCGGCGATCCGCCCGGCAACCTGGAAGTGGTGGACGGTCTGCCCGAGGGTGGCAAGATCCCCGAGCTCGACGGCAATTACGGGGCATTCGCGCCCAACTACGCGCCCCAGGAGATCTTCGAGATCGCGAGCAAGCTCTACAAGAAGAGCCGTTGAACGGACGACGGTGGATGGAGATCGCCCCGCGGATGCGACGCCGCGGGGCGCGGAGGCTCTCTCGGAGGCTCTCTGCCGCTCGGACGGCCGAGCCGCTCGGACGGCCGAGCCGATGGCGTTCAGACCCCGGGCGCGGTGCGCCCGGCCCGGATGCCCCTGGACGACGGGGTGACGCAGATCCCGGGATCACCGCGCCGTTCCGCCCCGCAACACAGCCCTCGCCCTGCCGCCTTGCGCCCCGGGTGCCTTGCATCCCGGCGCCGGGCGGGACACATCCCGTCACCCGAACGTGACGGGACCCGACGGGAGAGACAATGACGGAGATCGGCCACGGCTTGCTCGCTCACCGGTCCGGCGCGCCGGTCGCCGAGGTCCGGCCGCGACGCTTCAGCGTCCACGGGCAGGAGATCACCGACGATTACGCTTGGCTGAAGGCCGAGAACTGGCAGACGGTCCTCAAGGACCCGTCGGCGCTGCCTGACGACATCGCCGCCTACCTGAAGGCCGAGAACGCCTTCGCCGAACAGGCGCTCGCCGGGAGCACGGAGCTGCGGCGGCAGCTGGTCGCCGAGATGCGCGGGCGCATCCAGGAGGACGAGAGCGGCGTCCCGGAGCCGGACGGGCCCTTCGCCTACTACACCCGCCATCGCGCGGGCGGCCAGCACCCGCTGATCTGCCGGCGGCCGGCCACGTCGCCCGACGTGCCCGAAACGGGGCCGGACCCGGACGAGACGATCCTCATCGACGGCGACCGCGAGGGCGAGGGCCTGCCGTTCTTCGAGATCGCCGCCGCGGTGCATTCCGACGACCACCAACGACTCGCCTGGAGCGCCGACACCAAGGGCTCGGAACTCTACACGATCCGGGTGCGCGACGTCGCCACCGGCCTCGATCTCGACGACCGGGTCGACGCGACCTCCGGCGAGGCGGTCTGGGCCGCGGACGGGGCGAGCTTCTGGTACGTGGCGGTGGACGCCAACCACCGGCCCGCGAAGGTCATGCGGCACCGCATCGGCACGGGGCAGAGCGAGGACGAGACCGTCTACGCGGAAGCCGATGCCGGCTACTTCGTCCATATCGGCAAGACCCAGTCCGGCGCCTTCCTCGACGTGACGGTGAGCGACCATGAGACCTCCGAGGTCCGGCTCCTCGACCGGCACGCGGAGGACGCCCCCTTGCGCCTCGTCGAGCCGCGCACGCCGCTGCTGATCTACGGGGTCGAGCATCGCGGCGACCGGCTGTTCATCCGCACCAACGCGGACGGCGCCGAGGACTTCAAGATCGTCACCGCGCCGCTGGACGATCCGGGCCGCGCCCGCTGGACCGACCTCGTGCCGCACCGGGCCGGGGTGATGATCCGCCACCTGCACCTGCTCACCGGCCACCTGATCCGTCTGGAGATCGAGAACGCCAAGCCGCGGATCGTCGTGCGCGACTTGGCCGACGGCGCCGAGCACACGGTGGCCTTCGAGGAGGAAGCCTATTCCCTCGGCCTGCGCGCCGGCCTCGCCTTCGACACGGCCACGATCCGCTTCGTCTACGCGTCGATGACGACCCCGTCGGAGACCTGGGACTACGACTGCGCGGCCCGCACGCGGGTCCTGCGCAAGCGTCAGGCGGTGCCGAGCGGCCACGATCCGGCCGCCTACGTGACCCGGCGGCTCTTCGCCACCGCGCCCGACGGCGCGCAGGTGCCGATCTCGCTGCTGCACCGGCGGGATCTCGTCCTCGACGGCAGCGCGCCGCTGCTGCTCTACGGCTACGGCTCCTACGGCACGCTGATGCCGGCGGCGTTCCGCACGAACCTGCTGAGCCTCGTCGACCGCGGCTTCGTCTACGCGATCGCCCATATCCGCGGCGGCACCGAGAAGGGCTGGCGCTGGTACCTCGACGGCAAGCGCGAGAAGAAGCCCAACACCTTCACGGACTTCATCGCCTGCGCCCGGGCCCTGATCGCGGCGCGCTACACCGCCGAGAAGCGCATCGTCGCCCATGGCGGATCGGCGGGCGGGATGCTGATGGGGGCGGTGGCCAACCTCGCGCCGGAGCTGTTCGCCGGGATCGTCGCCGACGTCCCCTTCGTCGACGTGCTCAACACCATGCTCGACGCGGAGCTGCCCCTGACCCCGCCGGAATGGCCCGAATGGGGCAACCCGGGGGAGAGCGAGGCCGCCTTCCGGACGATCCTGTCGTACTCGCCCTACGACAACGTCGCCGCCAAGGACTATCCGGCGATCCTGGCGCTCGGCGGGCTCACCGACCCGCGGGTGACCTACTGGGAGCCGGCCAAGTGGGTCGCGCGGCTGCGCGCCACCATGACGGGCGGCGGGCCGGTGCTCCTGCGGATCAACATGGAGGCCGGCCACGGCGGCGCCGCCGGCCGGTTCGACCGGCTGGAGGAGGTGGCGCTGATCTACGCCTTCGCGCTCATGGCGGTGGGGAAGGCTTGAGCGCCGTCGTCCGTGCGGGCGCATGGCCCATGACGGCGATGACGGGGCCATGACGGGGCCATGACGGGGCGCGGCGCCTGAGGCGTTCAGAGGGGCCGGTCCCACGGAGATGGGAGCTGCCTCAGGATGCGGCCGGCCTCACGGTCGGACCTCGGCGGGAGCCGGCGGTTGGGCGATCCCCTCGTCCGGATTGCGGGCCCGCTTCGCCGCCTCCTCGGCGGCCTTCTCCCCGGCGGCCTTCTCCGCAGCCGCTTTCTCGGCGGCAGCCTTCTCGGCCGCGGCCTTGAGAGCCGCCGCGCGGGCCCGGTCCATCTCGATCCGGGCGCGGCGGCGCTGCCGCTCCACCTGGTCGGCCTCGGTCAGCTCGATCGTCTCCAGCTCGCGCTGCAGCACGAAGGCGGCGAGGCCGTTCGACAGGGTGCCGACATCCAGCACCCGCTCCGGCGCGCCGAGGGGCCCGGTCAGGCCGAACTGGACCGCGGGCGGGCCGGCATTCCAGCCCCGGGGGACCGGGCCGCCCACGAGCGTGCCGCGGACGTCGAGGCGGCCGGCGCGCAGGTCGTAGCCGACGGTGCCGGCCCAGCGGGCCGGGCCGAGATCGAGGTCGAACGGCCCGGCCCGCAGGACGCCGCCCACGATGGTGGCGGCGGCCCGGGCGGATCCCCGCGCCTGCCCGCCGCCCCGGGCGAGTTCCTCGGTGACCAGGGCCTGGAGCCGCCCCTCGCGGAGCGGGTCGTCCATCTCGGCCGCCCGGGCCAGCACCCGGCCGAGGGCCGCGGGATCGGCCGCGGGCAGGCTCAGATCGGTCAGGGTGAGCGCGCCGCTGCCCGAGAGGCTGTCGGCGAGGCCCGGCAAGGTCTCGGCCGTGGCGGCGAACCGCAGATCGGCGCTCAGGCGGCCGCCGATCGGGCCGCCGGCCAGCGTCGGGAGCGCCGCACCGTCGAGGCTGCCCGAGCCGGAGACCGCGGCGCCGGCCCCGAGACGGGCGATCGTCACCGAACCCACGAGCCGTCCCCCGGCGAGCTTGCCGGACAGGTCCCGCAGGATCAGGTTCCCGTCGGTGAGGCCCAGGGCGGCCGTCGCCTCCGTGGCGACGAGGCCGCGCCCGAGATCCAGGCTGGCGACGCGGGCGTCGAGGGACAGGGCCGGATGGGCCGTCGGCGGCCCGAACGTGCCGTTCGCCCCCGGCGGGATCACCAGGGCGGCGGCGAGCTGCGGCACGGACAGGCGGTCGAGGGCGAGGCGGCCGTGCAGGGCGCCGCCCGCCGCCCGCAGCAGCGTCCCGTTCACCCCCGAACCCGCGACCGTGCCGGCGATGGCGGCGGCGGCCTCGCCCTGCTGCCGCGACAGCGTGACGGTGAGGTCGGCCGGCCACGCGCCGGGGGCCAGGGTCGCGGCGCCGGCGAGCGTCAGGAACGGCGCCAGATCGGCCGTGTCGGCCCGGACTTCGCCGCCCGTGGGCACGAAGTCGGGACCGACCAGGATCGGGCGGCCGGTGGAGAGCCGGAGGCCCGCGACCGTGCCGTTCGCCGTCAGGGCGAGGGCCTGCCCGTCCGGCCGCTCGGCCGTCACGTGCAGTTCGGCGGGCTGCTGGAGGCCAACGATGTCGGTGCGGCCGAACCACGCCCCCGCCCGGGGCGCGGTGAGCGTGGCGGTGCCGCCCTCGATCCGCGTGCCGCGGCTCGCCAGGGTCAGGTCGAGGGTGCCGCCGCCGGCGCTGCCCCGCGCCTGGGTCCGCAAAGCCGCGGCCGCGCCGCCCGCCCGGTCGAGGGTGACGGCGAGGTCGAGGGGCGCGTCCCGCAGGACGGCGGGCAGCAGGCGGATCTCGCCCACCCAGACCCGCTCGAGCAGGCCGAGCAGCGGCGCCGCCGCCGGGGCCTTCAGCCGTCCGGAGACGCGGCCGGTCCCGTCCGCGCCGATCTGGCCGGACAGCCGGGCGCTGGCGCCGGCGAGATCGGTGACGTCGAGGCTGTCGACCGTGAGGCCGGCGCCGTCGGACTGGATCCGCGCCGCGATCGTCCCGGTGCCGGAGCCCGTGGCGCCGAACCGGACATCCTTCGCTTCCAGGGTCAGGGCGAGGTCGGTGTCGCGCAGGGTCCCGAGCGTCGTCCCGAGGGGCGGCAGGCCGGCGATGTCGAGGCCGCTGGCGCGGATCTGGGCCTCGAAGCGGCCGCGCTCGGTGCCCTCGGCGGCGGTGTAGCGGGCGTTGCCGGTGATCCGCGCCGGTCCGAGGCCGAGGCGCAGGTTGCGCAGGGACAGGCCGGTGGCGGCGGCCGACAGGTCGGCGGCGGCCTCGACCGTGCGCCCGTCGAGGAGCGCGACGAGGGGCCCCTCGGCGCCGAGGCGGCGCAGATAGCGGCCCAACGCCTCCGAATCGGGGGCGGTGAGCGCCACCGGGCCGGTGAAACGCAACGGGGCCGTCTCGACCTGCCCGCTCGCCGCGACGGTGGCGTCGGCCGGGCCCGTCACCGACAGGCGGCGCAGCAGCAGGCCGCCGGCCCGTTCCAGGGTGCCGGTGAGGGCGAGGTTCGACCAATCCTCGCCGCCGAGCACGGCGCTGCCCACCGTGAGGTCGAGATCGAGCATGGCCGGCAGGCTGCCGGCCGAGCGCGGCAGGCCGCGGCCGATCAGATTCTGGCCCTCCGCCGAGGTCAGGAAGGCGTCGAGGTCGAGGCGGCGGGCCTCGAGGGTCAGGCCGCCGCGCCACTGGCGCAGATCGAGCCGGCCGGTGCCGCCGAACCGCAGGCTCCGGCCCCCGGGATCGATGGCGAGGTCGACGCCCTCGAACCGCACCTGCGTGCCCCGGGCCTTGAAGGTGCCGGCCAGCGAGAAGGGCAGGTAGGCGCCCGCGGCCTGGGTCGGCGGCCCGACGACGAGGCGCGCCGAGCCCTCGGCCTCGACCAGGGAGCCGCCGGCTTCGCTCGGCGCGAGGCCGAAGCGTGCATCCGCCTCGAAGCGCGGAGCCGCGTCGCCGCCGCCGGAGATCTTGGCGGCGAGGCGCCCGTCGGGTCCCGGCGTGCCACTCACCGCCCGGAACGGGATGCCGCCGCTCGTCCCCTCGACCCGCCAGGGGCCGACCAGGGCCGGCGCCTGCAGGTGCAGGTCCTGGACGTAGAGCTGGTCGGTCCGCCCGGTGGCGGGCACCTGCGTGGTGACCAGGAACTGCTGGATCTGCAGGTTCTCGATCGCGAGGTCGCGGTCGCGCAGGGCGCCACCGAAATCGGCCGGCAGCTTCAGGGCGTCGGGGCCGGCGACCGGGAGCTTGATCTCGGCCCGGCCGATCCGGGTCTCGGTGAAGCGGAACTCGCCCTTCAGGAGCGGCGCGAGGGCGATCTCGGCCTTGACGAACCGGGCGTCCAGGCTCGGCCGGTCCGGATCGGCGCCGAGATGCAGGCGGTCCACGCGCAGCCGCGGCGAGGGCAGCAGCCGGACCTCGATCCGGCCGTCGGTCCGGACCGGGACGCCGAGGGACCGGGCGAGCGCCCGGTCGACGAGCGCGCGATGGGCCTGCCAGTCGACGAAGGGCGGAACGGCGAGCGCCGCCACGAGAACCAGGATGACGGCGCACGCCAGCGCGGTCAGAAGATCACGCAATGGTCCTGTTCCGCACCATCTCTCCGCGAGGCCGCGCCATCACCGTGCCGCCGTGCCCCGCGTGCCCCCGCGAGTCAGTTGTCACGGCCATAGCACGATAAGCCCCCGGGAGCGCCAGCGGCGATGCCACGGTCCGGAGCGGCTCTCGGCGCGCGCGCGGCGGCCCGCGGCACCCCGGGCCATGAGCTCCGGACCGGGCGCGGATCCCCTCTCCCGTGCGGGAGAGGGACAGGGTGAGGGATGCGACCTCTCCGGAAAGACCTGATCCCTCACCCCAACCCTCTCCCGCACGGGAGAGGGGGCTTGTCGCGCTCCGCCGCCGCTGTCGGCCCCTGATCACACAGGTGCCGATCCGCGGCCACCGGGGAGACGGGGGCGCCCCGCAGCCGGCCGCGGGCCCCGAAGGGCGCGGATCGTCCCGGCGCAGACAGCCGCGCTTCATGGCTCCGCGCCCCCTCGGCGGCGCGAACGGCCTCGACGCCGTTCGCGATTTGGTCCAGGGATGCGGGATGCAGAACCGCCCGCAAGCGCAGCCCGCCGGGGACGGCGCGCCCGCCACGTCCATCACCGCCCGCGCCATGGGCGCCCTCCGCCGCGACGCCGCCGGCTATCTCGAGGGGCTCAATCCCGAGCAGCGCCGCGCCGTCGAGACCACGGAGGGCCCGATCCTCGTGCTGGCCGGCGCCGGCACCGGCAAGACCCGGGTGCTGACCACCCGCATCGCCCACCTGATCGCCACCGGGCGGGCGCGCCCCTTCGACATCCTGGCGGTGACCTTCACCAACAAGGCCGCCCGGGAGATGAAGCACCGGATCGGCACGCTGATCGGCCCCGCCGGCGAGGGCATGCCCTGGCTCGGCACCTTCCACGCCATCGGCACCAAGATCCTGCGCCGCCACGCCGAGCTGGTTGGGCTCAAATCCGACTTCACCATCCTGGGCACCGACGACCAGCTCCGGCTGATGAAGCAGGTGATCGCCGACCAGAACGTCGACGAGAAGCGCTGGCCGGCCCGGGCCCTGTCCCACGCCATCGACGGCTGGAAGAACCGCGGCCTCGGCCCCGAGCAGGTGCCCCCGGGCGAGGCTGCCTCGTTCGCCTTCGGAAAGGGCGGCGCGCTCTACACCGCCTACCAGGCCCGGCTCGCGACGCTGAACGCCGTCGATTTCGGCGATCTCCTGCTGCTCTGCCTTAAGCTCTGGCGGGAGAACCCCGACGTCCTGGCCAATTACCAGGACCGGTTCCGCTACATCCTGGTGGACGAGTACCAAGACACCAACGTCGCGCAGTACCTGTGGCTGCGCCTGCTGGCGCAACAGCGCAAGAACATCGCCTGCGTGGGCGACGACGACCAGTCGATCTACGGCTGGCGCGGCGCCGAGGTCGACAACATCCTGCGCTTCGAGCACGATTTCCCCGGCGCGGTGGTGGTGCGGCTGGAGCGCAACTACCGCTCCACCGGCCATATCCTCGCCGCCGCCTCGGGGCTGATCGCCAAGAACGAGAGCCGCCTCGGCAAGACCCTGCGCACCGACGACGAGCCGGGCGAGCGCGTCACCGTCACGGGCGCCTGGGATTCCGAGGAGGAGGCGCGGATGCTCGCCGAATCGATCGAATCCCTCCAGGTGAAGCAGCATCCCCTGTCGGAGATCGCCGTGCTGGTGCGGATTTCCGCGCAGATGCGCGAGATCGAGGATCGGTTCGTCCAGCTCGGCCTGCCCTATCGGGTCATCGGCGGCCCGCGCTTCTACGAGCGCGCCGAGATCCGCGACGCCCTGGCGTATCTGCGCGCCACCGTGAATGTCAGCGACGACCTCGCCTTCGAGCGGATCGTGAACACGCCCAAGCGCGGCCTGGGCGACGCCACCCTGCAGCAGCTCCACACCTACGGCCGTGCCAACCGGCTGCCCCTGCGGATCGCCGCCGAGCGCCTGTGCGAGACCGACGAGCTGAAGCCCCGCGTCCGCTCGACCCTGCGGGCGCTCACCGAGAGCTTCGCACGGTGGGCGCGACTGGTGGAGGCGCAGCCGCACAGCGAGGTCGCGCAGACGATCCTCGAGGAATCCGGCTACACCGAGATGTGGCAGAAGGACCGCTCGGCCGACGCCGCCGGCCGGCTGGAGAACCTGAAGGAATTCGTCCGCTCCATGGAGGAATTCCCCGACCTCGCGGCCTTCCTGGAGCACGTCTCCCTGGTGATGGAGGCCTCCGAGGCGGAGGGCGCCGAGCGGGTCTCGCTGATGACGCTCCACGCCGCCAAGGGGCTCGAATTCGACACCGTGTTCCTCCCCGGCTGGGAGGACGGCCTGTTCCCGAACCAGCGGGCGCTGGACGAGAGCGGCCGCGCCGGCCTGGAGGAGGAGCGGCGCCTCGCCCATGTGGGCCTGACCCGGGCGCGCAAGCGGGCGAAGCTGTCCTTCGCGGTCAACCGGCGCATCCACGGGCTCTGGTCGTCGACCATCCCGTCGCGGTTCATCGACGAGTTGCCCGAGACCGCCGTCGACGTGGTCGAGGCCCCCGCCCACTTCTCGGCCGGCGCCTCGCGGTTCGACCGCAACCCGGCGCCGTTCGGATCGAGCTACGGCACGCCGGGGTGGCAGCGGGCGCAGGCCAACACCGCGCCGGGTGGCCGGTCCGGGTCCGGCGGCGGCTTCCGGTCGGCGGGCCCGGGGGGCCGCTCCGGCGGCCAGTCCGGCGGACCTCGCCAGATCGAGGGCGAGCTGATCGCCAAGTCGACGGGCGCGCCCTCGGCCTTCCAGGCCGGCCAGCGGGTCTTCCACACCAAGTTCGGGCCCGGAACGGTCGCGGGCGTCGATGGCAACAAGCTCACCGTTGACTTCGACAAGGCCGGCCAGAAAATGGTGCTCGACAGCTTCATCCAGGCCGGGTGAGGCCCGTCCCGCCGACCAAGCCCGGACGTTTCAGGGCGGCAGGGTCGGCCGGCTTCGCCCCTGCGGGCGGGGAGGATCGTGATCGTGCCGGATGCCGCGTCATCGCGTCTCCCCCGTCCCGAACCTGATGCATCCGCGCCAGCCGCGCGGCTTTTTCGAAGCCCCCTTGCCCACCGTCACCCCTTGGTCACACCCGGCGCGCATTCGTCGGATGCGAATCGCACTGGTGCGCCAGTTGCATCGTGTATTCGGCCGCGCACGGATCGTCGTGACGCTCTCCACAGGCGGACGAGCGCGGGGCGGAACCTTCGGCCTGGGGCCGGTATTAAGTTTCGCAAACGAATAGAACCGGGAGCACGCAGGTAAACGGCAGTTCAGATACAGATCCAGGTTGGCTAGTCCCGTTGGAGTGTACATCCATGAAGAGACGCCGCGCACGACTTGAACTGGTTGAAGACCGCACGTCCCGCATTCACCGCACACGCTTCGACGAAGAACGCAACCTCGCCCCCATCCAGCCGCTCACCGAACGCCAAGCCGAGTATCTCGACGCCCTCGCCCGCTCCCCGCAGGTCATCGTCCTGGGGCCGGCCGGCACCGGAAAGACCTTCATCGCCGGCACCCGCGCGGCGGACCAGCTCCGCCAGCGCCGGATCGCCAAGGTCGTCATCACCCGCCCGAACGTGCCCTCGGGCCGGTCCCTCGGCTACTTCCCCGGCACGCTGGAAGAGAAGATCGCCCCCTGGGTCGCTCCGCTGACCGAGGCTATGAAGGAGCGCATGGGCGCCGCCGCCTTCGAGATCGCCCTCAAGACCGGCGACATCGAGATCGTCCCCTTCGAGGTGATGCGCGGGCGGACCTTCAAGAACTGCCTCGTGATCCTCGACGAGGCCCAGAACACCACGATCAACGAGATCAAGATGTTCCTGACCCGGATCGGCGACGATTGTCAGGTCATCATCAACGGCGATGTGTCGCAGACCGACCTGCGCGAGACCTCCGGCCTGCGCACCGTCATGCACATGGTCAAGAGC
Source organism: Methylobacterium sp. 1973 (assembly GCF_040545035.1). Taxonomy (NCBI): domain Bacteria; kingdom Pseudomonadati; phylum Pseudomonadota; class Alphaproteobacteria; order Hyphomicrobiales; family Methylobacteriaceae; genus Methylobacterium; species Methylobacterium sp. 1973. Next base: position 392,345 of record NZ_JBEPLA010000001.1, read on the forward strand.
CGGATGATGCCGATCCCGGTGGTGGAGTTCACCCGCAACGACATCGTGCGTTCGGGAATCTGTGCCGAATGGGTGAAGGCCTTCGAGGAAACGAATCTCTGACTTGGCAGTTGATGGCGGCGGGTCCTCGCAGACCCGCCGTGCCGCCCCGCGGCACGAGACGACTCTCCGCACCTCCCGTCCGGGAGGAGGAACCGGGCACCCGACCCGGCCACCAGAAAATTGGAGTCTCCTCGTGAGGAAACTGACCTTCGCCTTTGCCGTGCTGGCCTCCCTGGGCGGCGCCGCTCTCGTCCAGCCGGCCTCGGCGGCTCCGGCGATGCCCGGCGCCGTCACGGCGCCCGACGCCGTGACCCATGTCCGCATGACCCCGATGGAGCACCGCATGATGCACCGCCGGATGGAGCGCCGCATGATGCACCGCCGGATGGAGCGCCGCATGATGCATCACCGCATGCATCGCCGCATGATGCGCCACATGTGATCAGCCGGCGAAGCGGGGGCCTCGCGCCTCCGCCTCGCCGTCCCGGACCGACCGGGCGTTGCTCCCCATCGCGAAGATTCCTATCTCGTCCTCTCGAATCGCGCCGTCAGGCGGCCGCCGCGGCAGCCGGCCGATCCGGGAGACCTCGATGCCCCCCTCCAATCGACTGTTCGACGACCTCGCCCGCCTGATGACCGACGCGGCCGGCGCCGCGCAGGGCGTCCGCCGCGAGGCGGAGACCGTGGCCCGGGCGCAGCTCGAACGCGTCATCCGCGACCTCGACATCGCCTCGCGCGAGGAGCTCGACGTGCTCCGCGACCTCGTGACTCAGCTGCAGGCGCAGAACGAGGCCCTCTCCGCCCGAATTGCGGCCCTGGAGGCGAAATCCGGTGCCGCCGGAGCGGGCGCCGCGGGCCTGAGCGAGGCCGTCTGAGTCTCCGCGGCAACGCCCCCGGCTTTTACACAGGAAGCCGCGGCGACGATCCGGTTTCCTGTTCACCGATTGTGACCTGCACTTTGTGTCGCGAGTCACGGCCGGTCTATAGTCGGGCATAGGGTGATTCGGGGGCTGCAGGGCGATGTCCGCAGAGCTTCGACAGTCGATCGCATCACCACCGGCCTAGATCTGCCGATCGTTCCAGTTCTCGGAGTGTTCTCACGCTCCGGTTTCGCGTCACCGTCACGTCGGGCCGGATCTCGTCCGGGCCGTCCTTTTGGATCGTCATGCCGCTTCTCAACGTCGACTTCCACGACCCGGACCGGAACGAGCATCCGCTCGACGTCGTCGAGCGGCTGGCCTCCCTGCGCGATTGGATCTTCGACCGGGCCGAGACCGACGAGATGTCGGTCACGAGCCCCGGCCGGTGGACCGACTACAACGTGGCCTTCACCTGGATCGAGGATGTCGAGGCGCTTCACGTCGCCTGCGCCTTCGACCTCAAGGTGCAGGAGCGGCAGCGCACCGAGGTGATGCGCCTGATCGCGATGATCAATGAACAACTGTGGGTCGGCCATTTCGACCTTTGGACCACCGACAACGTCGTGATGTTCCGGCACGCCCTGCTGCTGACGGGGGGCGCGGTGCCGACCCACCCGCAATGCGCCACCATGATGAAGACCGCGGTGGACGCCTGCGAACGCTACTTCCAAGCGTTCCAGTTCGTGCTCTGGGCCGGCAAGAGCGCCCGCGAAGCGCTGGACGCTGTCCTGTTCGAGACCGAAGGCGAGGCGTGACCGGCCCGATGCCGATGCCCGCCTCGCTGGTCCTGGCCGGGGCCGGCAAGATGGGCGGCGCGATGCTGGCGGGCTGGCTGGATGCTGGCCTCGACCCGCGCCGGACGACGATCATCGACCCCGTGCCGTCCGGCGCGATCGTGGACCTCTGCACCGAACGGGGCATCGCCCTGAACCCCCCGGCCCCCGAGCCCGGCGCCGTTCTGGTCCTCGGCATCAAGCCGCAGGGTCTGGAGACGGCCGCCCCGGGGCTCGACCGGCTGATCGGCCGCGACACGCTCCTCGTCTCGATCCTGGCGGGCAAGACCATCGCGGATCTCCGCGCCCGCCTGCCGCGGGCGCGGGCCGTCGTCCGGGCCATGCCGAACCTGCCGGCGAGCATCGGCCGGGGCGCCACCGGCGCCTGCGCGAATCCCGAGGTGACGCCCGCGCAGCGCGCGGCCGCCGAGGCGCTGTTCGCGGCGAACGGCACGATGGCGTGGCTCACCGACGAGGCGCAGATCGACGCCGTGACGGCGGTCTCGGGCTCCGGGCCGGCCTACGTGTTCCTGCTCGCCGAGACCCTGGCGGATGCCGGCATCGCGGCCGGCCTGGATCCCGACGTGGCCCGCAACCTCGCCCGGGCGACGGTGGCGGGGGCCGGTGCGCTCCTCGACGCAGACCCGGCCGAGGCGGCGGACTTGCGCCGCAACGTCACCTCCCCCGGCGGCACCACGGCGGCGGCCCTCGACGTGCTGATGCGGCCGGACGGCCTCGGCGCGCTGATGCGGGAGGCCGTGGCGGCGGCCCGCAGACGGGCGGAGGACCTCGCCGGCTGACACGGTGCGGCGTCCGTGCGGCATGGCCGCGCGACGGCCCTGCCCTTCGCCGCCGGCTCGCCTACATGAGGCGACACGACCGACAGACCGGGCGACCGATCCATGACCGACAGCAGAGCCACCTCCAAGCGTCCCCGCAAGGGCGCGACGTCCCCCAAAGCGAGCAGCGCCACCGAGAGCGTCGCCCCCGCGGCCTCCGCTCAGGATGGCGCGGCGCGGAGCGCCGGTGCGGCGCCGGAGGATAGCGCGCCGAAGCTGCCGCCCCGGGAGGCCGCCGTCGAGGCTCTGATGCGGCTCGCCGCCGAGCAGCCCTGGAACGACATCGAGGTGAGCGACATCGCCCGGGAGGCGGGTCTGACGCTCGCCGAACTGCGCGACCTGTTCCCGTCGAAGGGCGCCGTGCTCGGCGGCCTGACCCGCATCATCGACCGCAAGGTCCTGGAGGGCGATCTCGCCGGCCTTGAGGAGGAGCCCACCCGCGAGCGGCTGTTCGACGTTCTGATGCGCCGCATCGATGCGATGGAGCCCTACAAGCCCGCCCTGCGCCGGATCGCCTACGCGCTGCGCGGCGAGCCGCTGTCGATGCTGGCGCTGAACGGCGTGATGCTGAACTCGCACCGTTACATGCTGGCGGCGGCCGGGATCGACACCGAAGGCCCCCTCGGACAGTTCAAGCTGCAGGGCGTGGTCATCGCTTTCGCCCGCGTGACCCAGGTCTGGCTCGACGACGACGACCCGGCCCTGGCCCGGACGATGGCGAAGCTCGACAAGGAAATCCGCAACGGCGAGCGCGTCATGGAACGCGCCGAGGATGTCCGTCGGTTGACGGCGCCCCTGCGCGCCCTCGGCCGCTCCTTCCTCGATCGACGCCCCCGCGAGCGGCGGTCGCGCGACGGCGACGAGACCGACACCGCCGCCATCTAGGCCGCCCTGGCCTTCACGCCGCCTGAATGTCGTCGAGGAAGCTGTCGACCTCGCGCTTGACCGTCAATGACTGGGTGGCAAGCTCGGACGCAGCGCTCTGGACCTGCGCGGCTGCGCTGCCGGTCTCGCGAGCGGCGGCCAGCACGCGCGTGACGTTGGCCGACACATTCTCCGTGCCCCGCGCCGCTTCACCGGCATTGCGCGAGATCTCGCTCGTGGCGGCCGTCTGCTGCACCACCGTCGCGGCGATGGCGCCGCTGATCTCGTTCACGGCGGCGATCGTGCGGCCGATCTGGGCCATCGCCTCCGCGGCCTGCCCCGAGGCCGCCTGGATCGCGGCGATCTGGCCGCCGATCTCCTCGGTGGCCCGCGCCGTCTGCGAAGCGAGCTCCTTCACTTCCGAGGCCACGACGGCGAAGCCGCGCCCCGCCTCGCCGGCCCGCGCCGCCTCGATGGTGGCGTTGAGGGCCAGCAGGTTGGTCTGGTTCGCGATGCCGGAGATCATGATCACGGCAGCGCCGATCTGCTCGGCGGCGGCGCGCAGGCTCGCCATGGCGGCGTTGGTCGCCTCGGCCTCGTGGGCGGCGTGACCGGCCACCTCGTTGGAGCGCACGACCTGCCGCTCGATCTCCTGAAGCGAGGAGACCATCTCCTCGGCGGCCGCCGCGACGGTCTGGACATTGGCCGAGGTCTGCGCGGCGGCCGAGCTCGATGTCACCGCCTGACTGTTGGTGTTGTCGGCCACCCGGGTCATCGCCTGCGCGGTCGCGTCGAGTTCGCTGGTCGCCGCCGTGACGATGGCGAGCGAGGCGGCGATCTTCGCCTGGAAGGCTTGGACGCGCTGCTCGACCCGCTCGGCCCGGCGGAGGCGAGCCTCCCGTTCGGCGGCCTGCGCCGCCTCGAGCTCCGCTCGGGCGACCGCGTTCTGCCGGAAGATGTCGACGGCCTTGGCCATCGCGCCCATCTCGTCGGCCGCGTCGCGGTACGGCACAACGACCTGAAGGTCGCCGCCGGCCAGCCGCGTCATCGCCTCCGTCATGCCGGCGATCGGCCGGATGATGCTGCGGGCCAGCATGAAGGCCAGGACGCCCCCGAGGAGCAGGGCCGCGCCGACGAGGCCGATCAGGATGTAGCGGGCCCGTGACGCGGCCGACGCGGTCTCCCGGGAAATCCTCTCGCCGGCGGCCACGATCCGGTCGCGCAGCGCGATGCCGAGCCGTTCGATCGCGTCGGTGTGGGGCTTGATCCCGGTTTCGAACGTCGCCTTTGCCGAAGCCACCGCCTGATCGTACGCACGGAAGCCGGTCGCGGCGGCGACCAGCGCGTCGCGAACGGCCCTGACCTGCTGCGCGAAGACCGCGCCGCCCTGCGTGTCCTTGAACGCATCCAGGGCCGCCAGAGCCTGCTCGACCCGCTGCTCGAAGGTGCTGCGGTCCTGCGGATCCAGGCCGATCACGAAGCGGGCCGATGCGATGCGGGACCGCAGGACGGCATTCTCGATGTGCTCGATCCGCGCCAGCATTGCCTCGCCGCCTCGGGCGCGCACGTCCGCGAGCAGGTTTCCGAGAAGAACGGTGAGTGTATTGCCGGTCTCGTAGAGTTTCGCCCTGGCTTCACGCAGGGTCGCGCCCGAGGCCGCGAGGCGCTCCAGCTCCGGCTTCATCGCGCGGGCGGCCTCCCGCACGTCGTCGTACAGCTTCCGCCCGCCGTCGGTCATGGCCAGCGAGAAGTACTTGTCGCAGGTCTGCTCGATCGCCCGCCGGGCCTGCTCCATCGCGACGATCAGATCGGGATCCGGCTGGAGCCGGTACCGTTCGGCGGTTCCGATGAGGCGTGCGGCGTGACCGTCGATCATCAGGACCGATTGCGCCCCCCGCTCCACCCGCTCCCGGAGCGCGTGGTCTTCGCTGATCACTCCTTGCTGGTAGATCGCTAATGCACCGATGATACCCGTGATCATGACGAGCATCGCAAATCCCGCGTAGAGGCGAGAGCGTATCCCAGTTCTCACAGGCGCATCTTCCACGGAACAGGCCAAGTTCTCGGCCGAACGATAGACGCCTCAATCATGACAACATCGTGTCACGCGATCAAGTTCAACTTGTACTATATATATTTGGCGGCAATGTATTGAGATATATTTGATATTCAGGCCAGGCAAGTCAGCCGCAGACGCAGGGCGGTACGCGCAAACGGCAATCGGGGCGTTCTCGTCGCGATGGACCAGTTCTGACAACGCGTCCTGGGCCGCCAGAAAGCTTCGACTTGCGCGTGTCCGCTGCTGAGCCGCGCTAAAACTGCGCGGGGATCCCTCTTTCACCGGATCACGCGGCCGCTGCATTTGGATTGCCGTGCGGCCCGGCCCGCGTTGCTGACATCGAGCGGGCCGTCCCGATTGCAACAGTACCGAACCGGCACGGAGGCGCGGCGACGTCGTGAGTCGCGTCGGCCGCGATTCGCTCGACGCCTTGCGAGGCCCCTCAGGCCGTCGCGCCGGACCTCAGGCCGCGCGGTTCGCCAGCGCCTCGCGCATCATCGTGGCGACCATGCCGTTCTGAAGCTGGTCGCGCGGGACGAGCAGCGCGTCGGGCACGCGGGCCGACGCCTCCGGCTCCATCGCGTCCACCGGGTCGCTAGCGAGGATGATGCGCAGGGCCGGGCGCAGGGCCCGCGCCTCGACGGCGAGCTGCGCGCAGCACAATCCCCCCTGGAGCGCGGTATCCACCACGATCACATCCACGGGGAGGCCGAGGGCCAGCACCGTCATGGCATCGACGCCGCGATCGCAGGCGGTGACCTGATAACCCAGCATCCGGACTTGCGCGGAGACCTCGTCGCGCCAGCGCTTGTGGCAGCCGACCACCAGAACCTGGATTCGATAGCAGCTGCCCTGGGGAAGGCTGCCCGAGGCAGTCTCGACGTCGGCTGGGGGCATTCCGCACTCGACCTCGCGCTGACTTTGCGATGCAGCATGCTAGGCTGGGATGCAATCCACACGCAAGCCCGACGCCGTGATACCGCCGTATTCGGCGCCGTCGGTGCACAAAACCGAAGCAGCTCGAAGCGTGGCCATAGGCTGAGCACACGGTTGACGCCGCAGGGGTCGCGCGGGCAACACCGGGCCGCCGCGGAACCTGAGCCGCGCGTGCCGGAGCCTGAGCCGATGTCATCCGCGAAAGCCCCTCCCGTCTCCCCGCTGGCGCCCACCGCGATGCCCGAGCTGCCCCCCCTGCCGGGCGTGCGCATCGCCACCGCTCAGGCGGGGATCCGCTACAGCGGCCGAACCGACGTGCTCTACGTCGCGCTGGAATCCGGCACCCGGGCCGCGGGGGTGTTCACCCGGTCGAAATGTCCCTCGGCGCCGGTGGATTGGTGTCGCGACGCCCTGGCCGACGGATCCGCGCGGGCGCTGGTGGTCAATTCGGGCAACGCCAACGCCTTCACGGGCCGGCTCGGACGCGACGCGGTGGCGCGCACCGTCGAGATCGCCGCGCAGGCGGCGGGCTGCCGCACGGGGGAGGTGTACGTGGCGTCGACCGGCGTGATCGGCGAGCCGCTTCCGGCGGAGCGGTTCGAGGGCGTGCTCGCGGAGTGCGCGGCCCGGGCCGAGGATGGACCGGCCGCCTGGAATGCGGCGGCCCGCGCGATCATGACCACCGACACCTTCCCGAAGCTCGCCACCCGCACGGCCGAGATCGCCGGCGTGCCCGTGACCATCAACGGGATCGCCAAGGGCGCCGGCATGATCGCCCCCGACATGGCGACGATGCTGTCCTTCGTCTTCACCGACGCGGCCCTGCCGCAGGACGTGCTGCAGGCGCTCCTGTCGGCGGGCACGAAGACGAGCTTCAACTGCGTGACGGTGGACGGCGACACGTCCACCTCCGACACGCTGATGCTGTTCGCCACCGCCAGGGCCGGCCATCCGGCCATCACGGATCCCGCCGACCCGCTTCTCGCCGGCTTCCGGGAGGCGCTCGACGGCCTGCTGATCGAGCTGGCCCAGCTCGTCGCCAAGGATGGTGAGGGCGCGCGCAAGTTCGTCACCGTGCGGGTCACCGGCGCCGAGAGCGACGCCTCCGCGCACCGCATCGCGATGTCGATCGCCAACTCGCCGCTGGTGAAGACCGCGGTGGCCGGCGAGGATGCCAATTGGGGCCGCGTCGTGATGGCCGTGGGCAAGGCCGGCGAGCCCGCCGACCGCGACCGGCTCGCGATCTGGTTCGGCGACGTCCGGGTGGCCGTCCAGGGCGCTCGCGACCCCGATTACAGCGAAGCGGCTGCCAGCGCCGTGATGCGCGAACCGGAGATCGAGATCCGGGTCGATCTCGGCCTGGGCGACGGCCATGCCCGCGTCTGGACCTGCGACCTGACCAAGGCCTATGTCGAGATCAACGGGGATTACCGCTCGTGAGGGCCATCCTGTCCGGCGCCCTGCTGGTCACGGTCCTGGCGGCCCCGGTTCAGGCCGACGACGCGGCGTGCAAGCGGCATATCAGCGTCGTCGGACGCGCGGCGGAGACGCGGGCACCGGACTTCGCCGAGGTGACCGTCGGCATTGAGGCGCGCGCCGCGACCGCGGCAGCCGCCCTCGACGCGGCCTCGAAGGCGGTGTCCGGCGTCTCGGCGCAGGCCCGTGCCCTCGGAGTCCCGCCGGCCGATATCGGGACGGCCGCCGTCACCCTGCAGACGGCGACCCGCACCGTCGCCCGGCCCGGAGGCGCCGTGACCGAGGAGCCCGACGGCTACCGCGCCAGCAACCTCGTCACGGTCCGCCTCGCCGATATGGACCGCCTCGGCGACCTTCTCCGGCAAGCACTGGACTCCGGGGCGAACCGCATCGACGGCGTGAGCTTCGGACTGCGCGACCCGGACAAGAGCGAAGCAGCCCTTCAGGTCGCGGCGACCCGGGACGCCCGGAGCCGGGCCGAGGCGCTCGCCGAGGCGGTCGGGGCCAAGCTCGGCGCGCTCTGCACGCTGACCACCACGGTCGGGACACCGTACCGCCCGGCGCTGGAGATGGCCCGCGCGGCACCGATGGCCGCCAAAGGGCGACGGGTGCCGATCGAGGCGGGCACGATACAGATGTCCTCAGAGGTCACGGCCGCTTTCGCGGTGGCGCAATGAGCGGGCTCGAAGGCGGCGCGCTGCGCCTGCTTCTGGTGGTCGCCGTGGCCCTCGTCGACGTCGACGGCCGGGTGCTGGTGAGCGAGCGTCCGGCGGGCAAGCAGCTCGCCGGCCTGTGGGAGTTCCCCGGCGGCAAGGTCGAGCCCGGCGAGCGCCCCGAGCAGACCCTGATCCGGGAGCTCGCCGAGGAACTCGGCATCCGGGTCGAGGAGCCCTGCCTCGCGCCGCTGACCTTCGCCAGCCATGCCTATCCGGACTTCCACCTTTTGATGCCGCTCTACGTCTGCCGGCGCTGGACCGGCACGCCGCGCCCGATGGAGGGACAGGCGCTCAAATGGGTCCGGCCGAAGGCGCTGCGCGATCTCGCCATGCCGCCCGCCGACGCGCCGCTGATCCCGTTCCTGGTCGACCTGCTGGGAAGCTGAACGCCTCAAGGTCCGGGTCGCTCGGTCCCGGTCCGCTCCGTCATCGCGAGCGCAGCGATCCAGGGTAGCGAGAGGCCAACCCGCGTCCCACGGCCTGAATGGCCGCCCTCCGCTCGAAGACGGCGGAGCCTCGGCGGGTTCGTTCTTCGGGCGCGGGCCCGCGCCCGGCCCTCACAAGGCCAGGATACCCTCGACGACCTCCTGCACGGCGAGCGCCTCCGCGAAGGTGGCGAGGGGATGGGGTTCGCCGCGGGCCATCCGGACGACGCCCTCAAGCTGTCGCCGGAGGGTGATCGGCCGCAGCCGCTCGTTGGGGATCGCGTCCGGCTCCGGCTCGAAGCGCCCGTCGGCGCCCCGACGCTCCGCGATGGCCCAGTCGCGCAGCCGGACGGCGCCCGCATCGCCCTCCAGCGTCCACGTGTTGTGGTCGTCGGCCTCGACGCCCCCGACCCGGCCGGTCAGGGTGACGGGAATCCCACCCGCGGTGAGCGTCACGTCGATCGCGCGCTCGGACCGGCCCGGCTCCGGGAACGCGATCCGTCCCGCGAGACCCTGGAGCGGGCCGAGTTGGCGGCGGGCCAGGAACAGGAAATGCGAGACCACCTCGCGGGTGAAGCCGCCCTCCGCCCGGGCGTCGAGCCAGTGCGCGGCGTCGGCCTGCCAGGGGCGCGGCCAGCGAGCGAATGCCACCGCGATGGTGAGCGCCCGGGGCGTGCCGACCGCGCCCGCCTCGATCCAGCGCTCGATCGTCGCCACGCCCGGCGACGAGGCGAACGGGAAATTGACCGCGCCGGCACCCGTGGTGTCCGCCACGAAGGCGCGGGCATCGGCCAGATCGATGGCGAGCGGCTTCTCGCAGAAGACGCTCCGGCCGGCGGCCAGGGCGGCACGGGCATAGCCGAGATGCGAGGCGGGCGGCGAGGCGACGTAGACGCAGTCGCTCGCCGCCACGACCGCGGCGGCGTCGGCTACGCGCGGCACCGCCGGGAAGGCCGCGCCGATCCGGGCCAGGGCCTCCGGGGCCGGATCCCAGATCGCCGCGACCCGCACGGGCGAATCCGCCGCCCCGTGGATCGCGCCGAGCAGGCGCTCGCCCATGATGCCCGCGCCGATGATCCCGAGGGCGAGGGGTGCGTCGGAGGTCGGCATGCGAGGATCCGTGCGGAGGTTCGGGTCTGACGGACCGCGGCGTGCGGCCCGTCGCAGGCTTTAGGAGCCCGGACCCGCGCGGGAAAGGCCGCCGGTCTCCTCAACCTTGGATGAAGGCGAGCAGGTCTGCGCTGAGCCGGTCCTTGTGGGTGGCGGCCAGCCCGTGCGGGGCGCCCGGATACTCCTTCAGCACGGCGTTCGGCACGAGCTTGACGGCGGCGCGCGCCGCGGCGTCGATCGGCACGATCTGGTCGTCGTCGCCGTGCACGAACAGGGTCGGCACGTCGATGCGCTTCAGGTCCGCGGTGAAGTCGGTCTCCGAGAAGGCCGCCACGCAGGCGTGCACGTTCCGCAGGCCGGCCATCATGCCCTGCATCCAGAACGTGTCCCGCAGACCGTCGCTGACAGCGGCGCCCGGTCGGTTGGCGCCGTAGAACGGGCCGCTCAGGTCCTTGAAGAACTGGGACCGGTCGCGGAGGACCGAGTCGCGGATGCCGTCGAACACCTCCCTGGGCTGGCCGCCCGGATTCGCGGGGGTCCGGACCATCTGGGGCGTCACGGCCCCGACCAGCACCGCCTTGGCGATGCGCGCCGTGCCGTGCCGCCCGATGGTGCGGGCGACCTCGCCGCCACCGGTGGAGTGGCCGACCAGCACCGCGTCGCGCAGGTCGAGATGGGCGATCAGCCCGGCGAGATCGTCCGCATAGGTGTCCATGTCGTTGCCGGACCAGGGCTGCTCGGAGCGACCGTGCCCCCGGCGGTCATGGGCGATGACCCGGAACCCGTGCTGCCCGAGGAACAGCATCTGATCCTCCCAGGCGTCGCCGTTGAGCGGCCAGCCGTGGCTGAAGACCACCGGCTGCCCGGTGCCCCAATCCTTGAAGTAGATCTGCGTGCCGTCCTGCGTGGTGAAGTAGGGCATGGTGGTCTCCCGATAGTCGCAACAGTCGAAGGACGGGTCAGGCCCGGCCCTGCCGCGCGTCGAGGCTGAACGGACCGGCCCCGAAGGCCGCGACCTGAAGCAAGCCGCCGGCCATGGCGAGGTTCTTCAGGAAGTGGAACATCTGGTTCTGGTCGCCGAGGGCCGCGTGGAAGGTCACCGCGGTGGCGACCGCGAAGAGCGCGAGGATCAGGGCGACGAGCCGGGTGCGGTAGCCGGCGATGAGCAGCAGCCCGCCGACGACCTCCACGCTTGTCGCCGCCGCGTAGGCGAGCGGCGGCAGCGGCAGATGGGCGGCCTCGATGGTGGCGAGCGTCGCGGCGGGGGCGGCGAGCTTGCCGGCGCCGCTCACGAGAAAGATCGCGCTCATCAGGACCCGGCCGGCCACCGGCAGCAGGGCGGTCGCGCCGGGAGAGGAAATCGGGGACATCGTCAATCGCTCCATCCTGTCGTCAGTTGCGGAATCAGGCCGCTTCGGGGCGTTGGAGGCTGCGAAGCCATGCGAGGGCCTGACTGACATCGGCCTGCGACAGGCCGTGGCCGGCCGGCAGGATCCTATGCTCCACGCGCGCCCCGGAGGCGGAAAGCTGCTGCGCGAGGCGCCTTGCATTCTCGACGGGTACGATCGGGTCCATCGCCCCGGAGAGGATCAGGACCGGCCGGCCCGCGAGGTCCGCGGCCGGGGGCTCGGCGAACGGCACCATCGGGCGGATCAGCACGGCACCCGTCAGGGTCTCCGGCCGGAGCATCAGCAGCGAGGCGGCGATGTTGGCGCCGTTCGAGAATCCCAAAGCCAGGGGGGGCCCGAGGCCGTACCGTTCCCGGGACGCCGCCACGAAGGCGGCGAGGTCGCCGGTGCGCCGACGGAGATCCGCCTCGTCGAAGACGCCTTCGGCCAGGCGCCGGAAGAAGCGCGGCATGCCGTTCTCGCTGACGCCGCCGCGCGGCGCGAGCAGGGCGGCCTCCGGCGCGACCATGCGGCCGAGGGGCAGGAGGTCGTTCTCGTCGCCGCCGGTCCCGTGCAGCAGCAGCAGGGGACGCGCGGTGTCGGGACCGGGCTCGAAGCGGTGGATGAAGCCGGTGGTATCCTGGGTCATGATGGCCTCACGGCTGATGGGGCGCGGTCCCGCCCCGCACGGATGCGGGGCGGGCATGATGGTGTCGCGGCTCAGGCGACCTTGGGCAGGACGGCCTCGATCTCGGCCCGGTGCGGCTCCAAGCCGGCGGGGAGCTTGAGCGCCTGGCCGAGGGCCTCGATCGGCTCGTCCACCGCGAAGCCGGGCGCGTCCGTGGCGATCTCGAACAGCACGCCGCCGGGCTCGCGGAAGTAGACCGAGCGGAAGTACTGCCGGTCGCGCTGCTCCGTGACGTGCAGGCCCCGCGCCGCGAGCGCCTGCCCCATCGCAGCCTGCGCGGCGTCGTCCGCCGCCCGGAATGCGATGTGGTGGACCGAACCCGCCCCCGGCCGTCCGGGCAGGAAGCCGCCCACCGCCCGCAGGGTGACGAGCCCGCCGAGTTCGGCGCTGCCCGCGAAGCGGATCAGGCTGCCCTCGCGGCCGACCTCCTGCAGGCCGAGCACCTCCGTGAGGATCGCGGCCGTGGGCTCGGCCCTGTCGAGGAGCAGCGTCACCCCGTGGAGGCCGCGGATCGCGTGCTCGGCCGGTACCTCGCTCGACGCCCAGCCCTCCGCATCGCCGACATCGACGCCCACCAGGGCGAGCATCATGCCGTCCGGATCGCGGAATCGCAGGGTCGGCGCGCCGAAGACCTGAACGAGCGGCTCGTGGGCGACGCCCTTCTCGATAAAGCGATGGGTCCACCAACCGATGGAGGCGCGGGGAACCCGGAAGGCGGTCTCCTGGGTCTCGCCGATCCCGACGCGGCCCGGCGCGGCGTGCTCGATGGGGAAGAAGGTCAGGATCGTGCCCGGGCGCCCGGCCGCATCGCCGTAATACAGGTGATAGGTGCCCGGATCGTCGAAGTTGACGGTCTTCTTCACCAGACGCAGCCCGAGGACGCGGGTGTGGAAGTCGAGGTTGCGGAGGGCCGGGCCGGAGAAGGCCGTGACATGATGGAGGCCGGTCTGAACCATGGCGATGTCTCCCGACAGGCCACCGCGGAGGGCGGCGTGTTTCGATGACGGGAATGTGCCCCTTGCCATGTCTCGCGAAAATAGAAACGATGGAAACCTATCGTTTCTGGAAATGACCGATGCGATTGCCCGATTTCGAGGCCTGGGCGGTGTTCGCCAAGGTGGTGGAGACCGGCTCCTTCGGTCGGGCTGCCACGGAGCTCGGCCTGTCGAAGGCCACGGTCTCGAAGGCGGTGAGCCGGCTCGAGGTCCGGATCGGTGCCCGTCTGTTCAACCGCACGTCCCGGAAACTCGCCCTCACGGCGGCTGGGCAAGGCGCCAAGGACAGCGCCGCACGCATCCTGGCCGAAGGTGAGGCCGCCGAGGCCCTCGCGACGGCGAGCGCCACAGAGCCGCGCGGCCTCGTGCGCCTCGCCGCGCCGATGACCTTCGGGGTGATGCACGTGGCGCCGATTCTGCCGGCCTTCCTGCAGCAATACCCATCCGTTTCGGTCGACCTGCACCTGTCCGACGCGGTCGTCGACTTGGTCGGGGGCGGATTCGATGCCGGGCTGCGCATCGCCGCCCTGCCCGACTCATCGCTGCGGGCGCGCCGGCTCTGCGGGATCCGCCGCTCGCTGGTGGCCACGCCCGCCTATCTCGACCGGCACGGCAGGCCCGAACATCCGGACGATCTCATCCATCACACCTGCCTCGGCTACGCCTACCTGCCGACGCCCGATCGCTGGCGATTCGTGGACGGAGCCGGGACCGAGGCCGTCGTGGTGCCCGCGGGCCAGCTTCGGGCGAACAATGCCGAGGCCCTGACACCGGCGCTTCGGGCCGGTCTCGGCCTCGCCCTGCAACCGGACTTCATGATCTGGGAGGACCTCGAGGCCGGGCGCCTCGAACGGGTGCTGCCCGCTTGGTCGCCGCCCCCGATCGCGCTGCATCTCGTCATGCCCCCCGGCGATCCGAGGCCTGCGCGGGTGACGGCGCTGATCGCATACCTGGGGCAGACCCTCGCCCAGTCGCCTTGGGCCGATCCGCACCACCGGCGCGATCCACCAGAACGATAGGCCGCGCGACGGGGCCGTGCCCCACCCGGTTTCGGTCCTGGTTTTCGCAATCTGGATCAGTGCCGTCCACGTCGGCGTGCGTTATCGGCGATCAGCAGGTGAGTCGCATGATGTTCCTGCTGGCTGAATGACATCGCGGGCGGGGGCCGAGACGTACAACCCAACAGCAGGGGCCCGTAAATTTGCAACCTCAAGTTCGATCAGGACAATCTGGCATTGGACATGCGAGCGTTTCCGCGGCATGACGGTGTCCTGCATAAATGTATACATTCGGCGAGGCGTTGATGTCCCCTGCGGTCCCCGGACGACCGGCGCCAGATCGGCTGCGGCACAAGACCGTATCCGCGGCCGTCGCGGACTCGTTGCGTCAGCAGATCCTGAACGGGGACCTGCCGCCCGGGGTGCAGCTTCGCCAGGATGCCCTGGCTGAGGAATTCGGGATCAGCCGGATCCCGATCCGCGAAGCTTTGCTCCAGCTGGAAGCCAGTAATCTCGTGAAGATCATGCCGCATCGGGGTGCGGTCGTGACGGGCCTGTCGCTGCAAGAGGTCGAGGACATCTTCCAGCTGCGCGTCCAGCTGGAGCCGCAATTGCTGCTGCTATCGGCCCCTCACCTGTCGCACGACGAGATCCGGGATCTCGACGCGCTCGCGCAGGAGTACGGCGCGGCGCTGGAGACGGGCGAGGTCCTCCGATGGGGCGACCTGAACAGCCGTTTCCATCTCGACCTGCTCCGCCACGCCAATCGCCCGCGGTCGCTAACGATCGTGTCCGGGCTGCTGCAGGATTGCGAACGGCCGACGCGGCTGCAGATCTCGACCTCCAACGACGCGACCCGCGCCCTCAGCGAACATGCGCAGATCCTCGACCTGTGCGAGGCGCGTAGGTTTGAGGAGGCCGCGGCCTGCCTGCGCGGCCATATCGAGCATGTCGGCACTTCCCTCATCGCCCTCTACCGGCGTGCTCTCGCCAGGGCCTGATCGGACCTGACAAAGCCGTGCGCCCCGGCGCATCCGGCCGACTCAGTCCGGCTTGGATGCCCGACCGCCGATCCGCCCCGGCAGACGGGTCAGGCGATCCTTCATCTCGAGCACCTTCTGGACCTTTGCGCCGAGGGTGAGGAGCTGGACGAGGCGCTCTGTTTCGAGGCGGCGCACGTCGGCGTACCAGCCCGCGAACAGCTCGAAGAGGTCATGCATCTCCTTGAGACGCTCCTGGGCGTGCCGCTCCTCCTCGGTGGCGGCGTCCTGCATCAGGAGCTCGCGCAGGAGGGTCAGCGTCGGATCGACTTCCCGCTTCTTGCGCTCCTCGACCAGCGTCCGAACGATCTGCCAGATGTCCTCGGGCGTCGTGAAGTAGTCGCGTCGGTCGCCCGGCCGGTGCTGGAGGCGCACGAGATTCCAGGCCTGCAGTTCCTTCAGGCCCATGCTGACGTTGGAGCGCGACACGCCGAGCCGTTCCACGATCTCGTCGGCGTTGAACGGCCGCTCGGCCACGAACAGCAGGGCGTAGATCTGC
Organism: Methylobacterium sp. 1973; assembly: GCF_040545035.1. Lineage (NCBI taxonomy): Bacteria > Pseudomonadati > Pseudomonadota > Alphaproteobacteria > Hyphomicrobiales > Methylobacteriaceae > Methylobacterium > Methylobacterium sp. 1973. The sequence continues at coordinate 408,113 of NZ_JBEPLA010000001.1, forward strand.
CCCACGGTCCGGTTGATGCCCCAGCGCGAGCCCATCTCGCCGAAGTGCAGCACGAAGGTCTGGACGAGGGGAGGCAGCTGCACGGCGAGGGTCCGACGCGGGGAAGGTACGGGGTCGCCCCCGGCTTATCAGGACTTGAGCCAGAACCGGAGGAGCGTCGCCACGAAGGCGAGGCCGACGACGCTCGAGGCCCAGAGCACCGCGAACCAAGCGAGGCGCTTCCAGAGGGGTTGTGCCGATGCGGGTGCCATCAGTGATATCCGTGCGCGTCGACCTTGCCGCGGAAAACCCAGTACGCGTACGCGGTGTAGGATAGGATGATCGGGATCAAAACCGAGGCGCCGGCGAGGAGAAAGATCTGGCTCGCCTCGGGAGCGGCCGCCTGCCAGATCGTGATCCGGCCCGGCACGATGTCGGGGAAGATGCTGATGCCCAGCCCCAGGAAGGTCAGGGCGAACAGGCCCAGCGCAATCAGGAAAGGCGCCCGCTCGGCGCCGCTGCGCAGGGCCCGCCACAGGGCGTACGCGGCGAGCGCCACGAGCAGCGGCACCTGCGCGGTGACGAGCACGTTCGGCATCGCCAGCCAGCGCTCGGCGTAGCGGCCCTGGAGGAACGGCGTCACGGCACTGACGAGGGCGATGGCCGCGACCGTCGCCACGGTGAGGCCCAGGGCATAGCGACGGGCCTGCGCCTGGAGCTGGCCCTCGGTGCGCATCACCAGCCACGTCGCCCCGAGCAGTGCGTAGGCGACGACCAAGCTCGCGCCGACGAGGATGCTGAAGGGCGTGAGCCAGTCCCACCAGCCGCCGGCATAGGCCCGCCCCTCGACGGTGATGCCCTGCAGGAGGGCGCCCAGCGTGATGCCCTGGGCCAGGGTCGCCACCAGCGAGCCGCCCGCGAAGGCCACGTCCCAGGCGGCGCGGTGGCGGGGATCGCGCCAGCGGAACTCGAAGGCGACGCCGCGGAAGATCAGGCCGAGCAGCATCGCGATGATCGGCGCGTAGAGCGCCGGCAGGATCACCGCGTAGGCCAGGGGGAAGACGGCGAACAGGCCGCCGCCCCCCAGCACGAGCCAGGTCTCGTTGCCGTCCCAGACCGGGGCGACCGAGTTCATCGCGGTGTCCCGCTCCGCGCCGGGCCGCAGGAGGGGGAACAGGAGGCCGATGCCGAGATCGAAGCCGTCCATGACGATGTAGGCGAAGACCGCGAAGGCGATCACGAACGCCCAGACCACCGTGAGGTCGAAGCTGTAGGCCATGGGTTCCTCACTCGGCCGGCTGGAGATGGCGGTCGGGATCGATCGCCGGGGCGGGGGTGAGGCCCGCCGTCCGGATCGGCACGCCGGGCTCGATGCCGCGCTCGCCGGCATGCGGGGGCTTGGCCATCAGGCGGAGGATGTAGGGGGTGCCCATGGCAAAGACCGCGAAGTAGATCACCACGAAGGCGGTGAGCGAGGCCGCCACCGCGGGCGCGTGGAGCGGCGAGGCGGACTGCGCCGTGCGCAGCAGGCCGTAGACCGTGTAGGGCTGGCGCCCGACCTCGGTGGTGATCCAGCCGGCCAGCACCGCCACGAAGCCGGCCGGGCCCATCGCCACCGCGAAGCGGTGCAGCGGCGGCCACGTGTAGAGCGTCCCGCGCCAGCGGGCGAGGAGGCTCAGGGCGCCGAGCAGCAGCATCAGCATCCCGAGGCCGACCATGATGCGGAACGACCAGAACACGATCGGCACCGGCGGCCATTCCGCCCGCGGCAGGCTGTCGAGCCCCTTCAGGGGCGCGTTCGGATCGTGCTTCAGCACCAGCGAGGACAGCTTCGGGATCTCGACCGCGTAGCGGACGGTGCCGGTCTCCTGGTCGGGCAGGCCGAACAGGATCAGCGGCGCGCCGTCCGGGTGGCTCTGGTAGTGCCCCTCCATGGCCATGACCTTGGCGGGCTGGTGCTCCAGCGTGTTCAGACCGTGCGCGTCGCCGGCGAGGATCTGGACCGGCGCCACCAGCGCGGCCATCCACATCGCCATCGAGAACATCGTCCGGGCAGCCGGATTGGACCGGTCGCGCAGGAGGTGCCACGCGCCGACCGCGCCGACCACCAGGGCGGTGGTGAGATAGGCGGCCAGCACCATGTGCACGAGGCGGAACGGGAAGGACGGGTTGAACACGATCGCCCACCAGTCGAGCGGCACGAACTGGCCGTCTGCGTTCGTGCCGTAGCCCGCCGGGGTCTGCATCCAGGAATTCACCGACAGGATCCAGAAGGCCGAGAAGAAGGTCCCGAACGCCACCATCAGCGTCGCCGCGAAGTGCAGCCGCGGCCCGACCTTCGTCATGCCGAAGAGCATCACGCCGAGGAAGCCCGCCTCCAGGAAGAAGGCCGACAGCACCTCGTAGGCCATCATCGGGCCCAGCACCGGGCCGGTCTTGTCGGAGAAGACTGACCAGTTCGTGCCGAACTGGTAGGACATCACCAGCCCCGACACGACGCCCATGGCGAAGGCGATCGCGAAGATCTTAATCCAGTACTTGAACAGGTCCATGAAGACCTCACGCCCGGTGGCGAGCCAAAGCCCTTCCAGCACGGCGAGGAAGCTCGCGAGGCCGATCGAAAAGGCCGGGAACACGATGTGGAAGGCCACCGTGAACCCGAACTGCATGCGGGCGAGGATCAGGGGATCGAGATTGGCGAGCACGTCGGGCCTCCGGCACTGAGCGCGACTCGGCATATAGCAATTTCAGAAATATCTGAAAAGTCAGAATGCAGAACGGCCGCGCGTCGGGGCGGCCGCGCGCGTCGGCCTCCGGGGCTGATCCGGGCGACGCGCGGGTCTGGACGTCCGCGCTTGAACGCGGCAGGGTCGCGGCCTTCCCCACAGGTCGGGATCCTGCAGGCGCTCCGGTGCATGCCGCGCCACGGCACGCCGCGTCCCGACGCAAGCAGAGCACGCGCCGCCATGGCCGATATCCCCGCATCCGCCGCGCCCGTCGATCTCGCCTCCGCCCTCTCGGCGCGCATCCGCGGCATCGGGACGAGCCAGATCGGGCTGGTGGCGGATCGTGGGCGGGACGACCCGGAGGTCGTGAAGCTCTGGATCGGCGAGGGCGATCTGCCGACCCCGCCCTTCATCGTCGAGGCGGCCCACAAGGCGATGCTCGCCGGGCACACCCGCTACACGACCTCGCTGGGGCTGCCGGCGCTGCGCGCGGCGCTCGGCGCCTATCACGCCCGCCATTGGGACGTGGAGATCCCGCCCGACCGGTTCGCCGTCACGGCGGGCGGCATGAACGCGATCATGCAGGCCGCCCAGGTGCTGCTGGAACCGGGCGACGAGATGATCATCCCGTCCCCGGCCTGGCCGAATCTCGGCGAGGCGGTCCGCATCGCCGGCGGCGTCCCGGTGACGGTCCCGTACCGCAGGCTGCCCGACGGACGCTTCGCGCTGCCGCTCGCCGATATCGAGGCGGCGCTCACCCCGCGCACCCGGGTGATCATGGTGAATTCACCCTCCAATCCCACCGGCTGGACCATGCCGCTGCCGGAGATGAAGGCCCTGCGCGACCTCGCCCGGGAGCGCGGCCTCTGGATCCTCTCGGACGAGGTCTACGCGCATTTCACCTACGGCAACCGGATCGCGCCGTCCTTCCTGCAGATCTGCTCGGAGGACGACCGGCTGATCGTCACCAACACCTTCTCGAAGAACTGGGCCATGACCGGCTGGCGCGCCGGCTGGGTGATCTATCCCCGTGGCCTCGCGCCCACCTTCGCCAAGCTCGGACAGTACAGCACCACCTCGATCCCGACCTTCGTCCAGCACGCCTGCATCGCGGCCCTCGAGGAGGGCGACGGCTTCATCCGCACCATGGTCGACCGCTGCGCCGAGGCCCGGGCGATCCTGATGGAGGGCTTGTCCCGTCTCCCGGGCGTCACGGTCGCACCGCCTGACGGGGCCTTCTACCTCATGGCCCGGATGGGCGGCGACGAGCCCAGCCTCGACCTGGCACTGCGCCTGCTGCGGGAGGCCAAGGTCGGGGTGGCGCCGGGGACCGCCTTCGGGCCGGAGGGCGAAGGTCTGGTCCGGATCTGCTTCGCCATCAGCCCGGCCCTGGCGCGAGAGGCGGTGCGGCGGCTCTCGGGCGCGCTCGGGACCCGCGCCCCGGCCGCGTCGGCGTATTGAGCCGGGCGGGTTAGGCGGCCCCGCTCGCCTTGCACGCGCGGCGACGTAGCAGGACGGTGAAGCAACGACGGTGAAGGCCTACGGGCCGTCCTTGCTCAGGGAGTCACCTGTCCGAGGCCGCAGCGCCCTCTCAGCGCCCCCAGCGCAGGACCAGCGCATCGTTCCGGCGCGCCAGTTCGATCAGCCCGGCGCGCGTGTCGGGGTGCAGCGGCTGGATCGGCAACCGCGCGGTCTCGTGGGCGATCACCCCGCCCTCGGCCATCAGCGCCTTGCAGGCCAGCAGCCCGCATTGCCGGTTCTCGTAGTTGATCAGCGGCAGCCAGCGCGCGTAGGCGTCCATGGCCTCGTCCCGGCGGCCCGCCGCGTAGGCGTCGGTGATCTGCCGGATCCCGTCCGGATAGGCCCCGCCGGTCATCGCTCCGGTGGCGCCGGCATCGAGGTCGGCCATCAGGGTGATCGCCTCCTCGCCGTCCCAGGGGCCCACCACCGCTTCGCCGCCCAGCGCGATCAGCTCGCGGAGCTTGGCTGCAGCCTGCGCCGTCTCGATCTTGAAATAGGCGACGTTGGCGATCTCCCGGGCCATGCGCGCCAGGAACGCGGCCGAGAGCGGCGTCCCCGAAACCGGAGCGTCCTGGATCATGATCGGGATCGAGATCGCGTCCGAGACCGCGCGGAAGAACTCGTAGATGCCGAGGTCCGGCACGCGGATCGTGGCCCCGTGATAGGGCGGCATGATCATCACCATGGCGGCCCCGGCCTCCTGCGCCAGCCGCGAGCGCTCGGCACAGACCTGCGTGGCGAAGTGGGTCGTGGTGACGATCACGGGCACGCGGCCGGCCACGTGCTCCAGCACGGCGTGCATGACGGTCTCCCGCTCCGCGTCGGTGAGGACGAACTGCTCGGAGAAGTTGGCGAGGATGCACAGGCCCTGGCTGCCGGCGTCGATCATGAAGTCGATCGCCCGGCGCTGCCCGTCGAGGTCGAGGGCGCCCGCGGCGTCGAAGACCGTCGGGGCGACCGGGAAGACGCCCCGGTAGGATTGGGCAGGCGAGGTCATGCGCGCTCCTTCCATCGAGAAGGCCGCGTTCCCCGGCGCGTGAATCGGTCCGGATTCGAGACCCGCTTCCTCCTAGCACGGAGCCGGCCTGTCCGCGGCCGCATCATATCCCCGGGACGATGCCCCTGTCGGTAGGCGTCCCGGGTTCCCCTTGATATGGGAAGCGCGGCCTTCCGGAGCGTGGCGCCATGCGGCGGCATTTCCTGACGGTCCATCAAGTCCCGGCCACGCGCTGGCCGCCCGAAACCTTTTCTGCGTCCCGCGTCGACAGCTGAGAGCGACCTCGGCGACAGCGGCAGGACCTTCTATCGCGCTGGAGCCAACCACGATGCGCTTTGTCTCGACCCGCCTCGCCCTGGTCCTCGCCGCTGCGGCATGCCTCCTCGGAATGCCCGCGCAGGCGGACGACCTCGACGCGATCCGTGCGTCCAAGACCCTGCGCATCGGGACGGAGGGCACCTACGCGCCGTTCACGTTCCACGACGCCTCCGGGGCGCTCGTCGGCTTCGACGTGGAGATCGGCCGCAAGGTCGCCGAGAAGCTCGGCGTCACGCCGCAATTCCTCGAAGGCAAATGGGACGGCCTGATCGCCGGCCTCGACGGCAAGCGCTACGACGTGGTGATCAACCAAGTCGGCATCACCAAGGAGCGTCAGGCGAAGTTCGACTTCTCCGAGCCCTATATCCGGGCGCGGGCCGTGCTGATCACACGCGCGGACCGGGCGGACATCACGTCCTTCGCCGACCTGAAGGGCAAGAAGGCCGCGCAGAGCCTGAGCAGCAACTTCGCGCGCCTTGCCGAGCAGTCCGGTGCCGAGCTCGTCGGCACGGACGGATTCGATCAGTCGGTTCAGCTCGTGGCCACCGGCCGCGCCGACGCGACCGTCAACGACAGCCTGTCGTTCCTCGACTTCCACAAGCAGAAGCCGAATGCGCCCGTGAAGATCGTCGCCGAGCAGACGGACGCGGACGCATCCGGGATCATCATGCGCAAGGACAACCCCGCGCTGAAGGCTGCCATCGACAAGGCGCTGGAGTCGATCAAGGCCGACGGCAGCTACGCGGCGATCGCCCAGAAGTACTTCGGCGCCGACGTCTCGAAGTAGCCGTCCGGAAGGGGCCCGTCGCGGCGCGCCTGCGGGTCGCCTGCAGGCCCCTGCAAGCCTGAAGGCTGCGAGGATCCGGGCGCGCCTCTGAAGGCAGAGCGCATCGGGATCCCTCCCCGAGGGGACGCGGGGATCCGCACATATCCTTCGGCGAAGGCCATGCCCCGAGGCCGACCCTGCGAAACCCGTAACCCTGTCCGACCGAAAGGAAACGTCGCCCCGTGCCGCACTGGCTCGACCTCATGCTCCAGTCGCTGGGGCCGCTGCTCGCGGCCGGCCTCCGCTTCACGGTCCCGCTGACCCTGATCGCCTTCATGCTGGGGCTCGGCCTGGGGCTCGGAACCGCGCTCGTGCGCCTGTTCGCCCCACGCCCGCTGGCGGCACTGGCCTGGTTCTACGTGTGGATCTTCCGGGGCACGCCGCTCCTCGTGCAGCTCTTCGTGATCTTCTACGGGCTGCCGAGCACCGGCATCCTGATCGACGCCTTCCCTGCGGCCGTGATCGGGTTCACGCTCAATGTCGGCGCCTACACGTCCGAGATCATCCGCGCCGCCATCGCCTCCATTCCGAGGGGACAATGGGAGGCGGCCTACGCCACCGGCATGACGCCCGCTCAAGCCCTGCGGCGCACGATCCTGCCTCAGGCAGCGCGGGTGGCGGTGCCGTCGCTCGCCAACTCCTTCATCGCGCTGGTCAAGGACACCTCGCTCGCGGCCGCGATCACCGTGCCGGAGCTGTTCCAGGCCGCCCAGCGCATCGTGGCCGTCACCTACGAGCCGCTGATCCTCTACATCGAAGTGGCGCTGATCTACCTCGTCCTGTCCACGTGCCTGTCCTGGCTCCAGACGCTGTTGGAGCGGCGGCTCGGGCGATACGGCGGATATCTGGAGGCGCGCGCATGATCGCCCTGTCGGCCATCGAGAAGAGTTTTGGCGGCAACGCGGTCCTGCGGGGCATCGATCTCGCAGTGCCCGAGGGCCGCGTCACGGCGCTGATCGGCCCGTCCGGCTCGGGCAAGTCGACGCTCCTGCGCTGCGTCAACCTGCTGGAGATGCCGCGGTCCGGTACGCTCGACCTCGGCGATATCCGACTCACCTTCCGACCGGACCGGCCGCCGACCCGGCGGGAGATGCTCGCGGTGCGCCGCCAGACCGGCATGGTGTTCCAGAATTTCCAGCTCTTTCCCCATCGCACCGTCCTCGAGAACGTCACGGAGGGGCTCGTCACCGTCGCCAAGTGGCCGCAGGCCAGGGCGCGGGCGCGGGCGCTGGAGTTGCTGGAGCGCGTCGGCCTCGCCCACAAGGCGGGGGACTGGCCTGCCAACCTGTCAGGCGGCCAGCAGCAGCGGGTCGCCATCGCCCGGGCGCTCGCCCCCTCCCCGCGCCTGCTCCTCTGCGACGAGCCGACCTCGGCCCTCGACCCGGAGCTCGCAGCCGAGGTGGTGGATGTGCTGGCCAGCCTCGCGGGGGAGGGCATGACCATGCTGATGGCGACCCACGACCTGCGCCTCGCGCGGCGCGTCGCCGACACGGTGGTGTTCCTGGAGAGCGGCACGATCGTCGAGCGGGGACCGGCGCCGGACCTGTTCGCCCACCCGAAGGATCCGCGCACCCGCCGCTTCATCCGGACTCTGCTCGGTGAAGCCGCGGAGGAGGCGTGAACGGCGATCCGGCCCGGATCAGATCGTCCAGCCGCCGTCGATCATGACGGCTTGGCCGGTCGTGTAGGTCGCGCCCGCCAGGTAAACGGCGAGGTCGGCGATCTCCTCGGCGGTACCCAGCCGCCCGATCGGCTGCCGCGCGATGAAGGCCGCGCGGGTCTGCGCGTAGTCGCCCTGCGCGCGGATGCGCTCTTGGAGCGACGGGCTCTCCACCGTGCCGGGGCAGATCGCGTTGCAGCGGATGTTGTGGCCGACATAGTCGGCCGCCACCGCCTTGGTCAGGCCGATCACCGCTGCCTTCGTCAACCCGTAGGCGAAGCGGTTGGGCACGCCCTTCACCGAGGAGGCAACCGACGCCATGTTGACGATGGCGCCGTCGCGGCGCTCCAGCATCCCGGGCAGAACCGCGCGGATCGTACGGATCATCGCCTTGACGTTGAGATCGAGGGCGACGTCGAGGTCGTCGTCGCGCATCTCCAGGATGGTGCCGGCGTGCACGATGCCGGCGCAGTTGAACAGGACGTCGACCACGCCGATCCGCGCGACCAGGGCGCTGACGGCGCCCGTATCGAGAACGTCGAGGATCGCGGTGCTGAGACCGTCGGCGCGCAGCCCGGCGAGGGCATCCGCGTTGATGTCGGTGGCGTGGACCCGAGCCCCGGCTTGGGCGAAGGCGAGCGCGCTCGCCCGCCCGATCCCCTGCCCCGCCGCCGTGATCAGGACCGTCTTCCCGGACAGATCTGCCATTGTTCGCTCCCAGCAGGCTGCACTTCGCCGCGTCGGCTCCCGGACCGGGATACGCCGGCCAGATCCGGGCATCCGGGCTGAGTGCCCCCCAGCGTTGTAGGTTCCGGATGGGCGGGGCTCCAGGCCCGATCGCCCCGTCCATCCGACCCGACGCCGCCGCCCGGAGCGACGCGATCCACCGACCGCGCGGGATGACCGGCCCGGCGGCGGATCTCTGGATGCCCGTCCGGCGTTCTCACGACGAAACCGTTTCGTGGAGGATCGCCGTGGGGCTTGCCGCCTTCGTCTTCTTCGTCGTGCCCTGGATGGCCGTGGCGATCTGGCTCTCGCTGCGTCCGTCCGGCGCCCGCCTGGGCGCCCCGGCTGCTCCCTGGCGTCCGCTGACGGATTATCCGCCGCCGACGCGGGACCAGCAGGACAGCGCAGAGACGCAGAGCCTGGATTCGGGTGCGGCGCATGACGGCAAGCACGCACCGATCCAGGCCGTGTAGGGCCCGCTGAGGCGGCGGATGGTGGAGGTGGGGATCTCCACTTCCCGGCCAACAAGCGCCGCATCATCCCATCCGCCGCGCCTGCCCTGCGCCTCGATCCGTTCGGACCCTGGGCGGCACCGAAGGGGGCGGCGGCGACGCGCATCTGGACCGGTCCGGACGGTCCGGCTCTCGGACGGGCCTGCCACGCGCCGACACGATCCTCAGGATCGTGAGCGCGCTTCGACGCGCCGTCCTGGCTCCTGTGAGGAGGTCGGGCGCGCCGGCTGCGGCGGGGGCGTGGTCCGCCGGCCTGCGGCGATCCATCCGGGAAATCCGTTGCGCTTCCGCGGTTGCACAGGTTCGTGGGCGCGACGTTGCGCGGCCGAGGGAGAGACCGGGACTTGCCCGAAGCCACCTATCCACCCCTCGACGTCCTCAAGCCGGTGGCCGATGGCGTCTGGATCGTCGACAGCGGACCGCTCCGCGTCCTCGGCATCCCCCTCCCGGTCCGCATGACCGTCGTCCGCCTAGGCGACGGCGGACTCTGGCTGCACTCACCGACACGGTTCGATCCGCACCTGTACCGCGAGATCGCCGCATTGGGGCCGATCCGGCATCTGGTCGCCCCCAACATCGCCCACTGGACCTTCCTGAAGGCGTGGCAGGCGCATTGCCCGGAGGCGCTGACCTGGGCGGCTCCGAATCTCCGCCAGCGTCGCCCGGTCCGCCGCTCCGGCCTCCGCATCGACCGGGTTCTCGGGGACGACGCTCCCTCCGATTGGGCGGCCGATTTGCGCCAGATCGTCGTGCCGGGCGGCTTCGGGTTCCGGGAGGTCGCGTTCGTCCACGGGGCGAGCCGGACGCTGATCCTGACCGATCTCGTCCTCAACCTGGAACCGGAGAAGATGCCGGCGCTCCTGCGTCCGCTCCTGCGCCTCGCCCGCATGACGCGACCGCACGGCCAGCCGCCACCCTACCTGCGCCTCGTGATCAAACTCCGCCGGCACGACGCCGCGAGAGCAGCGAGCGATCTTCTCACCTTGGCTCCCGAGCGGGTCATCTTCGCACACGGCCTCTGGTTCGCCGGGGACGGCGCAGCGCGCCTCAGACACGCGCTCCGCTGGCTCGCGAAAGGCCTCTGAGGGCGGGCGGTATCGGGATCACGCCGCAGCGATCAGCCGCCGCATGATCCAGGCCCGGGCGGCCGCGAGATCCGCGAAGAGCGGCGGACAAGCCGGTGCGAGCGGGCCGAATCCGGCCTCCAGGAACCACTTTCCGGTGTCCTCGCCGTGCTGCGCCGAGAGGCGGACCAACACCGCGACCAGAAATCCGTCGGCGAAGACGAGCTGGCTCTCGGTATCGTCGCTGCTGGTCGCGACCTGCACGGCCTGCAGGCTCAGGATCATTCGGCCATCGACTTCAAGGCGAAGACTTCGGCCGGATCAGTCCATCGCACGTTGGCGACGGGCGCAGATCTCCGTACCGATCCCTCTGGTCAATCGACCCTTCGCGCCGAAGTTCCGACGTCGATAGGGTCCGGCCGGCAGCCGCCCCCCGCGATGGCGCAGTCGGGGATCGCCCGCCCCGCGCAGCAGGCGTGCAGATGGATGACGGCCCGCGCGCCGATTCGGTCCGGGCTCGGCCCGGCGGACGCCTTCGCGCGGGGCACCGACGATGCGTCGACCGGGAGACGGGCGGCCGTTCAGGGCTCTTCCGGCGGGTCAGCCGCGACGGTGACGGCCCCCTCGATCGAGCGGGCGAGTTCGGTCAGCACCTCCTCCACCATCGGCGGCCAGGGTGCCTTCTCCTCGTCCATGAGGCGGGCAGCGCCGACCAGGGCGGCGATCTGCGCCTCATAGACGGGACGGCCGACGAGCTGCGCGTAGCGCACCCGCGCCGCAAGCGCCGTGGCGAGGCGCTGGACCTCCGCGATCTTCACGCTCGGCGCGCCGCTGCCGTCGCTCATCCGTCCATCCCTTCGGATCCTCGCCGATCCTCATAGGCCATGGGCGGGATACAGTCAGGACCGGCTACCAAGCCTGGAGGATCCAGCCGCAGGCGAGGGCGACGACGACGCCGGCCAGCAACGCCAGGGCGATGTCCCACAGCGGAGCGGTGAACGCTCCCGGCTCCGAGACGAAGCGTGTCAGACTCTCGGGCAGGACCGGTGCCGGCGGCCCGCGCCGCCAGCGCAGGCCAGTGCGGATGCGGCGCATGCGCAGATCCCCCGACCCTCTCAGGCGGTCTCGGCCAGGCGGCCGGCGGCGGCCTGCGCCTTCCGCGCCCCGCCCTTGGTGCGGACGAATTCGCCGAGCGGCTTGCAGGCCGGAAGGCCGATCACCTCCGCGGGCCGCATCCCGGCCGGCGGCACCGGATCGCACCGGGTCAGGGTGCCGGCGGCCTCCGCGGTCCCGGCGGATCCGCCATCCGCGCTCGGCAGGTCGACGCGATGCCCGATCAGGTACGCTTCGAGGTCGATCAGGCGGTGGCGCAGGCGCCAGATGTCGTTCTCGACGCCGTTGATCTGGACCAGCAGGTCGGAGACCGTGCCCTGGCGCGCCGCGATGGCCGACAGCACGGCGGCCCGCTCGTTCAGCAGAACGGCTTTGACGGTCGGGTTCATGACGCACGCCTCCGAATGTTACTGCGCCACGATCCGCCAATTCTGCCGGCGAAATACCTCTCAAAATTGATTAGCCATTACGCCCGAAGGTTAACCGCGGAATTCGACGGCATCGCCACGAAACGACGCCTCCGAATGCACCACATGCCGGCGCGGGCGCGGGAACTTCATGAACGGACAGGCGTCGGTTTCTCGCAGACCGACGCACGCAGTTCCGGGAGCTTCACATGCGCAGATCCGCAACCCTCGCCATAGCCGCCACCCTGAGCCTGGCTTCAGCCACCGCCTGGGCCGACCCCGTCGGCAGGACGGGAACCGGGGGCGGCCCCGATACGACCGCCAAGGCGCCCCACACCGCCGCGACCGGCCAGACGGTGCCCAACCCCGGCGCCCTCGGCCCGAGCGAGACCGGCAGCATCGAGCGGCGGGATGCCATCGAGGAGCGCAACGACGCGATCACGCGCGGAATCTGCATCGGCTGCAGCCGCTGAGACCGCAGGCCGTCCGGCCCCATCGCGCCCGGCTAGGCGGGCCATCTGCAGGGCGCCCCCAAGGGTATGACGAACCGTCATGGCCGGGGCGCCCTGTTCCGGGCGGGGGTTGAAGCCGCGGCCGCCGCGGCCCAAATCATCGGCCTTCACCCACCATGAACAGGAGTCGAAGCGTGGCGAACGAGTCTGTCGAACAGGCGACAGAGAAGACCTATTTCGGGCTGACCCTCGCGCAGCATGCGGAGCGGATCCGAAAGCTCGCGACCGAGCGCGGCCTCACCGGCGATGTCTTCGACCGCGTGACCGCGAAGGCCGTCGCGATGATCCCGACCGTCAAGGTGAACGACGCCGCCCAGCGGTGAGCCCGGACGGGCCGGATCAGCCTTCGGCCCGCAGGCCCTTGATGATGCGCCGGGCGATGGTTCGCACAGCCTCATCGTCCCGCGCCTCGCCCTCGACCGGATCCCACAAGTGGGCGAGGCTGCCCTCAAGCTCGTCCAGCAATTCCGGATGACGCTGCGCCAGAAACCGGACCGTCCCGAACAGCAGATGCTCGGTCGCCATCTCGCGACGACGGGCCTCGGCGACGGCATCGGGATGTGGCTTGGGATTCTGCGCGCTCATGGATGCCCAACGATCGGTGGCGGCGGCGGTTCGTCCCGCAAGGCGTGGTGCGACGCCGCGGAGCGGGCCTCAGCGAACGCGATATCCGCGACGGTTCGTGAGCGTTGCTGACACGCAGCGCACAAAATCGTGCCGGCCAGATCGTGCCGGCCAGGCGGGACTGGATCGGACGCGAGAAACGCGGCGCGGGGCGCCCTCAGCGCCGCAGCGCCCCGAACCAGGTGACAAGGGGCTCCGCGAACGCGGCCCAGGTCCGCGACCACACCGTGCCGGTGCGTGCGTCCGCCGGGCGGGCGCCGGCCATCAGGGATGCCACCAGGGCATCCTCGCGGGACTTGCACTCGTCGAGGGCGTTGCGCTCGTCCCCGGCGCGGCTCTGACCCGTCGGCTGATGCCCGGAGGCGTCTCGAAGGCAGCGGTGCCACGCGCGCTCCAGCTCGGCCGGATCGGACGCTCCGGCGACCGGACCCGCGACGGCAGGACCGGTGGTCAGGAGGAGCATCGCGGACAAGCTGAGCACCGGCATGCGCATGATCGCTTTATGCCCGATTCGCGCCCAGCTCGGATAGAACGTAGCAGCAACAGTGGCGGTGGCTCGGGACGGCGGCCGATCAGCCGTGCCGGCCGGACTTGGCCATCCGGCAGCTGTGATCCATCAGGTACTCGGCGCTGGCCTCCGGCTCCCGATAGGCCAGGAGGATCATCCCGCCCTGCGGATCCCCGGGATCCGCCTCCACCGCCGCGAAGCTCGCGTCGTGCAGATGCCCCTGCCAGCCCGGCACCCGGGCCAGAGCCGCGAACGGGTTGAACTCCGCCACCGCGTCCGGGGGAATCCGCAGCGCGACGTAACGCGCCTCCGCCAGCGGCACGGGGAACGGGGCCCAGGTCTCGCCGACGGCGCCGCCATGGGCCTTCAGGGCCGCCATGACGCTCCGGTGCATGCAGTCGAGATGGATGTGAAGCTGGTCCTGGCTGCGGCCGCCGACGGAATTCACCTCCAGACCCACCGCCGCGACCGGCAGCCGGCCCGGCAGCGCATCCGACACAAAGTGCCGGGCCGCGAGCGCCGCGCGCCAATAGGCGGCGCCCCGCGGTCCCTGGAGCACGGGCGCCTCGATGCCCGAGATGCTGTCGGTGGGCATCACCACCGTGTGGGTAGGCTGTCCCGGCGCGCGCAGCACCGCCGTCCCCGGGCGCGTACCATCGCCGAGGTCGACGGAGAGGCAGGGAAAGCTCCGGCCCGCCGCCTTCTTGGCGAGCACGCAGCCCTGCAGCGCCACCCAGAGCACGTCCCGCACCGGGTTCGCCGCGATGGCGGCCGGCACCGTGGCGAAGGCGAACAGGATCGCGGCGACCAGACGACGAAGCATGAGCAGATGTTCCGGTCCCCGGCCGCCGTTATGCTACAGGCGGCAGCGCGCCATCACTGTACGCGGGCGCCGTCGGCGCGAGGTTACGATTCCGCGATGCTGAGAGGGAAGGTGCCGCGGCTCGGCCTGATCCGGATCGCGGCCTGGATCCTGGTGGCCCTGATCGCCGCCGTCACGCTGGTGCCGATCGGGCTCCGCCCCGTCGTCACGGCCGAACCCAGCATCGAGCGCTTCGCCGCCTACGCGCTCGCCGGGCTGCTGATGGCCATGGGCTACCCGCGGCACGGGCGCTGGATCCTCGTCGGCAGCATCCTCCTCGCCGGCGGCCTGGAGTTTGGGCAGACCCTTACCGGGACCCGCCACGGCCGGTTCGACGATTTCCTCGTGAAAGCCGTCGCGGCCTTGGCCGGCGCGGTGGCGGGCCGCCTGCTCGCGGTCCTGGGCCGCGGGCGCCCGGACGACGCGACCTGCCGATAAATCCGGCCCGGCCGGACCGTCGCGGCGGACGCGGACGTTTGCACATGTCCCAATGCATGTCGCCGATGCATGTCTGCGCCGCCAGCCCGGCATCCTGCGGTCGGTCTCCGGCGGAAACCGCCGAGCTTGACCCACGTTGGCTCAGGGGGCTCTCACGCGAGGTGCGGCATGTTCGGCGCAGCCAAGCTCACGGGACGGTTCTGGTTTCGCAAGACGTGGACGGGCAAGCTGGTCCTGCTCGTCGAGGAAGAGAAGCCCCGGTGGCTCAGCCGGACCGGCCTCACCAAGCGCCGCTGGCGCGACGCGCGCCTTCTCGACCTGGCTGAAGCCCCGATGCACGCGCTGATGACGCTCGAGCGCGGTTATCGCGGAGATCCCGCATCCGGTCCGGCGCGGATTCTGCAATCGGTGGTCCCACCCGGGACGCGCGGCGCGATCGCCACGCCGATCGGGACCGCCGTCAACGCGTGAGCGCCGCAGGGGCGCGGGCCGAGCATGGAGGGGCAGGGCTCGGCCCGCCTGCCGTTCGGCTTCTTACCCCCAAAGCCGGAGCGACCCTGCCACTGATCACGGCAGGATTAACACTTCCTGAAGCCGCCCGCCCGGGCCCGCGCCGCAGGCCCCCGTGCGGACGATCCGAGGGAAGCCGCGCTGCCAGCTCCGACCGGAATGATCCAGCGGCAGAATCGCTACTGATCTATGTTGGTATTCGCCCAGACATTCGGTAGATAACAGCCATAATAGGTTATCTTCGCTCATATATGGACTTGACTGTCGAGAGGCGGATCAACGTTCATGCATCACTCCAACGTGAGAGGCGTTCATGGAAGATAGCAATCCCGCACCGCATCAGGATCCAGTCGATTTCGTGGAGCTGACGGCCGACATTGTTTCCGCTTACGTCGCCAACAATTCCGTCCCGGTCCCCGATCTGCCGTCGCTGCTGTCCGGCGTTCATGCCGCACTCGCCGGCCTGAGCCAGACGACGGTCTCGGCCGAGCCGGAATTCAAGAAGGCGACGCCTGCGCAGATCAAGAAATCGATCACCCCCGACGCCCTGATCAGCTTCATCGACGGCAAGCCGTACAAGACGCTGAAGCGGCATCTCACCGGCAACGGCATGACGATCGAGCAGTATCGGCAGCGCTACGGTCTGCCGCCGGACTATCCGACGACCGCATCCACCTACTCGGCGATGCGGGCCGAGTTCGCCCGCAATGCCGGCCTGGGCCACAAGCGCCGGAGCCCGGCCGCGAAGCGGGGCGAGCCTGCGGCGTCCGCCGCGGCGCCGGATGCGGACGGCACGAAGGTGGCCAAGGGCCGCAAGACCCGGAAGGCCGACGCGGAGGCGTGAGCCCTGAGGTTGCGGGCCCTGACGTGCAATCCCGGGGCCCGGACTCGGAATGACGGGATCGGGCGCGGCCAGGGCGGCCGCATCCACCCGTCAAAACCGCGGCGCGGAGTGCCGGAACGACGCCTGCGGCCATCCGTTGGCCCTGCGGAACGCCCGGCTGAACGCCACGGAGCCCAACGTGAACCGACCGATCCCCGCCCTTCTCCTCGCCGCCGCGACCGTGGCCGCCCTCCCGGCCGCAGCCTGGGCGCAGGATCGGCCCGGAACCGGACCGGCGCCCCGGACCGAGACCGCACCGAAGCCGGCGGCCGATACGAAGGATCCCGGCCGGACGGCGACGGAAGCCGTCACCCATCCGTCGGCCGTTCCGCCGACGGAGGGTCAGGTCGGCACCGGCAAGCCCCCGGCCACCGGGACCCCTCCGACGACGAGCCGCTAGCGTCCCGTCACAGCCCCGGCGCCCCCAGCCGAACTAGCGCAGCCGCACGGGCCTGTCCCCGCCGGGGCGCGACTTCGAGGGATATCGGTCCGGCGGGACAGACGCGGCGTGGGCCCGCCGCCGTGGCCGTCGCGCCCAGCGGATCGGGCCGCCATCACAGGCCGCGCCTGCCGGTGGGGCCAGAGCGGGTGCACGGAACCGGGCCCGTCTGCCGCGAGCGCTGCGGCACGCATCGGTGGAAACGACCCGGCCGGCCGGCGGTGACGCGATCGACGAGCTCCTTCAGGCTTCCGCTTGTCCCCCGCGCCCACCGTCCATAGATCCCGACGATGACGGCACTCCCCTTCGACAACAGCTACGCCCGCCTGCCGGAGCGCTTCTACGCGCGCCGGCCGCCGACGCCCGTGGCGGCCCCGCGTCTCGTCCGGCTGAACCGGGCGCTCGCCGCAGAGCTCGGCCTCGATCCGGACTGGCTTGCCGGCCCGGACGGCGTGGCGGCGCTTGCGGGAAACGCCGTCCCGGAGGGCGCCGATCCGATCGCGGCGGCCTATGCCGGACATCAGTTCGGCCAGTTCGTGCCGCAGCTCGGCGACGGCCGCGCGGTCCTCCTGGGCGAAGTGCTCGACCGGACTGGGCAGCGCCGCGATATCCAGCTGAAGGGCGCGGGCCCGACGCCGTTCTCCCGGCGGGGCGACGGGCGGGCGGCGCTCGGTCCGGTGCTGCGCGAGTATCTCGTCAGCGAGGCCATGGCGGCGCTCGGCATCCCGACCACCCGGGCGCTCGCCGCCGTGACGACCGGCGAGCCGGTGGTGCGCGAGACGCTCCTGCCGGGCGCGGTCCTCACCCGCGTGGCCGCGAGTCACATCCGGGTCGGGACGTTCCAGTTCTTCGCGGTCCGGGGCGATGTCGAGGGTCTGCGGGCGCTCGCCGACCACGTCGTGGACCGGCACTATCCCGAGGCCGCTTCGGCCGCGAACCCCTACCGGGCGCTGCTGGAGGGCGTCATCGCCGCCCAGGCCGAACTCGTCGCCCGCTGGCTGCATGTGGGCTTCGTCCACGGGGTCATGAACACCGACAACATGTCGATCGCCGGCGAGACGATCGATTACGGCCCCTGCGCCTTCCTCGACGCCTACGATCCCGGGACCGTCTTCAGTTCCATCGACCGCAACGGCCGCTACGCCTACGGCCAGCAGCCGCGCATCGCGCTGTGGAACCTGACGCGGCTGGCCGAGACCTTGCTGCCGCTGCTCGCCGAGGACGAGGCGGGCTCGGTCGCCGAGGCCGAGGCGGCGCTGGCCTCCTATGCGGCGCGCTTTGAGACGGCCTATCACGGCGGCCTCGCCCGCAAGCTCGGCCTCGCCAAGCCCCGGGACGGCGACGCCGCTTTGGCGGGCGACCTCCTCAAGCGCATGGCCGAGAATCGGGCCGACTTCACCTTGACGTTCCGCACGCTCTGCGCCGCCGCGGAGCGGCCGGAGGCCGACGCGGGCGTGCGCGACCTGTTCGTCGATCCAACGGCCTACGATGCCTGGGCGAAGGACTGGCACGGGCGGCTCGCGCAGGAGGCCCGCGACCCGGCCGAGACCGCCGCCGCAATGCGCCGGGTCAATCCGGCCTTCATCCCGCGCAACCACCGGGTCGAGGCGATGATCGAGGCAGCCGTGGAACGGGGGGATTTCGCC
The DNA here is from genome assembly GCF_040545035.1 of Methylobacterium sp. 1973. Classification (NCBI taxonomy): domain Bacteria; kingdom Pseudomonadati; phylum Pseudomonadota; class Alphaproteobacteria; order Hyphomicrobiales; family Methylobacteriaceae; genus Methylobacterium; species Methylobacterium sp. 1973. The sequence continues at coordinate 426,384 of NZ_JBEPLA010000001.1, forward strand.
CCGTTCGAGACGCTGCTGACCGTGCTGTCCCGCCCCTACGTGGATCAGCCGGATCAGGCCGCCTTCGCCATGGCGCCCGAGGACGGTGGCGTCGGCTACCGCACCTTCTGCGGCACCTGAGGCGGCGCGCCGGCGGTCACTGCCGCGGCCAGGTGAAGATCTCGCGCACCCCGCCCTCGTGCCGAAACCAGTGGACGCGGGTGGCGGGGTTGAAACCGTGATCCCGGTACGACGTGGCTATCACGGAAACGAGAGTCTCCGCCGCCGACCGGTCGTGAATGTCGTAGGCCAGAAGTTTGGGAGCACCGCCAGGTTCGCGGGCGAGATCGCGGACCAGAATCGAATACGACATACTCCCCTCCTTTCGACGCAAACGATCTACTCAACATTATATCTCTAAGGCTAGGATTGTTCGCGTCAGGATCGCGTAAAGGTTAAACATTATTAACCGGAGTGCGTTGATTTGATACAGTCGAGGTCGGAGGCGCCGGGCGCGGAGGTCATCCCTGTCGTCACGAGCCTCGCGAGGGGACCGAGAGCGGCGCGGGAGCGATGAGCGGCGCGTGGCCGGATCCCTCAGCTGCGCGTGCAAAGGCGGCGAAGCCATCCCCATGAAACGGAAGTCGAATCGCGTCGCGACCGTGGCCGCCGGCCTGTCTCTCGGGCTCAACGGGATCATCGCCCGCCCCAGCCGGACATCGCGCGCGGCAGGCGCCCGCCGAGACCGGACGACGCGAACGGGGGATCCGAAGGCCAAGGTGAGGCGGATCCTCGCGTGGTTCGTCGCGCCGGCCCTGGCGCTGCTGGTCGCCCAATGTGGCCCGACGCCCGGCGCGCCGGCGGCCGGGATCGTCGTGGCCTCCAAGATCGACACGGAGGGCGGGGTGCTCGGCAACATCATCCTGCAGGCCCTGCAGGCCCGGGGCCTCCCGACGGTCGACAAGATCCAGCTCGGCGCCACCGCGATCGTGCGCCAGGCCCTGATCGAGGGTCAGATCGACATCTATCCGGAATACACCGGCAACGCGGCGTTCTTCTTCGGGAAGGCGGATCTCCCGGTCTGGAAGGATCCCGAGGCGGCCTACCGGACGGCCCGGGACCTGGATCGCGCGGCCAACGACCTCGTCTGGCTGACGCCCGCCTCGGCCAACAACACCTGGGCGATCGCGGTGCGCCAGGAGATCGCGCAGGCCGCGGGCCTGAAAACCCTGAGCGACTTCGGCCGCTACGTAGCGGGCGGCGGCGCGATCAAGCTCGCCGCCGCGTCGGAATTCGTGACCGCCCCGGGCGCCCTGCCGGCCTTCGGCAGGACCTACGGCTTCACCCTCAAGCCGGAGCAGCTCGTCATCCTGGCCGGCGGCGACACGGCCGCCACGATCGCCGCGGCGGCGCGGGGCACGTCCGGCACGAACGCCGCCATGGTGTTCGGCACCGATGGCGCCCTCGCGGTCGCGCGCCTCGTGACGATGGACGACGACAAGGGCGTCCAGCCGGTCTATCAGCCGGCGCCGGTGGTCCGCGGGGCGGTCCTCATGGCCCATCCCGAGATCGCCACGGTGCTGGATCCGATCTTCCGCAGACTCGACCTGGCGACGCTCCGGGATCTCAACGGCCGCGTCCAGATCGGCGGCGAGCCCGCCTCCGCGGTCGCGGCGGACTTCCTCCGGCAGAACGGATTCGTGCGCTGACACGCGTCGACAAGCCGAAGCTCTGCCGGCATGGGTTCTCGGCGGGTCGCGGGGACTCGTCGCGAGGCCGGCCACTTTTGCGCGGGCCCGCGCGCGCCGGCGCCGTCGGAGCTTGAGGATGGGGGGACATTCCGCGACGGGGCTGCTCCGCCCGGGCGTCGATCCGCTGGGCTCGGCCTTCGCGGCCCTGCTGGGACTGAGCCTGCTCGCCCTGCCGCTGATGACGACCCGGCCGAACCGGATCGCGGCCGGCACCGGGCTGACGGCCTGGTCCGCCCTCCCGTCGGGTGCGGTGCTCCTCCTCGGAGGCGTCGTCGCCCTCGGCCTGCCGCTGCTGGCGCTCCGGGCGGCGGCGCCCCTGCGCCTCGCCGCCGCCACCACGATCCTCCTGCTCCTCGGCCTGTCGGCCGGCTGGGCGGCCGATCACCTGACCCTGCCGGGCGACCGGTACGGCCGGGTCTCGCCGGATGCAGGCTGGTGGCTCGCCTTCGCGACGGCGGCCCTCGCCGTCGGCGACGGGCTGGCGCGGCTGCGGCCGGGACCGATCCTGCGGATCGCCCTGCTGGCCCTGCTGGTCGCCGCGACGGGCCTCGCCCTGCGGACCGGGTTCTGGAACAACCTCTCGGTGCTGCGGGAATATGCCAGCCGCTCCGACACGTTCGGCCGGGAGTTGCGGACCCATGCCGTTCTCGCCCTCACCTCGGTGGCGGCCGCCGCCGCTCTGGGGATCCCGGCGGCCATCCTGGCGCGCCCGGTTCCTGCGCTGCGGACGGGCCTGCTCGCGACCCTCAACGTCGTGCAGACCATCCCGTCCATGGCGCTGTTCGGGATGCTGATCGCGCCCCTGGCCTGGATCGGCCGGGCGGTCCCGGGCGCGGCCGCCCTCGGCATTGCGGGAATCGGCGCCGCGCCGGCCTTCGTGGCGCTGTTCGCCTACGCGCTCCTGCCCGTGGCCGCCGCGACTGTCGCGGGCCTCGATGCCGTGCCCTGGCCGGTGCGCGACGCCGCCCGGGGCGTCGGCATGACCGCGCGGCAGCGGCTGCTCCAGGTGGAGCTGCCCCTCGCCCTCCCGGCGATCCTGACCGGAATCCGGATCGTCCTCGTCCAGAACATCGGGCTTGCGGTGATCGCGGGGCTCGTGGGCGGCGGCGGCCTCGGCGTGTTCGTCTTCCAGGGCATCAGCCAGAATGCGGGCGACCTCGTCCTGCTCGGCGCGCTGCCGACCGTCGCCATGGCGACCGGCGCCGCGGTGCTGCTCGACGCGGTCGTCGATCTGAGCCGGGGCCGGGCGGCGGAGCGGGTTCCATGATCGACCTCGCCCAGGTGAGCCGCGTCTTCGAAGGACGCACGGTCGTGGCGGACGTGACCCTCCGGGTCGAGGCCGGGACGATCCTGACGGTGGTCGGCACCTCGGGATCGGGCAAGACCACCCTGCTGCGGATGATCAACCGCCTGATCGAGCCGAGCGCCGGCACGATCCGGATCGCAGGCCGCGACATCCGGGACGTGCCCCCGCATCTCCTGCGGCGCGGGATCGGCTACGCCATCCAGGGACACGGGCTGTTCCCCCACCGCACGGTCGCGGAGAACATCGCGGTGGTGCCGAAGCTGCTCGACTGGGACCGGAGGCGGATCGCCGCCCGGGTCGACGAACTCCTCAGCCTGTTCAACCTCGATCCGGCGGCCTACCGGGATCGCCTGCCGGCGGCGCTCTCCGGCGGCGAACAGCAGCGGATCGGCGTGGCCCGGGCGCTCGCCGCCGAGCCGCCGATCCTGCTCATGGACGAGCCCTTCGGCGCCCTCGATCCGATCATCCGCGGTCGGGCGCAGGAGGATCTGCGGACGATCCAGCAGCGCTACAACACCACGATCGTGCTCGTGACCCACGACATGGACGAGGCCCTGCACCTCGGCCACCGGATCGCCGTGATGGATGCCGGGCGCCTCGTGCAGGAGGCGCCGCCCGCAGACCTTCTCGGCGCACCCGCCACCGCCTTCGTCGGCACCCTCCTCGGCAGCGGCGACCGGGCCTTCCAGCTCATGGCCCTGCGCGTGGTGGACGATCTGGTGGAGCCCGGCCCGGCGCCGGGCCCGCCCATCCCGGCCGGGACCTCGGTGCGGGCCGCCCTCGCGGAGAGCCTGTGGTCCCGGCGCCCGGCCCTCCCGGTCAGCCGCGACGGCGTCATCCTGGGACGGGTGACGCGGGCGGCCCTCGAGGCGCAGGGCGGCCGGCCGTGAGCCGGGCCCCGCCTCTCGCCTGGGCCGCGTTCCTCGCCCTCCTCGGCGTGTTCCTGGTCGCTCCAGGCCGATTCGCGCCCCTGTTTCAGCCGTTCGCCCCCGGCGACACGCCGCCGATCTACGCGCAGACGCCGCTGCTGACCCTCGCCGTCAACCACCTCCTGCTGGTCGCCGCCGCGACCCTGACGGCCGCCGCGATCGCCCTCGGCCTGGCGGTCGCGGCCACCCGGCCGGCCGGGCGCGACGTGCTGCCGTTCGCCCGGTCGGTGGCCCGGATCGGGCAGACCTTTCCGCCAGTGGCGGTCCTGGCCCTGGCGGTGCCGATCTTCGGGTTCGGCGCCGTCCCGACCCTGATCGCCCTGGTGCTCTACGGGCTCCTGCCGATCTTCGAGACCGCGCTCACCGGGCTCGACGGGCTCGATCCCGCGCTGATGGAGGCCGCGCGCGGCATGGGCATGACCGACCGGCAGCGGCTCCTCCGCGTCGAGCTGCCCCTGGCGCTGCCGATGATCCTGTCGGGGATCCGCCTCGCTGCCGTCATCGGCCTCGCGACGGCGACCATCGGCTCGACGGTGGCGGCCAGCACCCTCGGCGAAGTGATCATCTCCGGCCTCCTCACCGGCAACACCGCCTACGTGCTGCAGGGCGGCCTCGTGGTGTCGGCGCTGGCTCTCCTGATCGATGCCGGCTTCCGCCATGTCGAGCGCAGGGCGGCACGCCGGGCTGGATTTCGTTCCTAGACGCGACTAAAACGCCAGCGGGGCCGTACGCGCGGCCCTGGGGCGTGGAACCCCCTGTCTGATGGTTGGTGCCGACCAGAACGGCACCCGCATCCTTGGCCATACGGTCGGGGAGCCTGCGACGCATGTCCAGGCGTTCCGGCGCTAAAGGTCGTAGGGACCGTTCAGACACGGTTTTCCAACTCCCCGACTCGGGATGGTCGAAGGCTCGTTCGCGGGGGCGCACCGCGGATCAGAGCCCGCCGGGGGGATGGACCATGGGCTCCAGCGATCCCGAAACGCGCAGACGTCAGCTCGCCCGGCTGCGCGCGGCCTACGAGGGCCGTCCGGGGCGGCCGGACCGCGCCGGCAGTGGCGAGCGGCACTCGCGGGCGCTCTTGGGACGGATCCTCGTGGTGCTCGGCGGCCTGCCGGACGGGACCGGCTTGCCGGTGATCGGTCCGGGCGGGGACGGACGCGCCCGCTCGTAGCATCGGCCCGCCCACGCGCCGGAATCGCGCGGCATCACCGGCCCCAGACGCGCGGCGGGCCAGGCGCATATGGACCGCCAGCCGGCCCGGCAGCGATGGCGACGCGCAGATCGAGCGACAAAAACTGTCAAACTCCAAACATATTGAATATTTAAACTCGCTATAACAATATTAACTCGACGCACACGATTCGTTCGGCCGTCGTCCAATTGCGCGATCGATGCCGACCGGTCTTGAAAGCGTCGGACTGGGAGGTCGCCATGACACGAAGGACCATCCACACAGCATTCGCCCCAGGACTCTCCGCTGTCGCGCTCGTCCTGATGCTGCCCGCTGCCATAACGGCCCGCGCCGAGGACATGCCGCGACAGGGCGATTTCAGGATAACTTACACATCGACAAATATCTCTGCGCCGAAACCTGTCACGATCGGCGACAACCGAACGGCTTCGGCAACGATCAACATGATGACCGCCGTCAACGAATCGGGCGGGCGGCTCCTGCACAACATGGCCGGACGCTGCACCTCCGCCCCGCTGATCGACACCGCCGCCAAGACCCTCGAGAATCACGGCTATTGCGACTACGTCGACGCCGACGGCGACCACGTCTTCGAGAAGTGGGACTATCCGGTCCAGCCCCTGGGCGCGGTCAACGAGGGCACGGGCGAGTGGATCGGCGGAACCGGCAAGTACGCCGGCATCTCCGGGACCATGAAGATCCGCTCCCGACGGCTGAACTCCCTCACGGACGGCGCCATCCAGGTGGTCGGCGAGAAGCTCGGCAGCTACAGCTTCACCAACGCGGTGGCCAGCGCGAAGCGGGACTGACGGGTTCGGGGCGACGGGACAGGCGGGCCGACTTGGCGGTAAGACGCCGTTCATGACGCCCGCCGACCGAGACCGGTTCGAAAAATGCCTCGCCCTCGCCGCCCAGGGCGCCACGATGGGCGAGCGCGCGGCCGCCCGGGCCGCCGCCGAGCGCATCGCCCGGGGCGCGGGCCTCACCTTCGCCGAGGCGGCCGAAGCGCTCCGGCGGACGGGACAGGAATCCGCCCACCGGGCGACCCGTCCGCCACCGCCCCGGCAGCCCTATCCCTGGGCGCAACCCAAGGCGCCGGTGACGCCCATCACGGTCGAGGAACTGCTCCGCCAGAAGGCCGAGACGGAGGCGTGGCAGAAGCGGTCGGCGGCCGCCGCCGACCGCCGGCGGAAGCGGGAGCGCGCCGACCAGGACGCCTACGTGGCGGAGCAGCGCGCCCGGCAGGCGGAGCGCGACCGGGACTGGGCCCGCACCCGCACGGATCCTCCGGCCGCGCCGGGGGACGAGGCCTGAGCGTCCCTCGGCCGGCGGAGAGCCGTCTCAGCGGCGGGGCTGCGGACGCGCGCTCCGGTGCGCCCGCGCCCGGCGATGGCGCGGGGCGACCCGCGGCGTGGCCTGCGGCGCCGCTGCGGCGGCCGGGGGACCGGGCGCGACGCCGTCATGGGCCGCGACGATCCGGCGGGCCTCCTCGACGCTCATGTCGCAGGCGCTCGTCATGCCCTGCAGGGCGCCCAGGGCGCGGTTGTATTCGGGAAGGTTGGTGCATCCGGGAACGCCCCACGCCCAGGCGGACGCCGGCACAATCCCCGCCGCCGCCAGCACGAGGGCGACAAGACCGTTCCTGATCGACACGGATGCTCCTCCGCTCCCCTAGACCCGATTCCGGCTCCCGGCGGGGAAACGCGGTCACACCGGTGGCGGGTTCACCGCCGCCGGGTCAGGCCCCGCCGCACATGTGCTGGGAGTCCGGCAGAGTCCAGGAATCCAGCGTGCGCAGGTTGGTCGTCGTATACATCTTGCCGCGATCGTCGCCCTTGGGGCAGCCGGTCGGCAGGGCCACGAGGCAGGTCATCACCCGATCGCCAACGCGCGACCGCGCGATCGCGTCGATATAGGCGTAGGAGATGCCGTAGACGCCGTTCTTGAGATCGACGCTCGTCCCCTCGTCGATCCCGTCGCCCTTCGGCTTCACGAGCTTGTCGCTGAACCGCGTCCCGATCCGCGAGATCGTGGTCGCCACGCAGGTGCCGACCCGTGTCGGCATCTGCGCCGCGGCGGTGCCGGGGGCGAGCCCGAGACCGACGACGAGCGCGCCCGCCAGAACCGCACCGGCCCGGCCCCCCATCAGGCGGCTTCGAGCAGGAAATTGGCCCGCCGGAACATCAGCTCGCGCCGGTAGAGGTAGACGCCGCCCCGCCGCATCGCCGCATGCGCCGCGTCCGCATCGAACCCGTACGGCTTGTCCCGCGCGGTATCGATGCAGCCGACATACATCCAGCGCACACCGTCGATGATCGCCGGGATCGGCTGGTCTTGTCGGACGGCGCAGAACTGCTCACCGTCCGTGGCCGCCACGAAAATGTAGAAGGTCTTCCGCGCGCACATCCGAACCTCCAGAGGTCTCGGGGGTGTAACCGCAAGGCAACGGTCAAGGGATAAACTGATTCCGCTGCAATAGTCAAGCTTCTGCCACATTTTCGTCACGCCCGAGACAGAACCGGCGCAGCCTCACACCCGCCACCCTTCGAAGATCGGCCGCGCCCGAGAGCCCGCCCCGTCCGGCGCGCCTCCCATCGCGAACGAGGCATGACCCGGCAAGGTCCGGCGCCGGCCTGGATCCATCGACGGCTCGGCCCCGTCGGACCGTCGCATCGGCCGCGCTCCTTCGCCCGGCTTCAGGCAGCCGCACATTCCCTGCGCCCGACGGTGGACCACCCCGGCGCGAAGGCCGGAAACCTCAGACAACAGCGCAGACCGATAAGCCTTCGGATCCGTCTCTCTAAGATCTCAATAAAATTTTGTATGCATAATAAAAGGGTTACCGGACATGCGAACAAGTATTGACAGGCCATAATGTACGAGTAGTCATAAGGACCGAGCGAGGTTGCCGGGACCAGAGATGCGATCGATCGCGTTGCCGAAAGACCAAGACCATCTCGAATCGACGATCAGCGAGGTCGCGGTGCGCGTCGTCACGGCCTACCTGTCGAACAACGCAATTCCTCACACCAGCCTGCCGCCGCTTCTGGCCACCGTGCACGGCGCCCTGTTCGCACTGACAGACCGGCCGAAGGCCGCCGAGATCCCCTACGAGCAGCCGACCCCCGCGCAGATCCATCGGTCGGTCCGCCCGGACGGCATCGTCAGCTTCATCGATGGCCGATCTTACAAGACCTTGAAGCGGCATCTCACGGCGCATGGGCTGACGCCGGCCTCGTATCGCGCGCGCTACGGGCTGCCGGAGGACTACCCGATGACCGCGCCCGGCTATGCCGAGCGACGTTCGGAAATCGCCAAGGCGATCCGGCTCGGCCGCAACGCGGCCTGACCGGCGCGATCCCCGGCGCCTTTCCCGGCTGCCGCGCGGCACCCCGACCGCGCCCGCGCACGATGGCCGGGCGGGCTCCCGCCGGGAGCCTCACCGGGCTCGGCGGACCAGCCTCGCGCTCGCTTGTGAACCGATCGTCCGCGTGGACGTAGATACCCTGGACTTATGACGCGCGCCGGCGATGCTGGAACCGTCCGCTGGGACGGCGCGATCAGGCGAGGGGAATGCGGGCATGAAGGGTCTGTCGGGCTGCGTCGTCATCCTGTCCCTGCTCGGCGGGGGAGCGGCCTCCGCACAGACCGTCCTGGCGCCATCCGGCGACTCGGCCGTGACGCAGCCCGGTGGGACGGCCGGTCGCTCCGCACGACGCAACATCCGGGAGGCCTACCGCAACGGCGACGTGATCGGCCATCGGCCCGGCCCGGTCGCTCCCGTATCGCAGCGCGATCGATCTCGGCACACGCAACCGCGCTTCTAGCCGGCGGCTGCGGACCCTATCAGCGCGGCGCGCGCCCAGGCCGGCTTCGCTCCGTCGGCGAAACGAGCGGGAGGCAGGGACGTCCGCGGCAGCCGGCCGGCCTGCGCGGCGCCGGATCTCGTGTGACCCGCGACAGCAGCGCATCGTGCGTTTGTGAGCGCCACCACGTTTCCCGGTTCGAGGCGCGCAGCTATGGCGGTGCGGCACCGGTTGCGCGCACGCTCCGGTCGGGAGAGGACAAACGCCCGTGATGGACGCCCGCCTGCAGGCCGCGACGCCCTCCCATAGCGCCGCGCCCGCGGCCGGATCGGTGGCGGTCGTCACGCGGCGGCTCGATTCCCTCCCGATCACGCGGCTCCACGTGGCGGCGCTCGCTGTCTGCACGCTGGGCCTGTTCACCGACATCGCCGAGGTCGCCTTGAGCAACGCCTTGGCGGCCATCTTCCTCGCACCGCCCCACAACATGCCACGGGGCAGCCTCTCGCTGCTCCTCGCCTCCGTCTTCGCCGGTGGGGCGGTGGGCGCCCCCTTCTTCGGGATCCTGGGTGATCGCTTCGGCCGCAGGCGCGCCCTTCAGGCCTCCCTGGCGCTGATGGCCGCCGGATCTCTGGCGGCCGCCGCGAGCCAGGGGCTCACGGCGCTGACGCTCGCCCGCACGGTCTCGGGTTTCGCGATCGGCGGGTTTCCGCCCCTCGTCGCGACCTACCTCGCCGAGGTGACGCCGGCGCGCCACCGCGGCGCGACACTGATGGTCTGTGCCGGGATCGGGCTCCTCGGCGGCTTGGCCGTCCTCCTCCTGGTGCAGGCGCTCGCACCGGGGGCTCCCCTCGGCGTCGAACCGTGGCGCTGGGCCCTGATCCTCGGGGGCGCCCTGGCGGCCCTGGGCAGCATCCTGTTCGCGGGGCTGCCGGAATCGCCGCGATGGCTGGCCTCGGTCGGGCGACCCGTCGAGGCCGACGGGGCCTGCCGCCGGTTCGAGCGCGCGGCCGGCCGGGCGCCGGTCGTCGGAGCAGCCGACCTCGCCCCAGCGCCGGCGATACACGGGCCGGCGATACACGGGCCGGCGGGCTTTCGCGCCCTGTTCACCGGGACGCGCCAGACGCGCCAGACGGCCCTGTTCGTGGGCCTCTTCACGCTCGCCCCCCTGGCGACGATCGCCTTCCCGCTGCTCAGCGCCGTCGTGATGGTGGAGAAGGGCTTCCGGGTCGATCAATCCCTCGCCTTCGCCGCGCTGTCGATGCTCGGCCCGCCGCTGGGCACCCTCCTGACCGCGCTGGTGATCGACCGGCTCGAGCGGCGCGCCTGCCTGACGGCCCTGGCGGCCGCGATGGCGGCCCTGGGCACGGCCTTCGCGGCGAGCGGCACGTTCCTGACGCTGGTTCTCGTCGGCATCGCCTTCAACACCGCCGCGGCGACCTACGGCAGCGTCCTCGCCGTCTACGCCACGGAACTCCTCCCGACGCCGCTGCGGGCCTCGGCCATGACCTGCGCCTGGGCCGGCGGCCGGGTCGCCGCCGCCCTGGCGCCGCTCATCCTCCTGCCGGTCCTTTCGGCCTACGGACCGCACGCGATGTTCGCGGTGATCACGATCGTCCTCGGGGCCAGCGCCGCGCTGCTGCTTGCCGGACCGCGCGGCCTGTCTGGCCGGGCCGTTGCATAGGCCGCGCGGGGACGCCCCGCATCGTCAGGCCCGATCGGCGTCGGTTGCCAATCCGGCAAGATTCACACGATAGAGTTGCACAGGCGCTGGGACAGCGCCGCCGGGCCGGACGGGAGTGTCACACGTGTTGAGCCCGGTGCTCGTCCCAAGCCTCGTCGAGACGACCAATCACGTCGAGCCCAAGCAGGCCTTCGAATTCTGGCGCTGCACGGCCCTGGCCGCTTTCGGCGACATCGGCCGGCGGCATCCCCGGGAGCGCTTCGCGGCCAAACGCCTGACCGTGGCGTCGGCCGGCTGGTCGCTGACCCATACGGTCAGCAGCCCGGTGGAGCTGGAGTTCCGGTCCCGGCACGTCGACCGGAACGCCCGCGCGATGGTGGTGATCGGCCTCGGGCTCGACGGCATCGGCTATCACGAGCAGCACGGCCGCGGCGCCCAACTGAACCCCGGTGATATCAGCTTCCTGTCGCGGAACCGGCCCTTCGTGGCCGGCACCCAGAGCGCCTACGGCGAGATCCGGCTCGCCGTGCCGCGCGAGGTCTTCGAAGCCTGGGTCGGCGATGCGGACGCCTTCGCGGGCCGCAGCCTCAACCCGCACCCGGCCGGGGTGGCGTTCCGGACGCGCCTGTGCACCGTGGCCGCCTCCATCGCCTGGATGTCCGAGGGCGAGGCACAGACCGCGATCGAGGGCGTGCTGCACCTTCTCGGCCACCTCGTCGACGGCACGGCCCGGCGCACGAAGCCCGCGGAGGTTTCGCAGGCGGCGGTGGTCTCGCTCGCCCGCGCCCATATCGCGCGCCGGATGCACGATCCCGACCTGACCCCGCAGGACATCCAGAGGGCGCTGGGCCTGTCCCGGACGAGCCTGTACCGCGCCTTCGCGGAGACCGGCGGCATCGCGACGGCGATCCGCGACGCGCGCCTCGACCTCGCGCGCCGACGGCTGGAAGCCGCCCGCGACGGCAAGGTGCGGATCGCCTCGATCGCCTATGCGTGCGGGTTCACCGACGTGCCGACCTTCAACCGCGGGTTCCGCAAGCGCTTCGGCCTGGCACCGGGCGACCTCCGGCCCGCGCAGCCTCAGGCGAACCGCGTCAGCCCGCGGCAGCCAGATCCGCCGCGCCCCTGACCTGGGCGGGGAAATCGAACACCGCGTCCGCATGGGCGATCGTCGCCGGGCGATGGGCCACGATGACCCGCGTCATGCGCAGGTCCCGCAGAGCCTCGGCGATCACCGCCTCGGTGGCCTCGTCGAGATGGCTCGTAGCCTCGTCGAGGAACAGGATCTCGGGCCGCCGGTAGAGGGCGCGCGCCAGCACGATGCGCTGCTTCTGGCCTCCCGACAGGGTCGAGCCCATGTCGCCGACGAGGCTCTCGAAGCCCATCGGCATGCGGCGGATGTCGTCCAGGATCGCGGCCCGGGCCGCACATTCGGCGATCCAGCCGGCATCCGGATGCTCGTCAAAGGCAGCGATGTTCTCGGCGATGGAGCCCGCGAACAGGCCGTCGTTCTGCATCACGCCGGCGATCCGGCGGCGGTAGGATCCGGCGGCGGTGCGGATGTCCTGGCCGTCGGCGGCGACGATCCCCTCGGTCGGGGGCGTCAGCCCCATCATCACCTTCATGAGCGAGGTCTTGCCGCATCCCGAGGGACCGGTGATCGCGAAGCAGGCGCCGGCCCGGACCGACAGCGAGACCCCGCGGAAGATCCAGGGCTCGTCCGCGCCGTAGCGCAGCGCCAGGCCTACGCCGGCGAGCGCCCCGACCTTCAGGGCGACGACCGGCGCCGCGGGCGGCGCGGCGGCGGCGAGATCCTGCTCCTCGGGCTCGCACAGCACGATGTCGGCGAGCCGGTCGGTCTGCACGTCGAGCATGCGCAGCTTGAACCACGCGTCGATCAGGCTGCCGATCCGCGTGGCGAACTGGTCGCGATAGGCCAGGAACGCCACCAGCATGCCGAGCGACAGCGACCCGCCGATCACGGCGCGGGCGCCCAACACCAGCAGGATCAGGCGGTCGAGGCCGAACAGGAACTCGTTCGCACGGCCGAACACGAGGTCGAGGCGCTGCAGCCGCAGCCGGGCGTTCAGGGCCGTGACGAAGTGGTTCATCCAGGCGCCGCCGCGCCGCTCGCGCAGGTCGAGGAGCTTGACGCTCGCCATGCCGCGGACCGTCTCGATGAAGTGCGTCTGCTGGCGGGCCTCGGCCACGAGGGCCTCCTCGCTGCCCTCGCGATAGGCGCCGTAGGCGAAGACCCGGAGGATCGCGTTGAGTGCCGTCGAGGCCAGAACCACCGCGACCAGCCAGCCGCCATAGACCATCAGCATGGCCAGCATCCCGATCGCCATGAGGCCGTCGAGGACGGCCTGGACGAGGTCGGTCGTCAGGCCCTTCTGGATGGTGGCCAGGGAGCCGAACCGGGAGATCACGTCGCCGACATGGCGCTTCTCGAAATAGTCGAGGGGCAGCCGCGACAGGTGGTCGAACAGGCCGGCCGACCATTGGTAGTTCAGCCGGGTCCCGGCCAGCATGATCGCCCAGGTCCGGGCGATGCTGAGGCCCAGCTGGAGCAGCAGCAGCAATCCGAGGCCGATCGCCACCACGAGGAGCAGGTCGTGGTCGGCATTCACGATCACCTCGTCGATCACGACCTGCGAGGCGATGGGCATCAGCAGGGCGACGAGTTCGATCCCCAGGGAGAGGGCCAGCACCTGGGCCAGGGCGGCGCGGATGCCGGCCATGTTGCGGAACAGGTCGCGCAGCCGCAGGCCCGGGTTGGCCCGCTCGCGCTTGAAGCCCGGGTTCGGCACCGCCTCCAGGGCGACACCGGTGAATTCCCGCGAGGCCTCCGCGAGGCTGATCCGGCGCCGGCCGCGGCCCGGATCGTTGATGACGAGGCCGCCGCGCTCGACACGGGTCAGCACCACGAAGTGGTTGAGGCCCCAGTGCAGGATGCAGGGGAGCCGGAGCCGGGGCAGATCCGTGAGCTCGACCCGCAGGGCGCGGGCGGTCAGGCCCTGGGCGCCGCAGAGGTCGATCAGGTTGCGCAGGGTCATGCCCTTGAGCGACAGGGGATGGCGCCGGCGCAGCGTGGCGAGGTCAAGCTGGCGGCCGTGATAGGCCAAGACCATGGCGAGGCAGGCCATGCCGCATTCGGCGGCCTCGGCCTGCAGGACGACCGGCACCCGGCGGCGAAGCCCGAAGTCCAGCCGGGCGGCACGGGATGGCGCCGTCACGGGGCCGCCTTCCGGACCGGCAGGGCGTCGAGGCCGCCGCGCGTGACGAGGGCGAGGCTTTCCCGGACATGCGCGACGGGATCGAGCAGCCAGCGGTAGAGCGACCGCTTCTCCAGGGCGATATCGGCCTCGACCCGCATGCCCGCCTCGAGGCTGCGCCGCTCGCCATAGGCCAGCACGGTGTCGGAATCGGGCCGGACGACGATGCGGTACAGGTCGGTCCCCTCCCCCCGGGCGGAGGCGCGTCGCGCGAAATCCGGGGCGTCATCGCTGCCCAGCGGCGCCCGCGTGACCTCGGTGACGACGCCGCGATGCAAGCCGAAGCGCTGGAACGGGAAGGCGGCGTAGCGCAGCATCACCGGCGCGCCGGCCTCGGCGAAGCCGATGGCCGACGAATCGACGAACAGGTTGGCCTGGAGGCGCCCCGCGCTCGGCAGCAGGGTCAGGAGCGTCGCCCCGGCCGCCACGGTCTGGCCGACCTGCGCGCGGATCGACGTCAGGGTCCCGGCCTCCGGTGCCCGGACCTCGATGGCGCGGCGCGCCTCGCTCTCGGCCTTCTGCTGCGCCAGCTGGGCGGCGGTCCGGTCGAGGTCGGCGAGGTCGCGGGCCAGCCGGTCGTCGTAGGCGGCGAGCTGGGATTTCGTGTCGGCGAGCTTGCCGTCGACCTGGAGGCGGCTCTGCTGGAACTGCGCGAGCTGCGCGCTCGCCTGCATGTAGAGGTAGTTCTGGCTCTGGAGATCGGCGGCGCGGGCGAAGCCGCGCGCCACGGCGTCGGCGAGCTCCTCGACCCGCGACCGGAGCGGCGGCACCAGCTTCTCCTGCAGGTCGATCTGCTTGGCGAGCTGGGCGGATTGCTCGCTCAGATTTGCCACCTGCTCCCGGAGGGCCTGGCGCTCCGTCCAAGCCAGATCGGCCCGGGCGGCCCGCTGCCGCTCCACGCTCTGCCGCTGGCGCTCCAGCTCGGCGATCACCCGTTCCTGCGTAGGCCCGCTCGCCGACACGGCGTCGAGGTCGATCGTGTACAGGAGCTGCCCGCGGGCGACCTTGTCGCCCTCGCGCACCCCCGTCGAGCCGACGCGGCCGGCGACCGGGCTGGCGAGACTGATCAGACCGATATCGGGCGCGAGCAGGCCGACGGCGTGGATGCGGCGGGTATAGGTGCCCTGCCAGGCATAGAGGCCGACGGCCGCCACCATGGCCACGCAGGACAGGGCCACGATGCGGATCGGCAAGGGCTGGATGATCTGCGCCTCGCCCAGCCACGCATTGCGTCGTGCCTCTATAACTTCCAGTCGAAAGAGCGGACTTGGCACCCGGCTAAAGCAACCTTCCCAGAACGAGACCACATCTTCGAGGATAGCGCGCCTCGACGTCATCCGGCTTGTTCGGTCGCATCGTACGAGTGCTGTGTCAACACTGCACGGGAATGCGAATTTTGTATTCCCGATGCCGCGTCAGATCGTCGCAATTTTCTACAAAAATTCAACGATCTCAATTGCTTGAACGAAATGAGGGTCCGGCTTGTTTTGCGACGCAAAACAAGGTCAATTTTTGCGCGCTCTCGTGCTGCAGCGCAAAGATCGCGTCTTCGCGATGCTGTCGAGAGGCACGCGGCCCCAGCGAAGACGGCGCTCGATGCGAAAGCGCCTGGAGCGCGCCCTGGGAAAGGCAAGCCCGGTCAGTTTTTGCGCATTCGCCGAATTCGAGAGAACTCGATACGTATCGGGAGCCAGATACCGATTGACACGAAGCACATCTCTGTAATCCTAAAGGCAGGCGCCGACGTCCAAGGCGCCTCGACGCTGCGATCAGACAATAGATCGAGCAGAATAAACTTCTTCTTGAATCTCAATCAGGAGAACGATCATGCAGGACAGCATCGATACCGTCCGCGAGCTGAGCGCCACCGAGCTTGACCAGGTGGGCGGCGGCCTCGGGGTCGGCCTCACCGTCGGCCTGGGGGTCGACGCAAGCCAGGAACTCGGTGCGGTCTCGGGGGTCGTCGGCCAAGCGGGCAGCCTCGTGAGCGGCTTGGTGGGCAGCGTGCTCGGCGCGGTTGGCGGCCTCGTAGGCGGCGTGACCGGCGCCCTTCGCTGACGGAGGAGAATCGGGAGGGCGGCCGCGAGGCCGCCCTCCTCAGGCGCCCGAGGGCGACGAAGCCGGAACCGACTGGCCCGCATGGACAGCACGCCCGAGACCATCACGTACGCCACCAGCGGCAGTTCCGGACATCTCTCCGGCCGTCCCGAGCTGACCTGCTGCGCGCCGGGCGACCGCGGTCTCCCGGAGATCACCTTCATCGATTTCCGCTTCGCCACCGGGGGCTGGAGCACGCATGCGGTCTCCGGTCTCGAAGTCGCGGCCAGCACGCAGCCCGCGGGGGCGCATCACGAGGTCGATTACGAGATCGCGGCGCGGTTGAGCGACCGCGAGGGCCTGCTGGTCCGGCGCCCCGGTCTGCACGGCACGACCCGGTGGGTCGGCCCGTATACCGGCCGGGTCCTGTCCTTCTCGGCGGCGGCCGTCGAGCGGCTCGCGGAAGCGCCGATCGGGAAGATCGCGTTTGCGACCGACGGGCGCGACCTCCGCGCCTGCCGGAGCACCTGTCACATCCTCAGCGCGCTGAGCTACGCGCATCGGGACGATCCTTCGCCAGACCCGCTTTTGATCGAGAGCCTCCATCTGGCGGTCCTGCGCTCGGTCATCGCGGTCCGCATGGCGGGCCGGTCGGCCGGACCCGATCTGTCGGCATCGCAGGCCGGGCGCGCCTGCGCGTATATCCGGGAGCACCTGGACCGGGAGATCACCGTGTCGGCCCTGGCCGGGATCGTCGGGCTCAGCGAGGGCTACTTCATCCGGGCCTTCCGCCAGAGCACCGGGGTGACGCCGTACCAGTACATCATGCGCGAGCGCGTCGGCCGGGCCGAGGCCCTGATCCGTTCCGGCGCGGGGTCCATGGCGGAGGTCGCCGCGCGGTCGGGCTTCACGAGCGCCGGCGCCATGAGCCGGACGTTCCGGAAGCTGGTCGGGCGCTCGCCGACCGGGCGCACGGCCGGCCGGCGCGCCTGAGCGCCTAGCCGGCGGCCCGCCCCGTCGCCCCGCGAAACAGGTCCTCCATCTCGCGCCGGACGCGGATCGCCTCCTGGTCGGCCTCGTACGCGACGTCGCTCCAGCGCACGGCCCGGCCGGCGGGCACGTCGGTCTTGAGGACCATGTTGTGGGCGAGCCCGATCGGCAGGGCGTCCTGCGCCAGGGCCTCCGCCGCCGGCATCAGCTTGCCGTAGACGGTGAACCCGCCCTCGCCGTCGAGCCGCTCGCCGGCCCGCAGGGCGCGCTTGGCGGTGGCGGCGACGTCGCCGCGCCAGTCGCCGGTGGCACCCGTGGCCTCGCCGCGGACCGCGATGGAGGCCACCGAGATCCCGAGTTCCAGCCCGATCAGGTGATAGGGCTTGTAGGTGGCGGCGAACCGGCCGCTGGCGTCGGTCTTGAGGCCATACTGGGCGAAGCAGTCGCGCACGTAGGGGCTCGGCGCCTCGAACACCGCGTAGACGCCCCAGCGCAGGTCCCGGAACACCGGCCGCCCGTCCCGCTCGACGGACGAGACCACCTCGACGGTGCCGCGCTCGGTGAGGAGGCCGCCATCCGCCACGGGCTTCAGGATGCTCGGCAGGTCGTCGACGCCGCAGGGCGGGAAGGCGAGGCCGTCGCGCGGGGGGGTGAGCCCGCAGGCATTGGCCACCGCGGCCATCTCCAGGGCCGACTTGGTGCCGTCGAGGAAGGAGTTGAACATCTGCGGGTTGAAGTCGCCGCCCGCGACCTGGCTCTCGCTGAAGCCGTAATGGCCCCAGACCGTGTCGGGCGTGGAGGCGTGGTAGGCCGGCAGGTACTTGGTGCCCTTGCCGGCGCAGATCACCTCCAGCCCGATCGTGCGCGCCCAGTCGACCAGCTCGGCGATCAGCGCCGGCTGGTCGCCCGAGGCCATGGAGTAGATCACACCGGCCTCGGCCGCCTTGCGCGCCAGCAGCGGCCCGGCCAGCACGTCGGCCTCGACGTTGACCATCACGATGTGCTTGGCCGCCGCGAAGGCCCGCAGCGCGTGGCGGATTCCGGCGGCCGGGCTGCCGGTGGCGTCGATGACGATATCCACGAACGGGCTCGCGATCATTGCGTCGGCATCCTCGGTGACGAGGGTCGTGCCGGCCCGGGCAGCCTCCTCCATTCCGCGCGCCGCGAACCGGGCCTCCTCCCAGCCGACCCGCCGCAGCGACGCGCGCGCCCGGTCAGGCGACAGATCGGCCACGGCGATCAGGTGGATCCCGGGCGTGCGTGGCGCCTGCGAGAGGTACATCGCGCCGAACTTGCCGGCCCCGATCAGGCCGACCCGGACGGGCCGGCCCTCGTCGGCGCGCCGCTGCAGCTTGGCGAAGAGGGACATGGGGCGTTCTCCCTGGGGGCGCACGGTCGGGCTCGGGTCCCGCCGCGTTTGCCGCGTTGTTTGGACCCGCACCTAGCGCGGCTCCCGATCCCGTTGAGACCCGCCGCATGACAAGACTGGCACAACCGTTTCGACCGGGGGGACGCGCGCCGGACCCTGCGCCGCCCGTGTCTCCGGGTTCCGGGCTCGCCTCCGGCGCCCCGGACCGACGGCGTGAGGCGCCCGCCTGTCGCCGAAGCGATCCGGCCGACGACGATCACCGCGCCAATGTCTTTCCGCGCCAACATCTTTCCGCGTCAGGCCGGAACCGCCCGGCTCTCCATCTCCACGTCGAGCAGCCAGCGGCGGAAGGCCCGGATCTTCTCCAGGGCCCCGTCGCGCTCGCGGTAGCAGATGAAGTGCAGGTCCCGGGACAGGCTCTCGAACCGCCCGCCGCCGAGGCGCACCAACTGCCCGGCGGCGAGTTCGTCCCGGGCGAACCGCAGGGTCTCCAGCGCCACGCCGAGCCCCTGGACGGCCGCCGAGATCACCAGCGAACCCCGGTCGAAGGCCGCGCCCGATGCCCCGGTCGGGACGGGCAGGCCGTTATGGGCGAACCAGTCCGGCCAGCGGATGGGGCTGAAGGACGAGTCCAGCCGTATGAAGGCCCCGGCCGACCCCGCGGCCCGGGCAACCTCCGGCGTGCACAGGGCGGCGATCTCCTCCGGCCCCAGGGACTCGACGGTCAGGCCGGGCCCGCGCGGCGGCCGGCCGTAGGCGATCAGGATGTCGATCTCCTCGTGCCGGGCGAGATCCACCGGGTCGGCGCTGGTGGAAAGGCGGATGGCGATGCCGGGATGCGTCTCCACGAAGGCGGGGAGCCGCGGCCCCAGCCACTTCGCCGCGAAGCTCGGCGTGCAGTGGACGGCCAGCGACGAGGGCGGCGGCGGGCTCAGCTCGGCACAGACCGCCTCGATGGCGTCGAAGGCGCTGGAGAGCCCCGCGAGCAGGCGCTGGCCGTCGGCGGTGAGCGTCGCCTGACGGTTCGCCCGCCGGAACAGGGCCCGTCCGAACCAGCGCTCCAGGGCGCGGATCTGGTGACTCACCGCCGAGGGCGTGAGGTGCAGCTCCTCGCTCGCCCGCGCGAAGCTGCCGAGGCGCGCGGCCGCCTCGAAGGCCCGCAGGGCGGGGAAGCTCGGGATCCGGCGCATGGGATAATCCGTGAATTGAATTCACGAAAAGCGTGAAAAATCGTCGTTTGTCAACGATTGGACGCAGCACGATAGTGCCGGCCGCGCCGCGCAGACGGTGGCGAAACGATAAAGTCTAGGGAGACATCGGAATGGCACAGGGGGTCATGACCCTCGTCGAGCCCAGTATCGACGAGACGACGCGGGTCTACCGCAAGGTTACGTGGCGCCTCGTGCCGTTCCTGTTCGCCTGCTACGTCGCGGCCTATCTCGACCGCGTCAATGTCGGTTTCGCCAAGCTGCAGATGCTGAGCGACCTGCAGTTCAGCGAGACCGTCTACGGCCTCGGCGCCGGGATCTTCTTTCTCGGCTACTTCCTGTTCGAGGTGCCGAGCAACATGATCCTCCACAAGGTCGGCGCCCGGATCTGGATCGCCCGGGTCATGCTGAGCTGGGCCGTCATCTCGGCGGCCATGATGTTCGTGACCTCGCCGACCTGGTTCTACGTCCTGCGCTTCCTGCTGGGCCTCGCCGAGGCGGGCCTGTTCCCGGGCGTGATCCTGTACCTGACCTACTGGTACCCGTCCGAGCGCCGCGGCGGCATCATCGCCATGTTCATGACCGGCATCCCGATCGCCGGCCTGATCGGCGGACCGGTTTCCGGCTGGATCATGAACGCGTTTGCCGGCACGGGCGGCCTCGCGGGCTGGCAGTGGCTGTTCCTGATCGAGGCGCTTCCGTCCGTCGTGCTGGGCTTCTGCGTCCTCGCCTATCTCGACGACGGCATCCAGAAGGCCAAGTGGCTGAGCGCCGACGAGAAGGCGCTGCTCGCCCACAACGTCGCCGCCGACGGCGCCTCCGTGACCGCGCACCGGTTCCGGGACGGCTTCACCAGCGGCTGGGTCTGGCTGCTCTGCGGGATCTACTTCTTCTTCATCATGGGCCTCTACGGCGTCGGCTTCTGGCTGCCGACCCTGATCAAGGGCGCGGGCGTCTCCGACCCGCTGCAGATCGGCCTCCTGACCATGCTGCCCTACGGCGCCGCCGCCGTGGCGATGATCACGGTCGGGCGCCTGTCCGACGCGGCCCGGGAGCGGCGCTGGCACATCACGGTGCCGGGCCTCGTCGGGGTGGCGGGCTGGCTGGTCAGCATCCGGTTCAGCACGGACCTCGTGATCGCCGAGGCGGCGCTCACCGTGGCGACGATCGGCGTGCTGGTGACGCTCGCCCAGTTCTGGTGCCTGCCGACCGCCATCCTGGCGGGGGCGGCCGCCGCCACCGGCATCGCGGTGATCAACTCGGTCGGCAACCTCGCGGGTTTCGTGAGCCCCTACCTGATCGGCTGGATCATCGACACCACCAAGTCCACGAGCCTCGGCGTCTACACCCTCGCCGCGTGCCTCGCCCTGGGCAGCCTCCTGGCGCTGACGGTGCCCAAGCGCCTCGTCAACCGCTGACGCCCTCCCCTCACCCGACGAAAGGATACGCCATGCTCGACGATCATTCCCACGACGCGCCCGTCGCCCTCGACCTGCCGGACGACGATGCCGGCCGCAAGCGGACCTCGATCTACCAGCCGGAGCAGGCCGGCCTGATCTTCCCGGAGATCCCGGAATTCGCCAACCACGCCGAGGCGCGCGAGTACCGCAAGAAGCACCTCGTGGCCGCCTGCCGCGCCTTCGCGATGCACGGCTTCGACTACGGCTTCGCCGGGCACCTGACGATCCGCGACCCGGAGCGTCCGGAGCTCTACTGGACCAACCCGATGTGCGTGCACTTCTCGCAGGTGCGGATGTCCAACCTGATCCTGGCCGACCACAAGGGCCGGGTGGTCGAGGGGCGCCACGCCATCAACCGGGCGGGCTTCGTCCTCCACGCCGCCGTGCACGACGAGTACCCCGAGGTCATGGCGATGTGCCACGCGCACACCACCTACGGCACCGCGTGGTGCGCCACCGGTCGGCCCCTCGACATGATCAGCCAGGACGCGGCGGCCTTCTACAACAGCCACGCGGTGATCGGCGCCTCGGCGGGCGCCGTGGCGGTGGAGAAGGAGAGCGGCCTCTCGGTCGCCCAGCAGATCGGCCGCAACCGCGGCGTGCTGCACCAGAACCACGGCCTGCTGACCTGCTCGCACCACAGCATCGACGACGCGGCCTTCTGGTTCATCGCCCTGGAGCGGGCCTGCAAGCAGCAGCTCCTCGTCGAGGCCTCCGGCATCAAGCCGCAGCTCCTCTCGGAGAAGACCGCCCGCTACAGCCGCGAGCATGTCGGCAGCGACTATATCGGCTGGCTGCACTTCCAGACGCTGTACAACCACATCGCCGAGACCCAGCCCGACATGTTCGCCTGAGGCCGGCCGGGCGCCGCCCCCGCGCGGACGGCGCCGCGACGCCCATCAGGGCCGGCCGCAAGGCCGGCCCTGCCGCTATGGGCCGGTATGGGCCGGCGCCCGGACGGCGCCGTCCGGATGGAGCGGGGAGCCGGTCCGTCCTGCCCATCAGCGGTACAAGATTGATTCATCCGTCGGCGGCCGCCACCCTGCACAGGTCATGTGAGGGCCGCGACCATGCGCAAGCGACACACCGACGAGGACGCCCTGCGGTCGATCTTCGCGGAGGCGCTGGCAGCCCTGGCGCTGCCGCCCGATGCCGGAGACCGGCTGACGGTCACCGGCACGGAGAGCCTGCCGTCCTGCTTCCCCGTCACGGAGCTGGCGACGGCGGCGATCGGTGCCGCCGGCCTCGCCGTCTCCGAACTTCTGGGCCTGTTCGGAGATGCGCCCGCCGTGACGGTGGACCGGCATCTCGCCTCGGCGTGGTTCGGCCCGTCGGTGCGGCCGCGCGGATGGACGATGCCGGCCGCCTGGGACCCGATCGCCGGCGACTACCGGGCGGCGGACGGCTGGATCCGGCTGCACACCAACTCGCCCCACCATCGCGCCGCCGCCCTCTCGGTGCTCGACTGTCCGGGCGACCGGCAGGCGGTTGCGGCCGCCGTGGCCCGGGAGACGGCCGAGCCCCTGGAATCGGCGATCCTGCGCGCGGGGGGCTGCGCCGCGGCGATGCGCAGCCTGGAGGCGTGGCAGCGACTGGACCAGGGCCGGGCGGTCCGGGCCGAGCCCCTCGTGGCGGTCACGGAGGCGCCCGGCCACGACTCCGGACGGTGGCGCCCGGACCCGGCCCGTCCCCTCGCGGGGATCCGGGTCCTCGACCTGACCCGCATCCTGGCGGGGCCTGTGGCCACGCGCTTCCTGGCCGGGCTGGGCGCCGACGTCCTGCGAATCGACCCGCCCGGCTGGGATGAGCCGTCCCTGGCGCCCGACGTCACCCTGGGCAAGGTCTGCACCCGGCTCGACCTCCATCGGGCCGCCGACCGACAGCGGTTCGAGGGGCTG
Source organism: Methylobacterium sp. 1973 (assembly GCF_040545035.1). NCBI lineage: Bacteria > Pseudomonadati > Pseudomonadota > Alphaproteobacteria > Hyphomicrobiales > Methylobacteriaceae > Methylobacterium > Methylobacterium sp. 1973. The sequence continues at coordinate 449,265 of NZ_JBEPLA010000001.1, forward strand.
CTCTCGGAGGCGGACATCCTCGTGCATGGATACCGCCCGGATGCCCTGGAGCGGCTCGGCTACGGGGAGAAGCATCGCCGGGCGCTCAATCCGAACCTGATCGACGTCACGCTCTGCGCCTATGGCTGGACCGGGCCCTGGGCCGGCCGGCGCGGCTTCGACAGCCTCGTCCAGATGTCGGCCGGCATCGCGGCGGCCGGACAGCGCTGGAAACAGGCCGACCGGCCGGTGCCGCTGCCCGTCCAGGCGCTCGACCACGCCACCGGCTATCTGATGGCGGCGGCGTCCATACGGGGCCTGATCGCCCGGTTGCGGGAGGGGCGCGCCGTCACCGCGAGGCTCTCCCTGGCCCGCACGGCGTTTCTGCTCACCGACCATGCCGGCGGCGCACCGGGGCCCGCCTTCAGCGGAGATCAGGACCGGGACTTCTTACCAAAGATCGAACACACGGCGTGGGGACCCGCCCTCAGGCTGTACGCGCCCGCGCGGATCGGCGGCGTTCCCCTGCGATGGGATAGGCCCGCCCGAGATCTCGGATCTACGGAGGCTGCACTGGTTTCCAATTTCGATAGCGCGCAATTTTCCAGCCCGAACAGCAGCCGCGCTATAAATTGATCAATCCATCTAATATTTTTGCACCGGCGACATTACGCGACCCTTGACATCGATCCGCGTCGTCTGGCAATCGGCACGTACGATATGCATGACACTATGTTAATATATACAACAATTTGCAAAAATGAAACGATAAATTCCTAAAAACCTCGATTTAGCAACAGTCCATCAAGCAACAGGGAATATTAATACGATTTACCTCAAAGCACATCCGTTTCGCCGACCCAGACTTGCTCTGTGCCATACGGTTCGACACCGAGAAGGATGACGATGCCCGCGTCTGCCCCGGACCATCCTGTCCTGCGCGAAATCCCGATCGGCATCTCCGCCACGGGGACACGCCGCGAGACGGATTCGATGGGGGCGATCGACGTTCCGGCGGACCGCTACTGGGGGGCGCAGACGCAGCGCTCGCTCCAGCATTTCTCGATCGGCAACGATCGCATGCCCAAGCGGGTCTATCACGCCTACGGCTACGTCAAGAAGGCCGCGGCCCTGGTCAACGCCGCGGCCGGACGCCTGGAGGACTGGCGGGCGCAGGCCATCGTCCGGGCCGCCGACGAGACGATCGCGGGAAAGCTCGACGCGCATTATCCGCTCTACGTCTGGCAGACCGGCTCCGGCACCCAGTCCAACATGAACGTCAACGAGGTGCTGTCGAACCGCGCGATCCAGCTCCTCGGCGGTGAACTCGGCTCCAAGAGCCCGGTCCACCCGAACGACCACGTCAACATGGGCCAGTCGTCGAACGACACCTTCCCGACCGCGATGCACATCGCGACGGTGCTGGAACTCGACGAGGTGCTCCTCCCGCAGGCGCACGCCCTTGCCGACGCGATCGACGCGAAGGCGCAGGCCTGGATGGATGTGGTCAAGACCGGCCGGACTCATCTTCAGGATGCGACGCCGTTGACGGTCGGCCAGGAATGGTCGGGCTACGTGGAGCAGATGCGCGACGCGCTGGCCCTAGTCGCGGCGTCGCGGGCCGGGCTCTACAAGCTCGCGGCCGGCGGCACCGCGGTCGGCACCGGCCTCAACGCCCCGGAGGGCTTCAGCGCGGAGATCGCCGGCCAGATCGCCGCGCTGACCGGCAAGCCGTTCGTCACGGCGCCCAACAAGTTCGCCGCCCAAGGCTCCCTCGACGCCATGGTCGCCGCCATGGCGGCGGTGCGCGGGCTCGCGGTCGCGCTGATGAAGATCGCCAACGACATGCGCTGGCTCGCCTCGGGGCCGCGCTGCGGTCTCGGCGAATTGCTGCTGCCCGCCAACGAGCCGGGCTCCTCGATCATGCCCGGCAAGGTCAACCCGACCCAGTGCGAGGCCATGGTGATGGTCTGCATTCAGGTGATCGGCGAGGACAACGCGGTCGCCTTCGCGGGCGCGCAGGGCAATTTCGAGTTGAACGCGATGCGCCCGATCATCATCAACAACACGCTGCACGCGATCCGCGTGCTGGGCGATGCCTGCGAGAAATTCCGGACCTACTCGGTCGCGGGCACGGAGCTCAACCGGAAGCGGATCGACGAGACCGTGAACCAGTCGCTGATGCTGGTCACGGCCCTGTCGCCGGTGATCGGCTATGACCTCGCCTCCAAAATCGCCCACCGCGCCAACGACGAGGGTACGACGCTGCGCGAGGCCGCCCTGGCCGAGGGCGTTCCGGCCGAGCGCTTCGACGCGGTGTGCGATCCCAAGACCATGACCGGCCACGGGCTGGCCGGCGCCTGAACCCGCCGGGACCATCCGTCGGGCCCTCTCAGCTGAGCGAGACACCATGAGCACGAAGGTCGCCGATCTGTTCGTCCGGGCGCTGGCGCAGGCCGGCGTGAAGCGCATCTACGGCGTCGTCGGCGACAGCCTCAACGGGCTGACCGAGGCCCTGCGCCAGGACGGCTCGATCGCCTGGATCCACACGCGCCACGAGGAGAGCGCCGCCTTCGCGGCCGGCGCCGAGGCGCACCTGACCGGCGACCTCGCGGTCTGCGCCGGCTCCTGCGGGCCGGGCAACCTCCACCTGATCAACGGCCTGTTCGACGCGCACCGCTCCCGCGTGCCGGTGCTGGCCATCGCGGCCCAGATCCCCTCGGCGGAGATCGGCCGGGGCTACTTCCAGGAGACGCACCCGCAGAACCTGTTCCAGGAATGCAGCCACTATTGCGAGCTGGTCTCCTCGCCGGCCCAGCTGCCCGGCGTGATCGAGACCGCGATCCGCGTCGCCGTCGCCGAGCGCGGGGTCGCCGTGGTGGTGATCCCCGGCGATGTCGGCCTCATGGCCATGCCGGGGAACGCGCCCGAACTCTCCGCCGCCCTGGTGCCGCCCCCGCCCGTGGTGCACCCGCGTGACGCCGACCTCGATGCGCTGGCCGGGATGCTCAACGATGCCGGCCGCGTGACCCTGTTCTGCGGCCGCGGCTGCGCCGGCGCCCACGCGGAGCTGCTGCAGCTCGCCGAGGCGCTGAAGGCGCCGGTGGTCCACGCGCTGGGCGGCAAGGAATACGTCGAGTGGGACAATCCCTACGACGTCGGCATGACCGGGCTGATCGGCTTCTCCTCGGGTTACCGGGCGATGCTCGACTGCGACACCCTGCTTCTGCTCGGCACCGGCTTCCCCTATCGCCAGTTCTACCCGGAGGACGCCAAGATCGCGCAGGTCGACCTGCGGGCTGGGAGCCTGGGGCGCCACTGCCGGATCGATCTCGGCCTGATCGGCGACGTCGGCGCGACGATCACGGCGCTGCTGCCGAAGCTGCAGGCGAAGACCGACCGGGCGCATCTCGACGACAGCCTCGCCCATTACCGCAAGGCCCGCGCCGGGCTCGACGCCCTGGCGGTGGGCAAGCCCGGCGGCAAGATCCACCCGCAATACGTCGCCCGGACGCTCAGCGAGGCGGCCTCCGAGGACGCGGTCTTCACCTTCGACGTCGGCACGCCGACGATCTGGGCGGCCCGCTACCTCGCCATGAACGGCAAGCGTCGGCTGATCGGATCGCTGAACCACGGCTCCATGGCCAACGCCCTGCCGCAGGCGATCGGCGCGCAGGCGGCCTATCCCGGGCGGCAGATCATCTCGTTCTCCGGCGACGGCGGCTTCGCCATGCTGATGGGCGACCTGCTGACCCTCAACCAGCACAAGCTGCCGGTGAAGATCGTGGTGCTGAACAACGGCACGCTGGGCTTCGTCGAGATGGAGATGAAGGCCGCGGGCTTCCTCGAGACCGGCGTCGAACTGGTGAACCCGGACTTCGCCGCCATGGCGCGCGGGGCCGGCATCTTCGCCCGGCGCGTCGAGGATCCGGCCGAACTGCCGGACGCGATGCGCGCGCTGCTCGACCACGACGGTCCGGCCCTCCTCGACGTCGTCTCGGCCCGCCAGGAACTGTCGATGCCGCCGAAGGTCGGCCTCGAGCAGGTGACGGGCTTCGGGATGTGGCTCGCCAAGGCGGTGATCGACGGGCGCGGGACCGAGATCGTCGACCTCGCCAAGACCAACCTCTGGCGCTGACGCGCCGATCCCAAGCTGGAGATCAGCCCGATGATCCGCTGCGTTCGCATCTGGACCGGTGACGACGGCAATTCCCACTTCGCGGAGGGCGTCATCGACCTGCCCCATGGCGAGCGCGGCGACCTCCTCAGCGGCACGACCGACGTGGTCTCGATCTCCTTCCGGGAGACGCAGGCCGGCGGCACCTACGCGTGGCACACGGCCCCGACCCGCCAGTTCGTCATCACCCTGCGCGGCACCCTCGACTTCCAGACGAAGGCCGGGGCGCATTTCACGATCCGCCCCGGCGACATCCTCATCGCCGAGGACACGGCCGGCTCCGGCCATTCCTGGCGCCTCGTCGACGACGAGCCCTGGTGCCGGGCCTACGTGATCCTCGCCCCCGGCGCCGAGGCCCGGCTGCCCTTCGTCCCGAACGCCCAGTGAGTTCCCCCGAACCGGTGCCAGGAGTTCAGCGATGGCCGGCCTAAGCGACGACGACACTCCCGACGTGGTGCTGATCGGCGCCGGGATCATGAGCGCGACCTTCGGCACCGTCCTGAAGGAGCTGGAGCCGTCGCTGCGGATCGCGATGTTCGAGACGCTCCACGACTGCGCGCAGGAGAGCTCGGAGGGCTGGAACAATGCCGGCACCGGCCACGCGGCCAACTGCGAGTTGAACTACACGCCCCAGCGCCCCGACGGCAGCGTCGACATCGCCAAGGCCCTGGAGGTCAACACCGAGTTCGACATCTCGCGCCAGCTCTGGGCGCATCTCGTGCGGAAGGGCGCGATCCCCGATCCCCGCGCCTTCATCCATCCCTGCCCGCACATGAGCTTCGTCTGGGGGGCCGAGAACGTCGCGTTCCTCAAGGCGCGCTACGCCGCGATGTCGGCGCACCATTGCTATCACGGCATGGAATACAGCGAGGATCCGCAGGTCATCGCCGGCTGGGCGCCGCTGATCATCGAGGGCCGCGCCCCCGGCGAGCCCATCGCCGCCACCCGGATCGTCACCGGGACGGATGTCGATTACGGCGCCCTCACGCACCTGCTGGTCAAGCAGCTCGCGGCGCAGCCCGGCTTTTCCGTGCACTACAACCGGAAGGTCGTCGCCCTCGACCGGGTCGACGACGGCCGCTGGGCCGTCACCGTCGAGGATACCTACGACGGCACGCGCCAGACCGTGACGGCGAAGTTCGTGTTCATCGGCGCGGGCGGCGGCTCGCTGCCGCTGCTGCAGGCCTCGAAGATCCCGGAGGGGCGCGGCTACGGCGGCTTCCCGGTCTCCGGCATCTGGCTGCGCTGCGACGTCGACGCGGTCAGCGCGCGCCACCACGCCAAGGTCTACGGCAAGGCGGCCTCCGGCTCGCCGCCGATGTCGGTGCCCCACCTCGACACCCGCATCATCGGCGGCAAGCGCTCGCTTCTGTTCGGACCCTATGCGGGCTTCTCGTCGCGCTTCCTCAAGCACGGCGCGCTCACGGACCTGTTCACCGCGCTGACCCCGCACAACATCGTGCCGCTGCTCGATGTCGCCAAGGACAACGTCGCGCTGACCGAGTACCTCGTGGGCCAGGTGCTCCAGAGTTCCGACCACCAGTTCGCGACCCTGAAGCAGTTCTTCCCCAAGGCGCTGAAGCAGGACTGGACATCGGCGGTCGCCGGCCAGCGGGTGCAGACGATCAAGCCGACCGGCCAGTCGAACCCGCTGGAGGAGGGCTACCTCGAGTTCGGCACCGAGCTCGTGGCCGCCGCCGACCACTCGATCTGCGCGCTGCTCGGCGCCTCGCCGGGCGCCTCGACGGCGGCCTTCATCGCGGTCGAGGTCCTCGAGAAGTGCTTCGCCGACCGGCTGACGCCGGAGGGCTGGCTGCCCCGCCTCAAGGCCGTGATCCCGACCTACGGCATCGACCTCAAGCAGGATGCCGAGGCCTGCCGGCGCAGCCGGGCCGAGACGGCGCCGATCCTGAGGATCGACACCGTCTGACACTTCCGCGAGGCGCGGTTCCCCGCGCCCCGCCGGTGGACATCTGAGGGTGCGACGCGCCCGAGCGGGGGCGGCGGACCGGCGAGCCTCGGCTGGAGAGAGGAACGATGGACATCTCCGCCCTGATGCTGTCGCGCATCCAGTTCGCCTTCACGGTCTCGTTCCACATCATCTTCCCGGCCTTCACGGTCGGGCTGGCGGCCTGGCTCGCCTTCCTCCAGGCGCGGGCGATGATCTCGGGCGAGCCGGTCTACGACCGCCTGTTCGACTTCTGGCTCAAGATCTTCGCGGTCGCCTTCGGGCTCGGGGTCGTCTCCGGCATCGTCATGGCGTTCCAGTTCGGCACCAACTGGAGCGAGCTCGCCCGCCGCACCGGGCCGATCCAGGGGCCGCTTCTCGGCTACGAGAGCTTCACGGCCTTCGCGCTGGAGGCCTCGTTCTTCGGCGTGCTGATGTTCGGCCGGCGGCGGGTGCCGCGCTGGTTCTACCTGTTCGCCTGCCTGATGGTCTGCCTCGGCACCAGCCTGTCGTCGTTCTGGATCCTCGTGAACAACTCGTGGATGCAGTATCCGACCGGCTTCGCCCTGCGGCCGGACGGCGTGTTCGTGCCGACCGACTGGTGGGCGATCCTCTTCAACGGGGTCGTCTGGGTCCGCTTCCCCCACATGGTCCTGGCCGCCTACGTCACCACCAGCTTCTGCGTGGCGGCGACGGGCGCGTGGTCCATGCTGCGGGGCCGGGACCGCGTCGAGGCCCGCGCCATGGTCCGGATGGGGCTCGGCCTCGCCGCGGTCCTCGTGCCGCTGCAGCTGTTCTTCGGCCACCTCACCGGCGACTACGTCGTCCGGCACCAGCCCTCGAAGATCGCCGCCATCGAGGGCCACTGGGAGAGCCGGGCGCCGGCCGGCGAGATCCTGTTCGCGTGGCCCGACGAGGCGCAGGAGACAAACCACTTCGTCATCGCCCTGCCCGCCCCCGCCGGCAGCCTGATCGACGACGGCACCCTCACCGGCAAGGTGATCGGCATCAAGGACATCCCCAAGGCCGACCGGCCGCCGGTGCTGATCCCGTTCTTCGCCTTCCGCATCATGGTCGGCTGCGGGCTGCTGATGCTGGCGCTCGCCTGGGGCGGGATGGCCTTCTACGCCACCGGGCGGCTGGAGCGGGCGCGCTGGCTGCAATGGGCGATCTTCCTGTCGTTCCCCCTGGGCTTCGTCGCGACGCTGACCGGATGGTTCACCGCCGAGGTCGGGCGCCAGCCCTGGACGGTCTACGGCCAGCTCCGCACTGCCGATGCGGCGACGCCGTTCCTGACATCCCCGCAGGTGGCGACCTCCCTCGCCGTGTTCGGCGCGGTCTACGCGCTGATCTTCGCGGCCGGCACCGTCTACATCTACCGCATGCTCAGGGCCGGCATCCTGCCGACGCCCGCGCATGCGGGGAGCGCCGCCAACCCCAAGCGGCCGCTCGCCGTGCCGGGCGACAGTCCCGGCACGCCCGGCGCCACGCCGACCGGCACACCGGCGGAGTAAGCGGCCATGATCGAATTCTGGGCCGCCGCCCTCGCCCTCACCCTGATGCTCTACGTGCTGCTCGACGGATTCGACCTCGGCGTCGGCATGCTGTTCGGGATCGCCCCGGACGAGGCGGCGCGCCGCCACATGATGCAGGCGATCGCCCCGGTCTGGGACGGCAACGAGACCTGGCTGGTTCTGGCCGCGACGATCCTGTTCGGGGCCTTCCCCGCGGTCTACGCGCTGCTGCTCTCGGCCTTCTACCTGCCGCTCCTCCTGATGCTCGCTGCCCTGATCCTGCGCGGTGTCGCCTTCGAGTTCCGCTACAAGTCCCGGCGGCTGCGGCGGGTCTGGGACGCGGGCTTCGTCGGCGGCTCCTTTTGCGCGGCCTTCGTGCAGGGCGTGACGGTCGGGGCGCTGGTGCAGGAACTGCCGGTCCGGGACGGGCTCTATGTCGGCGGGGCGTTCGGGTGGCTCACGCCCTTCTCGCTGCTCTGCGGGCTCGGCCTGTGCCTCGGCTACGCGCTGCTCGGCGCCGCGTGGCTGTGCGGCAAGACCGAGTCCGACGTGCGCGACCTCGGCTTCCGGCTGCTGCCGCGGCTCCTGCTCGGGGTGCTGGCCTTCCTGGGCGCGGCCTTCGTGTACGCGCTGGCGATCAACCTGCGGGTGCTGCACCGCTGGATCGAGCGGCCCGAGATGCTGGTCCTGCCCCTCGTGGGGGCCGCGGCCTGCGCGGGGCTCCTCTACGCGGCGCGGCGCCGGAACGACGCCCTGCCGTTCCCGCTGGTGGCGCTGATCTTCGCCGCCGCCTTCGCGACGCTCGCCGCCTCGTTCCTGCCCTACATGGTGCCGTTCAGCGTGACGGTGACCGAGGCGGCGGCGCCGGAGGCGAGCCTGTCCTTCATGTTCTGGGGCGCGGGGATCGTGGTCCTGCCGATCACCCTGATCTACACCCTGGTCGTCTACCGGGTGTTCAAGGGGAAGGTCGACGTCGCCGAGCATTATGAGTGAGCCCGCGACCGGGCTCCCCGACCCGCCCCGGCCGCTGAGGCCGCGCCGTGGCCGGTGAGGTCGCGCTCTCCGAGGACGCGCCGGGCCTCCTGCAGCGCCTCGCCGCGTGGTGGCCGCGGGAGGCGGCCGAGGCCGTGCGCATCGCGCTCACCGCCATCGCGGCGATCTGGCTCGCCATGTGGCTCGAACTGGCGCTGCCGCACTGGGCCGGCTGGACGGTCATCTCGGTGACGCTCGCCACCCGCGCGGCCTCCCTGCGCAAGAGCCTGTGGCGGGCCGGCAGCACGCTTGTCGGCGTCACCGTCGCGATGGTGCTGGTGGCCAATTTCGCCCAGGCGACCCTGGCCTTCGACCTCGCCCTGGCCCTGTGGATGGGCCTGCTCACCGCGGCCTCCAGCGTCGAGAGCGGCCAGCGCGCCACGGCTTCGCCTCCATGGGCTTCACGGTGCCGATCATCGCCCTGGCCGACGTGCAGAGCCCCGAGATGGTGTTCCAGATCGGCGTCGACCGCTGCTCGACGATTCTGCTCGGGATCGGCTGCGCCTACGCGTCGAACGTGTTCGTGGCGCCGGGCGTCCCCGCCGTCAGCCGCGCCCTGGCGGGGCGGCTCGAGGCGGCCGCGCAGGCCTGCGACGCCTGGATGGCCGCCCTGCGGCGGGGCGAGCGGCCGGGCCCGATGCCCATCGCCGCCGTGATGACGCTCGGCGAGGAAGTCACCGACACGTTCACCGAGCAGCCCTCCCTCCGTTCCGGCGGCCGGGGGATCCGCAACGCCGCCCCCCGGCTGCGGCGCGTGCTCGCCGCGGGCCTGCTGCGGGCCCTGCTGCCGGACCGGCCGGGATCGCGCTCGACCGACCTGATCGGGGCCGGCGGGGCGATCGCCGTCCGGCAGATCGGGCGCGTCCGGGTCTCGGCGCGGCTCCTGCGGGCCGGGGGCCGGGTGGGGCGGCGGCGCGTGCCGTTCCGCCCGCACCTGCTCCTGTGGAACGACCTGGACTGGGACGGCTGGCACGCCTTCGACAACGGCCTGCGCACCGCCGCCGCCGTCCTGCTCGTCAATGGCTTCTGGTACGTCACCGGCTGGTCGCACGGGGCCGGCGCCGCGACCTGGGCGAGCCTCGTCTGCGTCCTGCTCGCCGCCCATGCCGACCCGCGGGCGGAATCCCGCGCCTTCCTGATCGGCGCGCTGCTCGCCGCCGTGGTCGGGCTGACCCTGCGCTACACCCTGCTGACCACCACCGGGAGCTTCGCGCTCCTGGCCGCCGTGCTCCTGCCGGTGGCGATGCTGGCGGTGGTCGGCCGGGCCGACAAGCGCGCGATCTACGGCATCGGCTTCGGCTTCTTCGTCTTCGGCGTCCTCGATCCCAAGAACCCGATGACCTACGACCTCGCCGACTCGCTCAACACCGTGCTGGCCGAGCTGCTCGGGATGGCGGTGGCGGCGGTCGCGTTCGCCGCCCTGCCGCCGCCGGTGAGCCCCGCGACGCTGCGGCTGCGGGCCCGCCGCCGGCTGGTCCGGTCGGTGCGCGGCGCGGCCCTCGACCCGGCGCTCCTGCTGCCGCCCCGCGATCGCTATCTCGCCCGGGGTTTCGGCCGGCTCGCCCTCATCGGCGCGGATGAGGCGATGGCCCGGGGCGGCGAGCGCCTGCTCGTCATCGGGCTCCTGCTGCTCGCCCTGCGGGAGACGGACGACCGGGAAGGCCGCCGGGTCGGCCGGGCGGTCTGGGCCCGGCTCGCCGCGTCCCGTCCGGCAGAGGCGGATGCGGTGCCGGATCCCTTGCGCGAGCTCGCCGGCCGGGCGACCCTGCCGCTCCAGGCGGAGCGCATCGGGGCGCTGGCCGCCCTCGTGTCGGATCTCGACCGCGCGGGCTGGCCGAACCTCGATCCGGGGGTGCGGGCGTGATCGGATTGCGGGCGGTCGACGTGCTGGGGCTCTACGTCGAGCCCGCGGTGATCTGCCTGCTCGCCGCCCTGGTGATCACCTGGGGCCTGCGCTGGATCCTGGACTGGATCGGCATCAACCACCTTGTCTGGAACCGCGCCCTGTTCGACTTCAGCCTCCTGACCGCCGTGACGGCTCTGCTGATCCTGTCCCTGCGCGTCCAGGGTCCGTGACATGGCCACGACCCCGCGACCGTCCCTGCGCGACTGGCAGCCGCCGCCCGCCTACAACGTCGCCGCCACCCTGCTGGCGCTGGCGGCGGCCGTGGGCCTCGCCTACCTTGCCTTCCTCTACTACGCCTACACGCCCTGGACCCGGGACGGGCGCGTGCGCGTCTACACCGTGCAGGTGGCTCCCGAGGTCTCCGGGACGGTGGTGGCGGTCCGCGTCCGGGACAACCAGTTCGTCCGCAAGGGCGACGTGCTGTTCACGATCGATCCCGGCACGTTCAGGAACGCCGTGACCCAGGCGGAGGGCGCCCTCGCCAGCGCCCGGGCACAGGCCGGCTACCTCGCGGGGATCGCGCAGCGCACCGCCGAACTCGACGATCTCGCCACCACCCCGCAGCAGAAGCAGACGACCAGCGGCCAGGCGCAGGCCGCCCAGGCCAACGTGGTCCAGGCGGAGGGCGCGCTGGCGCAGGCGCGGCTCAACCTGGAGCGCACGACCCTGCGAGCCACCGTGAACGGCTGGGTCACCAACCTGCTGCTGCAGGAGGGCGGGTTCGCCGCCACGGGGCTGCCGGCGCTGACGCTGGTCAACGGCGACAGCTTCTGGATCGAAGGCTACTTCGAGGAGACTCAGTTGCCGCGCATCGGCGAGGGTGACGCCGCGCGGGTGTCGCTGATGGCGTGGCCGGACCGTCCGATCCAAGGCCGGGTGACCGGCCTCGGCCGCGGCATCAGCGTCGCCGACGCCGCCCCGGGCGTTCAGGGACTGCCGACGGTCAACCCGATCTTCACCTGGGTCCGGCTGGCGCAAAGGGTGCCGATCCGGATCGACCTCGACGACGTGCCGTGCCCGATCGTGCTGGCGGCGGGGATGACGGCGAATGTCGCGATCCTGCCCGAGAAGGCCGGATCCCCGGACGCCCTGCCGCCCGACCGGCGCACGGGCGCGGCCGCCGGCCAGCGCTGCGAGGGGGCGCCGGTCGTCGAGTCGCGGCGCTGACGCGCACGGCCCTGGTCGTGCCGTCCCAGCCTCCGGGAAAGCCGGGGCGGCGGCCGCGTTAGACCGGCAGGCGCGCCGACATGCGGCGCCCGCGATCGCGATGAGGATCCGATGGACTACAGGCAGTTCGGACGCTCCGGCCTTACCGTGCCGGTGCTCAGCTTCGGCACCGGCACCTTCGGCGGCACGAACGAGTTCTTCCAGCGCTGGGGCCAGACGGACGTCGCGGAGGCGACCCGCATGGTCGATCTCTGCCTCGATTCCGGGGTCAACTTCTTCGACACGGCCGACATCTACTCGGGCGGCGCCTCCGAGGAGATCCTGGGCCAGGCCCTCAAGGGCAAGCGCGACCGGGCGCTGATCTCCACCAAGGCGACGTTCCGGTTCAACGACGACCTGAACCAGGTGGGCTCCTCGCGCTACCACCTGGTCCGCGCCTGCGAGGCCAGCCTTAAGCGGCTCGGCACCGACCATATCGACGTCTACTTCATGCACGGGTTCGATGCGCTCACCCCCGTGGACGAGACCCTGCGGGCGCTGGACGACCTCACCCGCGCGGGCAAGATCGGCTACATCGGCGCCTCGAATTTTTCCGGCTGGCAGCTCATGAAGGCGCTCGCGACCTCGGAGCGCCACGGCCTCGCCCGCTACGTCGCCTACCAGGGCTACTATTCGCTGATCGGCCGCCACTACGAGTGGGAGTTGATGCCGCTGGGCCTCGACCAGGGTGTCGGCCTGATGGTCTGGAGCCCGCTCGGCTGGGGCCGCCTCACCGGCAAGATCCGCCGCGGACAGGCCAACCAGAGCGGCCGCATCGCCGCCGGTGGCGCCGAGGGTGGGCCGCCTGTCTCCGACGAATACCTGTTCGGTGTGGTCGACGCCCTCGACGCCGTGGCGGCCGAGACCGGCAAGACGGTGGCGCAGGTGGCGCTCAACTGGCTGCTGACCCGGCCGACCGTGTGCAACATCGTGGTCGGCGCCCGCACCGAGGAACAGCTGAAGCAGAATCTCGGCGCCCTCGGCTGGACCCTGACCGCCGAGCAGGTCGCCCGCCTCGACGCGGCGAGCCACGAGACGCCGATCTATCCGTACTGGCACCAGAAGGGCTTTGACGAGCGCAACCCGAAGCCGACGGTCTGGTAGCCCGCGGCGCGCGGCCGGGACCCTGAGGGCGGAAATCGGAAACGATGCGTTTCGATCGTTTCTGTTTCAACTCGTGCGGTCCCGGTCCAGGATGCCTGCGGATGGCGGGCCGATCCCGAACGATGTCGGCTCCGCCATCCGGGGCGCCGCGCAGCAGCCGATGGCGCTCCTCCCTCCCCCGCGCGAAGGAGCAAGGCGATGAGCTGGCACAGTGCCGAGGATCCGATCCCGGGCGACCATTTCAGCTGCGACGCGATCCGGACCCTGATCGTGCCCCGCTCGCGCGATCTCGGCTCCTTCGCGGTGCGGCGGGCGCTGCCCTCCACCGAGTGCCGGATGGTCGGCCCCTTCATCTTCTTCGATCAGATGGGCCCCTCCGAGTTCCTGCTCGGGCAGGGCATGGACGTGCGGCCGCATCCGCATATCGGCCTCTCCACCGTCACCTACCTGTTCGACGGCGAGATCATGCACCGCGACAGCCTCGGCACGGAGTTGCCGATCCGGCCGGGCGAGCTGAACTGGATGACCGCAGGCCGCGGAATCACCCATTCGGAGCGCACGGCCCCGACGCTGCGGCAGACTGGCTCCCGGCTGTTCGGCATCCAGAGCTGGGTCGCCCTCACCGACCGGGACGAGGAGAACGCCCCCGCCTTCGAGCATTACGACGCCGCCGCGCTGCCGGTCCTCACCGGCGAAGGCAAGACCGTCCGGCTGATCGCGGGCGAGGCCTTCGGCGCACGCTCGCCGGTGCGCACCTCGAGCCCGATGGTCTACGCCGACGTGGCGCTCGAGGCCGGGGCCGTCCTGCCCCTCGATCCGACCTACGACGAGCGGGCGATCTACACGGTGGCGGGCGCCATCGAGATCGCCGGCGACGGCTTCGGGCCCGGCCAGCTGCTGGTGTTCCGGCCCGGCGACCGCATCAGCGTGCGCGCCCTGGAGGGAGCCCGGTTCATGGTGCTGGGCGGCGAGCCGATGGATGGTCCACGCCACTTGTGGTGGAACTTCGTCTCCTCCCGCCCCGAGCGGATCGCGCAGGCCAAGGAGGATTGGCGCCAGGGCCGGTTCGACACGGTGCCGAACGACGCCGAATTCATCCCCCTGCCGGAGGATCCGCAGCCCGTCCGCTACCCCTGAGCCGACAGCCCGATCCGGCGGTCCGGCGTGCAGCGACAGGCGATCATGGCCGCTCGAACGCAACCCTAGCGCGAGTGTTAAGGAGTTGTTAACCATTTTCCATCGGTGTGGGACGGACACCGATGCCTCATCGGAGGCTTGCGCTGCACCCTGCCGGCAGGACGCGTGATGGAACAGACGAAGCACCCCAAGGCCGAGACGCTGACCCCGATCGAAGCCGCCGCGTGCGACATCCGCGAGCCGACGACCCGGATCCGGACCGGCAACCTGGTCCTTCTCGCCGCGGACGAGCGCGCCACCGCGCAGGGCCGGAACCCGAACCCGTCGCCGGTAGAGCGGTGGCCGGACCTGCTGGAGCGGGTGCAGGGCGCGGCCCGGTACATCCGGGACGTCGAAGACCGGGCGCAGGAGCAGGAGACGCACGTCCAGGATCTCCTGCGGCAGGTGCGGGCCGACATGGATGCGGCCCGCGCCCAGGTGCAGGCGGCCGAGCGGGAGACCCACGAGGTCCATGCGCAGGCGATCAAACTGATCCAGGCCGCCGAGGACCGGGCCGCGGCCGCCGAAGAGCGGGCTGCAGCGGCGGAACTCATGCTCCAACGCATCGCCGAGACGATCGACGCGGAGTTCGTGACGCAGGCGGGCCCACAGGACGCCCGGACCCGGGCCTCCGCCACCCGGGCGGCCTCGTGACCCGCGCGGGCCCGGCCGGATCGCGGCGGCGATGAACGCGGCCTTCTGGGCAGAGCTCGACGCACGCATCGCGCGCGCGGAGCCGGCCCCGTCGACCGCCGACGGCAATCCGGCGGTCGCCGGGCCGCTCCCGGTGGCGGCCTCCGGAGCGGGTCCCGAGACGCCGTCCGAGCCACCGTCCGAGCCACCGTCGCGGCCGGATGCGGACTGGAGCCAGGTTCTGGACACGCTGTCGGCCGCGAGCATCGCGGCCCAGGAGCAGGATCAGCGCCTGCGCCAGCGATCCGCCACCTGCGAGACCCTGTCTGCGGAGCTGCAGGCGGCCCGGCAGGAAATCGAGGCGCTGCGGGCGCATCTGCAGGAGGTGCAGACCCAGGCGGCACTGCGCGTCCGCGAGGTCGAGGCGCTGGCCGACGGGCGGGTCCGGGACGCCGACGAGCGCGCCGAGGCCGCGATCGTGCGGGCGGAGTCGGCCGAGGACTGGCTCAAGCGTATCGAACAGGCCAGCCGGGATCTGCTGCCGGACGGCCGGCATGCGGCCGCCTGAAGCGCGGGACGCCGGGCCTTTCGGAAACGCCGGTCTCCCGGTGGGTCATCGGCCCCGGGAAGACGGCCCGTTGCCCGGTCAGGAGAACCTCCTCGTCGGAATCCGAGGTGGGTCGGCCTCAGCCCGTCGGGATCCGTCTGCTCAGGCGGCCCGGTCGCGGGGCACGCCCTGGGCGATCGCACGCGCCAGCGCGGCCCGGCGTTCGGCATATTCCCGCGCGACCATCGGATAGTCGCCCGGCAGGCCGAAGCGGGCGCGATAGCTCTGCGGGTCCAGCCCATGCGCCGTCAGATGGCGCTTGAGGGTCTTGTAGACGCGCCCGTCGATGAAGCTCATGATGCCGTCGGGCCGGACCGAGCCGCGGACCTGTGCCGCGCTCGGCTTGTCGAGCCGCACCTGCAGATCCGGGGCCGCCGTCACCGGCCCGCCCCCGGGATACGCCAGCGCGCTGATCGCGCTGTGGCACTGCGCGATCAGGGCCGGCAGTTCGCTCACGGGGACCCGGTTATTCGACACGTAGGCAACGACGAGCCCAGCAACCAGCTCGATATTGGATTGGGGGCTCATCGGAGTCGATGGGGACACGGGGCGGCCTCCTGAATGGGATGAAAACCTTCATAGGTTGGTCCGTCCCATTGCGCTTGCCTGGAAGCGTGCTACCGTTTTCCTGAGCGCGCACGCGGGCGCCCGAATACAAGAAGTTGCAATGAGGACTTTGTTCTCGACGGCGGATTACGCGCCAGAAGACAGTTTCCGCTTCTGGCGTGAGACGATCTTCGATCGCATTGTGCCTGTCGAACTTACGCCCACCGCCGCTCACGGATTCGCCGGCTCCCTGGAGGCCGCCGAGGTCGGACCTCTGCTCATCACCCGGGTGACGCAGAGTGCCGTCACGACCGTCGCGACCCCGGACACGATCCGGCGGCACGGCAAATACGAGACGCTGAACGTCGCGATCACCCTGAAGGGCCGCGTGTTCAGCGCGCAGGACGATCGCACGGCGATCCAAAATCCCGGCGACATCGTCGTGATGGATCGGCGGCCAGCCGTCATGGGTTCGGATGGCGACACGCAGACGCTGTTCATCGAGATGCCGCGCGCGTGCCTGGAACGGGCGCTCGGCTCGACGCGCCGCTTCACGGCCCTGACGATCGGGGCCGACCAGGTCGGCACGTCGATGGTCACGACCTTCTTCCAGGAACTCGCCCGCACCGCCGGTCAGATGACCCCGGACATGGCGAACCGCATGGCCTCGATCGGCGTCGATCTGGTGGTCGCCAGCATCGCGGAGCGCCTCGCCCACGAGCCCCCGAGGAACATCCAGGGGATCCTCATCTTTCAACGCGCCTTGGCCCATATCGAGGCCAATCTGGGCGACGTGAATCTCGACCCCGCCCAGCTCGCGGCGGCGGTCGGCGTGTCGCTGCGCCACCTGCAGACGCTGTTCCGCGAGCAGGACCGCAACATCGCAGACTGGATCTGGCGGCGGCGTCTGGAGAGCGCCGCACAGCGGCTCACGGATCCCGGCTTCAGCCACCTGTCCGTGGGCGAGCTGGCCTATAGCTGCGGCTTCAGTACCCAGAGCCACTTCAGCCGACGCTTCAAGGAGAGCTACGGACTCTCACCGAGCGATTACCGGAGGGCGCCCGGGATCGCGGGCTGACGGCCGGCTATTGGGGACGGGCCCCCGCGGAGTTCGCCCGGATCCATCCCGGCGCGAGGATGTCGCCGTCCTCCGTGATGATCCACGGGCTGGCATCCTCGGCGTCGATCGCCGCGACCGCGGCGGCCAGGGCGGCCCGCAGCGTCGGGAAGCTGCGCGAGTCGGCGACCCGGGCGGGCGCGTAGCCCGGCCAGAGAGTCAGTTCGGCGGGTCTGTCGAGGTCGGTCGGCATCATGGCGTAGGCGGGTCTGGAGGGGCACGCCGCCGATGCCGCGGACGTGCAGGGGAAGCGAGCGGAGCGCGGGAGGCCTCCCGGGCCGCCCGCCGAGCGGAACGCGACGCGCGTTCAGGCGGCTTTCGGCTTCGGCCGGGGAACACGCACCTCGACGGTTTGTCCGGTCAGCGGATTCAAGATCAGCATGGCAGCACGTCTCCGGTGGAACTGCCCGTAGAACGCCGGCCGATCGCATCCGGATCGGGGCGGTCGGTGCAAGTTTGCCGATTGGGTAAACCAATCGTTCACCGTGGCGGCGGGCCGTCCATCCGCCCCGTGATCGCCCCAGGATAGATCCGGGTCGCCGCGCCGATGGAAGGCCGCGCGCATACCGCTTTAGGAGGAGGTCCGACCCGGGCGCAGATCGCGCGCAGATCGCGCGCAAGCGGGCCGACCGGGCGCCGCCGCGACGCGACCGCGCCGGCGGTGCGACGGGCCCCGCCATCCCGAGCGCGGCAGTCACGGGCCGAACGGCCCGGTTCGATCAGACCCGTTCGGGCTCCGCCAGCAGGATGGCGGCGCGGATCGCCGCCCGGCGCAGTCCGGTATCGGCCCAGGGCTGATCGATCAGCGTCCGGGCGAAGGGATGCGAGGCCACCGCCACCGCAGGGTCGATGCGGAAGCCGTCCCCGAACGCCACAGAGCCGGGCGTGGGATCGGCCAGATACGCGTCCACGACGGCCGAGACGTCGTCATCGACGATGTCGAGGGTCGTGAACAGGTCGAGGGTCATCGGGCGCTTCGCCATGGCGGCGCTATAGCGGCGTCTGCACGACAGGATCACGACTCCCGCCCCGGGCCGCGGCGCCCCGTTCAGTACGCGTCCGGCACGTACATCTCGGCGGGGACCGGACCGCGCACGTAATCCGCATGCCGCAGGCGGGCCGGCAGGTGGACCGGCGGGTGCTCCACGCTGCCGTACGGGATCTGGCCGAGCAGATGGCTGATGCAGTTCAGGCGGGCCCGGCGCTTGTCCACCGCCTCGACCACCCGCCAGGGCGCCTCGGGGATGTGGGTGCGCGCCAGCATGTCCTCCTTCGCCCGCGTGTAATCCTCCCAGCGCCGACGCGACTCGACGTCCATCGGCGACAGCTTCCACTGCTTGAGCGGATCGCGGATCCGCATCTGGAAGCGGAATTCCTGTTCCGCGTCGGTGATCGAGAACCAGTATTTGAGGAGGACGATGCCGGAGCGCACCAGCATCCGCTCGAACTCGGGCACCGAGCGGAAGAACTCCTCGACCTCCGCCTCGGTGCAGAAGCCCATCACCCGCTCGACCCCGGCGCGGTTGTACCAGGACCGGTCGAACAGCACGATCTCCCCGCCGGCCGGCAGGTGAGAGACGTAGCGCTGGAAGTACCATTGCGTCCGCTCGCGCTCGCTCGGGGCCGGCAGGGCGGCCACGCGGCAGACGCGGGGGTTGAGGCGCTGGGTGATCCGCTTGATCACGCCGCCCTTCCCGGCCGAATCGCGGCCCTCGAAGAGGACGACGACACGCAGCTTCCGATCCTGCACCCAGTCCTGGAGGCGGACCAGTTCGTGCTGCAGGCGCAGCAGTTCGCGGAAATAGACCTTGCGGTCCAGGCGCTCGGGCTGTGCGCCGTCGGCGGCGAGCCGATCGAGGCGCTCCTCCTCGAGCCCGAGTTCCACCTCCTCATCGTAGCTGTCGGCAAGGTCGCGCCGGATCGCCTCCAGGGCGGCATCCAGGGCAGCACTGTCGTCGAGCCTCATCGCGGGTCCCCCTGCGTGTCGGACGGCCGAGCTAGAGCAGCCTTCCGTGACAGGCCTGAGAAGCGATCGGCCCGCGGGCGGACGATCCGGTATCGCACCCGTGATCGTTCCGTCATACGCTTCGGCCACGGAGCACCGCGACCGGAGACGCGTCATGGCTGGAGAAGCGACGAAGCCCCCGCCGGGGCGGGCGCCGGACGATCTGGATCCGGCGCGGGCCGAAGGCGAGAAGGTCGGCGCCCGGATCGACGCGGCGTTCGAGAAGCTCGCCAGGAAGATGCGCGCCCGCGCCGACAAGGCTCATGGCAAGCTCGATGCGGCGACGCCGGCCGAGAAGCGCGCGGTCCTGCTCCGCCGCTACGAACTCTACGCGGATGCGGCGGCCTATCTCGAAGAACGGCTGGTGCAACGCGGGGAGCGGTCCACGTGATCTGCACCGACCCGGCCCGGCGCGTCGCCGCCGGCCGCAGCTGACGGCGAGGCCCGACCATGTTCGACGCGACCAAGATGCTCGCCGATGCCCTCGGCGAGCATCTCGCCGTCACCTACCAGCGGACCTTCGGCAGCCGGGAGCCGCGCTATGCCGAGATCATCGAGGCCTCGGCGCGCCTGACGATCGAGCGGATCGTCGGGAGCGATGCCCTCTACCATGACGGCGATCATACGGCCCTCGTCACCCTGGTCGCCCAGGACATCCTGCGCGGCCGCTTCCTGCACGAGGGTGTCACACCGGAGGACTGGCTGCACATGATCCTGGCCGCCCTCTACCACGACATCGGTTACGTGCGCGGCGTCTGCGCGGGCGACCGGGCCCAGGCCTTCGTCATCGACGCGCGGGGCGGGACCGTGTGCCTGCCCCGCGGGGCCTCCGATGCGGCGCTGGCGCCGTATCACGTCGAGCGCTCGAAACTCGCTGTCCAGGAGCGCTTCGGCACGCACGATCTCGTCGATGCGGGCCGGGTCATCCGGGCGATCGAGCTGACCCGCTTCCCGGTGCCGGAAGACGACGCGCATCGCGAGACCGGGACCGAGGCGGGCCTGTTGCGGGCGGCCGACCTGATCGGGCAGCTCGGCGACCCGCTTTATCCGCGCAAGTTGAATGCGCTGTTTCACGAATTCGCCGAGATCGGCGTCAACGCGGAACTCGGCTACGACAGCCCGGCCGACCTTGCCGAGCGCTATCCGTCCTTCTTCTGGGGCAAGATCGAGCCCGTGATCGGGGATGCGATCCGCTTCCTCGACCTCACGGTCGAGGGCCGGGGCTGGGTCGCCAACCTCTACGCCCATGTCTTCGCCATCGAACACGACCGCCGCCGCATGGGCCCGCATCCCGGATCGGGGCCCGTCTGAGGCCGGCGGGGCGTCCGGCGGGAAGACGCGGTGGGCCGGCCGGGCGAGGCCGCGGTCGCACTCGACGCGGCCGCCGGGGCGCGGCGTCCGGCCTATCGCCGCGGGCGCCGGTCGCTCACGGATGCCTGTGGATCGGATCGACCCAGTAGACGGTCTCGGGCGTCTCGGCGGCCTCGACATCGGGCAGGTTGACGACCACCGCCTCGTTGTCGGAGCGCACCAGCACGCAATGCAGGGGCTCGTCGGTCGAGGCGTTGATCTCCTGGTGCGGCACGAAGGGCGGCACGAAGATGAAGTCGCCGGGGCCGGCCTCGGCCACGTATTCGAGCTTGTCGCCCCAGCGCATCCGGGCGCGGCCGGAGACCACGTAGATCACGCTCTCCAGCTCGCCGTGATGGTGCACGCCGGTCTTGGCGTCGGGCTGGATCGCCACCGTGCCGGCCCAGATCTTCTGGGCGCCGACCCGGGCGGCGTTGACGGCCGCCTGCCGGAACATGCCGGGCGTCTGCGCGGTGTTGGCATCGAGCCGGTCGCCCGGGATGACCCGCACGCCGTCGTGCTTCCACCGCTCCGGGGCACCCGGCTCGTGGGCCTCGTCGTGCGCATGCGGGTGCGTGTGATCGTCGCCGCTGTCGTGCATGTCGAATCCTCCCGCGCCATCATGGCATGGCGGCGCGGGATCGCCGAGGAGGCCGGTCGCGGGATCGACGGGCGGCCGGACGGTTCCCCGCAGCCTCAGCCCCCCGCCACCGACGGGGCCGGGCCGACGGCCGGCGGCCGCGACGGGTGCCGGCCGATCCAGAAGACCAGGGCACAGCCGATGCCCGTGAGGGCGCAGAGCGGCAGCAGGGCGACGGGGAAGCTGCCGGTCTGCTCGCGCAGCACCCCGATCAGCGAGGTGATCGCTCCGGTCCCCAGATGCGCCAGCGTGTTGATCGCCGCGATGCCGGCCGCCGTCTGGGCTGGCGGCAGCGTCTCGGTCGCCAGGGCGAAGAACGGGCCCTTGATCGCGTAATTGCCGAGCAGGACCAGCGAGAGCAGGACCAGGGTGATCCAGAGGGAGCCCGTCAGCAGGGTCAGGGCGAAGCTCAGCGAGGTCAGTGCCAGCGGCAGGGCCGTGCTCCAGATGCGCTCGCCGCTGCGGTCCGCCCGCAGGCCCCAGACGATCATGAACACCGAGGCGATGCCGAAGGGGATCATGTTCAGCAGGCCGGTCTCCAGGTTGCTGAGGCCGAACCCCTTGAGGATCTGCGGCATCCACAGCGACAGCGTGTTGCTGGTGGCCGAGCTGCCCGCGTAGATAACGGCGAGGAGCCAGACCTGACGGCTGGCGAGCACCGCCCACACCGCCGCGAGGCCGTGGGCGTGGTGGGATGAACCCGCCTCCGCGGCGCGGCGCTCGGTCTCCAGCCGGTCCGCCAGCCATCGGCGCTCCACCGGGCTCAGGAAGGCCGCCTCGGCCGGCCGGCTCGGCAGCAGCGCCAGGGCGGCGATGCCGAGGAGAACGGCCGGGATCGCCTCCATGATCAGCAGCCACTGCCAGCCGCGCAGGGACGCGGCCCCGTCGAGGGTGAGCAGCGCCGCCGAGAGCGGCGAGCCGAAGAAGCTGGAGAGCGGGATCGCGACCATGAACATCGCCACGATCCGCGCCCGGTAGGCCTTGGGGAACCAGTAGGTCAGGTACAGGATCACGCCGGGGAAGAAGCCGGCCTCGGCCGCGCCGAGCAGGAAGCGGGCGGTGGCGAAGCTCGCCGGACCGGTGACGAAGGCCGAACCGATGCCGACGAGCCCCCAGGTGATCATGATCCGCGCGATCCAGATCCGGGCGCCGACCCGCTCCATGGCGAGGTTGCTCGGCACCTCGAACAGCACGTAGGCCACGAAGAACAGGCCGCCGCCCAGGCCGAAGGCCGCGGCGGAAAGGCCGAGGTCGCGGTTCATGGTCAGCGCCGCGAATCCGACATTCACCCGGTCGACGTAGGCGATGAAGTAGCAGAGCACGAGGAAGGGGATCAGGCGCAGGCCGACCTTCCGCATCGTTCGGCTCTCGAAGGCGGCCGCGTCCGCCCCGTGAGGCATGGTCGGTGTTGCCATGGTCCTGTCCTCGTTGAAATCCGGGCTGGCGCGCGCCGGGCGGCTCAGTGGTCGAAGCGGAAAAGGGCGGCGGGCGTCTCGCCCAGGATGATCCGGCGCTCGGCCGGGTCGGGTACCCAGGCGTCGAGGTCGCGCCGCGCCTCGGCGGGGCTGGCCTGGGTCTCGAACTGCGTGTGCGGCCAGTCGCTGCCCCAGAGCAGGCGCCGCGCACCGAAGGCACCGCGCAGGCGCTCGGCCGCCTGCAGCGCCGTCTGCCGGCCGGCCGCGCCGCTGCCGATGCGGTAGGCGCCCGAGAGCTTGACCCAGACGCGGCCGCCGCGGCCGAAGCCGAGGAGGTCGGCGAAGCCCGGATCGGCGATGCCGAGGGCGGGGTCGATCCGGCCGAAATGATCGACCACCACCGGGACGCCCGCTTCGATCAGCGGCGGCAGCAGATGCGCGAGGCGCCGCGCCTCGGCCTGGACCTCGATCTGCCAGCCGAGATCCGCCACGCGGGCGAGGTGGGCCCGCCAGACCGGACTGCTGAATTCCGGGTCCGGCCGGCCGATCAGGTTGAGGCGCAGACCGACGACGCCCTGGTCGGCGAGATCGCGCAGGGTGGCCGTCTCCGCCGCGGGGTCCAGCACCGCGATGCCGCGCAGCCGCTCCGGGGCGGATCGCAGGGCCGAGACCATGTAGCTGTTGTCGGTGCCGAGGAAGCTCGGCTGGATCAGCACGCCGCGCGCCATGCCGTTCCGGTCCAGCATGGCGCGATAATCGGCGATGCTCGCGTCGTAGGCCGGGGCGTAGCGCCGGTCCCCGACCAGGGTGAGGGTCCGGGTGAAGACGTGGGCGTGGGTATCCACCGCCGCCACGCCGTCGCGCGCGTCGAGGCCCGTCTCGGCCGCCCGGCCGCGGACGGGGAATGCGAGCGCGACGCCGCCCGCGAACAGGGTACGGCAGAACAGGCGCCGGTTCATCGGATCATCTCACGGTCTGGGGGAGCAGCGCGCCGCCGGACTGCCGATCCGGCAGGAGCGCGACGGCGAGGAGGACGAGCCCGTAGGCGCCGATGGCCGACAGTCCGATCGCCGTCCCAAGGCCGCAGATCTCGCTGAGCAGGCCGACGCCGAGGGGCAGCACCCCGGAGGCGAGACGGCCGGCATTGTAGCAGAAGCCCATCCCGGTCCCGCGCAGGCCGTCCGGGAAGAGCTCGCTGAACAGAGCGGCGAGACTCGCGGGGATCCCGGCCGTGCAGAAACCGAGCGGGGCGCCGAGAAGGAGCAGCCCCGTGCCGCCGACCGGCACCAGCAGGTAGAGGACGACCAGGGCCATGCAGCCGGCGGCGAACAACGCCACCGTCCGCCGGCGGCCGAGCCGGTCCACGAGGCCGCCCGCCACGAGGCAGCCCAGGCCGAAGGCCGCGATGATGATCGCGAGGTAGAGCCCGGTGCCCGCCACGGAGGCGCCGCGCTCGACGCTCAGATACGTGGGCAGCCACGTGAACAGGGCGTGGAAGCCCCCGTGCGCCCCCAGCCCGAGCAGTGTCCCGATCACCGTGATCCGGCGCAGGCCGGGCGAGAAGATCAGGAGCGGCCCGATGGCCGGCCGGATCGGTCCGGCGGCCGGTCGGACCGGCTCCGGGACCGAGCGGCGGAGGTAGAGGACGAGGAGCGCGGGCGCGAGGCCGCAGGCGAACAGAGCCCGCCAGGCGGTCTCCTGATCCAGGACGGAGAAGGCCGCGGTAGAGAGGAGCACGGCCGCGCCCCAGCCGAGCGCCCAGCCGCCCTGGACGGCGCCCAGCGCCTTGCCGCGATGCTCGGGCCGAATGGCATCCGCCATCAGGACCGCGCCGGCCGCCCATTCGGCGCCGAAGCCGATCCCCTGCAGCGCCTTCACGATCAAGAGCTGGCCGAAGCTCTGCGCGAAGGCCGCCAGGAAGGTCGCGACCGCGAACCACAGCACCGTGATCTGGAGGGCCCGGACGCGGCCGATCCGATCCGCCATGAGGCCGCCGAGCCAGCCGCCGATCGCCGCCGTGACCAGCGTGACCGCGCCGATCAGGCCGGCCTCCGGGCGGCTGAGCCCGAAGCTCGCGACCAGGGCGGGGATGGCGAGGCTGAACATCTGCACGTCCAGGGCGTCGAGCGACCACCCGCCCAGACAGGCCCAGAAGGTGCGACGCTCGGCCGGACCGACCTCACGGTACCAGCGGAACACGGGCTTTCCTCCGCCCTCTAAAGAGGACTAGTCATTTATATGACTTAATGAGCATGGGCCCGATGGCCCGTCAAGCCGGCGGCCTTTCACCGGATGTCGATGTGGTACCGGAAGTCCTTGGCGGCGCCGCGCGTCACGCGCCACTCGATCGGGCGGGCATCGAAGCCGAAGGCGAGGCGCGCGATCACGACGACGGGCTCGCCCTCCGCGATCCCGAGGCGCTCGGCGTCGGTCGCATCGGCGATGCCGACCGTCAGGGTCTCCTCCGCCCGGGCGACGATCTCGCCGCACAGGCGCTCGTAGGCGGGGTAGAGGAGATCGCCGATCTCCGTCAGCGGAGTCTCGAGGAGCGGTGCGAAGCGTGCGGCCGGCAGCCAGATCTCCTCGGACAGGATCGGTCGGCCCTGCAGGAGCCGCGTCCGGATCAGGCGGATCGCCTCGCCGCCTGCGTCGGGGCCGAGGGCTTCGCGCACGGCCGCGGGCGCCGGCCGGGCCTCGCGCAGCAGGATCCGCCCTTCCGGCACGGCCTGGCTCCCATCCGGCCCCAGATGCCGGAAGAACCGGAACAAGGATCGGTCGAAGCGCGGCCGGCGGACGAAGGTGCCGCGGCCCTGCTGGCGCTCCACCAAGCCGTCGGCGACCAGGACATCGATCGCCTTGCGCACGGTGCCGATGGCGACACGATGGGTCGCCGCGAGTTCCGCCTCCGTGGGAATCGGTTCGCCCGACCGCCAGACGTTGCGCGCGATCTGGAAGGCGATCGCGTCGCGCAGTCGCTGATAGAGCGGCAGACGGAGATCGGGCTGCGGCGCGGGCGTGAAGGTCATGTGTATGACTGTATGATCCTCGCGCATCGCCGCCAATGGGGCCGAGGGAGGCGGCGGTGCACAGCGTCGCAGGGCGGGACCCAGGCGCAGCGTCGCGGGTTTGAGCCCGGATGTCTGAAGACGGGCTCAGCGAGGAGCGGATGATCGAACGTCGCACGGCTCAGGAGAGCCGCCAGGGCCGGCGGGGCAGGCCGGTTCTCGTCGTGCTCGCCGTGAGTGTGGCGCTGATGATCGCCGCATGGGCCGGTCTGCTGATCTGGCAGGGCGCGGCATCGCCGCCCGATTACGTCAGCCAGAGCCAGGCCGCGGCCCGAAAGGTCGTGACCGGTTCCGAGACGGGCTCCGCCGGAGCCGCCCCGGCAGCCAGCGCGCGTCCGGCGCCCTGACGAGGAGCGGATTCACGCCAGAGGGTGCGCCAAGTGGTGCGCTGAGACGCCGAGACACAGATTCGCGAGGATCAGCGCCCCCCGGGCGGGTATCCGTGTCGACGTGGAATCCCCGCGCGCCCTCGGCGCCTGCGGCGGCGTGTCGGATCACGGCAATGTCATCGGCACTATTGCGAGGCCGCCTGCCCCGGTCCTTGGAAGGACTTCGCTGCTCCGAACTTGATCCCGGGAGCGACTGCCTCATTTCGTCACCAGCCTCGAGCGCGACGGGGATTCCCCGGAGGTTCGAACTGCCTGCACCGCCCCGCCGCCTTCGATGCCCGAGCCTCGGGCGGCCGGCGGCTTAATGCCTAGGGGACCACTGATGAGCGAGACGATCGACAAGACGGACACCACGACGTTCCCGATGGCGGGCAAGTGTCCGTTCGGCGGCGACCGGATCGGCGGCGCCCACGGCAACCGGCCGACGCTGGAGAACTGGTATCCCCATCGCCTGCGGGTGGAAGTGCTCCACCAGAACGGGCTGGCGGCCGATCCCCTCGGGCCGGATTTCGACTACGCGGCTGAGTTCGCCAAGATCGACTTCGAGGCGCTCAAGCGCGACATCAAGCAGTTCCTGACCTCGTCGGTGGACTGGTGGCCCTCCGACTACGGCAATTACGGCCCGCAGATGATCCGCATGGCCTGGCACTCGGCCGGCACCTACCGGATCGCCGACGGGCGCGGCGGCGCCGGCACCGGCATGCAGCGCTTCGCGCCGATCTCCAGCTGGTGGGACAACGGCAACACCGACAAGTCGCGCCGCCTCCTGCAGCCGATCAAGCACAAGTACGGCAACGCCCTGTCCTGGGCCGACCTGATGGTCCTGACCGGCAATTGCGCCCTGGAGATCATGGGCCTGCCGACCTACGGGTTCGGCGGCGGGCGGCTCGACGCCTGGGAGGCGGACAACGCCACCTACTGGGGCCCCGAGGTGGTCGAGATGGGCTCGGTCTCGAGCTTCGACGACATGGTGAACCGCGACAAGCGCTGGCGCGGCAAGAACGGCGACGCCGACTACGACCTGGAGAACCCGCTCGCCGCCTCCCACCAGGCGCTCATCTACGTGAACCCCGAGGGACCCTACGCCAACGGCGATCCGCAGGGGTCGGCCAACGACATCCGGGTGACCTTCACCCGCATGGCGATGAACGACGAGGAGACCGTGGCGCTGATCGCGGGCGGCCACGCCTTCGGCAAGAGCCACGGCATGACCCCCGCCAAGGAGATCGGTCCGCCGCCCGAGATGGCGCCGATGGAGGCGATGGGCCTCGGCTGGCACAATCCGAAGGGGTCCGGCTCCGGCAAGGACACGATGACCAACGGCATCGAGGGCAGCTGGACGCCCGATCCGACCAAGTGGGACAACGCCTATCTGGAGAACCTCTTCAAGTTCGAGTGGGAACAGACCAAGAGCCCGGCCGGGGCGCTCCAGTGGACGCCGAAGGACCCCAACGCGCCGAAGACGCCGGACGCCCATGTCGCGGGTCAGATGCACCCGCTGATGATGATGACGTCGGACATCGCCCTCAAGGTCGATCCCGAGTACCGCAAGGTCTGCGAGAAGTTCCTCAACGACTTCGACGCCTTCACCCAGGCCTTCTCCAAGGCGTGGTACAAGCTCACGCACCGCGACATGGGTCCGAAGCACCGCTATCTCGGCCCGGAGGTGGTGATCGAGGACGGGCTCCTGTGGCAGGATCCGCTGCCGGAGCGCGACTACGACCTCGTCGGCGAGGCCGAGATCGCCGTGCTGAAGCAGGCGATCGCCGGGACCGGCCTGTCGGTGTCCGATCTGGCCTTCACGGCCTTCTCGGCGGCCTCGACCTATCGGGACAGCGACAAGCGCGGCGGTGCCAATGGCGGCCGACTCGCCCTCGCCCCGCAGAAGGATTGGGCCGTCAACCGCCGGGCCGCGCCGGTGATCGAGGCCCTGCGCAACGTGATGTCGACCTTCAACGGCGGGCGCAGCGACGGGAAGAAGATCTCCCTCGCGGACCTGATCGTGCTCGGCGGCTGCGTCGCCGTGGAGAAGGCGGCCCGCGATGCCGGAGTCGAGACGCCGGTGCCGTTCACGCCGGGTCGGGTGGACACGACCCAGGCGCTCACGGACCTCGAGATGTTCGAGTGGCTGAAGCCGGTGGTGGACGGGTTCCGCAACTACGTCGATGACGGCTTCGGGCAGATGACCCGCACCGTCTCGCCGGAGGAGATGTTCCTCGACAAGGCCAACCTGCTGACGCTGACGGCCCCGGAATGGACCGTCCTGACTGGCGGCCTGCGGGCGCTCAACGCCAACCACGACGGGTCGAACCGGGGCGTCCTGACCGATCGGATCGGGGTGCTGACGACCGACTTCTTCCGCAACCTGACCGACGTCGATCTGGTCTGGGAGAAGGCGGATGCGGACGGGATGACCTTCGCGCTCAAGGACCGTGCGAGCGGCCAGACGAAGTTCGAGGCGACCCGCAGCGACCTCGTCTTCGGGTCGAACGCACAGCTCCGGTCGATCGCCGACGCCTACGCGGGCAGCGACGGCCAGCGGCGCTTCGTGGCGGACTTCGTCAAGGCCTGGGACAAGGTCATGATGCTCGACCGCTTCGACGTGAAGGGTCACAAGCGCTACGCGCCGATGGCGGCCTGACACCCGCCCTCAAGATACGCCCGCGCGACCTGCGCGGGCGTTATTCCGGAGCATGCGCCGCGGACGGACCGACGATGTCCGCGGCCGCGCCTTCCGTCCCGCAGACTCAGGTCCCGAGGCTGTGTGTGGCCAGTGCAGCCCAGTAGGCCGCGCCGACCGGCAGGGCCTCGTCGTTGAAATCATAGCCCGGATTGTGGAGCGGCAGGCTCGGCCGCGTCCCGTCGGTGCCGATCCAGGCATAGGCGCCTGGGCAGGCTTCGAGCATGTAGGCGAAATCCTCCGACGCCATGGAGGGGCCGACATCACCACGGCGCGCGGTGATGTCCGGGACGGTCCCGGCGGCCGCGAGGGCGGTGCCGACGGCATCGGCGGTGTTGACCGTGGCCGGGTATCCGAACCGGTACGCCACCTCCGCGCGGGCGCCGTGCGTGCCGGCGGTCCCGCCGGCGATGGCCTCGATGAGCTCCGCGACGCGCTTGCGCACCACCTCGTCCAGGCAGCGGACCGTGCCGCGGATGACGGCGTGGTCGGGAATGACGTTGTAGGCGTCGCCGCCATGGATCTGCGTGACGCTGAGCACGACCGGCTCCGTGGGGGCGATGCGGCGGCTGACGATGGTCTGCAGGGCGAGGACGATCTCGGAGACGACCACGAGCGTGTCGGTGCCGCGCTCCGGCATGGCCGCATGGGTGCCGAATCCGGTGACCGCGATCTCGAACGTGTCGAGGGAGGCCATAATGGCGCCGACCCGGGTCGCGAAGGTCCCGAGGGGCAGGCCCGGCCAATTGTGCAGCCCGTAGACGGAGTCGCAGGGGAACAGCCGGAACAGGCCGTCCTCGACCATCGCGCGCCCGCCGCCCTCGCACTCCTCCGCAGGCTGGAAGATAAAATGAACCGTCCCGGTCAGGTCGGTGCGGGCCGCGAGATGCCGCGCCGCCCCGAGCAGCATCGCCACGTGGCCGTCATGGCCGCAGGCATGCATCACGCCGGGCGTCCGGGAGGCGTAGGCGACGCCTGTCGCCTCCTGGATCGGCAGGGCGTCCATGTCGGCCCGCAGGCCGATGGTCGGGCCGTCGCCCCGGCTCAGGGTCCCGACCACGCCCGTGCGCCCGAGCCCGGTCTTCACGGACAGGCCGCAGGCGGCCAGTTCCCGGGCGACGAGATCCGCCGTGCGGACCTCCTGGTAGGCCAGTTCGGGATGGGTGTGCAGGTCGCGCCGCCACGCGACCATCCGCTCCACGGTCTCTGCCTCGATCCCCATGTGGTCTCTCACCCATGCCAGAGGCCGCCGGAGCGCCTCGTTCCCCCTGCCTCACCCTACGCCGGACGGCGCGGCGGTTCACCCCAGCGGCGGATGCATGAAGAACTGCGCGATCAGGGCCGCACCGAGGAACGTCCCGGCATTGGCCATGAACGAGACCACCACGATCCGCCAGCCGAGGCGGCGGAAGGCGGGCACGTCCTTGGCGACGGAGAGGCCCGCGAAGGTCAGGATCGGCGTGGCCAGGGCCAGGAAGTTGATCTTGCCGGTCAGGGCGGCGATCTCGGCGGCGTAGGGCGTGCCGGGATAGGTCAGGGCCATGCCGATGATCGAGACCCACAGGACCGCCGGCAGGCGCCGGCCGAGGAGCAGGTAGACGATCCAGCCGGCCAGCACGGTGCCGATGATGATCGCCATCCCGCCGACGACCTTCGCGTCCGGGACGACGCCGTAGGTCAGCCAGTTGCCGATGAGCCCGTAGGCACCGATCAGGATCCAGGCCAGGACGGTCTCGGCGAGGCCGATCCGCACCTCCTGATGGACCGGTGCCTCCGCCTGCGGGTCGACCGCCGCCGGGCGGGCGGCATCCGGCCGGTTGCGGCCGAGGATCGGCTCCAGCTTGCCGTAGGCCCAGATCGTGAAGGGCAACGACAGGAACAGGGTGAAGTACGTGCCGATCGTCGTGGTGACGAGGTTGCTGGCCGCCGCGAAGGTCGCGACATCCTTGGCGACCTCGGGGGTCTGCTGAGCGGCGATCGCCCCCGAGGCGGCGGCCATCATGCTGCCGGAGCCGACGCCGGCGCCCATCGCCAGGGCCAGCGGGTTGAAGACGCCCAGGCTGGCGATCAGCCCGGCCAGCAGGGCGATGAACACCGCGCCGAACACCGTGCCGGTCAGGTACTCCGCCAGCACGCCGCGGCCCTCCGGAGAATCCATGCCGTAGCGCTCGCCGATAATGGCGAGGCTCGGCTCGCGGCCGACCGAGAAGGTCGCGCCGATCGCCTCGCGCTTGATGCCGAGGAGGAGCGCCACCGGCAGGCCGAACACCATCGTCCCGAAGAAATGGCCGAATTCCTGGAAGGCGAGCGCCCAGCCCGAGGCCAGGATCTTCGGCAGCGAGCCCCCGACCAGCAGGCCGAGCTTGGCGATGAAGATCAGCAGCGCCGGCTGGAGATAGGCCCCGGCCGCGTTCTGCAGGGCGCCCGTCAGCCGCAGGGGCGCCGGGAGGCGCGGGCTCATCAGCCCCAGGGCCCCGCCGAGGAGCAGGGCCCAGAGCAGCGGCAGCAGGACGATCTTGCCGGCCCCCACCGGGATGCTGACGTTGCCGATCGCCTCGGCGATGATGACGATGACCAGGGCGAGCAGGAACAGCGTCAGCTTCCCGCCGCCGGAAACGGGCGGCGCGTCCGGCCGCGTGTTCGTCGCAAACAGTTCGCCCGCCATCGTCATCCTCCCCGCCCCTCCGGGGCTGCTCATCGCCCTGCCTGCCGGACTTGGCCGCCGGTCGTGTCGGTTGATCCCGTCCGTCGCCCCCCCGCGCCCGGCGCCTAGCCCACGTAGCCGAAGGTCACCGCCGGCTGGGCCGCGGTCTCGACCCAGACGCTCTTGGTCTGCGTGTAGGCCATCAGCGCCTCGCGGCCCGAGGAGCGCCCGAAGCCCGAGCGGCCGAAGCCGCCGAACGGCGAGGCCACGTTGATGGTCTTGTAGCCGTTGACCCACACCGTTCCGGCCCGCAAAGCCGCCGCGACCCGGTGGCCGCGGCCGCCGTCGCCGGTCCAGACCGCGCCCGCGAGGCCGTAGGGCGTGCCGTTGGCCAGCGCCACCGCCTCGTCCTCGCCGTCGAACGGCAGGACCGTGAGGACCGGGCCGAACACCTCCTCCCGGGCGATCGCCGCGTCCGGCGCGACGCCGTCCACGATGGTCGGGCCGAAATAGAAGCCGCCCGTGTCCCGCAGGGACGCGGGGCAGGCCCCGCCGGCCGCGATGGTTGCGCCGGCGCTCGCCGCGGCCTCGACCATGCCGGCGATCTTGTCGCGCTGGCGCCGGTTGTTGATCGGCCCGATCTGCGTCGCCGGGTCGGTCGGCGCCCCCACCGGGATGCGCGCGGCGGCGTGGGACAGGCGCTCCACGAAGGACGCGTGGATCGAACGGTGCACGAGGAGGCGGGAGCCCGCCACGCAGCTCTGGCCGGCGCCGCCGAAGATCGCGGCCTGCGCGCCGATCAGCGCCCGGTCGAGGTCGGCGTCGGCGAACACGATGTTGGCCGACTTGCCGCCGAGCTCCAGCACGCTCGGCACGATGGCGCGGGCCGCCGCGGCGGCGATCTGCGCGCCGGCCTCGGCCGAGCCGACGAACACGACGAGGCGGGTGTCGGGATGGGCCACCGCGGCGGCCCCCGTGGTCGGACCGGCGCCGGCGAGCACCGAGACGATGCCGCGGGGCATCCCCTCGGCGCGGTCGCAGAGCAGGCCCAGCGCCAGCGAGGTCAGCGGCGTCAGCTCGGAGGGCTTCAGCACCACGGCGTTGCCGGCGCAGAGGGCCGGGGCGATCTGCCAGCCGGCGGTGAAGATCGGTGCATTCCAGGGGGTGATCTGCACCACGGTGCCGAAGGGCTCGTGACGGGTGTAGTTCAGGTGCGAGGTCGGCACCGGGATGACGTCGCCGTGGAGCTTGTCGCACCAGCCGGCATAGTATTCGAACATCTCGGCGACCTTGGCGACCTCGCCGCGCGTGTCGCGGATCGGCTTGCCGGCCGAGAGGGTCTCCAGCTCGGCGAGCGCCCCGGCGTGCTGCCGGACCAGGGCGGCGACCGCCCACAGGGCCCGGCCCCGGGCGGCGGCGCTCATCCCCCACCACGCGCGCTGGGCGTCGCGGGCCGCCGCCATGGCGGCCTCGACCACCGACGGCCCGGCATCGGCGAAGGTCGCGAGCACACCGCCGTCCGCGGGGTTGACGAGGTCGAGGGCGGCGCCGGTCCCGGCGAGGACCTCGCCGGCCACGACGCTGCCGATGCGGCCGCCCGGCAGGAAGTCGGTCAGGAGGGCGGCGACCCGGTCGGCGGCGGGCGAGTGCGACGTGCCGGACATCAGTGGGCTCCCTTGGGATCGCGGTAATCGGCCATGCGGGTGAAGTCGGCCGTGTCGGGGATGGCGGCCTGCGTGGCCTGCCAGATCCGCTTCACCTCGGCGGAGAGCGGCAGGTCGATCCCGCATTCGGCGGCGAGCTCCAGGGCGAGGCGCACGTCCTTGCGCATCAGGCCGGCCGAGAAGCCGCTGTCGAAGGTGCCGGACTGGACCCAGCGCGGGACCATGACCTCGCTGATCGCGCTGCGGCCGGTGGCGGTGTTGACGACCTTGACCGCCTCGTCGGCCGAGAGGCCCGCGGCCTCCGACAGGCGCAGGGCCTCGCCGGTGGTCACGAGATGGGCCGCCACCAGCAGGTTGTTGACGAGCTTGACGATGTTGCCGGCGCCCGAGGGCCCGACATGCGGCGCGCGGGCCGACATGGCCTCCAGGACCGGCCGGGCCAGGGCGTAATCCGCCTCCGCCCCGCCGACCATCATGGTCAGGGTTCCCTCGGCGGCGCCGGACGGTCCGCCGCTCACCGGCGCGTCGAGGAGGGCGTGGCCGGCCGCGGCGAGGCGCTCGGCCAGGCGCCGGGTGGTGCCGGGATCCGAGGTCGAGGTGTCCACCACCACAACCTTCCGGTCGGTCCGGGACAGGAGGCCGCCCTCCGCGGTGACCACCGCCTCCACGTCCCGCGCCAGCGGCAGCGAGAAGACCAGGGCGTCGGCCGCTTGCAGGACCTCGTTGAGGGTGTTGAGTGTCGTCACGCCGGCGGCCTCCGCGGCCGGGCGCCGGGCCGGGCTGAGGTCGTAGCCCAGGACCGTGAAGCCCTTGCGGGCCAGGGTCGCGGCCATGCCCAGACCCATATTGCCGAGCCCGACGACCCCTACCGTTGCGATGGTCATGCCGATCCGTCCTCACGATGCGGCACTATCGTTCCGGCAATCGAGCGTTGCGACAACAACCGATTTCTGCACGATGCGTGCGGAAATTCAGCACGGTCCCGGTCAGGCCGGCGGCGGCCGGAACGCCACCATGTGGTCGGCCAGCCAGCCCAGCAGCCGGGCCGCCCCCTCGGGCAGCCGTCGCCCGGCCCGGATGACCAAGTGGGCGCTCGCCTCGGACAGGATGGCGTCGCGCAACGGCACCGCGTCCAGAAGGTCGGCGCGCAATTCGGCCGCGACCACGAAGCGGGGCAGGAAGGCCACCCCCATGGCCGCCATGACGAAGCGGCGGTGCAGCTCGAAGGACGCCGTCTCCAGCCGCGGCACCAGCCGGAACCCGCCATCCGCCTCGACGCGGCCGAGGAGCTGGCGCACCCCGTGGTCGGGCGGCAGCAGGGCGGCCGGCTCGGTGGCGAAGCTGCGCAGGGGAACCGGCGCCGACCCATTGGCGAGGGGGTGCCCCTTCGGCAGGACGGCGAGCAGGGGCTGCCGGGCGGAGACGACGCCGCGGACATCCGGATGCGCGGGCGGATTGTAGACGAGGCCGATATCCGCCTCACCCCGCGCGATCGCCGCGAGGATGCCGTCGGTGGTGCCGATCTCGACCTGATAGGCGATGCCCGGATGGTCCTGCGCGAAGCCCGCGAGGGCGTTGTCGAGGAGGTCGATCAGGAAGCCAGCGCCGCAGCGCAGGCTGATCGTCCCCCGCTGCACCCCGCGCAGGCGCTTGAGCTGGTCCTCGAGGAGCGCCGCCTCGTCGGCCTGCCGCTGCGCGTGCTCGGCGACCAGACGGCCGGCCTCGGTGGGGACCACGCCCCGGGGCAGGCGTTCGAGCAGCGTCTCGCCGACCTGCGCCTCCAGCTCGATGATCTGCCGACTGACGGCCGAGGCGGCGACATTCAGGCCCTCGGCGGCGGCCCGGACCGAGCCCGCGCGCACGACGGCGAGGAGATAGCGCAGGGCGCGGTCGTTCACGGCGGCGGGCCTCCGGCGGCCGCACCGTGCCGGTCGACCGCGACGGTCCCCCGCGCCACGACGAGCACGGGCGCCTGGCGCTCGACGATCACCTGGGGCACGTTGCCGGCGCGGAAGGCGACCAGGTCGGCCCGGGCCCCCGGCGCCACCACGCCCGGGCCCAGCCCCAGAACCCGCGCCGGGACGGTTGTGACGGGATCGAGCAGCGCGGCGAGCTCTCCGTCGGTGCGGAGATCGAACCGGTAGGCGGCGAGCTGGGCGCGGTCGACCATGCCGGTGACCGTGGCGGGATTCCAGCAGTCGCGGACATTGTCGGTGCCGAAGCAGACCGGGACGCCGAGGTCCCGCAGCCGCGGAATCGGCGGGCACCGGCGCCCGCCCGGCACGCTGCTGAGGATCGCGACGCCGGCCCGGTTCAGGCCTTCCGCGATCCGGCCGAGTTGGAGATCGTCGGCTTCCGCGAGGGCGAAGGCGTGGCTGATCGTGACCCGCCCGCCGAGGCCGGCCGCCGCCGTGCGGGCCGCGATCGCCGCGATCGTGTCGAGGCCGGCTTCGCCGCCGTCGTGAAGGTGGATGTCGATACCCCTTCCGTGACGCTCGGCCAGGGCGAAGACGATGTCCAGGTGACCGTCGCGATCGCCGTCGATGCCGACGGGATCGAGGCCGCCGACGAGATCGGCGCCCATCCGCAGGGCCTCGTCCAGGTCATCCGCGACCGGCGGGCATCCCAGGATCCCGCTCTGCGGGAAGGCGACGATCTGGATCTGCATCCGGTCGGACCAGCGCGCCCGCAGGTCGAGGATCTGGGCGAGGTGGTCGAGCCGCGTGACGTCGTCGATGTCGACATGGGTCCGCAGGCTCGTCGTGCCGCCGCGGAGCATGCGTTCGAGGAGGGCCTCGGCGCCCTGCGCGGCGAGCGGCACCCGCGTGGTCCGGCGGAAGGCCTTCTCGTCCGCGATGATCGCGCGGACGGATCCCTGCGCCCGGTGGGGGCGCCACGCGAGGCCGAGCAGGCACTTGTCGAGGTGGACGTGCCCGTCCGCCAAGCCCGGCAGCACCAGGGCGCCGCCGAGGTCGATCGTGCGTGCAGCGGGGGGCAGCGGCGCGCCGGGATCGTGCAGGATGGCCACGCGGCCGTCCCGGATGTCGATGGTCGCCCGGCGGCCTTCGGCGAGCGTGACATCGCGCAGGCGCAGGTCGCAGGGGGCTACCGTGTCAGAACCGGGACTCGACGTCATGCCGGGGCTCCTCTCGCATCCTGATCCGCGGCGGCCATCAGAGGGGCCGGCCCGCCGCCACGACGGTCCGGATGGCGAAGCTCGATTGCAGCCGGGCCACGCCGGGGAGACGCGACAGGACATCCTTGTGCAGCCGCTCGTAATCGGCCGCGTCGACCACCTTGAGCTTGACCAGGTAATCGGCCGTCCCGGTCATCAGATAGCAATCCTGCACCTCGGGACAGCGCCGGACGGCCGCCTCGAAGCGGTTGAGGTAATCCTCGGTCTGGCGGTCCAGGGTGAACTGCGTGAGCACCACGAGGCCCGGCGCGTCGGCGCCGCCGCCGATCAGCGCCGTGTAGCCCCGGATGATCCCGGATTCCTCCAGCAGGCGCACGCGGCGGTGGCAGGCGGAGGCGGACAGGCCGATTGCGGCGGCGAGGTCGGCATTGCTGATCCGGCCGTCGACGCGCAGGGCCTGGATGATGCGGCGGTCGATCTCGTCCACGGCGGGTCACGAAGGATCTTCGAAATCGCCGTAGAAAATTGCACGAGCCGCCAATCGTCGCAAGACGCTTCGACACATCGCACGCCTGTTCGACGATCCTCCGTATAGCTTGGCGGCAGCGCATCAGGGAGCCGCCCCGGGGGTCGCCATGAGCAGGATCGATCGCGATCACCGGCCCGATGCCGGTCCCGCAGGCACGGCAGCCGCGCTCCTGACGATCGACCTCGGGGCCATCGCCGACAATTACCGTGCCCTCGCGTTGCAGGCCGGGCCGGCCGTCTGCGCGGCGGTGGTCAAGGCGGACGCCTACGGGCTCGGCGCCGAGCGGGTGGCGCCGGTCCTGGCCGCCGCCGGCTGTCGGCACTTCTTCGTGGCGCAGGTCGGCGAGGGCGTCGCCCTCCGGGCGATCCTCGGCCCCGGCCCCGTGATCGCCGTGCTCAACGGCGCCTCCCCGGGCAGCGAGGCGGCCTGCGCGGCCCACGACCTCGTCCCCGTCCTCAATGACCGGTCGCAGCGCGACGGCTGGCAGGGTCTCGCCCGGCGCCTGGACCGGCGCCTGCCCGCGATCCTCCAGATCGATTCCGGCATGGCCCGGTTCGGCTTCGCGCCGGACGAAGCCTGCGCGCTCCTCGACGCGCCGGACGCGCTCGCGGGCCTCGACCTGCAGCTGGTGATGAGCCACCTCGCCTGTGCGGGCGAGTTGGACAGCCCCGTCAACGCGGCGCAACGCGCCGTCTTCGAGGTCGTCCGGCGGCGCCTGCCGGCCGTGCCCGCGAGCCTCGCGGCCTCCTCCGGGATCTTCCTCGGGCCGGACTTCCGGTTCGACCTGGTGCGCCCCGGCGCCGCCCTCTACGGGATCGCCCCGCAGGCGGACGCCCCGAATCCGATGCGGCCGGTGATCGGTCTGCGGGCGCGGGTGATGCAGACGCGCAGCGTCCCGGCCGGAACCCCCGTCGGCTACGGGCACGCGGCGACCGTCGGCCGGGACAGCCGCCTCGCCACCGTGGCGATCGGCTACGCGGACGGGTTCTTCCGCAGCACCGCCGGTGGGGCGGCCTGGTTCGGCGGCACGCGCCTGCCCGTGGTCGGGCGGGTCTCGATGGACAGCCTCGTCCTGGACGTCACCGACCTGGCCCCCGGCACGATCGGGCCGGGGGCGCTCGTCGACATCATCGGGCCGGAGCGCGACGTCGACGCCGTCGCCGCGGCGGCCGGCACGATCGGCTACGAGGTCCTGACCAACCTCGGCCACCGCTTCCACCGCGTCTATCTCGGAGCCTGAGGCCCGCCATGAACGTCCTCATCCTCGGCGGCGGCGTCGTCGGCGTCACCTCGGCCTATTACCTCGCCCGGGCCGGCCATCAGGTCACCGTGCTGGAGCGCCAGCCCGGCGCCGGCCTGGAGACCAGCTTCGCCAATGCCGGCCAGGTCTCGCCGGGCTACGCGGCGCCCTGGGCGGCCCCCGGGATCCCCGTGAAGGCGCTCAAGTGGCTGATGATGCGGCACCGCCCCCTGGTGCTCTGGCCGCGCCTGGAGCCCCGCCTCTACGGCTGGCTCACGCGGATGCTCGCCAACTGCACCGAGGAGGCCTACCGGCGGAACAAGGGCCGCATGGTCCGGCTCGCCGAGTACAGCCGCGACGTGCTGCGCGACCTGCGCACCGAGACGGGCATCGCCTACGACCACCGGGAGAAGGGCACGCTGCAGCTCTTCCGGACGCAGAAGCAGCTCGACCATGTCGGCGACGACACCCGCGTCCTCGACGCCTACGGCGTGCCCTACACGGTTCTGGATCCGGCGGGCTGCATCGCCGCGGAGCCCGCGCTCGCGGCGGTGCCGGACGTGTTCGTCGGCGGCCTGCGGCTGCCGGGCGACGAGACCGGCGACGCGCACCTGTTCACGCAGCGCCTCGCCGCGATCTGCGAGGGCCTCGGCGTCACCTTCCGCTACGGGACGGCGATCGCGCGCCTGCACCATGCCGGCGACCGGGTAACGGCGGTGGAGACCGCCGATGGTGAGCTCCTGCGGGCGGAGGCCTACGTGGCGGCGCTCGGCAGCTACACGCCGGCCCTGCTGCGCCCCCTCGGGATCCCCCTGCCGGTCTACCCGGTGAAGGGCTATTCCCTGACCCTGCCCATCACCGATGCGGCCGCCGCCCCGGTCTCGACGGTGATGGACGAGACCTACAAGGTGGCGATCACCCGGCTCGGCGACCGCATCCGCGTCGGCGGCACCGCCGAACTCGCCGGTTTCAGCAGCGCCCTGCGCCTGCCGCGCCGCGAGACCCTCGCGCGCTCGGTGCAGGACCTGTTCCCCGCGGGCGGCGACCTCTCCCGGGCCGCGTTCTGGACCGGCCTGCGGCCGATGACGCCGGACGGCACGCCGATCGTCGGGGGCACGCGGATCGCGAACCTGTTCACCAACACCGGCCACGGCACCCTCGGCTGGACGATGGCCTGCGGCTCGGGCCGCCTGCTCGCCGACCTCGTGTCCGGCCGGGCGCCGGAGATCGCGAGCGACGATCTGGCGCTCGACCGCTACGCCGCGTGAGCCGGCCGGGCTTTCCGCGCCGCGTGGTGACGGCGGTGCCGGCACGCGGCGCCCTGGGGACGTGGCGCACGGGCACAGCCTCGCCTCGTCCTGCGCCGGGCCGGCCCCGACCCTGCCGGCGCCGAAGCGGCCGCCGCGAGCGGTCGCCGCGAGTGGTCGCGAAGCCCTGCCACGGGCCTGCCCAATGATTCGGCACTCTTCGCGACACGACTGCAAGTTGATTACATCGCGTTCATGAAGCGCCGATGTCCGACATCACCGGACGACTTCACAACGGCCTGAGCAACCCTTCGCATCCCGTCGAGTTTAGGATCTGAACCAACGATCCGGGTGCGCAGATGAGTTTCATCGTCGTACAGGGCAGGGAAGATCAAGAGCAGGCGGATGCCGTGCTCAGAGGCGTCGCCGACGGGCTGGCCAGCCTGTTTCCCGTGCCCGATCATCCGCCCGGTGTTCAGGACCTGCTGGATGCCCGGACACAGGAGGCCGGCATCCGCGCAGGCAGCATCGCAACGTCGAGCGGGCGGAGTACGAAGCGCGCGAAAGCGGGTGCGCGCCGCAGCGGGGATATGGGGCCGCCTCCGGCCCGCTCCGTGAAGACTGCTCCCGCCGGGGCGCTGCGCGGATCGCCTCCGCAATACAGCCGCACGCGGGCGCGGCGGGCGAGATCCGAGGCGAAGTCCGAGCGTCGCGACCAGTCCTGAGCCCGAGGCCGGCGGTCACACCGGCCTCAGCGCGGCCCCGCCACGGTCAGGCCGAACCGCCGGATCTCCCCGGGCATCTGCTCGAGCGGCAGGACCTTGGCGGCCGCGCCGCGATCGATCGCCTCCTTGGGCATCCCGAACACCACGCAACTCGCCTCGTCCTGCGCCACGGTCTGCGCCCCGGCCCGGCGCATCTCCAGCAGGCCGTTGGCGCCGTCGTCGCCCATGCCGGTCATCAGGATGCCCAGCGCGTTCGCGGCCGCCGCCCGGGCGGCCGACCGGAACAGCACATCGACGGATGGGCGATGGCGCGCGACAAGCGGACCGTCCTTCACCGACACCGCGTAGCTGCCGCCCCGGCGCTCGACCATGAGGTGCCGCCCGCCCGGGGCGATCAGGGCCCGGCCCCGCAGCACCGGATCGCCGTCCTCCGCCTCCTTGACGGTGATCGCGCAGAGCCCGTTCAGGCGCTTGGCGAAGGCCGCCGTGAAGTGCTCCGGCATGTGCTGCACGATGACGAGGCCGGGGGACTCGGCGGGCAGCACCTCGAGCACGTCGCGCAGGGCTTCCGTCCCGCCCGTCGACGCGCCGATGCAGACGATCCGGTCGGTCTCGACCACGACGCGTCCGGGCACGGGCGGCGGCAGGACGACATCGGCCGAGAGCTTCGCTTCGACGAGCTGTCGCGGCGGCCGGCTGCCGCGCAGCTTGGCCCGGGCGGCCGCGCGCACCGCGTCGCAGACCCGCACCGTGGATTCGAGCAGGAACTGGCGGGTGTCGACCCGCGGCTTCGGCAGCACGTCGACGGCGCCCGCCTCCAGCACCTCGAACAGGATCCGGGAACCCGCCTCGGTCAGGGTCGAGCAGACGATCACCGGGAGCGGCTTCTGCGCCATGATCTTGCGCAGGAAGGTCAGGCCGTCCATGCGCGGCATCTCGAGATCGAGGATGATGACGTCCGGGATCTCCTCCTGGATCCGGCGCGCGGCGATGAACGGATCGGCCGCGGTACCCAGGACCGCGATGTCGGGCGCCGTCTCCAGGATGCCGCACAGGGTCTGGCGGACGGAGGCCGAGTCGTCGACGATGAGGACGCGGATCGGTCTCGACGCATTCACCGGCCGGAATCCCTCAGCTTGCTGAAGACGGTCGAGGACATCTGGTCGAGGCCCGCCACGCCGACGCCCGCCATCGATTCGGAATGGCCGACGATCAGGTATCCGCCGGGGCGCAGGTGCCCGGCCAGGCGTGCGACCACGGCCTTCTGGGTCGGCTTGTCGAAGTAAATCAGCACGTTGCGGCAGAAGACGAGGTCGACGTCCCGGTCGATCGGGTAGCTTTCGTCCATCAGGTTGAGCCGCTGGAACCGCACCCGGGCGCGCAGCTCGGGCACGATCCGCCCCTCGCGCCGGGCCGGATCGCGCGCGACCATCACGTAGCGCCGCCGCAGGTCCGGCGGCACCGCCTCCAGCATCTCCTCCGGGTAGATCGCCGTCCGGGCGCGGTCGAGCACCTCCGAGGAGATGTCGGTCCCGAGGATGGCATAGCGGAACCGGTCGGCGGCCATGTCCTGCAGGACCATCGCCAGCGTATAGGCCTCCGCCCCGGTCGAAGCCGCCGCGCTCCAGACCTTGAGCAGCGGCCGGTCGCCCCGCGCCGCCAGCCGCGGGACGATCGTCGTGCGCAGCAGATCGAAATGCGCGGGCTCGCGGAAGAAGTCGGTCTTGTTCGTCGTCACGCAGTCGACGAGGTGCGGGAACTCGTCCGCGAGATGGCCCGCCTCGAACAGGTGGTGGCCATAGGCCTCGAGGGTCGGAAGATCGAGGGCGCGCATGCGCTTGCGCAGCCGGCCCTCGACCATGGTGCGCTTGGCCGGCGGCAGCTGGATGCCGGCATGGTGCTGGACGAGGTCGGCGACCGAGCGGAAATGCCGGTCGCTCAGGTGACCCGGATCGGTCTCCATGGGCCCGGGTCCGCTCAGGCGGCCTGGGGCGACGCGGCGAGCGCGGGCCCGTCGCCGTCCATGAGCGCGACGAGGTCGAACACCACCACGAACGCCTCGCCCCGGCGGCCGATCCCGGCGATGTAGCGCGCGTTCCAGCGGCCGCCGACCTCGGGGGCCGCCTCCATCTCGGTCCCGTCGAGTTCCGTCACCTCGATCACCCGGTCGGCCACGAACCCGACCCGCAGCGCCCGGCCCGGCATCGGCACGTTGAGCAGGATGATCCGCGTCGCCGGCGTGCGCGCCACGGGCGGCAGTCCGAGCTTGGTGCGCAGGTCCACCACCGGGTAGCTCTGCCCGCGCACGTCGATCATGCCGAGCAGGAAGGCCGGCGCCTGCGGCAGGGCCGCCGGGACCCGGTAGTCCAGGATCTCGTGGACGTGCTCGACGTCGATCCCGAAGGTCTCGGCGCCGAGACCGAGGGTCAGGTACTGCCACACACTGGACATGCAGGGTCTCCGGATGGACTGCGACGCGCGCCGACGGCGGGATCCGCGCGGGGACGAGCGCCGCGCGGATCCGGGCCTCGCCCGACAGGTCGGGCGACCTGTCGGATGACCTGTCGGGCGAGGTGTCAGGCGACGCGGGTGAAGGCGGCGTCCTGCGCGTCGCCCTCGCCCATGTCGAGGGCGAAGCCCCCGGCCGCGGCCGGGTTGCGCCCCACCGCCCGCTTCGGGCTCGGCGAGCGGATCGCCGCCGAGGGCGCGCCCATCCGCGTCGCGGTCGCGCGCAGCCGCGTCACCGCCTGATCGACACCGGCCAGAGGCCCGACCGGTGCGGCCGCCTCGGTGATGCGGAAGTAGGCGATCGTCGCCTGCAGCTTCTCGGCCTGGGTGGCCAGTTCCTCGGAGGTGGCCGAGACCTGCTCGGAGGCGCTGGCGTTCTGCTGGGTCACCTTGTCGAGCTGCTGGATCGCCTGATTGATCTGGCCCGAGCCGACATCCTGCTCGCGGCAGGCGGCGGTGATCTCCTCCACCAGGCTGGCGGTCTTCTTGATGTCGGGCACGAGCTTGCCGAGCAT
Source organism: Methylobacterium sp. 1973 (assembly GCF_040545035.1). NCBI lineage: Bacteria > Pseudomonadati > Pseudomonadota > Alphaproteobacteria > Hyphomicrobiales > Methylobacteriaceae > Methylobacterium > Methylobacterium sp. 1973. The sequence goes on from NZ_JBEPLA010000001.1 coordinate 491,962, forward strand.
GTCGCCGGCCTGCTGGGCGGCCTTGACGGTGTCGGACGACAGCGTGCCGATCTCGGCCGCGGCTGCCTGGCTGCGCTCGGCGAGCTTGCGCACCTCGCTGGCCACCACCGCGAAGCCGCGGCCGTGCTCGCCGGCCCGGGCCGCCTCGACGGCGGCGTTGAGGGCCAGCAGGTCGGTCTGGCGGGCGATCTCCTGCACGATGGTGATCTTCTGCGCGATGGTCTGCATGGCCTCGACGGCGCGGCCGACGGCGACCCCGCTGGCCTCCGCGTCCTGGGCCGATTGCCGGGCGATCGTCTCGGTCTGGCTGGCGTTCTCGGCGTTCTGCTTCACGTTGGCGGCCATCTCCTCCATCGAGGCCGAGGCCTCCTCGGTCGAGGCCGCCTGCTCGGTCGAGCCCTGCGACAGCTGCTCGGCCGAGGCCGACAGCTCCTGGGACCCCGCCGACACGTTGCTCGCCGCCGCGCTCGCCTCGGCCACGACGGCGCGCAGCTTCGTCAGCATGGTCTGCAGGGCGATGCCCATCGTGTCCTTGTCGGAGAGCGGCCGGGCCTCGACCCTGAGGTCGCCCTGGGCGATGGCGTTGGCGAGCGCGGCCGTCGCGTTCAGGTTCTCGGTCATGCGGCCCATGGCCCCCACCAGGTCGCCGAGCTCGTCGTTGGAGGTGACCTTCGCGGTCTGGCTCAGGTCGCCCATCGCCACCGCGTCGGCGAGGGTCACGGCGCGGCCGAGGCCACGGGAGATCGAGAAGGCGAGCCAGGTGGCGATGCCGAGGCCGAGGAGGAGCGCCGCCGCAACGGTGGCGAGCAGGATCGTCTGGCCCTCGCTCGCATCGGCCTTGGCCCTGCCGACGGCGTCGATCATGCGGCGGTTCTGGAATTCGGCCAGCGCGTCGAAGGCCCGGTTCGCCGCGAGGCTCAGCGTCGCGTATTCGCCGGAGGCGAGGTCGGCGGCCTTGACGGCGGCCCCCGTCTCGATGGTCGCCAGCGCCTTCTGGAACGAGGCCGACCAGGCGGCGTATTTCTGGCGCACCCCCTCGGTCGAGATGCCCTGCGCGGCGCTCGCGCGCAGGAGGTCGTCCATGGCGTGCGCGACCTCATCCCGCACCTGCTTGGCCGCGTTCACCCGCTGCTCCAGCACCTCGAGGGTCGTCGCACCGGTCGCCGATTGAAGCTGTCCCCAGGCCCGCTCCATGCGGATCTGGAAGGCGGCCGCAGACTTGGCCAAGTCGTCACCCGATGTCTCGCCCGAGCGGCCCTTGGCCAAGGTGTCGAGTTCCGAACGGAGCGCCGCCGTCGCCGGCCGACCCGTCGTGTTGATCTCGGCCCAGGTCCTGACGCCGGAATTCTGCTTCGTCAGATCGATGATCTTCCCGGCCAGGGCGCGCTGCTTCTCGTACTTGTCGGACAGGTCATCCAGCAGCCGCTTGCCCTCATCCGCGACGATGTAGCCCTTCGCCTTGGCCAAGCCCGCCACGGCGTCGTTGCGGTTGTCCGCAGCGCGCTTGCTGAACTCCGTCATCTGGGCGTCATCGGTGCTGATCACCGCCGCCCGCACGTTGCTGACGCCATTGATCGCGTGGCCCTTCGCGTCCAGCACGAGGGCCTGCAGCTCGGCGCGGCTGATGACGAACTTCATCGACTCCTCGGAAGACATCAACTTCTGATAGCCGACGCCGCCGGCCGCGGCGGTCAGGAGCAGGACGGCGCCGAAGCCGCCTGCGAGCTTGGCCTTGATCGAGAAACGCATCGTACTCACCCCACGCACGCAACACTTGGACAGGACAGCCACAAGACTTCAGTTGAGGATCTGCTCGAGTTCGGGGACGATGATGAATTCATCCCTCGCCTTGACGATCGACCGGATGTATTCAGGGCGCCACGTCGTGCCGACCGGCGGCACCGCCTGGCAGCTCGCCGGATCGATCTCCGTCACCGCGAACACCTTGTCGGCCACCAGCGCGACCACCACCGGATCGCCCCCCACCGCAACCTCCAGCACCAGGAAGCGCGTGTCCGGGCTGTCCGCCGCCGCCGGCATCCCGAACCGCTCGCGGATGTCGGCCAGGGGGATGACGTTGCCGCGCACGTTCACGATCCGGTCGATATGCGGCCGTGCCCCCGCCACCCGCGTCGCCGGGATCGGATCGATGATCTCGCGCACCATCCCGGCATCCAGCGCGAAGCTCTCCGTTCCGATCCGGAACATCACCACCTGCTGGCCGCCCCGCGACCCCGCCTGCGGTCCGGTTCCGAGAGAACCGCTCGTCACGCCGCCGCTCATCACGCCACCTCCTGATACGCGCGCGCGCCCTCGGCGCCGCCGCCGCTCACCAGCCGGCCGACATCGATGATCAGCGCCGCCGTGCCGTCGCCCAGGATCGTCGCCCCCGAGAACGTCGCCACGTCCGCGTGCAGCTTCGACAGCGACTTGATCACCGTCTGGTGGTTGCCGATGATCTGGTCCGCCACCAGCCCGACCCGGGCCTCGCCCGCCGCGACGATGATCACCTTCTGGTGCAGCTCCGGCTCGCCCGCGGCCCCGAACAGGCTGCGCAGCCGCAGGAACGGCACCAGCGCGCCCCGGATGTTCAGGAAGTCCCGCCCGCGCCCGCCGCGCTCGCCGGCGGGCAGCTCGACGCATTCCTCCACCGCCGCCAGGGGGATGACGTAGCGCCCCTCCCCCACCCGGATCAGCAATCCCTCGATGATCGCCAGCGTCAGCGGCAGGCGCAGGGCGACCGTCGTGCCGCCCCCCGGCTCGGTCGCGATGTCGATCGTGCCGCGCAGGCTCTCGATCGTCTTCTTGACGACGTCCATGCCGACCCCGCGCCCCGACAGGGCCGAGATCTCCTGGGCGGTCGAGAAGCCCGGCGCGAACAGGAACTGGTAGACCTGCTGGTCGGTGAGCACCGCGCCGGGCGCGCACAGGCCCTTCTCCTCGGCCTTGGCGCGGATGCGTGCCGCGTCGAGCCCGGCGCCGTCGTCGCGCACGCTCACCAGCACCTGGGCGCCGACATGCTCGGCGGTCAGCGTGATACGCCCGGTCGCGGCCTTGGCGGCGGCGGCCCGGCGCCCGGGCGCCTCGATGCCGTGGTCGATGGCGTTGCGGATCAGGTGGACGAGCGGGTCGGCCAGCCGCTCGATCACGGTCTTGTCGAGTTCGGTGTCCTCGCCGCCGGTGACGAACTCCACCGGCTTGCCGAGATCGCGCGAGAGATCGTGGATCAGGCGGCGGAAACGGCCGAACAGCGCGCCGATGGCGACCATGCGGATGCTCATCGTGGTGTCGCGCAGCCGCGCCGACAGGCGCTCGATCTCCTCCGCGATGCCCTTGAGGCCGGGATCGGCGCTCAGGCCGGCGAGCTGGCTCAGCCGGGCCTGGGCGATGACCAGCTCGCCGACCCGGTCCATCAGCTCGTCGAGCCGCTCCGCCTCGACCCGCACGCTGCTGGCCGGCCGCTCCTCGGCCCGCCGCGCCGGGCTCCGCTCAGCGGTCGGGGCCGCGGGCGCGATCGCCGGCGGCGCGACGGGTGGGGCTTCGACGGAGGCGATGGCGGCGAGACCCGCCGCCGGAGCCGTGACGGTCGGCGGCGCAAACGGCCCGGGCGCGGCCTCGACCGGTTCGGGTGCGGCGTCCGGCTGCGCCGGCGAGACCGGGACCAGGGTCAGGGTCATCTCGTCCCGCACGAACAGGAAGACATCCTCGATCGCCTCGCGGGTCACGGCCGCGCGCAGCGTGACGTCCCAGCCGATGGCGAGGCTCTCGGGATCGAGGCCCGGCAGTTCGGGCAGCGCGTCGAGGCGCGGCACGATCGTGCAGGCGCCGAGGTCGCGCAGTTCGTCGAGGAGCGCCAGGGGATTGGTACCGTTGCGCAGCACGTCGGGCGCGAAGGCGATGCCGATCTGCCAGCCGCCCTCCACCATCGGGATGGGATCGGCGACCGGCTCCGGATGGGGGGCCAACGGCGCGGCGGCGGGGCGGCCGGTGGTGCCGAGGAGCTGCTCGAGTTCGGCCAGGATGGCCTCGCCGATGATGGGCGCGCTGGCCTCGGGCTCCTCGATGAGGCCGCGGATATAGTCTTTGGCCGAGAGAGAGACGTTGACGAGGTCGTGGCCGACCGGAACCTCGCCGCGACGGACGCGGTCGAAGGCGGTCTCGAAGTCGTGGGTGAAGGCGGCGACCTGCTCGAAGCCGAACATGGCGCCCGAGCCCTTGATGGTGTGCAGGGCGCGGAAGGCGGTGTCGATCAGGGCACGGTCCTCGGGCCTGTCGCCGAGGTCGAGCAGGGTCGTCTCCAGGCAGGCCAGAAGCTCGGCGGCTTCGGCCCGGAAGACGTCGGCGGGATCGAGAGCAGTCATGGGACGGTCGGACCCGCTCACGCTAGACACAGATGCAGAATGAACCGCCCGGCTTCGAGCGAACGCGAAGACTTCGACTTTGTCACCGGGCGAATGTCTTTGAACTCAAGCGTTCGGCTGGATTGCCGAGTCGCGCCGCACCCTCACGGCGACGCGAAACGACGATCATCCGCCGCCCGATTTCGCCGGTTGTATATAATCCGACTAAAAATTTTCGGTTAACGCCGAGGTTTCGATGCCTGACGGACAGTATATCCGCCCATTGCCCAGAGGATTTGATTATCGGATACTGAGATCGCGTGAGCCGTGGATCACAGGATCGCCGTGTCCGGCATCCTGCGCCGGTCGGTCCGGCACGGGCTCTCGTCGTGCATCCCATGCGGATGCGGGCCGCGGCCCTGCTGGGTGCGGCCGGCGGAGAGACGGGGATGAGACGTGGGGCCGGTCGCGGCAGATCCGACGCCGAAGCCCCGGCCGCGGCGCAACCGCCGACCGGGCCGGACCGGATTGCCCGCGGACCGCGCCTGGCGGCGCGCTCGGGTTCAGAACAGGTCGATGCCGTCCAGATCGTCGGCGGCCGGGCGCTGCGCGACCGGGGCGACCCCGAGCAGTCGCTCCGTCAGGCGCGCCCGGACCTCGCCGAGGGTGCAGCGCGCGATCGCCGCCTCGATCCAGGCCGGGTCGGCGCCGGAATCCGGCACCGCGCCGTCGCCCGCGCTCGCTCCGGAGAGACGGCCGAGTTCCGCACCGGCCGCGCGCAGCAGGCCTTCGACGTTCTCGATGCGCTGCTTGGCCCGGTCCTGGAACTGCATCGCCACGATCGCCGCCGACACGTCCTCGGTGATGGCCTGCGTCGTCTCGGCGGTCTGGCGCAGGACGCCGGCGACCTGGGCGTTCTGCTCGACGAGGGCCCGCATCACCATGCGGACGCGCAGCTCGGCGGTGCGGCTCTCCTCGGACATGTCGATCGCCGCGATGTCGCCCAGCAGGGCGTGGCTGCTGCGCAGGTCGGCCGCCATGGTGCCGATCTGCTGCTTGATCACGTCCGACAGGGCGTTGATGGTCGTGGCGAGGCCGCGCACCTCGTCGGCGACCACCGCGAAGGCCGCGCCGCTGCTGCCGGCCCGGGCGGCCTCGATCTTGGCGTTCAGGGCAAGCAGGTTGGTCTGGCGGTTGATCTTCTCGATCTCCGCCACGCTGCCCTCGACCGACGACAGGCCGTCGAGCGCCCCCGCCAGCCCCTGCGCGAGGGTCGTCCCGCGGGAGGACATCAGCGTGATCCGCGCGATCAGCGCGGCGAGCGTCTCGCCGAGGCCGGCGGCGACATCTCCGAGGTCCAGGGTCTTGTCGTCGATCCGTACGGTCTGAACCGAGGCGACGAGGCCGCGCACGATCTCCGACTGCTCGCAGGTCGAGGCCGCGATGTTCTGAAAGCGGTTGGACAGGCCGTGGACATTCGCCTCCACATCCGCGGAGACGATCCCGAGCTCGGCGATGAGGGCGTCGAGCAGCGTCCGCTGCTGCGCCGAGAGGCCGAGCCAGGCCTGCAGCAGATCGGCCGACCGCGTGGCGGCCGCCGGGTCGGCCGGGATCTCGATCTGCGGCGCCGGCGACGTATCGGCGGCAGGGGATGCCATCGTCTCGGGACGATCCGGCGGCGCGAGCGCGGAGCCGGACACCGCGCCGGATCCGCGCCGTCCGTCGGCCCGCCGGAAGCGGGCCGGGACCTGCCTGAGAATGTCGTGGGCAGCTTGGAAGGACATCAGATGTCGGATCTCTCGGCGTCGACCGTCGCGCGCCGGTCAAGCCGCAAACCGATGGACGGCGTCGGCCCGACAGTAAGGATCGCCGTTAAAGAAAGCGTTATCACCGGCAATGAAGCGCAAGAGCGAGACAACATATTTCTGTATTGACGCTTGAATTCCGTTCCATGCTGAATCGAATTCCAGCTGTGCAGCGTCCGGCGGCGGCGGCAACAGCGGTGGATTGGTCTGCCGTCGGTCAGAAAGAATTTACCCGCCGCGGTGTTGTCTCCGCCGGAGAGGCGCAGCGGCGCCCAATCCTGTCGTCGAGGGCCTGAACCCGCATGTCCGAGGCTTCCGTCCTCACGCTCGAATCCGACTGCACCATCCGGACGGTCCGGTCGCTGCAGGGCGCTTTGGCGGCGGCCCTCGCCGGCGCGACGCGCCTCACCCTGGACTGCGCGGCGGTCGAGCGCGCGGACATCACCTTCGTCCAGATCGTGCTCGCGGCGGACAAGGCGGCACAGCGTCAAGCCACGGAGATCGCGCTGGCCAATGTGCCGCCGGCGGTCAGCGGCGCGTTCCAACGCGCTGCGATCGCCCTCCCCGGCCAGGCACTCCGCTAGGCCCACGCTTCAGGCACAAGAACGGAATCCTTGTCATGGCCACTGTCCTCGCCGTCGACGACTCGCCCAGCATCCGGCAGATGATCAAGGTCGTCCTCGGCCCGGCCGGCCACACGGTGATCGAGGCCGGCGATGGCGCCGAAGGCTTGGCGAAAGCCAAGAGCGCCAGCCTCAACCTCGTCATCACGGATCTCAACATGCCGGTGATGAACGGGCTGGAGATGATCAAGCAATTGCGGACGTTGCCCGCCTGCACGGGCGTTCCGATCCTCTTCCTGAGCACGGAATCGGACGAGGGCATCAAGCAGCAGGCGAAGGCGGCCGGGGCGACCGGCTGGATCACCAAGCCGTTCAAGCCCGAGCAGCTGCTGGCCGTCGTGTCCAAGCTGGTGCGCGCCTGAGGGCGCGGGGCCGGTCCCGGCGGCGCGGCCTTCCGGGACGCCGGCCCCGAGACGTCGGCGCCATCCCCCGCACCGCGAGCGGGGACGCGCGTCGCCGTCACTTCAGGTGATAGGCGACCCCCGCGATCAGCGCCTTTTCCTCGGTGTTGATGGTGCGCCGCGGGTCGGCGCCGAACTTGTTGCGCCAATACTGGAACCCGGCGAAGACCTCGACCCGGTTGGGGGTCCCGGCGAGCAACTGCCCGACATCCAGGACAAGGTTCGTCTGTGAGGCGAACTCTAATTGCGTGTCGTTCTGGTTGATCGTGCCGTAGCGCCCCTTGGGCAGGATGATCGTGTTGAAGCCGGCCAGGGACAGCGGCAGCCCGGTGAACGGCAGCGGGATCGTGTAGGTGATCTCGAATTCCGGGGTCAACTTGAACTCGACACTGCGGAAGTGCGAGTAATCGAAGCCCGGCACGGCGCCATTCCCGGGAATGCCCGGCGTGGGCCCGTTCCCCGCAAAGCCGTTGCGGGAGAAGTCCTTGTAGCCCTGGACCTTCAGGTTCACGAACCCGGCCGGCACGTCGAAGGCGAAGCTGAGGCCGAAGGTGCCGGCCCGCTTCTCGGCGTCGAAATACGTGTCCTTGGTGTTGATGTCGGCACCGAACGACAGGCCTACATCCTTGACGAAGCCCGGAATCGCGAAGGTCTCGGTATCGAAGATCTTGTTAAAGCTCAGGACGCCGCGATAGATCAGGTAGATTTCGGTCGCGCCGTAATCCTTGAACGGGCGCCGCTTGTCGCCCGCAGGATCCTGGGAGCCGGATGTGAGGATGTCGAGGGAGATGAGGTTGGTGCCGTAAGCCCATGAGTCGGCGTGAAACACGTTGACGACGTTCTTCGGCACCTCGCGCGGGGCGAACCCACCCTGCGCCGTGCCGTCGGGACGCCGCACGAAGAGCCCGGGCTCCGCCGACGGGCCCTGGAAGCGGTAGCTGACCACCGTGTCGGAGAAGCCGAGGTACGAGGGCGGCGGCGCCGCCATCACGGTGGCGGCCGCCACGGAAATTCCGGCCTCCTGGCGCTCCGCGCGGGCCGGAGCCCGCGCCCCGGGAACGCGCGTGCCGCCTGCCGCCCCGGCGATCTCCGGAGCCGGGGACGTGGCCGAATCCGGCGAAGGCTCGGCCCGGGCCGGCTCGACCGGCCCGGATCCGCAGGCCAGGATCAGCAGACCCGCCGCGGAGAACGGCCTCATCCGGGATAGCAACCGGAGCCCGGTCAAGACAGCTTCCAGAAGGCAAGGATCATGATCGCGTAGGCGGCGATCAGCAGCGCAGCGCCCTGAAGGTTGGCCCGGGCCCGCCGCCCCGGAGCCGGCGACAGCCACCAGCCCAGCCGCCGGGCCGTCCAGGGCACCATCTGCGCGGTGAGGAGCACGCTGAACACGTTGCCGATGAACAGGGCGACCGGGAAATCCAGCTTCAGCATCCCGGAGAGGATCGGCGTGCCGACCAGGACCCCCCACAGGAACACGGTGGGGTAGAGCGTCAACACGACGATCATGTTCATCTTCCACGCCGCGGGCGCCGGGCCTCCGGCGGGGGCGACGGTGCGGAACCATTGCTCGAAGCCGCTCTGCACCGTCCGCGTGTGGAATTCCGCGGTCAGCGGCGCCGCTTCGGCGACGAGGGCCCGCCGCTCGGCCGAGTCCATCCAGGTTTGCAGGTTCGCCTCGCCGTCGAAGCGCAGGATCGCGACGTAATCCTCCTGCACCCCCGGCACGGCCGGTTCGAACCGGTAGCCCTGCATGCCGGGCGCCTTCGACTGGGCGGCGGCGATCTTCTGCTCCCACTTGAGGTAGGCGGCCTCCAGGCCGGGCTTCACGCGGGTGCTGATCACCGCGCTGACCGGCGACGTGCGGGCTGCACTGGCATCGTCCTTGACGATATGGACGTCGTCGCGGCCCACGAGCATGGGCGTGGCGCCCTCGATCCGGGCCTGCCGCTCGGGCGAGGCCAGCCACGCCCGCGCCTGCTCCAGGCCGCTGAAGCGCTGCAGGATGACCCAATCCACCTGCAGCGGCGGCCGCGGCGGGATGAGCTGCTGCTCGATGAAGCCCGGAAAGGTCGCCACGACGGCATGGGTGTCGGACTGCCATCGGGCGAAGGCGTCGGCGCTCTCCGGCCGGATGGTCGTCTGCGTCACGATGGTGACGGACGTCGAGGCACCGCTCATGAACCGACGCACTTCCGTTGCACGACGCCCTGCCCTCGCCCGCTCGTGCGAAGCGGGGTGCGGCCCTCGGCGCTAAACCGAGCCACACCGCCGGGCGGATCGAAGCATCGGTTCGGGGACCATCACACCGCGACCGCGGCAGACTTGAAGAAGCCTTCCGCCCACAAAAGACGAGGAGGAACAGCCGAAGATTGGTCTCGCATCGCATAGCCGCCGTTCCGCCGGCGGCGTCGCTCTGCATGCTCCCATCAGCAAGCCGACACCAGTTAAAGTCAAGGCCTTGGCAGAAAATGCCAATGTAAATATTGTAAATATAATACAATACAGGTATAGATCGTTCTTTGAACCAAAACATCGAAAGGATAGTTATATCTCGGGGACGCAGCCAGAATCGCCGGACTTTTCCAGCGCGCCGGCGCCTCGCGTGCCGCAGGTCTGGGACGGAGCGACAACAAAAAGGCGGCGCGCTGGCCAAACGGACGAGGCGGAGGCGGAAATATTTTTTCTTGTTCCTGCGTCTCAGACCGAGCGCCATCCGACTTCGCGAACTCCACGGCGCGACTGCAACGCCTCGGATCTGCTGCAGGAACCGGGACCCCGGCGAATCTGATCGTCTATGCTTCAGATATTTATTGCATTCGTGAATATTTACAATTCAATTGCGGCGGATGTCTTGACGGCGTTGACGCGTCTCGCGGTGCCATGTCTAGTCAGATCGTCGTCGGATCATGACCATCCGGTATTGGCGAACGGACATGCGCTTCACGGGACGCACGGCCTTGGCGGGACGACCTGATCTGCGAGAACCATCGCGGCGGATGCGGGCGCGGCTCGATCCCCCCCCGCAACCTGCGCCGTTTCATCGACCCACGAGACCATCTGTCCCGAACCGAAGGCGATGCCGGTCTCCGAGGCAGGATTCTTGATCATACGGCGCCAAGTTCAAATCCGTTGATCGACGATCATACCCCCGGACATCGACAAGAACATCGCCGCAGATCATAGTCGCACTTGGCCTGAAAACATGACGAAGCAGAGGATTCGATGACCGAAAAACACGAACAGTTCATGGCCCGCGCGATCGCGCTGTCGGAGAAGACGTCGCTGGTCGACAGTGCCGGCGGCGTGTTCGGCTGCGTGATCGTCCAAGACGGTGAGATCATCGCGGAGGGCGCCAATCGCGTCGTCGCCGAGAACGATCCGACGTGGCACGGGGAGATCGAGGCCATCCGCAAGGCCTGCAAGTCGCAGGGTACCTTCAAGCTGCGGAACGCGACGCTCTATACCAGCGCCGAGCCTTGCCCGATGTGCATGGCGGCCGCGTATTGGGCCGGGATCAAAAATGTCTACTATGCGGCTCAGGTCGAGGACGCGCTCGAATACGGCGGCTTCGACGACAGCATGATCTACGCCGAGCTCAAGAAGGATGTCGGGGAGCGCTCGATCCCGACCCAACAGATCATGCGCGAAGAAGCCGTCGAGGTGTGGAAGAAATACGCCCAGAAGGCGGACCGCGTCCCCTATTGAGGGTCGGGCCGGGCGACCGCCCGCAACCTTGCACCCGCTCAGGCAGATCGGTCCGGGCGGGTTCCTCGCTCGTGCAGGGCTTGGCCATGAATGCTGAGGATCTGAGGACGCTCTGCAAGGGTCCCGTCATCGACGCGGGCGATGCGCAGTTCCGGAACGCCCTTCATGGGAATCTGTGGAACCGGCTGATCCCGGACCGGGCGCCGCGCATGATCGTGAAGGCGGCCGACGAGGACGACATCATCGCCACCGTAAAGTTCGCCCGCGCGCATGGCCTCAAGGTGGTCGTCCGCGGCGGCGGCCACAACTGGTGCCAGCCGACGCTGCGCAACGGCGGCATCCTGATCGACCTCGAACGCCTCAACAGGATCCTCTCGATCGATGTCGAGCATCGCAGGGCGGTCATCCAGCCCATCCTCAGCAATCGCGAGATCCAGACGGCGCTCAACGCCCACGGGCTCGCCTTTCCGACCGGCCATTGTCCGCAGGTCAAGGCCAGCGGCTACTTCCTCGGTGGCGGCATGGCCTGGAACCCCACGGTCTGGGGATACGGCACCGAGAGCCTGGAGGCGATCGAACTCGTCACGGCCGAAGGCGCGCTGATCCGGGCGAGCGAGTCCGAGAACGCGGATTTCTTCTGGGCCGCACGCGGCGCAGGCTCGGGTTTCTTCGGCATCGTCACGAAATACTTTCTGAAACTTCACCCGCTGCCGAAGGCGATTCATGGCAGTCAGTCCTTCTATCGGCTCGCGGATGCCCCGGCTGTCGGCACCTGGCTGGGGCAGGCCGCACCGGCGATCTCGCCCAGCGTCGAGCTGACCCTGTTCCTCGTCCAGCCCCCGCCCGCGCTGGCGGACAGGGCGGCCGGCAGCAACGGCTGGGTCTGCATGGTCACCGCGACCGCCTTCGAGGACGATCCGGAAGCGGCCCGGCGCGCCTTGCAGCCGCTGGACGATGCGCCGGTCGAGCCGCTGTCGCGTTCCCGGGTCGCGCCCCTCGATTTCGAGCAGCTCTTCGATGCCTCCGGCGCGCTTTTCCCGGAGGGCGTGCGATCCAGAGTCGAAGCCACCTATTCCGACCACTGCCCCGGCGCGGTGATGGCGGCCATCCTGCCGGCCTGGCAGCGGGCCCCCTCGGCGATCTCGGTGTTCCTGACGACGATCTTCTGCGGGCCCCATGTTCCGGGGCCGCAACGGGACATGGCGCGCTCGATCACCTCCAAGATCTATGGCGGCCCCTGGACGATGTGGCACGATGCGGATGCCGACGCCGTCAATGCCGAATGGCATCGGGCGGTGACCGCCGTCTTGAAACCGTTCAACGTCGGGTACTACATCGGCGAGACCAACACGGTCGAACAGCCCGAGATCGTCGCCCAGGCCTTCACGCCCGAGAAGTGGCGGAGGCTGTGCGACCTGCGGGACAGGTACGATCCGGACCGCGTCTTCTTCGATTATTTCGACGGCCTCACCGCCGAGCCGAGTCGAGAGGTCGGATAGGATCGGACGTCGCGACGGTCGACCCGACGACGCAGGCCGGCCGCGCGATCGGACGAGGCCCTAGGCGTCGACCTTCGTCAGGAAGTCGAAGTCGCAGCCGTGCGGGGCCTGCGTGACGGTGCGGCGGTAGAGGGCCTTGTAGCCCCGGGCCGGGGCCGGCGGCGGCCGGTGGTCAGCGAGCCTGCGGGCGATCTCGTCGGCCTCGACCAGCAGGTCGACCCGCCTGTCCCGGATCGACAGGCGGATCCGGTCGCCGTCGCGCACCGCCGCCAGCGGTCCGCCCACCGCCGCCTCGGGCGCCACGTGCAGGACGATCGAGCCGAACGCCGTACCGGACATCCGGGCGTCGGAGATCCGCACCATGTCCGTCACTCCCGCCCGGGCGAGCTTCTTCGGGATCGGCAGATACCCGGCCTCCGGCATGCCGGCGGCGTGGGGACCGGCGTTCTGCAGCACGAGGATATCGCCCGGCTCGACGTCGAGGTCGGGATCGTCGATGCGGGCGGAGAGATCCTCCAGGCCGGTGAACACCACCGCCCGACCCTCGGATTCGAACAGCGCCGGGGTCGCGGCCGCGCGCTTGAAGATCGCTCCGTCCGGGGCGAGGCTGCCCGACAGGGCGACCAACCCGCCCACGGCCGAGACCGGCTCGGCGAAGGGGCGGATCACCGTGCGGTCGACCCAGCCGGCGGGCTCGTCCAGGCGCTCGGCGAGGGTGCGGCCCTCCACATCGACGGTGTCGAGGTGCAGGAGCGGCCGCAGCTCGCGCAACAGCGCCCCCATGCCGCCGGCGGCATGGAAATCCTCCATGTACCCCTGACCCACGGGCTTCAGATCGACCAGAACCGGGGTCTCGTCCGAGATCTGGTTGAAGCGCTCGGGGGAGACCCGGATGCCGAGCCGCCCGGCGATCGCCGTGAGATGCACGATGGCGTTGGTCGAGCCCGAGACCGCCATCAGCACCCGGATCGCGTTCTCCACCGACTTCTCGGTGATGACCTGGGAGGGCCGGATCTGCGTCTCGATGAGACGCACGGCGGCCCGGCCGGTCTCCTCGGCGGCCACCAGCCGGTCGGAATGCACCGCGGGGATCGCCGCGGTGCCGGGCAGCGATAGGCCCAGCGCCTCGGCGATGCACGCCATGGTCGAGGCCGTGCCCATCACCGCGCAGGTGCCCTGCGTGACCGAGAGCCGTCCCTCGACTTCGGCGATCTCCTCCGCATCGACGGTGCCGGCCCGGTACTTCGCCCAGAAGCCCCGGCAATCCGTGCAGGCGCCGAGCCTCTGCCCGCGGTGGCGCCCGGTGGACATCGGCCCGGTGACGAGCTGGATCGCCGGCAGGTCGGCGGAAGCCGCCCCCATGAGCTGGGCCGGCACGGTCTTGTCGCAGCCGCCGATCAGCACGACCGCGTCCATGGGCTGGGCCCCGATCATCTCCTCGGTGTCCATGGCCATCAGGTTGCGATACATCATGCTGGTCGGGTTGAGGAAAACCTCGCCGAGCGACACGGTGGGGAAGGGCCGCGGCAGGGCGCCGGCCGCCAGCACGCCGCGGGAGACCGCCTCCACCAGCTCGGGCATGCCCCGGTGGCAGTTGTTGAAGCCCGACGGCGTCATCGCGATGCCGACCACCGGCTTGTTCAGGAGTCCGACCGAGATGCCCATGGAGCGGGCGAAGGACCGGCGCAGGTAGCGCGCGAAGTCGCGGTCGCCGTAATTGGTCAAGCCGCGATCGAGGCCGTGCGGTTCGTCGGTCATCGTCGGATCCTGTTTCGAAGGCGCGGATGTCTGCGGTGTCGTCCCGGGCCTCGGGCACCCTGTCGGTCATGCCCTTCGCGACCGGAGACCGTGCCGGCCGTCGGAGCCTTCGCGCAGCCGATCCGGCCGGGCGCGGCCCGGCATCCGGAGGTGCGCGCCGAAGCCTTCGGCAGGTGGACCGGGACCGCTCGTCCGGACCGGGCCCGGCGGGAGGCTACCGCATGGCGTTTGCCCTGGGTAGCCGGAAGACCCGCTTCGGGCGCTGCCCGGCGCGGGCCGCCGACCCAACGCCCCGCGCGGCCGGAACCGGTGGCGTGTTCCGCCCGGCAGACACCCCGATCCGCGGCGCCGCGCGCGCATAGGCAGACCGTCACCGTGTCCCAGTCGAACCGCGCGGGACGAGACAGCCGCTGAGGACCACGCGCCGGACCGGCTGATCCGGCCTCTCGATCCGCTCGAACAACAGGCGCATCGCCTGGGTGCCGATCTCGGCGACCGGTTGCTCGATCACGGTGAGGCCCGGTTCGGCGAGTTCGGTCCACGGCTCGTTGTCGAAGCCGGCGAGCGCGAGATCCCGCGGGAGCGCGAGATTCAGGGCACGGGCCGCCCGCACGGCCCCCATCAGGATGAGCCCGTTCGAGACCACGAGCGCCTCCGGCCTGTCGGGCTCCTGGAACCAGCGCGTGGCCTCCGCCATCGCCGCGGCCGCGTTCGGGGGCACGCTGCGGATCTGCGGCGCCAAGCCGTGCCGCCCCATCGCCTCCAGATAGCCGGCACGGCGCTCCTGCGCGGTCGAACTCGTCGAGCCAAACAGGCCGCCGATCCGCCCGTAGCCCTGGGCCGCCAGATGATCGACGAGGGTCGCGCAGGCCGCCACGTTGTCGAGGACGACGCTGTCGTAGGCCCCCGGCGGTCCGGCCCGGTCGATCAGCACCACCGGGAAATCGAACCGGCGCGCGCCGAGCCCCCCGCGGTCGGCGGAATCGACGCCATGGCGCCGGACCACGCGGGAACCCTGGGCTACGCCCTCGGGCAGATCGGCGCCAAGGCGGCCTTCGCCCTGATCGTCCCGGCGCTCGCCGGCTACATCGCCTACTCGATCGCCGACCGGCCCGGGATCGCCCCCGGCATGATCGGCGGCATGCTGGCGGCCAATCTCCAGGCCGGCTTCCTCGGCGGCATCGCGGCCGGGTTCATCACCGGCTACACCGCCCGCTTCCTCAACACGCATATCCGGCTGCCCAGGAACCTCGAGGGCCTGAAGCCGGTCCTGATCCTGCCGCTCCTCGCCACCACGATCACCAACCTCCTGATGATCTACGTGGTCGGCGTGCCGGTCGCGGCGGTGCTGTCGGCGCTCACGACCTGGCTCAAGGGCATGCAGGGGGCGAGCGCCCTGGTGCTCGGGCTCGTCCTCAGCGGCATGATGGCGGTCGACATGAGCGGCCCGATCAACAAGGCCGCCTACGCCTCGGCGGCGGCCCTGCTCTCCTCCGGCGTCGACGCGCCCATGGCGGCGGTGATGCTCGGCGGGATGACCCCGCCGCTGGGCCTCGCCTTGGCGACCCGCCTGTTCCCGGCCCGCTTCACGCAAGCCGAGCGCGAGGCCGGCGGCGCCGCCGCCGTGCTGGGGGCGGCCTTCATCACCGAGGGGGCGATCCCCTTCGCGGCGGCCGACCCCCTCCGGGTGATCCCGTCTCTGGTCGCGGGGTCCGCGGTGGCGGGCGCCCTGGCGCTCACCCTCGGCGTGACCCTTAAGGTGCCGCATGGCGGCCTGTTCGTCCTGCCGATCCCGAACGCCGTCACGAACCTGCCGGGCGCCGTCCTGGCGCTCGCCGCCGGCACCCTGGTCACCGCGCTCACGGTGGGCCTCATCAAGAAGCGCCCGGGCTGAGGCCCCGATCCGGAGCCCGGCGCACGACCGGGCCCGGACACCACAGAGCGTCACGGGGGGATCCGTCATGAAGGGTTTGGCGACGCGCGCCGCGCTCGCGCTCGCGTTGGGCTTGGCGCTGCCGCAGCCCGGATGGAGCCAGGAGGCGGGGGCCCGCCGCGCCGTGCCGGCCACGGCCGTCGGCCCGGTGCTGCGGCGCCGGGCCAGCCGCCCGCCGCCGCGATCGGACGGCCCGGGCTCCGACGGGGCCGACAGCGCGGCCGGCGCCGCCGACACGCTCGGGCAGACCGCGACGCCGCCGACCCTGCCGCCCGGCACCCTGGATCTCGGCAACGGCCTCAGTCTCCTGGCCAATTACACCGGGCAAGGGGCGATCAACCCGGTCGGCGGCCTGCGGCAGGGCGCGGCTTATGCCGGCCAGCTCGTCCTCGGCATCGACGGCGACCTGCAGCGCCTCGCCGGGATCGAGGGCGGCGCATTCCACGTGGCGGTGACGAACCGGCACGGACGCAGCCTGTCGAACGATGTCATCGGCAACAACACCAGCGTGCAGGAGATCTACGGCGGCGGCCAGACCACCCGGCTGACGCTGCTCTCCTACCAGCAGAAGCTGTTCGACAATCGCCTCGACGTCGAGGCCGGCCGCTTGGTCGCCAATATCAGCTTCCTGAACTCGCCGCTTTATTGCAACTTCCAGTCTAATTCAGCCTGCGGCAACCCGACCTTCGTGTTCAAGACCTCGAATTTCACCTTCTGGCCGGTCTCCAGTTGGGGAGCGCATGCCAGGGCGTGGCTCACCGACACGACGTTTTTCCATGTCGGCGCCTACGAGGTGAACCCGCGGCATCAGCAGCCGGGCGACAACGGCCTCGACTTCTCGCTCGAGGGCGCGACGGGCGCCATCGTGCCGTTCGAACTCGGCTACACGACCACCTTCGCCAACGACGTGCTGCCCCGCAATTACGGGATCGGCGGCTGGTACGACGCCTCGGATTACGCCGATCCGGTGCGCGACGTGACCGGGCGGCCCGCGGTGCTCACCGGCCTGCCGGCGATGACCCGGTTCGGCCGCTCGGGTGTCTACGCCCGGTTCGACCAGATGGTGTGGCGGCCGGATCCGAAGGCGATCCAGGGCCTGACGCTGTTCGGCGTCGCGATGGCCGGCACCTCGGGCCGGCTCGTCGAGGACCACTTCCTGGAGATCGGCGCCCTGCAGACCGGCACCTTCGCGGGCCGGCCGTTCGATACGGTCGGCTTCGTCATCAACACGCAGGCCTTCAGCCGGCTCGCCCTGTCCAACATCGCCCTGGCGCAGGGCACGCTCGGCCTGTTCCGCAAGATCCCGACGCAGCAGGTGATGATGGAGCTGAACTACGGCATCCAGGTCAATCCGGCGATCCGGCTGACGCCGAACCTGCAATACATCGTCGGTCCGGACCAGACCCGGTTCCCATTCTACCGCAAGACCATGCCCGACGCCTTCGTGGTCGGCGCCAAGCTGTCGATCGATCTGTTCACCCTGGCGGGGCTCGCGCGCGGTCCCGGCAGCCGGTGACCGCCGGCCGGGTGTCCCGGTCGGCCCAGCATCGCGCAGGCCGGCGGCGTCTGGGCCCGGCAGGTTCTCCGGCGCGCGCATGTCGATCCCGCGGGCCGCGATGTCGGTGTTTCCAGGCGGGATAGGGCTGCATCACGCCCGTCGGCTTGTCCGTCGACTTGTCCGTCGCCTTGCCCGTCGTCCCGCCGGTGAGCGCGATGGCCTGCGGGCCGAGGCGTGGCTGCGGGTGGAGGCGCGGCGCCGGGTCGGCATCGCCCCGCGCGAGGCCGCCCGCCGTTCCCGGTCCGTCACCCGGATCTCGGCCGCGTTGTTCTCCGGAGAGGGCGGGAGCCAGGCCTTCCCCGCCGCCGTGCACCACGCCGCGCCGTGCGCGACATGGCCGGAGCCGCAGATACCGACACACGATTGCGAAAACGCCGATCGACCACCTGTGCCCGGACAAAACCCTTCATGAATACTGCATTTTAGTTGCATATTCAAAACATGTAACAGATTTTTGGACAATATTGATCCAGCGCAATGCCGCCGGGAGGACAAGATTTTGAATTGAGCCCGAATTGGAGAAATGGGATTTGTGCAATGACCAGTCGCCTCGCTCTCGCGCGCGAAGACTCTTGTGACAGTCTCGAATTCTTCCACCCATCGGATGCGGGTCTTTCCCCCGCTGTCAAAACCGTTCATGGCGGCGTCGCGAGCGCGACCCGTGCCGCTCTCCGGGAACTCGGCGCCGATCCCGTCCACATCCTGCGCGAGGCCGGTTGCGATCGCTGGGCGTCCGGAGACGATGCCAGCCCGATCTCGAACGCCGCGCTCGGCCGCGTGCTCCAGTTGGGGGCGAACCGCACGCGGTGCGGCCATCTCGGCCTGCTGGTGGGGCAGCGCATTGCCCTCGCCAAGCTCGGGCCCAGCAACATCCTGATCCGGAACGCGGCGACCATCGGCGACGCCCTCCATGTGCTGGAGACCCGGCCCTGGGCCTGGACCTGCGGCTCGGCGGTCCGACTCTTCGTCGAGGCCGACTTGGCGCTGCTTCATTACTTTCCCTACGAGACCGGCGCGACGGCGGTCGGCCTGCAGGCGGAGGGGGCCCTCGCCACCGTCGTCAATATCGTGCGCGCCCTGTGCGGCGCCCGCTGGTCCCCGTCGGAGCTTCTGCTGCCGCGGGCACCGCCGGAGCAGACCGATCCCTATTGGCACTTCTTTCGCGCGCCCGTCAGGTTCGATCAGGAATGGGCGGCCCTCGCCTTTCCGGCGCGCCTTCTGGAGCAACCGGTCCCGGGCGCAGATCGGACGGCACACCGGATCGCCGAAGGCTGCATCCGACAGGTCGGGGCGGCAGCTCCGCTTCCGATGTCGGACCGGTTGCGGCGGCTGCTCCGCGCGGAGTTCATCCAGGATCCGTGGTCCGGCCAAGCCGTCGCGCGCCATCTGGCGGTGCATCGGCGCACCCTCAGCCGCCGCCTGAGGGCCGAAGGCACGAGCTTCCGGTCGGTGGCCACCCAGATCCGGTTCGAGACGGCGCAGCAGCTCCTGGCCGATACCAACATGACGCTGGCGCAGATCTCGGCCTGTCTGGGCTTTTCCGAAGCCGCCGCCTTCACGCACGCGTTCAGACGCTGGTCCGGTACGACGCCCAGCATCTGGAGGCGTGGGAGCCGGCCTCCGGATACGGCAGCCGATCCGGGGCCGCCCGATCCCGTACCCCTTCCTGAATGGACGGAACGGACCGGCCTTTCAGGCCGCCCTTGGGCGCCAAGGCCGCGATCGCCGGACGACCGCTTTCCCATGGACGGCAGACAGCATTGGTCAATCGAGCACAAGAATCCGGATTGCATGGCATCACCCGGCGAATTCAGGAGATCCCGATGAAAGCGACACGGACAATCTCGCTCGCAGCCCTCACCCTGGCTGCCATGCTGGGCCTGCCTCCCATCGGCTCGGGCGGACTCGGCATTGCGGCCGCGCAGGCCGCCGGCGGCTGTGGGCCCGGATTTCATCGGGGCCCCTACGGCGCCTGCCGACCGAACGTTTCCGGCGCACCGGGCTACTATGGGCCCCGGGGTGGCGGCGTGTACGGATACCGCGGCGGCGCCCGCTACGGATACCGCGGCGGCGCCCGCTACGGATACCGGGGCGGTGCCGTCTATCGGGGTGCGCGGGTGTATCGGGGGGGCCGCGTATACGGGGGCCGCGCCGTTTACGGACGGCGCGTCGGCGGGTTCCGGGGCGGCTTCCGCCGCTGACCGCGCCGGCCAGACTTAACCGCGCCGGCCGGACTTGGCTGCCCCGCAGCCTTGTCCGGCCGACGCAACCGGAGGTCGTGCCCTAATAGGCCCTAATAGGCGCGGTAGACGGCCCGATGGACGCGAGCCGGAGGAACGTCGTAGCGCACGGAGGCCGGAATCCGCACGGCCACCGGGGCATTCGGGTCGAACGGCAAGATCGCGGCCCCGGCTGCGATGAAGCCCGCCAGGGCGCGGATATCGTCCGGCTGCCGCAGATCGCGCGCGATGCGGTCCGTCTCCCATTGAAGCCGCAGATTGCAGGCCCGTGACGGCAATCCGCCGACGGGGGTGCAGGCGTCATGACGCGCACAGGCGGCATCGAGCGCATCGACGGGCGGCAACGGGGCATTGCTGCCGAGGCCACAATAGTTGCCGTGAATGAGCGCCGCAGGCTGCTGCAAGCCGGACGGCTGCGCCAGGGCTGGTGTGCTCAGGCAGGCGGCGAGGAGGAGCGGGGCGACGATTCGGGAGGTCATGGCTTGAGCCGAACCCATTCTGGGGCCACTCTGCCGGGGCGGGCCGCCGGCTCGGGCCGGATGATCGGGGGTTGGGGGTCGGGGTCTGCCGGCCTCGACCCTCTCGCGGCAGGATCAATACGGGCGGCAGACGCCCGCATAGGCATCGTAATAGGCGTAGGGTCCGCAGCGGCCGTAGGTGGCACCGTATCCGGTGGCGGCGGCAGCGCCCACGGCAGCCGCGCCCAGGCCGTAGCCGTAGGGACGGACGCCGTAGCGGCCATATCCGTATCCGTAACGGCCAACCCCGCCGTATCGGCCGACCGCGCCGTAGCGGCCGACCGCGCCGTAGCGGCCGCGATAGCCCATCCCCCCGCGATAGCCGCCGACCCGGACGCCCTGGACGCCGCCCGCGCGGAAACCACCGCCGCGGAAGCCCCCCCGGCCGCCGTAGAAGCCACGCGCTTCGGCCACCATGCCGCTCATGATCAGGGCGGCACAGGCCACCGACGCAATCTGCAGAGTTCTCATGGATGGTCTCCGTTCAGGAGAACGACCTGCCGAGGGGCGCCGGACACGAAGCCCTGCGGCCCCTCGGACACGTCTCGGCCGTACCGTACGCCGAGCTGCCGACGCCGCTTGATCCGCGGGGACTCGCGTGCCGGTGAACCGGCGCAGCCGCGTTGCGCCGCTCGGACCGCAGCGTTCCATCCTGAACGTCGCTTCCGTCCGGCGCCCAGGCGGCCCGAAGCCGTTGTCAATCGCGCCGGCGGCCGGTGTCTTCCCCGATCAAGCATGGGATCGCCGCGACTGCATAATGGGCCCTCCGCTTCGGTGCGGTGAGGCAGGGAACTGACCTTGCGTGCCCGGTCAGGGCGCGACCGATCGGGCTTCCTGGCGGTCGGCGCGTTCCGCACATCCCGGCGATCGGAAGAACGCTGCCTCCGGTCCGCTCAAGGACGCGCGAAGCGGTCTCGGCATTTGAGAGATGCCTCGGTTGATCACGATGCAGCGTGAGGAGATGACCATGCCGATCAAGTCACCGAAGGAGCTTTTCGTGCGCATGTTGAGCGATGCGCGGCATCACGCGGAGCGCGCGACGAAGATTTACGAGGAGCTGGGCCAAGCCACGCAGGATCCGGCCATCCAAGAGGCGCTCCAGTCACGCGCCTTCATCCAAGAGAAGACGGTCAAGTCGCTCGATCGCTGCTTTCAGCTGATCGGCGAGAAACCGATTGCCTCCAACGGTCGGCTTCAAGAAGTCTTCCTCGAAGACTTCCGGCGCGAGCTGGCCGAGATCCAGGCCCCGGCCGCCAAGGCCCTGTTCATCCTGATCAAGGCCAATCACCTGATGCATCTGCGCATCGCCGAGTATGTCGCCCTCGTCGCCATGGCCGATGTGAGCGGTCACTTCGGGGTCGGCGTCCTGCTGGAGAGCTGCCTGGCGGACAAGATGGCCTTCACCGAGCGGACCCGTCGCCTGATCCGGCGGACGATCGAGAGCAAGCACGCCGTCAAGCTCGCGGCCTGACCCGCGGCCTGTCAGACCCCGGACCGGGCAGCCCGGTCCGGGGCTTCGGGTGCGCATGCGGAACCGGCCCATGGTCCACGCGGCCGGCGCGCGGACCATGGGCGCACGGGAGCCGCGGAGAACGAGCCATGCCCCCTGTCACGTCTCGAGAGGCGTTGGCGGCTGCCCCTGCCCCGCGGGAGCTGCCGGGTGCCGACGGGCGCGCAAAGTCCCGATCCCTGGGACGTCGGGCCGCCGCCGAAGCGAAGCGCTACCTGGCCTTCGCGATCTACCTGATCGTCGTTTTCGGTACCCTGATCCTGTTCAGCATCAACATCTACGCACGGGTCGATCAGGATATCCCGCACTATCCGAGCTATCACTTCTACGCACTCGGGCTGATCAACGCCCTGGTCCTGGCCAAATTCATGCTGATCGCCGAGGCGGCGAAGCTCGGATCCCTCCGCCTCGGCCGGCGCATCACGCGCGGCCCCCTCGTCTACGGGATCCTGTATCGCTCCCTTCTGTTCACCGCCGTCCTGGTGGCGGCCTACGGACTCGAAGAGGTGCTGGTGGGGGCCTGGCACGGGAAGGCGCCGGGCGCCGTTCTTCCGGAGATGGCCGGCGGCCCGCGGGGCGTGCTCACTTTCGCCTGGGTGATGTTCGTGGCGCTGCTCCCGTATTTCGCCTACCGGGAGATCGGCCGCGTGCTGGGCGGCGGTCGCCTGCGCGTCCTGCTCCTCCGCACGCCGGCGGCGCGCTAGAGCGCCTTCACGGCTTCGGTCGCTCGATCGCCGGCCGCAGCCGGCCCGAGCCACCGCCCGGGCCCGGGCCCGCCGTCAATGGGCGACCACGAGCGTCGGCGCGGACGGGAGCGCCGTCTCGGGGCCGAGGCTTGCGCGCCGGCGGTCGAGGGCGTCGCGCGCATGGGCCAGGGCCGTCGCGAAGGCCGACAGGCAGTCGGTGCTGACAGCCCCGGTCGTGCAGCCCAGCATCGCCGTGACGATCGCCCGAAATTCGCCCTCCAGGGCGGCGAGCTCCGTACGGTCGGCGCCGGGCGCCGCGTCGGCAATCTCGACCAGGCGCCGGACCGGGCGCCATTCCGCCTCCGATCGGCGCCGGGCCCAGCCCGCCGAGGCGGCGGCGAGGAGCGATCCGGCGAGGCTGATCACCACGCCGCCGAGATAGAGATATTGCTGGGCTTGGTCGAAGAAGCTCTGGTCCCCGTTACTGAGATAGGACGCGACCCCCGGATGGACGGGCAGGATCGGGCTCTTGTCGTCCGGATCAGGCGCCTCGATCTGCGCGGCGAGCGGCGTCACGGCCGTGAGCTTGGCCTTTGTGGTCAGGATCGACCGGGCGATGGCGGCCGCGACGACGTTGGGCATCAGCTCCGAGGCGGCGAACCGATAGGTGACCGCCAGCGTCGTGACCGACTCGCTGGGCGTGGCGGGACGCGCCCGGAACGCCCCCACGGGCACGTCGATCGCCTCGAAGCCGGGGAACCGCTTGCCGATCGCCTCCGCCTCGTCGAGCGCGAGGATGCCCGGCGTGCCCTTCGTGGCGCGCGCGACGGCGGCGACCCCATCGACGATCTCGCCCGGCGCCATGGGACCGACCGCCAGGATGGCCGCCACCTTCTTCTGCCGGACGGCCTGGGCCAGCGCGTCGATCGGTAGAATGGCCCTGCCGACATCCTTGGCGGGGATGTTGAAGTAGCTCAGCACCATGTCGAGGACACGCGTGTTAGTGTCTTGCAGCGGCCCGGCCACGAGGCCGACGGTCTTGCCCGCCAGGTTGGCGACCGAGCTGACAGGGCTGTGCGGGGGCACGATCAAGGCGACCACGTCCCGGCGCAGGATGACGATGGTCTGTGCGTTGGCGGGTGCCCCCGCGTCGCTGCGCACGATGGCGAGATCGGTCCGGCGCTCCTCCAGAGCCTTGGCGCTCCCCGCGAGGTCGTCGACCCGCACGAGGTCGAGATTGACGCGGGGATGCTGCACCCGGGAGACGGACACGAAGGCTGTGATGAACCGCTCGGCCGTGCTGCCGGGGGGGCCGAGCGTGATGCGCAGGTTGGCGTGCGGCGACCAGACATGCGCAACCGCGAACGCGCCGGCGGCCACGAGCAGGATGGCGACGGCCACGAGCGCCCGGCTCCACCGCCGGGGCGGCTTGGCGCGGTGCCGCGGGCTTTCCGATCCCGTCCGGTCGGGATCGACAGCGACAGGCTTGGCATCCTGCATCGTGACCTCACACCGGGATTTCGGACCGGGGGCGTGTCGCGCGGAGGCGCCGGCCGGAACCGTTCAGCACGCCTCGCAGGCGCCCCCCTCCCCCGGGAGCCTGCGGTCGTTGCGGCGATCCCGCGGGTCCCGATGCCGCCTCTGCGTGCCCGGTTCGACGCCCGGCGGAGGATCGCTCACATCGAGGGGAGGCGTGGTGATCGCCTCGCGTTCGAGGGGGTTGAGCTGCGCCTCGCTGGGGATGGCGATGCCACCCTGCGCGAGGCGGATCTGCGCTTCCCCGCGGGTGGCCGCACCCGCGACTCCGCTGGGAAGGGCGAGCATCAGGAGGGCGGCCCCGGCCCGTGAAAACGGTGAAAACGCCATGGCGACCTCCTCGGCAGCCGCTGAACGGACGATACTCCGCTCACATAGCCCGTCTCGGCGGGCGCTCCTTGACCGAACCGGACAGGGACTGCGCTCACCGCGCGACGCGCGCCGTATTCGGCGATGTGTCCTGGGAGGCGACCCACGAAGTCCCGCGCACGCCGAGCGCCCGACCTGATGGGGAGATCGAGCTGGCGGCTTGCGCGAAGCGGCCATTTCCCGCCGCGGCGTTCGGGGCGGGCCTCATGGCCGATGCGCGGCCCTCCGGGCGTGGCGAGGGCCGCCTCTCCGGATCTCAGGCCGAGGCGCGGATCGGACGAGCGGCGACCGTGACGAATGTCACCGGAGCCGCCCGGCGCAGGCGCCCGATCTGAGCCGGCGCAAGCCGTTCGACGATGTGCGGCAGAGCATCACCCCGGCCACCACGCACCGCGACACGGCCGGATCCACAGAGCACTTCAGGGGGACGACTGGCGGAGAAGGGGGACGCTCCGCACTTCCGGCCAAGTTCCTCGACACTCCGCCAAATCCGCTCCGGACACGCAGCGGAGGGTATAATGGAATGTGCATTGCGTTGGCGCGGAGCCCTGCAACTGCTCGGTTCCACTCTAGGGTGTGAACCGAACCAAGCCATTGCACTGTTTGGCATTTTATGATTCCAGGCGGCCGTTTGCGGCTTGGAGGTAACGATGGCGAACCTGTTTTGGCTCTCGGACGAGCAGTGGGCAGTGATCGAGCCGTTCATGCCCAGGGACCAGCCCGGACCCGAGCGGAAGGACGACCGGCAGATTATCTCGGGCATCCTGCATGTCCTGACGTCGGGCTGCCGCTGGCGCGATTGCCCGGCCGCGTTCGGCCCGCGCACCACGGTCTACAACCGCTTCAATCGCTGGTCGCGGCGCGGCTTCTGGAAGGCGATGCTGACCGCGCTGGCCAAGGCTGGGTGGGCTGGCGATGCGGCGGCTCTCGACAGCAGCTACGTCCGGGCTCACCGGTCTGCCCATGGCGGGAAAGGGGGGCAAGGGCGCAGGCTATCGGCCCATCGCGCGGTGGTCAAACGACCAAGATCCACGCACTCACCGATATCCTCGGCCGGCCCGGCGTCCTCCTGCTGACGCCGGGCAACGCCAGCGACGTGACGACTGCCCCAGCGGTGCTGGCCGAGGTGCCCGGCCGGATCCGCCGCCTGAGTGCCGACAAGGGCTACGACGCCGATTGGCTGCGCACCGACCTGCGCCGGAACGGCATCACGCCCGTCATCCCGGGCAAACGCGGCCGCAAACGCCGGATCCGCCATGACAGGTCCCGCTATCGGGAGCGCTGGCGCATCGAGGCGATGTTCAACCGCCTCAAAGACTTCCGTCGCATTGCCACGCGCTACGACAAGCCCGCCCGCAACTACGCCTCAGCCATCGCTCTGGTCGCCGTCGTCGCGTTCTGGTGCTGATCGAGTCCAGACCCTAGAGCGCGATCCGAGCGAGTTGAGTCGTCTGGGGTTTTGGCACGGACGGAGATGTGATTCGATGCACGGCTTTCTGATCAGGAGAGCCGGATGCCCTGTCCGCCGATCTGCGTGAACGCGTCGTGACGGCCATCGAAGCGGGAGCCTCGCGCCGTGCTCTAGCCTGACCGTCTGGCGGGAGCCCCTCGGCCAAGCCTCGGGTCAAATCTCAATCCAGGCCGACCGCGAGTTTTTCAACGAAATCGGTCGTGAGCGGGCGGAACGGTGACGTCCGCTTCATCGCGAGGCCGGTGTTTCGGTTGCGACCCGATGCGGTCATGTCGCGACACGCGTTGCTGTCCTGTTAGCAGACACCCCCGCTGCCGTGTTGCGGATCAGTGACACTGAATTGGCTGACTTTGGCGACGGCCTCGCAATTGCGCTACGCAGCTTTCAGCTGGCGGAGGTCGAACTCGGCGTGAACGCCTCCGGGCTTCGCCATCCGTTCCTCGCGATAGGGTCGCCTCGGCGTTCCTGGTCAATCGAATGAGCCACCTCATGGCGCATAGATCCGGCACCGGGCTCTCGCGTGGTAAAATTGAATTTTTCCGCGATACTTACGCCACCTTATTCTTGGAATGCTCGACTTTAAATAGGGCATCGACTTCCTGCGCAGGGCGCGGAGGACTGAACAGAAAGCCCTGCATCTCATGAGCCCCCTCGGAGAGGACAGCGTTACGCTGGATGTCCGTCTCGATACCCTCCACAAGGGTCGTCATATTGAGGCTCTGGCCGAGACCGATAATAGCCCGAATGATCGCGGCCGCCTCGGGCTTCTCGCCGATCTCGCGCACGAAGGACCGATCAATCTTGATCTTGTCAAAGGGGAACCGACGCAGGTAGCTGATACTGGAATAGCCGGTGCCGAAGTCGTCCATGGCGATGCGGATACCAAAACTGCGCAAGACGTGCAGCGTCTCAAGGTTCGAATCGGTTTCTTCCAGAAGTACGCTCTCGGTGATTTCCAGTTCGAGCCGGCTCGGATCGAGGCCGCTTTCTGATAGAATCGAGAACACCATCGTCGCGAAGTTGCGCTGGCGCAGCTGATGGGCCGATACGTTGACCGCGACACCGACGTGAGCGGGCCATCGCTTGGCATCCTCGCACGCCCGCCGCAACACCCACTCGCCCAACGGTACGATCAAGCCAGTTTCTTCTGCGATGGGAATGAACACCGCAGGGCTCACGAGGCCCCGCTCGGCGTGCCGCCACCGAACCAGGGCTTCAACGCCAGTTACGTCGTTGCTGCTGAGTTTGACGAGCGGCTGGTAGTGTACCTCAAAGCGCTCATTGGTCAGCGCCTCGCGCAGTTCCCGCTCCAAGTTGAGGCGGGCTCGTGCGCTTTCGTCCATCTGGGGTTCGAAGACCCGAAACGTCCCCCGCCCGTCCGATTTTGCTTGGTAGAGCGCCAGATCGGCGTTCTGCAGAAGCTGAGTGACGTCACGATCCATCTCGCCGGACAACACAATTCCGGCACTCATACCGATCTCAACCCGCAATCCGTCGAGCTCGTAGGGCGCGCTGACTGACGCGATCAGTCGCCGCGCCAGCGCTTCCGCCGCCTTCAGGTCCTTGACCCGGTGCAGGACGACGAACTCGTCTCCCCCCATCCGCGCGACGGTAGTTCCTTCACGAACTTCTCGCTGAAGCCGCTGAGCGACACACCGTAGAAGTTGGTCGCCCACCGCGTGGCCGAACCCATCGTTGACGAGCTTGAACCGATCAAGGTCGAGACACAGCACGGCGAGGGAACGACCCGGCATAGGCTGCCCCAGCATTCCGTTGCCAAACTCATGCAAGGCCATGCGGTTGGGCAAATCGGTCAGGGCGTCGTGCCGCGCCATGTAGGTAATACGGTCTTCGTTGCGGCGGCGCTCAGTCACATCCTCGAAAGTTGCGACCCACCCGCCGCCGCTCATCGCCCTGTGAGTCGCTGAGACCGTTCGCCCATCCGCGAGCTCCCGCAGGATTGACGTAGCCTGCCCCTCGATAAGCGAGGTCCGAGTGCCTTCACTCAGAGCATCGACCGTGGTGCCAGCTGCGTAACGTCCGAGGCCAACCAAGATCTCGATGATCTGTCGCTGGCTCATTCCGACATGCAACTGGTCAGCCTCAAGTCCGAAGATCTCCAGATATCGCTTGTTCCAGACCAACAAACGTCGGTCCGCATCGAACATGCACAAGCCTTGGTTCATATTCTCCAAGGCCGCATCGAAGCGTCGATTTTGTTCAATCAGTTGCTCGTGCGGCACAGAGGACTGACTAAGCCACGGCACGAAGGCAGCTGTGGCATTGGAATACCAACACCAAATGCCACAAGAGGTTGGTAATTCCCAAGCATCGAGAGCAGACATGGAATGCGGTCAGCGTGTTGAATTTGGCATACGATAAGATAGATATCTTAATTTATTAGCTGCCCACTCGATGGGCATATGCACTTACAATCATCAACTTAGCGAACCAAAGACAGGCGCTTACTACAGCTTGTCCGATTGTATCACGGGCCGGCCTCTGCACGATGCGCACCGGCAAGCGCTGCAGCGTCGGGAGCGGGACCCATCCGGTCGTCTGCTTTTGCCTTGCTCAGTAAAGGAAGCGGAAGAGCTGAAATTCACCCCGAGCCGCCATTCCGGAAGCGACCCAAGCCGGCCGTGCAGGCCGTTGTTAGGTTTTTCCGAAAGCGGTCCTTTGCAGGAACCCATCGACCTTGGCTCGCGGTATGGCGCGAACCGAGACATAGCGGCTGGATAGGGCCTTGACTTAGAGCGCACTCAAACTCCTAGCCTCAGATGCGTCGTGGCGAGAACGGTGCTCATGAAGATTGGTGAACTGGCGAAGCGTTCGGGACTGTCCGCTCACACCATCCGCTATTACGAGCGGATCGGACTGCTTCCCTATGCCGACCGGGACCAATCGAGCCAACGTGACTACGACGCATCGATCCTGATTTGGATCGCGTTCCTCGGCCGTCTCAAGACGACCGGAATGCCGATCCGGGAGATGCTGCGCTACGCAGCCTTGCGGGAGAGCGGCGTCGTCACCGAGGCTGAGCGCCGGGACATGCTGGAGAAGCACCGCGAGCGCGTCCGCGCCCACGTGGCTGACCTGCAAGCCTGCCTCCTCGTCCTCGACACCAAGATCACCGGCTACGCCGGTCCGGACGAGAGGACACAGGCCTATGACGAAATTCCCCCACAGCGGCGGCGAAAGCCGGCTCGAACGCGGACGACGGGCACTCGCTGAGATCGACGGCGAGGCCGGAGAGAAGGTCGTCGCCTCGCTCGCCGACATTGCCCCCGACTTCGCGACCTACCTGTTCGAGTTCCCCTTCGGCGACATCTACAGCCGCCCCGGCCTCGACCTGCGCGCCCGCGAGATCGCCACCATCGCGGCTCTGACAGCGATGGGCAACGCGGCCCCGCAGCTCAAGGTCCACATCGAGGCGGGCCTTAATGTTGGTCTCTCGCGCGACGAAATTACCGAGATCATTATGCAGATGGCCGTCTACGCAGGCTTTCCTGCGGCACTCAATGGCCTGTTCGCTGCCAAGGAGGTATTCGCGAAATGATGCGCCGACCGATGTGATTGCGGCGGGTCGAACGCAAACGTCATAACGAGGTCCGCTTCGAAGCGTTTGTCGCCCTAAAGCGGACCAGCGGAAAATCACCGAGAGCCGCCATTCCTATAACGACCCAGATCGGGCGTCATGGACATGTCCCGGGCTTCTTGAAAGCCGTCAGTCGCCGGCTGCCACACAAAGTCGGCTCAGGGGGATTGCGGGCCTAGACGCATGCCGAGCTTGCTCGTGTCGTTCTTCGAGAGCGAGCAACCGTGATCTACACTGTGATACCGCGTCCGGCCCTTCAGTCGAGCCGACCCTGTCGGCAGAAACAGATCTCACGGTTGCGCGATACCCGTAGCCGTTTAGGCAGGTGGTAACCCTTGCTGGATGGTATGCCATCGGACGCCTCGTAGCGTTCCACTATCCGCCGGATCATCGATGCGTATCTCGATCAAGGCCGCGCTTGCCGGCCTTTTTGCTTTACTGGCAGTCATTATAGCCGGCGAGAGTGCCCTCACGCTGCTCAAGCTCAGCGCGATCCGTCACAGCGCGACCGAAGTCGCAGGCAACTGGCTGCCCTCCGTTCAAACGCTCGGCGAGCTGAACTCAGCCGTCGATAAGGCTCGCGTGCGCCAGTACCGGCTCGTAGCCGCGACGCGTGACACACAGCAACTGGCCGAGCATCGTAAGCAGTACTTGTCGGCAATCGAAGCCGCTGAACAGGTCAGCAAACGCTATGAAGCGCTTATCTCCTCGCCCCAGGAGCGCGCTCTCCACGATCGGTTCGTGCAAGAGTGGACCGAGTTCGGAGCCATCGGCAAGCATGCGGTCGAGCTGATGGATGCAGGCCGCCAGCCGGAGGCGCTAACCGAGATGACGCAGCCTGAGATCGTGAGGCTCTACTCAGGCCTGTCTCAGATCATCACACAAGCTGTGGCCCTCAATCGAAAGGGTGCTCAAGACGAGGCGGACACGACCGTGTCCAACGTCGACGAAACAGCACGCGTGACCTACGTCGCGATGGTCGTCGCCCTTGTCCTTGCGCTTGCAGCGACGCTGTTCAGCCTCCTCCGCGTCGCGCACCCGATCACCCGCATGACGGCCACGATGGGCACGCTCGCGGCCGGCGATACCTCTGTCACGGTTCCCGGAGCCGACCGACGCGACGAGCTTGGCGCGATGGCCGCCGCCGTACAGGTGTTCAAGGACAACCTGATCCGCACCCGGCAGCTTGAAGCAGAGACTGCCCAGGCCCGTTTGGCTGCCGAGGAACAACGCAAGGCCGGCATGCGGCAGATGGCCGACAGCTTTGAGGCCGCCGTCGGCGGCATCATCGGCCTGGTGTCGTCCTCAGCGACCGAGCTGCAGGCGACCGCGCAGACCATGACCGCCACGGCGACGGAAACGGCGAG
The DNA here is from genome assembly GCF_040545035.1 of Methylobacterium sp. 1973. Classification (NCBI taxonomy): domain Bacteria; kingdom Pseudomonadati; phylum Pseudomonadota; class Alphaproteobacteria; order Hyphomicrobiales; family Methylobacteriaceae; genus Methylobacterium; species Methylobacterium sp. 1973. Next base: position 522,879 of record NZ_JBEPLA010000001.1, read on the forward strand.
CCAGTCGACCACGGTGGCTGCGGCCGCCGAGGAAGCCGCCTCGAACGTCAACACCGTCGCTGCGGCCGCTGAGGAACTCGGTTCGTCCGTTCAGGAGATCGGTCGGCAGGTGGCCGGCTCGGCGGGTCTCGCGCGGACCGCTGTTACCGAGGCCGGTCAGACCGGCGGACTTGTCCAGGAGCTGAGCGCCGCGGTGTCGCGCATCGGCGATGTGGTCACAATGATCTCCTCGATCGCTGGGCAGACGAACCTTCTGGCTCTGAACGCGACGATCGAGGCGGCGCGCGCCGGCGCGGCAGGGCGCGGCTTCGCGGTCGTGGCGTCTGAGGTCAAGGCGCTCGCTGAGCAGACCGCCAAGGCGACGGGTGAGATATCGGGTCAGATCGCTCAGATCCAGGCCTCGACCGGTCAAGCTGTCACGTCGATCACCGGGATCACCGAACGGATCCGCGAGATCAGCGGCGTTGCGACCTCGATCGCCGCAGCCGTCGAGGAACAGGGTGCGGCGACTCAGGAGATCGTCAGGAATGTCTCTCAGGCGGCGCAGGGCACCGGTGAGGTGACAAGCAACATCGCGGGTGTTGCCGGTGCGGCCGAGGAGACGGGCGCGGCGGCGAGCCAGGTCCTCGGCGCGGCCTCGGAGTTGTCGCGCCAGTCAGAGCACCTCAGCGCTGAGGTTGCGCGCTTCCTAGCCACCGTGAGGGCGGCATAGAGCCTAACGAGGCCGTGCTTTTCAGGAGCACGGCCTCAACCATGCTGTCCGCTTCGCCACATCCCCTTACGAAAGCGGATCGGCTTAAAGCCGCCCGCTCAGCTCGAAGGTCTCGGCTGCAGGAGCTAGGGCGATCAGCGCCGTGGCGGTGATCGGACCGATACCTGGGATGGTCATCAGCCTGCGCGCCATCTCGTCCTCGCGAGCACGCTCGGCGATCTCGCGGTCGAGACTCGCAGGCCTGGATCTCCTCGCCCGAGACGTAGCCCCGGTCCGCGCCCATTACGAAGCGTCCATCCCGCCCTACCACCCTGGCGGACACTCTTAACAACCCAGGCGTTTCCCCACAGCCATTGTCGAGACCAGCCGTAAATGTCGGTTTGTGAAAGGCGTACGCAAATCGCCCGGACGTTCAGGGCGGCAACAACGTAATGAGAAAAAGGCCACTCCCGAAGGAGCGGCCCAAGTCAGGGAGGAAACGCCCACAAATGGGCTGCACGGTGTTGAGACGTGCGCCGCAGCAACTTTTATGCACTGCGGCGGTTCCGGAATGAACCATGCGGGTGACGGTCGACTGAGCGACGGCGCGCGTCCATGATCCGTTCTGGTCGACCGAACAGGTATCCCTGCAGCTCGTCGCATCCCTCAGCGACAAGGAAATCGCGCTCCTCGACGGTTTCAACCCCCTCGGCGAGCACCGTGATGCCCAACGCGTGACCCAGGGCGATGGCGGCGCGCATGACGGCGACGCCCTGGCTGCCATTCGACAGGTTCCGAACGAAGGTCTGGTCGATCTTGATCTTGTCGAACGGGAAGCAACGCATGTAGTTTAACGAAGAGTAGCCCGTACCGAAATCGTCCATGATGATGGACACGCCCATCCGATGCAAAGCCTTCAGGATCTCCAGGTTCGTCAGGTCGTCCCGAAGGAGCACGCTTTCGGTGATCTCGAGCTCCAGCAGCTTCGCCGGCAGATCCGAACGTGCGAGTGCGCGTTCCACCACGGCGACGAGTTCCTTCTCTCGGAACTGCACGGCCGAGAGATTCACGGCCACGCGCAGGCCGGGCAGCCAACCGGCGGCGTCCTCGCAGGCGCGCTGTAGGACCCACGAGCCGATCTCGCGGATGAGGCCGGTCTCCTCGCAGATCGGAATGAACGCGGCGGGCGGGACGAGGCCGCGCGTGGGATGGCGCCAGCGCAGCAGCGCCTCGTACCCGGTCACCGCGCGGCTCGCCGCTCCGACGATGGGTTGGTAGTGCAGCTCGAACTGACCCTTCTCCAGAGCACAGCCGAGATCCTCCTCCAGCCGCCGCCGTTCACGGTTCTCGCATTCCATCTGCGGTTGGTAGAGGCACCATGTGCGCCTGCCGGAGGCCTTGGCCCGGTAAAGGGCGATGTCGGCGTTGCGCAGTAGCGTTTCGGGCGAGCCGTCCGCCACGTCCGCCCGCGCCACTCCGATGCTCGTCCCGATCGAGAGGTGGACGCCCTCGATAACGAACGGGGTTCCGAGAGCGGAGACGATGCGTTCGGCCAGTCGAACGGCATCCGCCTCTTCGTCCTGCCCGAATCGCACGACGGCGAACTCGTCCCCGCCGAGGCGCGCCAGGACGTCGGGGGCGGCGATCAGAGCCGAGAGCCGCGCCGCGACCGCCCGAAGCAGCGCATCGCCGAGGGGATGGCCGTGGACGTCGTTGACCTGTTTAAAGCCGTCCAGGTCGAGCAGGAGCAATGCCCCCCCGCCGCCATCCATCGGCGTGCGCCCGCGTTCGGCCAGCAGCCGACCGGTGGCTTCCTGCAACAGGACGCGGTTCGGCAACCCGGTCAGCGCGTCGTGATGCGCCATATGGGCGATCATGGCCTGGGCGCGGTGCCGTTCCGTGATGTCCTCGAAGGTGCAGACGATGCCGCCACTCGGCACGGCTGCGGTCGTCACGCCGACGATGCGGCCGTCGGTCAGATCGCAGACCAGTGCCGCCGGGCGGCTCTCCCTCACACTGGCGGCGAGGATATCCGACAGTCGATCTCCCTCGGCCTTCGACATGGAGGCGATGATCTGACGGAGCAGGACATCGAGAGGGCTACCCGCTTCGCGTAGGAGCGGAGGGATGTCGAACAGCTCGGTCATGCGGGCGTTCAGGACGACGAGCCTGCTCTCGTGGTCGAGCAGCAGCACCCCCTGGCTCATGCTATCCAATGCGGTCCCGAACCGGGCGTATTCGTCCCGCAGGCGGCGGTCCGCCGATGCCCTTTCCTCGGCGGCAGCCTGCGCCGCGCTGGACGAGGCGAGGCGCTCTTGGGCGCGAAGCTGCGCCTTGGCGATCCTGACGATGAAAAACACGCCGCCGACGAGCAGCGCCACCGTCGCGGTCAAGGGCAGGGTCTGCGCCCGCCATGGGGTCAGCGTCGCCGAGATGGTGCGGCTCGTGCCCATGATGATCGGATAATGCTCCATGAGCTGGGCCGCGACGATCCGATCCTGCCCGTCGATCGGTGTCGTCATGCGTTCCACGCCGGAGGTGGGACGTTCCGCCCCTTGGACCCGCATCCATTTGAGCGGCGGGACCTTGCGTCCGATCGCGCCGGGCGGACGCGGATGGCGTGCCAGCATGGTCAGATCCGTGTGGACGAACGAGATGACGTCGGCCTCGTCGGGGGAGACCCTGGCATAGAGCCGCTCGAAGTAGCGGAGGTCTACGGCTCCGATCATGTAGCCGACGGATCGGCCATCGATGTCCGCGATGCGGTGGGCGACGATCAGATCCAGGCCTGAACCGTCCGGCCGGGCCGTGCCGGCGACGATGATCTTCCGTTCGGAGGGATCACGGCCGAGATCTTCGAGGAAAGAAGGACGGGACGATTCTTTATCTGCAGGCCGGTCGATCGAGGAGTTGATCGTCCTGCCCTGGAGGTCGATGATTGATATCTCCTTGACCTGGGGTAGGGCCGAGACGCTGGCACGAAGCTTGTCGTGCATGGCCGTGCTCGAGCCAAGCGACGCGAACGAGCGGTCGGCCGACGATCGAGCGCTGGCAAGCTCCCTCGCCACGTCCAGCTGAATGACCTCCATCGCCTGCATCGACCTGTCGGCCTGCTCGGAAAGCAGGGTCGTGAGGCTGACAAGGCTTCGCTCGGTGCTGCGGATCTCCAGGTCGTAGAGCTTTTGCGCCACGAGGATCCCGGCCCCGGTGAGGACCACGGCAAGGACGATGCCTGCAGTCGTAAGCGACGTTGCGGACAAGGTTGGATGTCGTGCCAATCGGATCGCCCGGCGCGCTCTGGAGGATCCTCGCAACGTCCAAGTCGAAGGCATGTCCGCTTAGCGTCCGTCTGGGCAGTTGTTTGACACAAGCTCGACGAAGCGCCTTGCCATCCGTGCGGCTTCACCGTGGCATCCCGAAGTTGAGGCGGTGTGAACAGCGTCGACCCTCGACCAGACTGAGAATTCCGAGCCCGTAGAGCGCCGCGAACAGGCAAGCGACCGCCGGCGCGCTGCTGTCGCGACCACTCGTGACGCGAGTGCAGCCACCGTTAGACTCAGCTCGCAGAGCGCAGCCCCAACAATGCCGGTGGTGAGCTTCCGGCGTCGCACGCCCGGAGCATCGATGCCGTCGTCCGGTTTTCCGGATGCGGCGGAGGCGGGCTGGAGGGCAAGGTCGAGGCTCTATGCCGCGGGCAGAACATTGCCCGCAACGACCATCGAGGCGTGTCGACCAGCGTCCGCTTTTTCATCGGTGCGTCTGGAAGCAGATGGCGTGGATGGCGCCCGCTCCGACTGACGGCACCTGAGTGCCACGATGTGGTCGCTGTCGACGCAGCAGCCACGCGGCTGCAGGAGCCATCCCCCTGGAGATTACCACCGTCGTGGTGACCGGGCCGGCCGATCAGATCGGCGCCGTGCAGATCCCGCTCACCCGGCTCGAGAAGGCGCTGCTGGCCTGGCATCGGGACAGTGACCTGTCGCGGCGCCTGGCGACGATCCCCGGTCTCGGCATCGTCTCGGCGACGGCGACGGCGCTGGCCGCTTCGGTGAGTGAGCCCGAGCGCTTCCGCAATGGTCGACGGTTCGCCCCCTCGCTGGGCCGGACACCGCTGCAGAACTCCAGCGGCGGCAAGGAGCGCCTGGCCCGGGTCTCGCGCATGGGCGACCGCGACCTGCGCCGCCTGCTCGTGATCGGCCTGACCCCTCTGGTCCGGCGCGCGAAGGCGATGCCGACCTCGATCGACCCGCGGCTGCCGGCGCTGCTCCAGCGCAAGCCGGTCCGCGTTGTGACTGTTGCGGCGGCCAATCGCACCGCACGGGTCGCCTGGGCGATCATGACCCGCGGCGGTAGCGACACCGCATACCGGCGGCCATTGCCGCCTGACGGCACGGCGAGGAGACTTTTCCAGGTTGCGCGGACGATGAGACTTGATGGCGAACCGGTCAGACCGGGAGGCGGGACACCCCGGAATACGTCGTCGGCGTCATGGCCCGCAAAGCAGAGTGGGACCCAGCGCGCGGATACCATCAGGGCCAGCGGTCAACATCAATGCCTGCATCGACAGGCCGGACACAAGACTGCACCCGACCAACGCGTCCGAAGCCCAACTCGTCACTTGCAATGCGGGCGCCTTCCACACAGGACGCTCCACCTTCGATTGTCGAAGAGCGTGTCAGCCCGCGAGTTTGCCTGCGATCCCATAAGGTCCGATTCCGCCATGATGTGGATGCTGTCCTGTCCTGCGATCGTCTGCTCGGCCAGGGTTGCCAGCATTCGTGGCGACGCCCGCCACTTCCGCGGCTCAAGCGAACGAACTACGCTTCGATCGGCTCAGGGCGCGGCATGTTCGATTGGAATGACCTAACCTTCTTCCTGGAACTCGCCCTCACGGTCGGGGGAAGCGGGTTTTCGGCTTCATCTGCGCCGTGGCGTTCGCGACGATGCTTGCGGTCGTCGCAGGACTGACGCTGTCCGGGGTGGCGACGGTCTGCCACGACCTCTGGGTCAACGTCGTTCGCCAGGGGCATTCCTCCGAGTCCGAGCAGCTCACGGTCGCGCGGATCGCGACGGTCGCCATCGCCGCCCTGGCGGTGTTCCTGGGCATCGTCTTCGAGGGTCAGAACGTCGCGTTCATGGCCGGGCTCGCCTTCGCCGTCGCGGCCTCCGCGAACTTTCCCGCGCTGCTTCTGTCCATCACCTGGAAGCGGTTCATGACCCCGGCGGCGGTCGCCAGCATCGGCGTCGGGACGTTCTCCGCCCTCCTGATGATAGGGCTGCCACCCACCGTTCAGGTGGACATGCTCGGGAAGAACCTCGCCGACGCCTCGCGAGCCTGGTGGTTCGTCCCGATGAAGAACCCGGCCATCATCAGTATGCCGCTGTCCTTCATCGTGGCGGTCGCCGTCTCGCTCCTCACTCGAGAGGACGGCGTCGCGAGCACCTTCCGCGAGATGCGCCACCGGATCATGTTCGGGAAGGCGCGGGAAGCCTATCCGGAACGCTGACTTCTGGTCTCCGACGCAATGGGATGGGGTGTCGATTGACGCCCTGTCCCCGCGTTCAAGCTCCGGCGGACGGTCTGTCGGTATCAAGAGGCCTGAGAGGGACGGAGAGCGTTCTCGTCGCTGAAGGCCAGCGTGCGTGCGAGACCCTCCGACGGGACACCATGCTTGGTAGGACCGCACCGTGGCCCGGTTCACTGCCGCGGCGTCGTGATCGTTGTGTGGATTGTCTGCCGTCACGACGCCCCGCCTGCGCCTCGTCCCGTCGCTTCCGCCGATGCCGCGCTTCCGATTTTTGACCGATCTGTGAGATTGATTGGCATCGACCTTGCGAATGTCCTTTGCGCCCGCTTCCGGTCACCGGACCCGAAGCGCGACGTCGAGAGGAGTTCGGGGGATGAGTGCGATGGACCGTCGAAAGGTGCTGAAACTGGCGATGGCGTCCGCAGCCGGCACCGTCGCGATGCCGTTCGTCGCGCGGAAGGGCCTCGCCGCCGAGCCGATCAAGCTCGGCAGCCTGCTCGACGGATCGGGCGCGCTGGGCCTCGAAGGCAAGCGGATGATCGAGACCACTGAGTACGCGGTCGAGCAACTCAACAAGGCTGGCGGGCTGCTGGGGCGGCCGATCCAGCTCATCGCCTACGACACGCAATCGTCGATGCAGCTCTACACCCAGTATGCCCAGCAGCTCGCGCTCAAGGACAAGGTCGACGTCATCCAGGGCGGCATCACCTCGGCTTCACGCGAGGCGATCCGGCCCATCTTCGACCGCGCGAGGACTCTCTACTTCTACAACACCCAGTACGAGGGCGGCGTCTGCGACCGCAACGTGTTCTGCACCGGGTCGACCCCCGCGCAGACCGTCAACCACATCGTCGATTATGCCCTCAAGACCTGGGGCAAGAAGGCCTACATCATCGCGGCGGATTACAATTACGGGCACATCACCGCGAGCTGGATGACGAAATTCATGAAGGACGGCGGCGGCTCGGTGCTGGGCACCGACTTTTTCCCCCTCGACGTCACCAACTTCTCGTCCGCGATCAGCCGCATCCAGCAGGCGCAGCCCGATCTCGTCCTCTCGGCACTGGTCGGCGCCAACCATTCGGGCTTCTATCGCCAATGGGACGCGGCGGGCATGAAGTCCAAGATCCCGGTCGGGTCGAGCGTGTTCGGGCTCGGCGACGAACTGACGACGATGGATCCCTCCACGACGAACGGGATCATCACCTGCTACGGCTGGTACAACGACCTCGACACACCCGCGAGCAAGGCCTTCGTCGCCGGCATGCAGGCGAAGTTCGGCGCCGACGTCACGGATCTCAGCGAGCTCGACACCGCCACCTACGAAGGCATCCTGTTCTGGGCCGAGGCGGTGAAGAAGGCCGGCTCGATCGAGCGCGACAAGGTCATCGCCGCCCTGGAGAGCGGCCTGTCGATCGAGTCCCCGACCGGCAAGGTCACGATGGACGGCGCCACCCACCACACCATCCGCAACACCTATCTGGCCCGCCCGAAGGACCGGAAGTGGGAGATCCTCGCCACCTTCCCGAACTCGTTCCCGGCCGATACCGGCGGCGCCTGCGATCTGATCAAGAATCCGCGCACCAACAAGCAGTTCACACCGGACCTGAAGGGCTGAGGGCGATGGATCTCGCCGGACTGCTCGCCTTCAACGTCATCACCGGCATCGCCACCCTGGTCCTGATCACCCTCGGCCTCGGGGTGATCTACGGGATGATGCGCATCATCAATCTCGCCCACGGCGAATTCATGATGCTCGGCGCCTACACGGCGGTCATGGCGAGCGGCGCCGGGGTCAACATCTGGATCGCGATGCTCGTCCTGCCGCCCCTGGTGGTCGGCGTGATCGGGCTGATCCTGGAGCGCACCGTCATCCGCTTCCTCTATGGGCGGATGATGGACACGATGCTCGCCACCTGGGGCATCAGCCTGGGCTTGATCGGGCTGATCACCACGCTCTACGGCAACGTGGTGCGCGGGGTCTCGACGCCGGTCGGCAGCTTCGACATCGGGCGCTACGGGGCGAGCCTCTACAGCCTCGTCATCGTGGCGACGGCACTGGCCGCGCTGGGAGCGATGTTCCTGGTGCTGCGCTTCACCAAGTTCGGCCTGATCCTGCGCGCGACCATGCAGAACCCGCGTATGGCCGCGGCGCTGGGGGTGCAGCCGAACCGCATCTACATGGCGACCTTCGCCCTCGGCGCCGCCCTGGCGGGCCTTGCCGGCGGGGTCCTTGCCCCGATCTCGGGCGTCTCCCCGGCCATGGGCGCGGCCTACATCGCCCGCGCCTTCATCACGGTTCTCGGCGGCGGCCCCGCCATCGTTACCGGCACCGGCCTCGCCTCCAGCCTGTTCGGCGTCATCAACGAACTCGTCTCGTTCAAGACGACGCCGGTCATCGGCGACGTCGCCCTCCTCGTCGCGGCGATCCTGCTGATCCGCGTCCTCCCGCAAGGCATCACCGGCCGCTACCTGAGGCGCAGCCTATGACCTCCGCAGCCCCCGCCCGCCGGCTCTCCGCCGCGGGATTCCTGGCGACCCTGGCCCTCGGCCTCGCCATCCTGTTCGGGGCGCCGCACGCCCTCGATACGTTCGGCCTCGTTCAATGCACCGGCTTCGCGGCGCTCGCGATGTTCGGCCTCTCGCAGGGCTTCGTCTGGGGCTTCGCGGGGGTGATGTGCTTCGGGCAGGCGGCCTTCCTGGGGCTCGGCGGCTACGCCTACGCGGTCGCGGTCCTCAACATGGGCGACAGCAGCGTGCCGGTGCTGCTGTCGATCCTGGTGCCGATGCTGTTTGCCGGCCTGCTCGGCTACTTCATGTTCTACGGCCGGATCAGCGACGCCTATATCGGCGTCATCACGCTCACCGTGTCGGTGATCCTGTTCCAGCTGGTCAACGCCACCTCGGGCAGCCAGTACCGGATCGGCGTGGCGGAACTCGGCGGCTTCAACGGCATCCCGGCGATCCCCGCTCTCAATGCGCCCGGCCATCCCGACGAGCCCCTGGACATCGAGGGGATCTGGTACGCCGCGATGGGCGCGCTGATCCTCGTCTACGCCCTGCTGCGGGGGATCCTGGCGAGCCGCCTCGGCCGCGTGGTGGTGGCGATCCGCGAGAACGAGACGCGGGCGCAGCTGATCGGCTACGACCCGCGCCTCTACAAGCTCATCGCCTTCATGATCGCCGCGGGGGTCGCGGGCCTCGCCGGCTGCCTCTACGCCAACTGGGGCGGCTTCATCAGTCCGACGGTCTTCGCCCTGCCGATGTCGGCGCAGGTGATCATCTACGTGCTGGTCGGCGGTCTCGGCACCCTGATCGGGCCGATGCTCGGCGCGGTGCTGATCCAGGCGCTGATCATCGCCGCCGGCAGCCAGAGCGCGGTGGATTCCAACCTCGGCCTCGGTCTCGTCCTGGTCGGCTTCGTCCTGCTGGTGCCCCAGGGCCTCGTCCCGGTCGCCCGCAGCCTCGGCCTGCGCCTGCTGGAGCGGCGGCCGCGCAGGGTCGCCGGCACGGCGCAGGACGGGTTCGCCACGGGGAGCGCACGATGAACGCCCCGAGCCCGCTCACGGGCCATCACGGCGCGCCGCTGCGCCCCCTCGTCGAGGCTCGCGGCGTGACCATGCGGTTCGGCGGCGTGACCGCGGTCGCCGATGTCGACTTCACCCTCGGGGAGGTCGAGCTGCGCTGCCTGATCGGCCCCAACGGCGCCGGCAAGAGCACCTTCTTCAAGATCCTGACCGGGCAGCTCAAGCCCACCGAGGGCCGGGTCCGCCTGCGCGACACCGACATCACCGGGGCCGAGCCCCACGCCATCGCGCGGCTCGGCGTCGGCATCAAGACGCAGGTGCCCAACGTGTTCAACGGCCTCTCGGTCCACGAGAACGTCTTCGTGGCGGCCGGGCGGCGCAAGTCCATCGCCCGCACCCGCCGCATCGTCGACGAGACGCTGACGCGCCTCAACCTCACGGGCATCGCCGGGCGGACCGTCGGCCAGCTCGCCCACGGCCAGCGGCAATGGGTCGAGATCGCTACCGTGCTGGCCCAGGAGCCCGAGCTGATCCTCCTGGACGAGCCCGCCGCCGGCATGACCCACGAGGAGGTCCACCGCACGGCGGAGCTGATCCGCGAGATCAACCGCACCCACGCCCTCATCGTGGTGGAGCACGACATGCCGTTCATCCGGATGATCGCCAAGACCGTGACGGTGTTCAACCAGGGCCGGATCCTCATGGAGGATACGGTGGACGCTGTGCTGGCCGATGCCCGCGTCCGCGACGTCTATCTCGGCAAGCAGGCCGCCTGACATGACCGCCTCAGCCAGCCCGCCGCTCCTCTCCGTCGAGGGCCTGCATTCCGGCTACGGCCGCATCCCGATCCTCGGCGGCGTCACCCTCGCGGTGCGACCGGGGGAGTTCGTCGGCATCCTCGGCCACAACGGCATGGGCAAGACCACGCTGCTGCGCACCCTGATGGGCTACCTGCCGGCCACCGCCGGGGAGGTCCGGTTCGAGGGGGCCGACATCACCCGGCGCAGCCCGACGGCCCGGGCCCGGATGGGCCTCGGCTACGTCCCCCAGGGCCGGGAGATCTTTCCGGCGCTAAGCGTGCGCGAGAACCTGCGCATGGGCTGCCTCCTGTCGAAGCGCGGCGAGGACGAGACCATCGCCGACATCCTCGCCACTTTCCCCCGGCTGAAGGCCTATCTCGACCGGCCCGGGGGCGCCCTGTCGGGCGGCGAGCAGCAATTGCTGGCGCTCGCCCGCTGCCTGTGCGGCGGGCCGACCATCCTGCTGCTGGACGAGCCGACGGAGGGCATCCAGCCCTCGATCATCGAGGAGATCATCGAGATCCTCCTGCGGATCGGGCGCGAGCGCGGGATCGCGCTGCTCCTCGTCGAGCAGAACCTCACCTGCATCACCGGCCTCTCGGAGCGCATCCTGATCCTTCAGAAGGGCGTCATCACCCGCGAGGTCCCGCCCGAGGTCGCACGCGACCGATCGCTGATCGACGAGTTCGTCGGCATGGCCTGAGCCGCCGACGCCCCGCCTGTCCGTCCCAAGCCCGGAGTTTCCGATGGATGCCGCCCCGACCGACGCGCCCGATCTTGCCGGGATGCTGTCCGAGATGACCGTCGCCGACGCCCAGGCCGCCTTCGCGCGCGGCGTGACGGCCGAGGCCCTGACCCAAGCCTTCCTGGCCCGGATCGAGACCTACAACCCGCGCTACAACGCGGTGATCTTCCTCAACCCGCACGCCGTCGAGGAGGCGCGGGCGATCGACCGCCGCCGGGCCGCCGGCGAGGCCCTCGGGCCGCTGGCCGGGGTGCCGGTCGTGATCAAGGATACGATGGACGTCGCCGGCCTGCCGACCACGGCCGGCTGGCACTTCCTCTGCGCCAAGGCCGGGGGCGTCGACCTGATGCCCGCCACCGACGCGCCCGTGGTGGCACGGATGCGCGCGGCCGGCTGCGTCATCCTCGGCAAGACCAACGTGCCCGTGCTGAGCGCCACGGGCAGCCACGCCAACGACAGCTGGGCCGGCCCGACGCTCAACGCCATGGCGCCCGACCTCCTGCCCGGCGGATCGAGCGCCGGCACTGCGACCGCCGTCGCCGCCAGCCTCGCGGTGTTGGGGCTCGCCGAGGAGACCGGCGGCTCGATCCAGAACCCGGCCTCGGCGCAGGGTCTCGTCGGCATCAAGCCAACCTTCGCCCTGGTGCCCAATACCGGGGTGGTCCCGCTCGCCGGCAGCACGCGCGACGTGGTCGGGCCGATCGCCCGCTGCGTGCGCGACGCGGCGCTGACCCTGGATGCCTTGGCCGGCTACACCGCGGCCGATCCGAAGACCGTGGCCGGGATCGGCCGCCGTCCGAAGGGCGGCTACGCTGCCAAGCTCTCCGAGACGGCCCTGCGGGGCAAACGCCTCGGGCTCTACGGGCCGGGCTGGCGCGACCGGGCCCTCTCCGCGGAGACGATCCAGCTCTACGCCCGGGCCCAGGATGAGATTGCCGCACGGGGCGCCACCCTGGTGGCCGATCCCTTCGCGGGCAGCGGCTTCGCGGAACTCGGCCAGCCCGTCGCCGGCCTCGATCACTACGATGCCCGGGGCATCGAGAGCGTGCTCTACGACCTCCACCACTATCTGCAACGGCTCGGTCCGCAGGCCGCCTACCGGACCCTCGCCGAATTCGATGCCGCCACGAAGGCGGAAGATCCCCTGGCCCCGGGCGGCGTCCTCGACTGGATGAATCAGGTGCCGGCCTTCGCGGCCTGTCGCGCGGATCCCCTCGCCCCGCCGGATCTCTCGGATTTCCTGGCGGCGCGCGAGCGCTACCTCGACATCTTCACCGCGGTCATGGCGGAGCAGGGTCTCGACGCCCTGGTCTTCCCTCAGACCCGCGACGCGGTGCCGGCCCTGCACGGGTCGGAGACGATCCACGAGACCACCGTGTGCGAGATCAACATCGCCGGGCTGCCGGGCGTGGTCGTGCCGGCCGGCCGCTACGCCTCGGGCTCGCCCTTCTGCCTGATCTTCGTCGGGCCGCTCTGGAGCGAGGCCGACCTCCTCGGGCTCGCCTACGATTACGAGCAGGCGACCCGCCACCGCGCGGCCCCCGACCTCCGGGCTTGAAGGGATAGCGCCCCGCCGTGAAGGCGGCGGGGCTACCCGGCCGGCAGAGCCGGCGTCGGCTCGGCGGGATCCTCCCGGCGCAGCGCGACGCCGCTGGTGCCCTGGGCCAGCATCGCCCGCAGCAGCGCCTCCATCTGCCCGGCGGCCGCCTCGACCGAAAGGCCGCCCTCCCGGATGTTCGAGATGCAGTTGCGCCGGGAATCGGGCAGCCCCGGCTCCGGGCCGAACGTGACGTAGCAGCCGAGGCTGTCCGAGGCCGACAGGCCCGGCCGCTCCCCGATTAGCACCACGACGCAGCGCGCCCCCAGCCGCGCCCCGATGGGATCGCCGATCGCCACCCGCCCCTGGCTCGCGACGACCACCGGGGCGAGGCTCCAGCCCGCCCGGCGCACCCGCGCCGCGAGCGCCGTGGCGGCGGGGACCGCGTTCAGCGCGACCGCCGTCGCCGAGAGCCCGTCCGCGATCACGATGGCGACGTCGAAGCCCGGCCCGTGACCGTCGAGCACCGTGGCGGATTCCGGAGCGAGGCTGCGGCCCCGGTCCGGCCGGCGCAGGTACTCCGTCCGGTCGGACACGGCGGAGCGGACCTCCACCGACTCCAGGCCCTGGGCCCGCAGCGCTGCGCCGATCGCGGCCGCGTCGAGGGGCGTCCAGACCGCCTCGCGGGCGCGGGCATGGTCGAGGCCGAAGGCGAGCGCCGCGCCGGTGGGAAGGCCGGCGCCGTGCGCGCCCAGGGCGATGCGGGCCTGGGTCAGCCCGCGCAGATCGCGCAGCGTCGGGGTGCCCGCGTGGGCCGGCTTGGCCGGCTCGGTCGGGTCGCTCACGCGGCCCGCCCGGGCAGGAGCCGGGAGGCCGCGGCGAGGGCCGGGGGCAGCACGCCCGTGGCGCTGGTGAGCCGGCCCTGCGCGTCCGTGATGCGCACGTCCCGGAGCCACGCCTCGAATTCCGGGGCCGGCGGACGGCCCAGGGTCTCGCGGGCGAAGACCGCGTCGTGGTGGGACAGCGACTGGTAGTTCAGCATCACGTCGTCCGCCCCCGGCACGGTGATGACGAAGTTGACGCCGGCTGCGCACAGCAGGGTCAGGAGCGCGTCCATGTCCTCGCCGTCGGCATCGGCGTGGTTGGTGTAGCAGACGTCCACGCCCATCGGCAGGCCGAGCAGCTTGCCGCAGAAGTGGTCCTCCAGCCCGGCCCGGATGATCTGCTTGCCGTTGTACAGGTATTCGGGGCCGATGAAGCCCACGACCGTGTTGACGAGGAGCGGGTCGAACTCGCGCGCCACCGCGTAGGCGCGCGCCTCCATGGTCTGCTGGTCGACGCCCCAATGGGCGTCGGCCGAAAGGGCCGAGCCCTGGCCGGTCTCGAAATACATGACCTGGCCGCCCGCCGGGCAGCGGCCCAGCGCCCGCGCCGCCTCCGAGGCCTCGCGCAGGACGGCGAGGTCGACGCCGAAGCCGGCATTGGCCTTCTGCGAGCCCGCCACCGACTGGAACACGAGGTCGACAGGTGCGCCTTTCGCCATGGCCTCGATCGCCACGGTGACGTGGCCGAGGCAGCAATGCTGGATCGGCACGTCGAGGCGCAGCCGCAGGGTCTCCAGAAGCTCGACGATGCGGATGTAGTCCGGCAGGGAATCGGTGGCCGGGTTCACGCCGATGACCGCGTCGCCCGAGCCCATCAGCAGGCCGTCGAGGGCCGAGATCAGGATGCCCTCGGACGAGTCGGTCGGATGGTTCGGCTGGTTGCGGGTGGCAAGGCGTCCGGGCAGGCCGATCGTGGAGCGGAAGCGCGTCACGACCGGCCGCTTGGCGGCGACGGCGACGAGGTCCTGCAGCCGGCAGATCTTGGAGACCGCCGCGACCATCTCGGGCGTGAGGCCGGGCGAGAGGGCGGCGAGCGCCTGCGCGTCGGCGGCGGGGGAGAGCAGCCACTCGCGGAAGGCGCCGACCGTGAGGGACGAGACCGGCGCGAAGGCCGCCGCGTCGTGCCGGCGGGCGATCAGATCGGAGACCTCGTCCTCCTCCGAGGGGATCAGCTCCTCGGCCAGGAAGGTCTTCAGCGGCAGGTCCGCCAGCGCGATCTGCGCGGCCAGGCGCTCCACCGGCCCGTCGGCGCAGAGGCCGGCGAGCTGGTCGCCGGACCGCTCCGGCGTCGCCTTGGCGAGCAGGCGGCGCAGGTCGGGGAAGGTGAAGCGTGTGCCTTCGATCGTCGTCGCGTAGGCCATGGCGGGCGCTCCCGGCGCGCTGTCGGACGTCAGGGAACCCGATCCTGCAGCATGTCGAGGGCGGCCTCGTGCAGGTCGGGCGTGGCGGCGGCGAGCACCCGCCCGTCCGAGTCGAGGGTCAGCGCGGAGCCCGCCCAGTCGGTGATCACACCGCCGGCCGCCTCGATCACCGGGACGAGGGCGAGGTAATCGTAGGGCTGGAGACCGGTCTCCGCGACCAGATCGCAATGGCCGGAGGCCAGCAGACCGTAGGCGTAGCAGTCGCCGCAGAACCGCCGGATGCCGACGCGGTCGACGAGGCGCCGGTAGCGCGCCGCGTCCGAACCGGAAAAGCCGTCGGGCGTGGTCGTGAAGAACCGCGCCGCGGCGAGGGACCGGCAGGTGCTGGCCCGGGTCGGCGCCCCGTTGAACGTGGCCGCGCCCGGCATGCCCGCCCAGCGCTCGCCGAGGGCCGGCATGTCGATGACGCCGACCACCGGCCGGCCGCCGTCGAGGAGGGCGATCAGGGTTCCGAACAGCGGCAGCCCGGTCACGAAGCTCTTGGTGCCGTCGATCGGGTCGATGACCCAGACTGGGCCCTGGCCCGGCGTCACACCCATCTCCTCGCCGACGATGCCGTGCTCCGGAAAGCGCGCCGCAATCCGCTCGCGCAGGAGCGTCTCGATCGCCCGGTCCGCCAGGGTCACGGGGCTCGCATCCGCCTTTGCGATGATGTCGAGTTCCGTGCGGAAGTGGCGCATCGCCACCGGTCGGGCCGCGTCGGCGAGCCCGGTCGCGAAGGCCAGAATCTCGCCTGCGGAGGGAAGCGCTTCCGGCATGGTTAGAGCGCCTTCAGGAAAGCAGGCCACCGCGTGTCGTTCATGATCGAGCGGGCGCGCATGTGTTTCCAGATGCCGTACTTGTAGAAATCGAAGTCGAGGTCCGAGATGCGGTTCTGCACCATCGCCCAGGTCGACCATTTCACGTCGGCCAGAGCTTTGTGCACCATCAGCCGAGCGAAGAGCTGGTCGCTGTACCGACCGAAATACATCTCGATCACCGTGCGATCGACGTCCTCGGAGAAGAACATTTCTCCGCTCCAGATCGCGAGGTCGTAGAGGCGATCGTTGTTGGAGGCGTATTCGAAGTCGATCAGCAGGATCGAACCGTCCTCGCCGATCAGGAAGTTGCCGGGCATCGGATCGTTGAAGCAGGGCACGAGGTCGATGCCGGAGGCCTCCAGGGCAGCCCGTGCGAGGCGCGTCTGACGGGTGAGCCAAGCCTGATCGGGCGGCAGCAGCGCGCCGAGGTCGACGGCCTGACGGTCGTGCTCGTCGATCATGTCGAACACCGTCTTGGTGAGCGGCAGCAGAGGCGCGTCGTGGAAGCGGCGATAGAGGGCAATCGCCTCGCTGCGCACGGCCGCGTCGGCGAAGTCGCGATTGGTGGAGGGCCGGCGGCCCTCCACGAACTCCGCGATCTCCACGTCTTCCGCGTCGAGATAGTCGAAGGTGCGCGGGCCGAGGCCGATCGCCTCCGCCTGCCGGCTCGCGGCGCGGGCGGCGGCCCGATCGATGAACATCTCGGTGCCCCGCCCGGGCATCTTCACGAAATAGGGGTGCGCCTCGCCCGCGACCTCGACGCGCCAGTTCGTGTTGCTGATGCCGCCCAGGACCGGCCGATAGCGCATCGGCCGCCCCTGCCACGGGGCAACCCGGTGAAGGGTCGCCTCGAAGGCTCGCTCGGCCTCGGTGCGTCCGCCTCCGAAAGGGATCATGCCGCGCTCCTCACAGCGTCCTCAGGGTTTCCTCGAAGTCCGGGCGGCTGACCCGCGTGCGGCAGCGCAGAAGTCGCCAGCTCGCATATTTCCGGAACTCCAGGCTGCGCCGGGGCGAGACACGGTCCATCGCGAGCGCCCGCAGACCCCAGTACAGATCATCGGCGGCAGCGTAGGCGCGGCAGCGGCTGAACACGTCCGCCCGGCAGGTCCCCTCAGCGATTTCGATGCCAAGTCGCATCTCGCTCTCGAACGGACAGGCCTCGTTGAGGAAGGCGCCGAGCTGATGATGCGGGTCGGTATCGCAGGCCATGTCGAAGTCGACGAGGCGCAGCGCGCCGTCCGGCGCGAACAGCAGGTTGGAGGCGTGCGGGTCGGCGTGAGCCGGACGGCACCCGGTCCCGGCGGCGGCGAGCGCCGCCTCGATGGCGTCGCCCCAGTCGAAGAGGAACCACGCATCCGGCGGCAGGTCCGCCGGCAGGGTCTCGCCCTCGGCGCCGAGGGCCGCGCGCAGGGTCCGGATGCCGTCGAAGACGCTCCACCGGCGGCCGAACGGTGCGCCGGCGCCGATGCGGTCGAAGGCCCCGATCACCGCCGTCATGGCATCGGGCTGGCGCAGGCGGTCGAGGGAGGCCGGGCGCCATTCGGGGCCGAGGCGGCGGAACAGGATCGCCCCCTGTGCCTGCGCCAGATGCAGCGGCTCGGGGCCGAGCCCCAGCGCGGCGATCCGCGTCGCGGCCTCGAACGCGGCGGCGGGGTCGATGAGAGCGGCCGCGGCCGGCTCGGTGATCTTGAGGAAGTAGTCCGGGTCCGCATCCGGCGCCGTCGCCACCAGGAAGGTGGCCGACTCGACGCCGTGGTACGACGGCGACGCCGCGCCCGGGCACGCCACGCCGTAGCGGACCGGCCGGTTCGCCAGGAGAGGGATCGCCGCGAGGGCTTCCTCGGCCAGCCGCTCGTGAGCGCCGTCGGGCGCGCCCGGCGCCTTCACCGGACCTCTCCCCCGGTGCCGAGGGCCGCGAGACCCTCCGTGGCCAGCAGCATCAGCATGTCGGCCAGGACCTGGGTGCCGAAGGCCTGATCCTCCGGGGCGGCGAACTCGGTCGGATGGTGCATCACCCCGTCCCGGCAGGGCACCGCCAGCACGATCGCCGGGCAGACCGCCGCCAGGCTGATCGCGTCATGGCCGCCGATCGTGTCGAGGGGCCGGGGCGGCGCGTCATTGCGGGCGCCGGCCCGCTCCGCGAGCCGGACGAGGCCGGGATGCATGGCGCCCGCGGGCCGCAGATCGATGGCGCGGACTTCCGATTCGACGCCGGCCCGCGCCGCCGCCGCGGCGATGAACGTCCTGAGCCGTGCTTCTGCCTCCTCCAGGATCGCCGGCGCGCCGGAGCGCAGCTCGATG
The DNA here is from genome assembly GCF_040545035.1 of Methylobacterium sp. 1973. Classification (NCBI taxonomy): domain Bacteria; kingdom Pseudomonadati; phylum Pseudomonadota; class Alphaproteobacteria; order Hyphomicrobiales; family Methylobacteriaceae; genus Methylobacterium; species Methylobacterium sp. 1973. The sequence goes on from NZ_JBEPLA010000001.1 coordinate 541,113, forward strand.
AACAGCACCGCCTCGCTCGGGACGGTGTTGGGCGAGTTCGGGAAGACCTCCAGCCGCCCGACCGAGGTGTGCAGGTCGAGCCCGTAATCGGCCACCATGTCCTTCAGGTCGGCGATCAGGTAGGCGGCCGCCAGCAGGGCATCGCGGCGCTCGGCCATCGGGGTCGGGCCGGTATGGGCCTGCCGGCCGAGGAAGGCGAGGCGGTACTTGGTGGCCCCCCAGTAGCGGGTGAAGGCGCCGAACCGCTTCCCCTCGCGCTCCAGCACGGGGCCGCCCTCGATGTGGAGCTCGATGAAGGCGTCCGGCACCGGGACCGTGTCGGTTCCCGCATAGCCGATCGCCGCCAGGGCCTCGTCGACCGCGATCCCGGCGCCGTCGCGCCGCTCCAGGGCCCAGGCCAGCTCGGCCTGGCCGGCGAACACGCTGCTGCCGAGGAGGCTCGGCTGGAAGCGGGCGCCCTCCTCGTTGGTCCAGTTGGCGACGACGAAGTTGCAGGCCGACCTCAGCCCGCGCTCCGCGAGGGACGCACGCACGGCACGGATCGCCTCGCAGGCCGCGACGACGCCGAGGGCACCGTCGAAGCGGCCGCCATTGGGCTGGCTGTCGAGGTGGGAGCCGACCATGATCGTCGGCGCGTTGCCCCCGGCGAGGTCGACGCGGCCGAACTGGTTGCCGATCCGGTCGACCTGCGGCGTGAACCCGTTCTCCCGGAACCAGGCGCCAAGCCAGTCGCGGGCGGCGCCGTCCTGGGCCGAGAGCGCGAGGCGCGTCATCGACCCGTCGCCGCCGCCACCGAAGCGCGATACGGCGTCCATCATCCCGTGGAGGCGTGCGGCATCGATCCGCACGGAGGACGGCGACGGTGTCTCAGGCATGGAGCACATCCACGTTCAAGTGTCGGAAGGCGTCGGCGAAGTCGCTCGCCAGCGGCGCGTTGGTGACGAGCGTGTCGACGTCGCCGAGACCGAGGGTCCGGATCGTGCCGAGCCGCCCGAATTTCGAGCTGTCGGCCAGGATCACCGAGCGCCGGGTCTGCTCGACGGCGGCGCGGCGCAGGACCGCCTCCTCCTGGCCGAGATCCATGAAGCCGTGCTCGCGATGCACGGTCACGATGCCCATGACGGCGAGGTCGTAGACGTGCTCGCGCACGGCCGCGACGGTGCGGTGGCCGAACAGCCCGCGGTAATGCGGCTTCATCTCGCCGCCGAGCACGGTCACTTGCGATTGCGGATCGTCGGCGAACAGGGTGGCGATGCCGATGGAATTGGTATGGATGGTGATCCGCCGGCCGACCAACTGCCGGGCGAAGGCCAGGGTCGTGGTGCCGGTATCGATGAAGACGGTCATGCCGTCCTCCACCAGCGCCAGGGCGGCTGTCGCGATGCGCGCCTTCTCGCGCATGCCGACGCGCGCCCGCTCGTCGAAGGGCTGATCGTCCTTCTTCTGGTCGATGACGGCGCCGCCGTAGACCCGGCGGGCATGCCCGCGCATCTCAAGGTCCCGCAGGTCGCGCCGGACCGTCTCGGTGCTGATTCCGAGGCGGCTCGCCAACTCGTTGACCGATACGCGACCGTCGCGCTGCAACTCCGTCAGGATCAGTTGCAGGCGCGGCTCGGTTATACTCATCGGCGTCCGTCTCCCCAGGGTTGTAATCCCTCGTGACGGGACGCAACCTAGGAACGGGTTGGCATGGTCCTCGACGGGCCGCAATTCATCGGACTGCGTCATCTGTTAACCTGCAGCGTCGACGTGGACCGGCCGCGCGCCGGAAGCCGTGACGCGGTGGCAGGCGGCGAGCGCGCCCGCGCCGCGCGTCACGAGGTGCGGCCCCTCGGCCGCGCAGGGCGCGAAGGCGCGGGGACAGCGCGAGCGGAAGGCGCAGCCGGCCGGAAGGTCGATCGGGCTCGGCGGCTCGCCGTCGAGGAGGCACTCCTCGGGGCGGTAGCGGCGCTCCTCCAGGGTCGGCATCGCCGACAGCAGGGCCTTCGTGTAGGGGTGGCCCGGATCGAAGAACAGGCGCTCGTTGTCGGCGAGTTCCACGACCTCCCCCAGGTACATGACGGCGATGCGGTTGCAGGCTTTGCGCACCATCGCGAGGTCGTGGCTGATGAAGATGTAGGTGAGGCCGTGTGCCCGCTGGAGCTTCTCGAACAGGGCGAGCAGCCGGAACTGCTCGGTCTGGTCGAGCGACGAGAGCGTCTCGTCCATCAGAAGTATCTCGGGCTCGAGCACCATCGCGCGGGCGACGTTGATGCGCTGGCGCTGGCCCGCGGACAGGCCCACGGGCAGCGCGTCGTAGAGCGCGGGGCTGAGGCCGACATCGTTCATGACCGCGCGGACGCGCTCGCGGATACGGCCGGCATCCCGCCATCCGTGGGTGCGCAGGGGCGCCTCGAGCATCGCGCCGATGCCGGTGCGGGGTGGCAGCGAGTTGAACGGGTCCTGCAGCACGAGCTGGAGCTTGCGGCGGAACCCGAGGAGTGCCGGTCCCGCGAGCGGCGCGATGTCCTGCCCGTCGCACAGGATCCGGCCGCCGCTGGGGCGCTCCAGGCGGCTGAGCAGGCGCATCAACGTCGACTTGCCGCAGCCGCTCTCACCGACCACCGCGAAGCTGTCGCCCTTGTGGATGTCGAAGGTCACGTTGCGCACGGCGCGGAGCGCGCTCGTCTCCGCGAAGGTCCCCCGCTCCCGCACCCGGTAGGTCTGCGACACGTCCTCCAGGCGGATGACCGGGCTCGATTCGGACCGGTCGCACGCAGGCTCGCCGGTGCGTGGCAACGCGGGCGAGCGGGTCCAGATGGTCGGGATCTGGGCGACCAGATCGCGGGTGTAGGCGTGCCGCGGCCGGGCGATCAGGGCCTCGGTCGGCTGCTCCTCGACGAGGCGGCCGGAATCGATGACGAGCGTGCGCGACGCGGCTTCCCGGGCAACCGGGAGCGACGAGGAGACGAACAGGATCGCCGTCTGGAAGCGCTCCGTGAGCTCGCGCATCAGGCGGATGACCTGAGCGGCCACGGTCACGTCGAGGGGCTGGGTGACGTTGTCGGCGACGAGGAGCGCCGGATCCGAGATCATCGCGTCCACCAGCAGCGCGCGCTGCATCATGCCGCCGGAGAACTGCGACGGGTAATCGTGGAAGCGCCGGGCGGCAGAGGGTATCCGGACCGCGTCGAGCAGCGCGACGACCCGGCGGCGCGCCTCCGCCGCCGCGACGGCGGGATTCACGGCCCGCATCTTCTCGGCGATCTGGTGGCCGACGGGCAGCGTGGGGTCGAGCGCGCCCATCGGGTTGGCGCCGACATAGGCGATCTCCCGGCGCAGGGGCCGCATCGCGCGCGGGGCGAGATTGAGGATATCCTGCCCGCGGAAGCGCACCGTTCCGCGCGCGGTGAGCGGCGGCTCGAGGCCGTTGACCAGGGCCTTCGCCAGGACCGTCTTCCCCGCGCCGGTGGCGCCGACCACGCCGACGATCTCCCGCGGCGCGACGTCGAACGCGATGGCGTCGAGGATCCGCCGCCCGCCGATGGGCCCGGCGAGGTCGACGCTCAGATCGCGGACGGACAGGACCGGCGGCGTGTCCATCAGGCGCCTCCGTGGATCGCGTTGCGCGCGCGCTCGCACGCCGCGCCGATCAGGTTGAGGCCGATGAGCGTCAGGCCGAGGAACACGCCCGGCATGGTGGCGATCCACCACGCGTTCAGCAGATACTTCCGGCCGTCCGCGATGATGTTCCCGAAGGTCGGCGTCGGCGGCTGCACGCCCAGACCGAGGAAGCCCAGCGTCGATTCGAAGATCATCATCCGGGCGATGTCGAGCACCGACGTGAACAGGATCGGCGGCACGAGGAGCGGCGTCAGCAGCGTCAGCACGATCCGGGCATGACTCGCGCCGGAGACCTGCGCGGCCCGGACGTACTCGCGACCGCGCTCGGCCATCGCGACGGAGCGCATCACGCGGGCGTAGACGGGCCAGTTCGACAGCCCGAGCACGAGGATGATGGCGGGGATCGTCGGCCGGGACACGCCGAGCACGGCGATCGCCAGGATGATCATGGGGATCGAGAGCTGCGCGTCGGTGATGCGCATGAGCACCGCGTCGGTCCGGCCGCCGAAATAGCCCGCGACCATCCCGAGCGCACAGCCGATGACGAGGGTCAGCGCGGTCGAGGCGACGCCGATCAGGAAGGAGTAGCGCAGGCCGATCAGGCAGCGGACGAGCATGTCGCGGCCGATCTGGTCCGTGCCGAGCGGGTGCGCCCAGCTCCAGTGCGGACCGGCGAAGAGCGGCGGCAGCAGGCGGGCGCGGACATCCATCTTGCCGGGATCGAGGCCGCTGAGCTCGGGATAGAGGACGGTGGCCACGACCAGGACACCGAGCAGACCGAGGCCGATGCGGAACCCGGTCGCCCGGGCCGCCCGTCCGAGGATGCGGCGCCCGATCGAGCGGGAGCGTCCCGTATCGACCGGGACGGACCCGAGGGTGAGGCTCGACTCGACGCCCATCAGTAGGCGAGCCTCGGATCGATGATCGTGGCGGCCAGATCGACGAGGATGTTGATCACGACGAAGATCGCGCTGGTGACGATGGCGATGCCCTGGATCAGCGGGAAGTCGCGCTGGAGCACGGCGTTGATGGTAAGCAGGCCGAGTCCGGGATAGTCGAGGATGTATTCGACGATGATCACGCCGCCGAGCAGGCTGGAGAACTGGACGCCGAGGAGATTGAGCAGCGGTACGGCGGCGTTGCGCAGGACATGCGCCCCGACGATCCGCGTCTCCGTGAGACCGCGGATGCGGCCGACCGCGACATAGGCCTCGCCCATCTGGGCGGCCACGGCGCCCGAGAGGGTGCGGATCAGCACCGGCGACAGTTCCACCGCCAGCACGATGGCCGGGAGGATCGTGTAGGAGAAGCCCCCGTAGCCGACCGCCGGGAGCCAGCCGAGCTTCACCGAGAACAGCAGCGCGAGCACGATCGCGAGCCAGAAGTTCGGCAGCGAGATGAAGATCGACGAGACCGCGAACGCGAACCTGTCCGCGAGGCCGCCCGGTCTCAGCCCCGCGGCGATGCCGACGAGCGACGAGAAGGCCAGGGCGAAGGCCAGAGCCAGGGCAGCGAGTTGCAGCGTCATCGGGAGGGCCTCGCCGATGAGGGCGGCAACGGGAGCGCGCTCGGCCCGGGTCGCGTCGTCGAAATTCGCGCCGCCCGTGGCCGCGCCGTTGGCGGGCCGCACGAAGCTGTGGCCGAGGTCGCCGCGCACCACCTGCCCGGCGTAGCGGCCGAACTGGACCAGGATCGGATCGCGCAGGCCCATCCGGTTGGCGATCTGCTCCACGAGGGAATCCGGCGCCATCCCGCCGACCATCAGGCGCACCGGGTCGCCCGGAACGACGCGCAGGAGCGTGAAGATCAGGAGCGAAACCAGGGTGATGATGATCGCCCCCTGCGCGAGGCGCCGGGCGAGGAAGCTGAGCACGAACATCGGGCGATGGGGCTACGGGTGACGCGCCGCCGGAGGCGGCGGGGATGGGATGCAGATCAGGCCGTGCGCGCGGCGTCGATCGAGCCGTCGGGATAGATGAAGAGGCCCTTCAGGTCGGCCTGCATCGCGTGGATCATCGCCGAGGTGAAAAGCGAGAGGGCCGGCGCCTTGGCGGCCAGGAGCGGCATAGTCTCGGTCTGCAGGATCGTCTTGCGTGCCTCCAGGGTCGGCGCGTTCCGCTCCTTGTCGAGGCTCGCGTCGACCTCCGGATCCTCCAGACCCGTGATGCGGTGCGACGACGCGTGGAAATGCGTGCGCAGCACCAAGTCGGGCTCGGGCGATCCGGTCGACCAGCCGCAATCGATCATGTGGCCCGGCCCGCCGCCGGGGCGATGATAGAGGCGCTCGTTCCAGGCCGCGGGTTCCAGCACGGTGAGGGTGACCGGAAAGCCCTGTTCGTTCAGCATCGCGGTGATGATCTCACCGTATTCCTTGGTCTTCGGGTAGAAACCGACCGAGGTGATGTATTCCAGCGGCGGCAAGCCCTTCCCTTTCGGGAAGCCGGCCTCCGCCAGCAGCGCCTGCGCCTTGTCGGGGTCGTAGGCGGGATAATTCCTCAGGTCGACATAGCCGAACTTCACCGGCGAGACGAAGTTCGACGAGGCGTGGCCCGCGGAGCCGAGGACATCGAGGATCACGCTCCGGTCGATCGCGTGGCAGGCTGCGAGGCGCAGGCGGACGTCGTTGAACGGCGGCTTGGAGCAACGGAACCACAGATACTTGTTCTCGACCGAGACGATCCGGCTGACGGCGATCTTCGGGTTGCCCTTGACGGTCTCGACCTGCTCGGGCTCCAGGCGCTCGACGATGGAGGCCTGCCCGTTCATCAGGGAGAGCATCCGGGTGGTCGAATCCGCCGTGAAGGTGAAGTCGATGCCGGGAATCGCCGGCTTCCCCTTGAAGTAGCCCTCGTGGGCCTTGAGCACCGTGGTGTTGCCGCGCTGCTCGACGAAGCGGAACGGGCCTGTGCCGTTGAGGCGCTTGGCGAGGACGCCGCCGGGGCCCTCGGCCACGTCCTTCGCCGACATGATCGGCAGGAACGAGGCCAGGAAGACGAAGAGGTGCGCCGGGTAGCCGCCCTTCGTCGTGTCGACGATCACCGTACGGTCGTCGGGCGTCGTGATCGTGAGCGTGTCGGTCGGTCCGGGATACCATTGCGCCGGTCGATCGGGCTGCGCGCCGTACTCGAAGGTCGCCTTCACGTCCTCGGCCTTGAAGGGCTTCCCGTCGTGGAATGTGACCCCGTCGCGCAGGGTGATCTGCAGGCGGTGCGGGTCGAGAAGCTTGATGTCGGTCGCCAGTTCGTAGACCACCTTGCCCGGATCATCGAGCGTCATCGGTGTGCGGGTGAGGAATCCCATCACGAAACCCTCGATGTTCTTCTGCGAGAGCGTCGTGTGGGCCGTCGGGTCCCAGTTCCCGGTGATGTTCTCCGCCGACAGGAAGACCAGAGGCCGCGCGCTCTGGGCGAAGGCCGAGGCGATCAGGAAGTCGGGGTTGATCTGCGCGCACGCGGCGATCGTACCGAACCGCTGAAGGAACCGCCTGCGATCCATCCCGTCGCCCTCCACCTTCGAACCGACGACACACATCGGTCAAAAACCACACAGCAAGCCACGTGCCAGTGTCGTGCATTGCCGGAGTACGGCGGACCCGCGATCGTCGCCGCGCGTAGACGCGACGGTGCGTGACGTGTGAGCACCGTGCTCACAGAGTAAACACGCTGCCGATTATCGGTCCGTTGGCGCCGAAGATGCCCATGCGGTGAGCAAAATCGCCCTCGACTTCATGTATCGAGCCGATCCGAGACGCGAACTCGCGAATATACAACGCAAAGTAGACGGTCTTCCGGCGTCTTTAGCAAAAGTAGCGGGATTAAATCGCAGTTCCACCATGACGGGTCGATGCCGCCCTCCCACGCTCAACTGTGGCCGAAAAATCTCGACTCGGTCAGACTACACAAAAACCATGCACGCCCCATTGACGATGCAGAATCTCTCATGACACGTTGAGGCAGCGATGAGCTCGGACCCGCAAGAGTAGCGGTGTCCTTCGGCGAGACCGGATTCGGCTGACGACCGAACCGTGATCGGCCCGTCATCGAGAAGGCGCGCAGAACGCCGAACCAGTCACACCACCGGCACCGAATGGGTCCCGACGGCTCCCGGCCGCTCGGCCTGCCGCCCCGCGGCCGGTCCGCGCCCGGGCATGCGCCGGCCGGACCCCCGAACGGAGATCACGATGATCGGGGACATTTCGCGCTTCGCCTCACCATCCGGGACCGGCGCGGTCCTGGGCCTGCTCGTGCTCGGATCGAGCCTGACCGCACTTCCGGCGGCGGCTCAGACCGCGACGCCGGTGGAGACATTGAGCGACCAGACGCAGGCGCGGACGAACCCGGATATCGCCGCAAAGGCGACATCGCCAATCCGCGTCGGTCCGCTCGCGCCTTGGGCGACCGAGATGGCGGCGGCCGGCTTCACCTTCGACATCAACATGTACGACTTCTACCAAGCCAACCCGTCCGCGGGTCTGCGCACGGGGCAGCAATCGAACTCCGCCTATTTCGTCCTGTCGATGACGGCGGACATGCAGAAGCTTGCCGGCATCGCGGGCGGCAGCATCAATTTCACCGAGACGCTCTTCAGCCTGGTGCGCAACCTCAACATGGCCGGCGACATCGGCGATACCACGATCGGGTATCAGCCGCCCTACAATCCGAACGACAACCGCCTGTCGCTCCTGACCTATCAGCAGAAGCTGTTGGACGACCGCCTCGTCATCGAGGTCGGCCGCACCCATCCGGGCCGCTATTACGCCCTGCCGCCCTGCAACTCGATCAACTCCTGCTTCCAGGACATCCTGTATTTCAATGCAGGCTGGACCTCGCCGCTCTACTCGGTCTGGGGGGCGAACTTCGCCTACAAGACATCGCCGACCACGTACATCCAGGCCGGCGCCTTCAGCGTGAATCCCGGAACCAACGTGCTCTCGGGCTACGATTGGGGCTATGAGCGCCTGTCGGGCGCCCTCGCCATGTTCGAGATCGGCCGCGTGACCGATTACACGCAGGAAGCCTATCCCGGACGCGCCTCGTTGACGGGTTTCTACAACTCGGCCGATCATGACGACAACTTCAAGACCGTCTTCGGCACGTCCAAAGGCCTCAATCCCGGCACGCCGGTCCTCCAGAAATCCGGGACGTCAGGGATTGTGCTGACCGGCACGCAGACCCTCTGGCGGGCCGATGGCGGACGCGAGGTCAATCCCCACCCGACCGCGATCTCGGTCTATACCGGGACCGGATATGCCTTCGATCCGACGATCCCGATCCGCTTCAACAGCTTCGTCGGATTGCTCCTGCAGGCGCCGGACCAGGGCCGTCCCCTCGACACCTACGGCATCAAGATCAACTGGCAGCGCCTCAACGAGAACTACACGCGCTTCCTCGCCGACGCGAATTTCATCTCGGGCGGGTCGGGCGCTCCCTTCTCCCGAGACAAGTTCGTATTCGAGCTCAATGCCCATTTCGCCATGCCGGGCGGCGTGATCCTTGAGCCGGTGGTCCAGTACCTCGTGAACGGCAATTCCTACTTCAATCCCTACACGGCGCGCCGCCCCAAGGACGGCTTCTACGGCGGCTTCACCCTGTCGGTCCCACTCGGCACGCTGCTCGGGTTGGCTCCAGGCTGAGGCTTGCCAATTCTGGCCGAGCGACGGGCTCGGCCAGCCCCTCTCCGGCGACGGCGTGACAGTCTTGTCTGCCGCGCCGCACCGAGTCCGGCCGCAAGCGAACATTGCAAAGGCGGCCGTCGCACAGCGCCAAGCGCAGGCGGAAGCGTCATCTGCGGCCGCTTCAGGGAAAGGACGATGGAGGGGCAGTTGGTCGAGGCAAGCAGCATCGAATCGAGGAATTAGCCCCGTCGCTGAGGCTGATGAGCCGGCGCGTTGGCAAGGATGTGCTGCTTGATCACGAATTCGTCAGATATTTCACAACGATCAGTCGAGACTTCTCATCCAAGAACATCTTCATACTTGGATGACTGCGAGGCCTCGCGCGCACCTCGGTTCAATCTGGGCACCCGACAAAGAACACCTGTTCTGCACGGGCTTCTTCAGCAACGTGTCTGCTCACCCGCTCCAGCAAAATCGTCTTCTGAAAACTTTCAACGGAAACAAGGCGCAAGCCGGAATCTGCCTTTGGCGGATGCGGCCATCCCATCGCAGCAAACACTCACATCGGTGCGTTTGCTCAGAAAGACGTCGTACTGCGAGAGCTCATAGGGTCCATCAAGGTCGGAAGATGAACCGTCGGGCCCGCTCGGACTGAGGATTGGTGAAGAAATCCGTTGGCGCCGCAATCTCTCGGATGCGGCCCCCGTCCATGAAGACGATTGTGTCGGCGATTTCGCGCGCGAAGCTCATCTCATGGGTTACGATCACCATGGTCAGCCCCTCCCGCGCAAGCTCGCGGATGACGCTCAGCACCTCTCCGACCATCTCGGGGTCGAGGGCGCTGGTGGGCTCATCGAAGAGGATGACCTTGGGCCTCATGGCGAGCGCGCGACTGATCGCGACGCGCTGCTTTTGACCGCCGGACAGCGTGTGCGGGTAGACGTCGGCCTTCTCGGTGAGGCCGACACGGGCCAGGATCGCGCGGCCCTCCTCCTCGGCCTCTCGCTTGGGACGGCCGAGGACGTGGACCGGCGCCTCGGTCACGTTGCCGAGCACGGTCAGATGCGGCCAGAGGGCGAAGTGCTGGAACACCATGGCGATGCTGGTTCGCGTGGACGCCAGCTCGCGCCGTGCCATCGGCCTCGTGGCCCTGCCATCCCCGCTCCGCCCGATGGGCTTGCCGTCGATGTGAACGGAGCCCGCGCTCGGCTCCTCAAGCCAGTTGAGACAGCGCAGAAAGGTCGACTTGCCCGAGCCGCTCGGCCCCAGGATGCAGGTCGTCGTGCCGGGCGCGAGGTCGAGGTCGATGTCACGCAGGACTTCGAACCCATCGAAATCCTTGCACAAACCCCGGACCGAGATCGCGGCGTCAGTCTCAGCCATAGCGTCCCTTCCTCACCCGCTCCATGCGGCGCACGCCCGCCTCGACCACGAACGACATGAGCAGGTAGAGACCGACCGCGGCGGCGAACGGCGCGAAGGGCGTGAAATGGTTCGCACTGACGAAATTCGCCGCGAAGGTCAGTTCCTGCACCGTGATGATCATGAGGAGCGCGCTGTCCCGGATGGTCGTGATCACTTGGTTCCCGATCACCGGGGCAGCGGTTATGGCGACCTGGGGCAGGATGATGCGCCGGTAGATCAGGCTGCGGGACAGGCCGAAGGCGTGCGCCGCCTCGATGTTGTCCGGAGCGACGGCGCGGAAGGCTGCCCGAAAGATCTCCGCGAGGTAGGCCGTCGTGTAGACCGTGAGCGACATCAGTCCGGCCCACCAGGGATCGAGTCTGAGGCCGAGCTCCGGCAGGCCGTAGTAGACGACGTAGGCGAGCAGCAGGAACGGCACGCACCGCAGGAGATCGACGGCCTCGGCGAACAGGCGGCGCAGCGGATCCGGCGCCTCCGTGAGCACGACGGCGCCGAGGATGCCGATCGGGATGCTGAGCAGGAGGCACCCCAGTACGAGCGACAGGGTGTTGGCCGCCCCCCAGAGGAAGACATCCCGGCTCTCCCAGACGACCAGAAGTCCGTTCACGGGCGCGCCAATCCGAAGCGCCGGGCGATCCTGCGCTCGACGACGCGCTGGCCGCGCACGAGCGTCGCGATCAGCGCGGTGTAGATGAGCGTCGCGACGAGGAAGGGAGGCAGCGGCTCGTAGGTCTCTGCGCCGATCCGGCCGGCTGCGCGGGTGATCTCGACCACCCCGATAACGGCCACGGCTGGGGTGCACTTCAGGAGGATCGTGACCTCGCTGACCAGGGGCCCGAGATTGGCCCGCCAGATTTGCGGGAAGACGATGCGGATGAAGGTGGCTCGCTCCGACATGCCGAAGGCGGCAGCCGCCTCACGTTGATCCCGGGGAAACGTCACGAGTGCCGAGCGCCAGATCTCGCTGCTGAACGCCGCCGTATTCAGCGTGAGCGCGACGATGGCGGCCGGAACCGGTTCGAGCTCCAATCCGGCCGCCGGCAGGACGAAGTAGACGAACAGGACGAGCGTTACGAACGGCGTCGCCCGGACGAGGCTGACGAAAGCGGCGAGAAGAGCCGGGACCCCGGGGATGCGGCCTTCACGCAGGAGCGCGAGGAGGAGGCCCAGGGGCAGGCTCAGAAGTATGCTGAGCGCTGCCAGCGCGGCAGTAACCACCGCGCCGTCGAGGATGGTGCGTATCGCTGGCCACGTCATGGCCGTCACTCTCCGCGTCCGGGTCTGTCGCCCCGCGCTCCCAGGCTACTTGGTCGGTGCGGACGGCATGTCCTTGAAGGCCCGGCCGAGCCACTTCTCCTGCAGAGCGTAGAGCTCTCCACTCGCGCGCACCTTCGCCATGAACTGGTCGAGGTAGGCCAGGAGGCCGTCGTTCCCCTTGGCTACGGCCCAGGCCGCATAGGTCGGCGCGCCGACCGCCTCGCCCATCCTGAAGCGCTTCGGCTGGTCCTTCGTCAGGCTGACGAGGTTGACGACGCCATTGATCACGTAATCGAGCCGGCCATTGGCGAGGTCCTGATATGCCTCCGGCAGCGAAGTGTACTGCACCACCTTGCCGAGCTTTCCACCTGTCTTCGCCAGCGTGGGTTCGAGATCGGCCAGGGCCGCGTAGGACGCGCCGCCGGATTGCACGCCGACCGTCTTGCCGGCCAAGTCGGGGACACCCTTGATCCGGGTCTCGTCCGCGCGGACGACGTAGTATTGCGTCGCTTCGGCGATCGGCATCGTGAAGCTCAGGCTCTGGATCCGATCGGGGGTGATGACGGCCGCCGTCAGGGCCACGTCGTATTTCCCGGTCGCGACCCCGGCCAGAAGCCCCGTCCAGGGTATGATCTGCTGGTCGATCTTGAACGGCGCCTCCTTGCGCAGCAGCGCGAGGAGGTCGTGGTCGAGGCCCATCGGCTTGCCGTTCTCGACGTACTCGAACGGCTTGTAGCTGTCCTCGGTCGCGACGACCATGGACCCCTTGGCCTTGATGTCGTCGAGGCTCGCCGCAGAGGATTGGGACGCCCCGACGCTCAAGCTCAGCGCCGCCGCGGCGGCGATGGCGAGGATCTTGTCCCGAACGGAAGCCATGGCTCAGTCCTTTTGCTCGCTCGACGAAAGGGATGGCGCGGCGCCCCGACGGGCGATCAGGTCGATCTCGACCAAGGCATCGTAGGCGAGCCCCGTCGTGCCTACGCAGGTTCGCGCCGGCAGGCGGTCGTGCGGGAAGAAGGATTTGTACGTCGCGTTGAACGCCGCGTAGTCGCGCTTGAACTCCGTCAGGAAGGCCCGCGCGACGACCACGTGCTCCAATCCCAGGCCGAGCCCGGCCAGGATCGTTGTGAGGTTGGCCATGACGTTGCGGGTCTGCGCCTCGATGCCGTCCGGCAGGAGGCCGGGGTTGGACGGCGTGTCTGGCATCTGCCCCGTGACGAAGACGAAGCCGTCGACCTCGACCGCGTGACTGAAGGGAGCGACCGGCTGCGGCCCGTCGGAGACCATGTGGAAGAGCATGGCCGACGGGTCTGATTCTGGCTTCGGCACCGCGATCTCCGTTCCGCAGGCTTGACCCGCGTGATGTCCCGTACCCAGGGTCGGGACCGTATTGTCATGATCAAGTTAGGCGACATTGTCGGACCTGGCGCGCGGATATGAGCGGCATCGCGCTTGAATTTCGGTCGTGGCTGCGGTCCGACCGAGACAATGTGTGGGACAATCGGTGCAGGTATGAGTCGACCCGGATGGATCGATGCCGTCGAGCGGACGGCCGGGGCTCGCTATTCGGCCATCGTCGGCGCGGTCGAGATCGCGCTGCGGGCCGGCGTCTTGCGACCGGGCGATCGGCTGCCGCCGCAACGCGACTTGGCCGCATGGCTGTCGCTCAACATCGGGACGGTCAGCCGGGCCTATGCCGAGATGCAGCGGCTGGGCCTTGTCAGAGGCGAGGTCGGCCGCGGCACCTTCCTCAACCCAGTGCAGGATCCGGACGGACCGCCATCCCTTCGGGAGCCGGTCCCACGCCAGACCTTCGTCGACCTGTCCCACAACTTCCCGGCGCATGCGATGCATCACCCTGCGCTGGCGCTGATCCGCCCCGAACTCGACGGCGCCGTCGATCTCGGGGGCCTGCTCGCGAGCCAAGTCGACGTCGGTCTTCTCAGGCATCGGACCATTGCAGCACGATGGCTCGGTCGCTTCGGGATTGAAGCCCGGGCCGACGAGGTGCTGGTCACCTGCGGCGGCCAGCACGGCCTGCTGCTCTCCCTGATGGCGCTGACGCATCCGGGCGATGCCGTCCTGGCCGAGGAGCTGAGCTTCTACGGCCTGAAATCCGCGGCCGGCATGCTGGGTCGCTCGCTGGTTGGGGTCCGCATGGATCGCGAAGGCATCGTGCCCGAATACCTCGACGTGGTCTGCCGCCGGACCCGAGCGAAAGTCCTCGTCTGCACGCCGACGCTGCACAACCCGACCACCGCCACGATGTCGGACGAACGGCGGCGGGAGGTGGCCGAAATCTGTGCGCGCCACGACGTCCTGATCGTCGAGGATGATGTCTACGGCTTCCTGCCCGACCCAATCCTGAGACCGCTGGCTGCATCAGCGCCGGACCGGGTCGTGCACATCTCAAGCTTGTCGAAGCTTGCGGGCCCGGGATTGCGTATCGGCTTCCTGCGGGTGCCCCGCCAGCTGGTCTCTGCTTTCGGTATCGCGCTGCGTGCGACCACGCTGATGGCATCGCCATTCAACGCGGAATGGGCGACGCGCCTTCTGGAGTCGCGGCGGATCGATCAAGTCGTCGCCGCGATGCGTGCGGAAACGCAAGCGCGGCAGGCACTCGTGGCTGGTCTCCTGCCTCGGCAAGCCATCCTCACCCAACCGAACGCGTACTATTTCTGTCTGAAGTTGGGGAACGGCTGGTCGGCGGGAGCCTATACGCAGGCCGCGGAGGAAGCCGGGGTCGGGGTTACGCCGATCAGCCTGTTCGAGGTGTCGTCGTTGCACCAAAGCGATACCGTCCGGGTCTGTGTCAACGCAGCGCCCGATCGCGAAACGCTTCGAGAGGCACTGGAGAAATTGGCGGGCCTGCTTGAGGCGGGTGCACCGCCTACGGTTCGATTCAGGGGCGCGGTATGAGACGGGGCTCCACCGCTTTGGTCCCCTGACGACGAGTCACGGGGCGTCGACATCACGCCGGAGCGATCGCGCGCCCTTCGAATTCCTGCGAATCTCCGCCAACCAGCACGCCGCCGACGCGGTGCTCCGGCCCGCCCTGACCTGTGATCTGTCTGGCTCGACGTCCGCTTCGGGGGCGTTGTCCATCGGTTTTGACCGTCCGGGTTGGGCGCATTGCTCCCGGGCTGGTTTCGAAGCCCCTCGCCATTGAAGCCGAGGGGCCGGAACACGCAAATCTCAGGTCTTTCGGCTGGGTGTGGACCGAACCAAGGCGTTGCAGAGTTTGTCGTTTTGTGATTCCGGGCGGCCGTTTTGCGGCCTGGAGGTGGCGATGGCGGACCTGTTCTGGCTCGTCCGATGAGCAGTGGGCGGTGATCGAACCGTTCATGCCCAAGGATCATCCCGAACCCGAGCGGAAGGACGACCGGCAGATCATTTTCGGCATCCTGCACGTGCTGACATCGGGCTCTCGCTGGCGCGATTGCCCGGTCGCCTACGGCCCGCGTACCACGGTCTACGCCCGCTTCAACCGCCGATCGCGGCGCGGCTTCTGGAAATCCACGCTCGCCGCGCTGGCCAAGGCCGAATGGTCAGGCGATGCAGCCGCCCTCGACAGCAGCCTCCAACCGCCTCAAAGACTTGCGCCGCATTGCCACCCGCTACGACAAACTCGCCCGCAACTACGCCTCGGCCCTCGCTCTGGCCGCCGTCATCGCCTTCCGGTGCTGATCAAGTCCACACCCTAGAGCGTCACTTGCCTCCGCCGCTCCCGGTCGAACCGACGCGTGAGGGCTGTGCTTCATTGCCGGCGGCGGCCGAGTCCGTTGCGATGCCATCTTCCGCTCGGCCGGACGGCGAGTAGGTGAACGCATCCTCATCGCCGGTGGAGCCCGGCTGACGCGTGATCACGCCTGGCGCGCCAGGCGGGACGACGACGGTTGTGCTGGTCGGCGTCTCGATCACCGCCTGTGCGACGGCAGGGGTCGCGAGGATTGCAGCGAAGACTGCACATAAAACGATCTTTTTCACAGAATGCACCGTAGAGAAACGTGGGGCATTATCCCCTGGGTGGTGTCAAACACGGATTGGCCACTATCGATCCGGCCTGATCGGTCGCACCTTGAACGCAGTGTGCCAATGCACACAGCATGACCGTACATTGAACACAATATCGCGATCGATGTTGCCGATTCATTTCTGCATGAAATTCGTCAGATCCGCGCGCTAAATCTTTTATATATTCATGCCTCTCCCAAAGAGTATTTGGACCTTGCCCAGGCCCTTTCGGAGAGCATCGGGCGGCGATGGATGTCGGCGCTGCCGCATTGCCGCATTGTCGCATCGTCGGACACAAAAAACCCGGCACAAAGGCCGGGTGAGTAAGGTCCCTTTGCACGGGGACATCAAGACCGGGAAGCTTTGGAGATAACCGGTCTCGATCTGGAATTAGAAATCGCGTTGGACGCGGAAACGAACCTGAGAGATCGAGTCTTTCGTCGCGGTGGCAACAGCGAAGGTTCCGTTGTTGATGCCGGAGATGTTGGAGTAGGCCGTCGGGCTCTTGTCCAAATCGATAGCGCGGCCGCTCTTCAGTCCGATTTGCGTGTAGAACGCCTCGACGCCGATATCGAGGTCTTTGACCGGCGACCAGATGATGCTGCCACCAGCGACGAACTGGTAGGTGTCGCGCAGCGCTTGGCTCAGCTGGTAGAACCGAGTGCCTGGCACACCGACGGCGTTGGAGCCGAAGGCATTCGTACCGTTGGGGTTTTCTAGGCTGAAGATGGCACCTTGCGCAAGGCGGGCCCCATTCGAGAAGCTCTGCTCGCCATACGAGCCGAAGAAGGCCGAGCGCCATTCCGGCGTCCAGTAGTGCAGATACGAGATCGTGGTCGTGAAACTCGTTGACGTCTCAAGCTGACCAGTGAATGGATTGAGTGTAGCGTCGGCAAAATACTGATTGAATTTCTGGCCCTGAATGGTCTGCGTGCTCTGCGTGTAGCAGCCGGTATAGGCGCAGTACCCGGTGTACATCTGCGCGCCATTTCCATAGGCCCCCTGCAAGTAGAGGGAGTCGCCCGGCGCGATGAATGGCGTGTTGATCTTCAAGCCGCCCTGTACGGCCCATCCGTACACACTGTTGGTGTGTGGGATGCTCACGTTTGAGCCCGTGCCCGTACCGGCGCCGTTGGCGACGTCGCCGACGTTCAACTCGTGCGCCGCAGCTGAGAGCTGGGCCGTGCCCCAGGCTTGATCGACGCGCAGGACGCCGACAAAGTCGGGCATCCGCTCGCGCTGGATCACATCGACCTGACTATAGCGGGTTGGAATACCGTTAGTATAGCCGATGAACACCGGAGCTGGCGAATTGCTTTGTGCGAAGTTCGCAACGCTGGCGTTGACCGTGACACCAGCTGGGTTGTTCGTCGGCGAGAAGATCGGGGTTCGACGGAACACAGGGTCTTCTATGGACAGGGTCGCCGACAAACCATTGCCGAAGGTCGCCGTGTAGGCCAGCAGATTTGTAGAGAACACGTCGGATCCGAGAGTGGCGCCGGCGAACTCGAAATCGTGGGCGTAGAAATCGAAGAATGAGGAGGCGCGACCAGCGGTGAGCCCTGCGAACTGAATGAATGCCTTGTCGACATTCACATACTGCTGATCGCGGCCGAACTGATCGATGCCGAGACCGGGAAAGGCTTGACCGATGCGCTGCTGGGTCCCTGAAGTGCCGACACCAGAGTAGCCCGTCCGGGCGCCGGCATCGAGGCGCACGAAGGCTCGCAGGGTCCCATAAGCAGTTTGCGTGCGGGCATCGAGATTGATGCGCAGGCGCCCCTGGTATCCCGAGGTGTCACCACTGTTGGTGCCGCTTTGGCGGGTGTAGCTGGGCTGGTAGCCACCTTCGAACCGCGCACGGCCTCCGATACGGAGGCAAGTGTCAGTCCCAGGAATGTAAAAGAAGCCGGCGCCATAGGCGCCACAGACGCGGACGTACTCGACGGGGACAGCCTTATTGACCGGCAGGTCTGCGGCATGGGCCGCCCCCGCCGCTATGAATGCTGCAGCAGACGCAAGCAGCGCGCTTTTCAAGACACTCATCGATATCCTCAAAGCTTCGAGACCCGTGGTGCGGCAGCGCCCGTTTTCCGGATCTCGCCGCGAAGTGCATCGCCGCCTGCATCTGAAGGCAGGCTTGTACGGGGCGTTGGACTGCGATGCCCCGATGCAGGATCAGGATGCGCGGGTCGGCACGGTTGAGCAATGAGGCTCAATCCAGCTCAAGAACAGCGCGAATAATATGTGGCTATTTGGCAACAAAATACCCCTGTTTATCAGAAACAATCGAGCAATTTGGATGCAAATCGCGTTTCTCTTTGTTTCCTTATCTCTGCACTGCCCCAAAAATGATTCCAAAAATGACCATCGGTGGCAATTTAACTCGCAGGCAGGATCAAATAGACGTGACTTTATGCCATGAACTGCCATTTTTGTTTCGGTTCTGGCGATAAATTTCAATCGCTACACATTCTCGTTAGGCAAGGGATCGCAGGCTCTCCGTGACCGGGGAACACATCGTCGCTGAGCCCGTCGCCCAGCATCAGCCAGGCCACGCGTCGCCGGCCTGCCGCCACGCCCTGTTCGTGCAGCTCGTGCGTCACACGGGGCTGCCATAGGTCTCGTGCGAGAGCGCGAAGGTGGAGCGAACAGGGGTGAGCAGCACGAGATCCTCGCGCTGCCGCCTCACAGCCGGGCGGCTCTTCCAGGCGAAGAAGCCGTTCGGGCAAGCGTTTAAGGCGACGCCGACACCAGGCCGCTCGGGCCTGATCTCACAGAATCGGCCCGGCGCCCGCATGGGTGAGATCGGCAGCCGGGACAGAGACCCGGGACAGGTCTAGCGCCGGTGTCGGACCCGCCGGGAAGGTGCTTTCCCAGCCGCCTCCCAGCGCCTTCGACAGAGCCACAAAGTCAGTCGACATCGCCGCCGTCGCCTGGACGAGGTTGGTCTCGGCCTGCAGCACGGTCTGAGAGGCCTGGAGGACGGTGGTGAAGATCTCGACGCCCTGCGTGTACCGCGCCCGGGACAGCGCCAACGCCTGCCGCGCATCGGCCACCTGCCGCGCCAGCCGCGCCCGGCGGCCCTCGTCGCCCCTGAGCGCAGCCAGCGCGTTGACGACGTCGTGCCAGCCCTGGAGCACCGCCTTCTGGTAGGCGATCGCCGCCTCCTGCTGGCGGGCCCGCTGGAGGACGAGGTTCGACTTGAGCCGCCCGCCCTCGAAGAGCGGGATGGAGATCGACGGCCCCACATTCATGTATTGCAGGGACGAGCCCCGGAAGATCTTGCCCGGATCGACCGCGTTGACGACCGGGCTCGCCGACAGCGTCACGGAGGGGAAGAACTGCGCCTCGGCGACGCCGATCTCGGCGACCGCCGCGTGCAGGTTGGCCTCGGCCCGCCGGATGTCGGGGCGGCGCAGCACGAGGCTCGACGGTACCCCCACGGGGATTCGCGGCGGCACCGGCGGGATCGCGCGGCCGGTCACCAGCTCCTGCGACAGGGAGAGCGGCGGCTCGCCGAGCAGCAGCGCGATGGCATTGATCTGCTGGATCTCCTGCTGCTGGAGCTGCGGCAGCTGCGCCTTGATCGCTTCGACCTGCTGGGCGGCATTCGCCGTGTCGAGGCCCGTGACGAGACCCCGCTGCTGGCGGATCCGCACCACGTCAAGGATCTGCTCGTTGACCTTGATGTTGGCGAGGTCGATCCGGATCTGTTCCTGCGTCCCGCGTAGCTGCACGTAGTCGCGTGCGAGTTCCGCCTGGCTCGAGACCAGCGCGTCGCGCCGCTGCTCGGCGGCCGCGTCCGCCTGCGCCTGGGCGGATTCCACCGACCGGCGGACCTTGCCCCACAGGTCGAGTTCCCAGGAGGCGTCGAAGCCCAGCGTATAGCTCTCGAAGCCGTTGGTCAGCGGCGCCGTCAGGTCGCTGCTGGAGGCGCTGGAGCCGCTGCCACCCGTGACGCCGCCGAGGGAGTTGGACAGGAGGCCGATCGTGCCGTTCTTGCTGAATTGCTGCCGGTAGACACTGCCCTGGCCGTTGAGGGTTGGCAGGCCGGCGGCGGCCGCGGTGCCGAGCTGGGCCCGGCTCTGGAACAGGCGCGCTGTGGCGGTCTGCACGTCGAGGTTCTGCGCCGCGACGCGGTCCTCGAGCTGCGCCAGGATCGGATCGCGGAAGGCGAGCCACCACGTCACCGCCGGCTCCACCGCGCTGGTGTGGGCGAGAAGCGGCAGCGGGGTCCGGGCCGGCTGGCCGGTGTCGAGGTAGTCGCTCGATTCCGCGAGCGGCGCCGCGGGGGGCAGGAAGTTCGGTCCGACTGTGCAGGCCGTCAGCCCGGATAGGGCGAGGGCCGCGCCGCCGCGCAGCCACGGGCGGGGCCGGGAGGAGATGCGGGAGGAGATGCGGGAGGTCATGTCAGTGTCCTCCCCCGCCGCCCTGCGCGGTCTTGGCCGAGATCAGGAAGCAGAGCGGCACGACCATCAGGGCGATGACGGCCGTGTACTGGAAGATGTTGCTGTAGGCCAAGACCTGCGCCTGCTTCATGTAGGTCTGGTAGGTGTGGGCGACCGCCTGCTGATGCACGACGGAGGCTGCGCGGCCGAGTGAGCGGAGGGTGTGCTCACTCTCCTGGATCAGCGTGTTGTAGCCGGAGCGCAGCGGCGTCATGAACCCCGACAGGTGCGCTTGGTCGGCCTGCGTGCGCTCGGTGATGGCTGCGGTCGAGAGCGAGATCCCCAGCGACCCGAACACGTTCCGGAACATCGAGAACAGGGCCGCGCCGTCGCTGCGGTATTTCTGCGGCAGGGTCAGGTAGGCGATGGTCGAGATCGGCACGAACAGGAAGCCGAGCGCCGCGGTTTGGAGGGAGCGCATCAGCACCAGGGTCCTGAAGTCGATGTCGGGGGCGAGCCGGCTGGAATAGAACAGGGCCGCGCCCATGAAGGCGAAGCCGAACATGACGATGAAGCGTGTCTGGACGACCTTCATGAGCTGCCCGACGATGGGGATCAGGATGATCACCACGATCCCGCCTGGCGACAGGATCAGGCCGGATTTCAGCGCGGTGTAGCCCAGCACGTTCTGGGCGAATTGCGGGATCACCACGGCGCTGGCGTAGAGGGCGAAGCCCATGGCGCCGATGAGCACGCAGCCCATGGCGAAGTTCTTGTCCTTGAACACGTCGAGGTCGATGATCGGCTTCTTCGCCGTCAGCAGCCAGCAGATCGCCCCGAACACGCCGAGGAAGCCGATCGTCGCCATGATCCGTATGAACGGCGAGCCGAGCCAGCCGTCGTCCTCGCCGCGGTCGAACACGATTTGCAGGCAGCCGATGCCGATCACGATGAGGGACAGGCCGATATAGTCGATGCCGCGCTTGGTCTTGCGCTTCTCCTGCTCGGAGGGCGGGTCCTGCACCAGGATGCTGTTGGCGATCACCGCCAGGATCCCGACGGGGACGTTGACGAAGAAGATCCAGCGCCAGTCCAGGTGCTCGATCAGGTAGCCGCCGAGCGTCGGCCCGAGCACGGGCGCCACCACGGTCGCCACGGCGGTCACCCCGAAGGCCGCCCCGCGCTTGGCGGGCGGGAACGTGTCGAGAATGATTGCCTGCTGGCTCGGCTGCAGGCCGCCGCCGAAGAAGCCCTGCATCAAGCGGAACACGATGATCTGGCCCAGGCTCTGCGAGATGCCGCACAGGAAGGACGACACCGTGAACATCGCGATGCAGATCAGGAAGTAGCGCTTGCGCCCGATCGTGTCGGAGAGCCAGCCGGCGATGGTCAGGACGATGCCGTTGGCGACGAGATAGGCGGTGAGCGTGTAGGTCGCCTCGTCGCTCGAGGCGGCGAGCGACCCCGCGATGTAGGGCAGCGCCACGTTGACGATCGTGGTGTCGAGGATCTCCATGAAGGCGGCGAGCGTCACCGTGATGGCGATCAGCCAGGGGTTGTAGGCGGGTTTCCAGCCTTGGTTCGGATCGCCGCTCATTTCAGCAGCACCGTCGGCTCGACGCTGACGCCGAGGGGCAGGGGCTCGTCCTTCTTCAGCCCGGAGTCGATCACGATCTTCACCGGCACGCGCTGGACGATCTTGATGAAGTTGCCGGTGGCGTTCTCGGCCGGGAAGGCTGAGAACTTCGAGCCCGAGCCGCGCTGGACCGAGTCCACATGGCCATGCAAGTCGAGGTCGGGATAGGCGTCCACCGTGATGGTGACCTGCTGGCCGGGCCGCATGCCGTCCAGCTCGGTCTCCTTGAAGTTGGCCGTGATCCAGACGTCGGTGGTGACGAGCGACATCACCTGCTGGCCCGCCGTCAGGTAGTCGCCGGCATTGACGTTGCGCCGGGTGACCCAGCCGTCCTGGGGCGCGCGCACGACAGTCCACTCGACGTTGAGGACGGCTTGGTCCAGCTGGCCCTTGGCCTGCTCGGCCTGCCCCTGGAGCTGGTCGACCTGCTGCTCGGACTGGCCGATATTCTGCTGGACCGGCATCGCCTGGATGACCCGGGCCTCGGCCTGCTCGACCTGCGCCTTCGCCTGCTGGTAGTTCGCGGCGGTCGTATCCACATCCTGCTGGGTGGTGGCCAGCTTCGGCAGGCTCTTCTGCCGGTCGTAATTCGCCTGCTGCAGGGCGAGGTTGGCCTTGGCCGAGGCGAGGTTCGCCTGCGCCAGCGCCAGCGCGGCCGGGAAGTTCTTCTTGGCGATCTCGACGCCGAGTTTCTGATTGGCGATCTGCGCTTTGCTCGCGTCGAGCTGACCCTGGGCCTGCTCCTGTCGGTAGACGTATTGCCGGGCATCGATGCGGAACAGCGGGTCGCCCTTGTGGACGAACTGGTTGTCGGTGACATCGAGGGAGATCACCTGCCCGGCGACCTGGGGCGCAATGCTGACGATGTTGCCGTCGGTATAGGCATCGTCGGTCGAGGCCTTGCCGCGGGTCGACAACCAGAAATAGAGGCCGCCAGCCACCATCAGAAGGACCACGACCGCGCCGATGCCGATCACGAGCGGTCGGCGCTTGCTGCGCCGTTCAGCATCCTGATCCCGGCCGCCCTGTTCCGCATTGCCGGTCCGCCCATCGCGGCCCGATCCGTCCTGCCCGTCCGATCCTTTGCCGCGGGGGTGCTCTTCGTTCTGCTGACGCCCGCGGCGATCGTCATCCGCCGATCGATCCGCGTCCCGACGCCCGCGATCTCCTACGGATTCGCCTCCGTCATCGTCCTGATCGTCATCGGGATAATTGTCCTGCGCTTCGTCCCGGGCGCGGTCGGAGCTGCGGCGGCGGCTGGTCTCGAACGCCACGGACCTTGCACCGTCCCACCGTTCCTCGCGGTCGGATGCGCGTGCCGCGCGGCGCCCGCGATCATCGGCTTCGGAGCCGAGATCGATATAGTCGCGGCGGTCGCGCGGGCGGCCACCGGAGCGCGATCGACGGTCAGTATCATCGTCGGCCATGAATCGGATTCGCAACCCTATCGACCGCGCAGCCGAAGGAACACTCGATCACGCGGCCCACTTGCCTTAGACGCGGTCAACATAACCGAACCCGGCGGTTCGGATGTGCGAGGGTGGACGGAGCGATGTCAAGCGCCGCAGAGGTCGATCAGAAGGCCGCGCGTGGGCCAATCCCGCGCGGGGCGCGGCGCCGCGCGGAGATTGCCCAGGCTGCCGAGAAGGTATTCCTCGAGCACGGTTTCGCTGAGACGACGATGCAGATGGTCGCTCTCGCGGCTGGGTCGTCCAAAGAAACGCTCTATCGGCATTTCGGCAGCAAGGAAGATCTGTTCATCGAAGTGGTGGACAACCGGAACAACGAAGTCCGACAAGTTCTCGACTCAACTCTGGAGAGCGATGGGCCCATTCCAATCGTCTTGCAATCGGTCGGCATCGCACTTTTGGAATGCATGTGCAGCCCCATGGTGGTCGCGCTGGCTCGCATGATCGTGAACGAGACTCACAGGCATCCGGCGCTCGGGGAGGCCTTCTACGCGATGGCGCCGGGCCGTACCCTGCAGAAGCTCACGGGCTACTTGGCCGAGGCCCGGACCCGCGGAGAATTCACCGGCGACGATCCGGCGCGGGCGGCGGAGATCTTCACCGGCAGCATCATGGGCAAATTCGTTCCGCTGATGCTGTTCACCCCGCACACCTTCGCCATCGACCCCGATCAGATCAAGGACCATGTCGCCGAGGCGGTCTCTGTGTTCGCGAAAACTTATGTCGCAAAGGATCTTTAGCGGATAGATTGTTTTTTGACCCAAAAAATCCAATCTTATTTGAAATCAACAAACTATAAAACATTTCACCTAACAGTATATTCAATTATTTGTCCAGATCGACTAGAGATTTTTCGGAATGCGCTGAATCGGACGGTTGGGGTTCACACCGGGCATTTGGGCTGATTCATTGCGCGCTCCCTGTGAGGAGCACGGCATGGGCCGACCCGACAGCCAGGATCTGCGTGAGCGGGTGGTTGACGCGGCAGGCGCGACCTCGCGCCGGCAAGCGGCCAAGCACTTCGGGGCGGGTGCTGCGACCGCGATCCGCTTTATGACGGCACTGGCCACGACCCGGACGGTGGCGGCCCGTCCGCAAGGTCGGGCACGCCGCTGCAAGCTCGATCCGCACGAGGCGTTCTTGCGGGCCCTGATCGCCGAGCGGGATGACGTCACCCTGGAGGAGATGCAGGTCCGCTTGAAGGATGAGCACGACCGAACGGTTGGGTTGCGCACGCTGTGCAGTTTCCTGACGCGCGCGGCCTGACGTACACAAAAAGACAGCCCACGCCACGGAGCACGACCGTCCGGACGTGAAGGCCGCCCGCGAGGCGTGGTTCGAGGGCCAGCCCGATCTCGACTTCGCCCGCCTCGTGTTCCTCGACGAGACTTGGCCCTCGACCGACATGGCCCGCACCTGCGGCCCCCCCGCGGCAAACGGCTTCGCTCGAGCGTGCCGCACGGTCACTGGAAGACCACGACCTTCGTGGCGGGCCTGCGCCTGTCGGGCCTCGCGGCGCCGTTCGTGCTGGACGGTCCGATCATCCGCGACGCCTTCCAGACTTCCGTCGAGCGCGTGCTCGTGCCCGAACTCGCTCCCGACGACACCGTCGTGACGGACAACCTCGGCAGCCACACAGGGCCGGCCGGCGCGCGGCTGCTCTTCCTCCCGCCCGGCTCGCCCGACTTCAACCCGATCGAGATGGCCTTCTCAAAGCTCAAGGCGCTGCTGCGCAAGGCCGCCGCGCGCACTGTCGAGGGATTGTGGGCAGCCATCGGTCGGCTCATCGATACGATCACGCCCGATGAGTGTGCCACCTTCTGCGCCGCCGCAGGATATGAGCCAGATCAAATCGAAAATGCTCTAGCGAAATCCATCGCCCGCCGGAACACACGCATTGGATGCGAAAGGGCATCCTCCTGCCCCATGTCTCAGCAGTAGATGCGGCTCAGCCTGTACAGGAGCGCGGCGGGTTCCAGGCCTGCCACGATCGGATCGCGAGGCATCGAATTGCCAGGGCGAACAGTCCTTATTTATCGATGACGCACGCGCATCAGCGACAAATTATGATGAGATCGTAGCCGGAAACGCCCCCAAAAACGAAAATCTATGGCGTGCGTCAGGGGCGACTGGCGGAGAGGGGGGGATTCGAACCCCCGATGCCCTTGCAGGCATGCCGCATTTCGAGTGCGGTGCATTCAACCGCTCTGCCACCTCTCCGCAAGGTGCCTCGATGAGACCGGGGGTGCCTAGCACGCGCGGCGCAGCTTCACAAGCGCGACGTCGCCCGCCTGCGCCGGATCAGACCACCACCGTGATCGCCTGCGCGGCGCGGGTCAGGCCGGTGTAAAGCCAGCGCGCCCGGTGCTCGCGGAACGCGTAGGATTCGTCGAACAACGTCACCCGGTCCCATTGCGATCCCTGGGCCTTGTGCACCGTCAGCGCGTAGCCGTAGGTGAATTCGTCCGTCTCGCGCCGCAGGAACAGCGGGATCTCCTCGTCCGAGCCGGTGATCATCGCCCGCAGCACCTTGATGTCGGTGGGCTTCCGGCGCAGGGCCGGATCGTCCTCCGGCACCACGTCGAGCCGGATCAGATCCGGCCGCGGCGGTGCGCGCAGCGCCTGGACCGTCCAGGTCGAGCCGTTGAGCAGGCCCTTCACCCGATCGTTGCGCAGGCAGACCAGCTTCTCGCCGATCGCCGGCATCGGATCCGTGTGGCCGGCGAGTTCCCGGAGCCGGGCATTGTAGAGGCGGCGCGTCTTGTTGAGGCCGACCAGCACCTGATCGCATTCGAGCACCTCGGCCGGATCCAGGGTGCGGCGCGACACGACCCGGCTCTGCCCATAGCTGCCGAGTTCCAGCCGGCCGCCCTCGCGGATCGTCATCGCCATCCGGACAATCGGGTCATCCTTGGCCTGCCGATGCACCTCGGTGAGCATCACGTCGGGCTCCGCCTCGGTGAAGAAGCCGCCGCCGCGCACCGGCGGCAGCTGCGCCGGATCGCCCAGGACCAGCACCGGCCGCTCGAACGACAGAAGATCGTGGCCGAGATCGGAATCCACCATCGAGCACTCGTCGATGATGATCAGATCCGCCTTGGCGGCCGGCCCCGAGCGGTTCAGCGTGAAGGTCGGTCCGCCCTCCTCCGCCTCCTTGGTGCGGTAGATCAGCGAGTGGATCGTAGCGGCGTCGTAGCAGCCCTTCTGGCGCATCACCGAGGCCGCCTTGCCGGTGAAGGCCCCGTAGACCACCGTGCCGTCGACATCCTCGGCGATCCGGCGGGCGAGCGTGGTCTTGCCGGTGCCGGCATAGCCGAACAGCCGGAACACCTGGGATCCCCCGTCCCGCCGCCACGCGGCGATCGCCTTCAGCGCCGCGTCCTGCTGCGGGGCGTAGGCGGCCGGCAGCCCCGCACTCACGGCCAGCGCACGGTCGGCGGCATCGAGGAGAGGATCGAGGCGACGTTGCCGCCGGTCTTCAGGCCGAAGATCGTGCCCCGGTCGTAGAGCAGGTTGAACTCGACGTAGCGGCCGCGCCGCACCTGCTGCTCGTGGCGGTCCGCCTCGGTCCAGGGCGTGGTGACGTTGTCGCGCACGATCTTCGGATAGGCCTCCAGGAAGGCCTGTCCGACGTCGCGGGTATAGGCGAGGTCGGCCTGTGGATCGCCGCTCCAGAGATAATCGTAGAAGATCCCGCCGATGCCGCGCGGCTCGTTCCGATGCTTGAGGTGGAAATACTCGTCGCACCACGCCTTGTAGCGGGCGTGATCGATGCCGTGCGCCGCGCAGGCCCGCGCCAGGCAGGCGTGGAAATGGCGGCTGTCCGGATCGGCCTGATTGCGGCGCCGGTCGAGCACCGGCGTCAGATCGGCCCCGCCGCCGAACCACGCCCGCGTCGTCGCGACGAACCGGGTGTTCATGTGAACCGTCGGCACGTGCGGATTCCACGGATGGGCGATCAGCGAGATGCCGGTGGCGAAGAAGCGCGGATCCTCGGCGGCGCCGGGCATCTGGGCCCGGAATTCCGGCGCGAACTCGCCATGCACCGTCGAGATGTGCACCCCCGCCTTCTCGAAGACGCGGCCGCGCAGCATCGCCATGACGCCGCCGCCGCCGGGCCGGCCGGTATGGTCGGTCCGGTTCCACGGGGTCTTCTCGAAGGTTCCGGGGCCCTCGGGCGCATCGGGATGGAACGGGCCCGTCGCCTCCGCCTCGATGGCCTCCAAGGCCGCGAGGATGCGATCGCGCAGCGTCTCGAACCACGCCGCGGCCTCGGACTTCATGGCCGCCACGTCGGCCTCTGAGGGAGGCGCAGCCAGGGCTGCGCGCGCGTCATCCGGCATCGTCATGACACAGGCTTTTCCACCGTGCCGGGCGCACGTCAATGCGGGCGCGGCCCGACGTGACCGCGCAGGCGTCCGGAGCCGCAACCCGCCGCGGCGGCGCGGGCGGCCTACGCCGGGCCCGGCCGCTCGCCGACGGGCTTGAGCAGCCCCGTGGCCGTCGCCACCAGATCCCCCGCCGCATCCCGGATCTCGGCCTCGCAGAAGATCACCGACCGCCCCGCCCGGGTCACCCGCCCCTCGGCGATCAGGATACCGCGCCCGGGGGCGAGGAAGCGGGTCTGCATGTCGAGGGTCACCACGGGGCGCCCCGCCTGCAGCCGGGCCGCCGTCCCGAGGGCGACGTCGAGCAACGTGCAGAGCGCGCCGCCATGGGCGATGCCGAGATTGTTGGCGTGCTCCGGCCGCAGGGCCAGGCGCAGGCGCGTCCGGCCGGCGCGCACGTCGAGGGCCTCGATGCCGCAATGATCCACGAACGGGATGGTGGCGCCGAAGACGGTGCCCGGTTCCGATTGCTGGTCCACGTCGATCGCCCCGGATCCCGTCTCACCCGGACGTTTATGGCCCAGATGCGCCCGAGGCCAGGACCGGCCCCGCGCAGATCACGTGACAGTCCGGCCGAAACGTTCATCCCGCGTCGACGCGCTGACGGGACATCGCGGCGGGCCGCCGCGTGAAGTTCCGGGCGTCTCATCAGACCCGAAACGGATCTTCGCAGAGGAAGCCCGCCGCTAGATCGCGACAGAAGGCATAATCGGCGCCCGTCCGCAGGCCGCGGCCACATCCAACCTCGCCTCCGGCATGTCGGTTTGCTCGACCAACGATTTCAGGTCGACCCACGGCTTCAACAATATGCGTGTTCATGACCGGGGCATTGTGTAGGGAAATGCTCGACGACGACTTGATTTTGCTGCACAGACGTTAGAACCGTCTCACCACGGTCGGATAGAGGGAATCATCGATGGACGACACCGCCACTGAGCAGCAGCAGACCTTTATCGAGCAGGCGTCGGACATCGTCTCGGCGTATGTCTCGAACAATTCGGTGCCCATCAGCGAGTTGCCCGGTCTGCTCGCCGGCGTTCACGCCGCGCTGACGAAGCTTTCGGCCCCCGCGGCGACCGTGACAGAGACGGCCGACAAGCCGACGCCGGCCCAGATCCGCAAGTCGGTGACGCCGGACGCGCTGATCTCGTTCATCGACGGCAAGCCGTACAAGACGCTGAAGCGCCATCTGTCGCGCAACGGCCTGACGATCGAGCAGTATCGCGAGCGCTTCGGCCTGCCGCGCGACTACCCGTCGACGGCTGCGAGCTACTCGGCCCAGCGTTCGGAACTCGCCCGCAGCCTCGGCCTCGGCCAGCAGCGCCGCAAGTCCGCTGCGCCGGCGCCGGCGCCGGCTCCCGAGCCCGTCGCGGAGGTGGCCGAGAAGCCCAAGCGCGTGAGCCGCCCCCGCAAGGCCAAAGAAACGGCCTGAGCCCGGCCCCTCGGCCGGGCCCCTGGGACCCGGCCGGCCCGCAGCCCGCGTGCCGGCCGGATCACGCGAAGTCGGCGAGATCGTCGGCCACGTCGCCCGCGGCGACGTCCGTCTCGGCCCTGTGCCGCTCGACCGCTTCGGCCTCTTCGGCCGTCCCGGGTCGCGGCACCGACCGCTCGGTCTCCGGATGCGCCTTGACGGCCGTCTCATCGGGGGATTGATCCGTCACCCGACCCGCCATGCTGCGCGCTCCCCGAACTTGAACGGGTAAGCAAAGCGTCAAAGCCCGTGCGTGTTCCGCCCCGCGAACACTCCCGCGAACACTGCGGGTGACCCCGCCGAAGCCCGGTCCGGCGCTCGTTCGCCTTCCTGAAGACGCTCTCCAGATCCCGTCGAAGGACGAGGCCGAGGGCCACGACGGCACCGGCCTCGACGCGGCCCGTGCGGGCTGCGCCCGCGGGGGACGGATCGCGATGCGCCGCGTTGCACGTCCGGGCCGGCCGATCAGGAGCGGAATTTGGGCACTCGCTACGGGCTGGAGATCCGCGCTGCCGCGAGTCCCGACGCCGCCGGGCTCGCGGCCCTGCTGGGTGAGGCGGGGATCGCGGTCGGCGCCGCGGACCTCGCGACCCGGCTCGACGCCCTGCAACAGGACGGCGGCACCGCCCTCGTCGCCGTAGAATGGGGACCGCCGAGCGGCCTCATCACCGTGTCCCCCGTCCGGACCCTCGAGGCGCCGCGGCCCTTCGGCCTGATCACCAGCCTCGCGGTCGCGATCGAATCCCGCCGCCGGGGCATCGGCCGGGTGCTGCTGAAGGCGGCCGGCCGGGCGGCGCGACAGGCGGGCTGCGACCGGCTGCTCCTGGCCGCGGCGCCGGACCAGGAGGCCCTGCGCGCCTTCTGCAGGGCGGCCGGCTTCACCGATGCGGGGCAAATGCTCGCGCGGCCGCTGCTGAAGCGCGGCGCCGGAGAGGCCTGAAAGCCGCGACATCCTGGCCGCAGCCGACCGGGCCCATCGGGCGTTGTGACCGGAGACTGGAGTCCCCCCGATGACGCTGCGATCCGAGACCCCGCCGCCCCCTGCGAACCTGCCCTGCGATCCGCCACCGGATTCCGACGCGCCGACCGCCGCGCAGCTCAAGGGTGACATCGACAGCGGCCGCACCGCCGACAAGACCCCGCACATGGATATCGGCGCGGCCCCGCTCGGGACCTGCGAGGAGGCCGGCGGGACGCCGCCGACGCCCCAGGAGGTCCGGATCGCCCGGCAGAACGAGCGGGCCCCCTCGGAGCGGGCGGCGAAGGGCTACGTGCACCAGCGGCAGCCCTGGGTCCTGCCGCTCTATGTCGGCATCATCGTCGCGGCGGCCGTGGGGCTCGGCCTCGTTCTCTGGCTGACGCGCTGAGGCCGAAGCGGGGCCGGGCGCGGGCCACCATGATGCAGGACGGCACGGTCGCGGCGGAGGCGGTTTAAAGGTCGATTCACGTCGATGCGGTTAGCGTGACCTTACTGCAGTCTTGCGTAACCGATCCTCCATGCCCCCATCCGTCGATGCTCCGCCGGACCTGTCCGGGCTCCTCGAACTCTCACGCATCGAGAATCTCGATCTCAAGCCGGTGATCCTCCGGGTTCAGACCGACCTGTTCGTCCGGGCGGCGGCCCGGGACAGGACCGAGATCGAGATCTTCGAATCGCTCGCCTGCGGCCTGATCCCCACGGTGGATGAGGAGACCGCCCGGGTGGTGGCCCGCAAGCTGGCCCCCTGCCCCGAGACGCCGCCGGCGGTGCTGGAGGCGCTCGCGCTGCGCGGCGGCGAGGCCCGCGACGCGGTGGTGGAACTGGCCCCGACCCTGAGCCATCGCCTGATCGAGGCGGCCCTGGCCGAGGGATCGGATATCGCCGCCCGCATCGCCGCCCGGGCCGGGTTGAGCCGCGAGGCGGTGGACGAGCTCTCCCGCGAGGGCCGCCCCGAGATCGACCGCGCGCTGGCCGCCAATCTCGGCCACACCCTGCGGGGGGCAGCCCTGGCGCGGCTCG
Source organism: Methylobacterium sp. 1973 (assembly GCF_040545035.1). Taxonomy (NCBI): domain Bacteria; kingdom Pseudomonadati; phylum Pseudomonadota; class Alphaproteobacteria; order Hyphomicrobiales; family Methylobacteriaceae; genus Methylobacterium; species Methylobacterium sp. 1973. The sequence continues at coordinate 572,380 of NZ_JBEPLA010000001.1, forward strand.
TGAACCGCGGCCGCGGCGCCCCCGACCTCGCCCGGCTTCTCCTGGTCCGGCCCGACGTCTCGGCCGCCGACCTCGTGCCCCTGTACCTGCACGCCGATCCGATCCGCCGCACGGTGATCGGCCGGGCCGTCGAGGCGACCGCCGCCCTGCGCCCCTGCCCGCCGGCGCCCCGCGGCCTCGGCGAGACCCTGACCGGCCTGTCCGCCGCCCGCGACGTGCCGGCCTTCATGGCGGCCCTGGCCGACGGCCTCGGCCTGCCGCGCGATTTCCTGACCGTGGTCGCCGACGCCAGCGCCCGCTACGACCTCCTGACCCTGGGTCTGCGGGCCGCCGGCCTGCACGAGGAGGAGGCGGTCTACATCTTCCTGACCCTCAACCAGGGTGTCGCGCGCTCGGCCGAGCGGGTGGCCGACCTCGTCCGGCTGTTCCGCACCGTGAGCCGGCCAGCCTCCCGGGACCTGATCGCCGCGATCCTCGACCGGCCCCTCGCCGAACGCGGGCGCGGCGAGGCCCATCAACCGCTGCACGGCCCGGAGGCGAAGCTGCGCCAGGGCGCAGAGCGCGTCGCCGCGCAGCGCCCCTCCCTGCCGGTGCGCTCCCGGGCGGCGGGCGGCGGGGAGCCGGCCTGACGGGCCGGACGTCAGCGGGGATCCACGGGCGGATCGCGCTGCGGATCGGCGCCCCGCCAAGCGGGCTGCCGATCGGTCTCCTCAAGGGTGTCGGTTGAGGCCGTCGGCTCCGCGGCGCGGCGGCTCAGTTCGGCCATCAGGCCGCGGGCCAGGACGGCGCGCACCGCCCGCTCGCGGGCCTCGGCTGGCACCGCGTCGAGGGCCGCCGGCAGCGCCGCCTGGGCGCTGGGCACCGCGTCGGCGAGCCGTCTCGCCTCGGCGGCCGGATCCGTCCCGGCTCGCAGCAGGGCAAAGTAGGAGAGCACGCCGATCACCAGCGCGGCGCGCAGCAGGACGGTCATGAGACGATTCCTCCGCTCGAGATCAAGCGGAAGCATTCGACGGATTTCCTCAACCGGGCCTCAACCGACCCGAGCTTTTCCGCGCGATGGTGAATGAAGCTTGTCCGCAATCGGCTGGTTACCTCGCGGAAAGCATCCCGATCAATCGGACAAGTCCCGCAACACTCGTTTAAGCCGGCTCTGCGACCGTCCGGAAGTCGTTCGAAGTCGAACCGGAGGCGCGACGGATGCGGGAACGCATTCTGCGCGGCGCGTGCCAACCTTGACCATTAAGACTGTCCTGACGTCGTTGATCGACGACCGGCTCGCGGGTCTCGTCCACGAATCCGTGGCCGACAATGCGCCGGCCCGTGCGCGCCACCAGCGCTTCCTGGTGTCGCGGCTGGCGACCGGCGCCGTCATGATGGTCGGTCTGCCGCCCTATCTGCTCTGGCGCGGGGTGCCGTCCGGCTTCGAGGTCCTGGCGATCGCGAGCCTGCTGCTGCCGGTCTTCGCCGCCGTCCTGCTCGCCCGCACCGGGTCCCTCTGGATCGCCCACGCGGTCTCCTCGGCGGGCCTGACCGGCCTCGTCGTCGCCCTGGCGGGCGTCACCGGCGGCGCCGCATCGCCCGCCGCGGTCTGGCTGGTGGCGATCCCCCTGGAGGCGCTGGTCTCCGGCTCGCTCCGCGCGACGATCGCGGCCTCCGTCATGGCGGTTCTCGGCGTGCTGACCGTGGTGGCCCTCGGCGCCTGGGCCGGCGCCCTGCCGGTCATGGACATCTCGGCGGGGATCGCGCTCCCGGCCTTCGCGATCACCGCGATCGGCCATGTCGCCGCCCAGGCTCTGGAGCACATGCGCAACGAAGGCGTCTGGCGCGAGCGGCTGCGCGACAACGAGGCCCGCGACCGGCTGCTCCTCTCGGCGATCGACGATCTCGTGACCTGGCACGACCGCAACGGCCGCGTGCTGGAAGCCTCGGTCTCGGCCACGCGGCTGCTCGGCAGCGACCCGGCCCGGCTGCGCGGCCATGGGCTGCTGGAGCGGGTCCATGTCGCCGACCGGCCGGCCTTCCTCAAGGCGGTGAGCGACGTGGCGGCGACCGGGCGGCCCGCGACCCTGCCCCTGCGCCTGCACGTCGAGGCCGAGGCCGGCCGGCCCGACGGCGCGAGCCTGATCCACGCCGAGATGCGCGCCCACCGGATCGAGCACGGGCCGCACGAGGCCGCCATGGCGGTGGTGGCGGTCACCCGCGACATGACCGAGCACCACCGGCATGCCGTGGAGCTGGAGCGTGCCCGCGCCGAGGCCGAACGCGCCGACGCGATCAAGGGCCGGTTCCTGGCCAACGTGACCCACGAGCTGCGCACGCCGCTCAATGCGATCATCGGCTTCTCCGAGGTCCTGGCGGGCCAAGGCGCCGTCAGCCTCGGCCCGGACCAGGCGCGGGAATATGCCGGCATTATCGGCGCCTCCGGCCACCATCTGCTCGGCGTGGTCAACACGCTGCTCGACATGAGCCGGATCCAGAGCGGCAACTTCGACTGCGCCCCCGAATGCTTCGACATCGCGGGCCTGCTTCGGGCCTGCTGCGACCTGATGCGCCTGAAGGCCGACGCCGCCGGCATCGTCCTCACCGTCGCCCCGTCGGGCCCGGTGGAGATCACCGCCGATCCCGCCGCCTGCCGGCAGGTTCTGATCAATCTCATCTCGAACGCGGTGAAGTTCACCCCGCGCGGCGGCCGGGTCGACCTGTCCCTGCGCCGCGGCGCGGGCAGCCTGGACATCGTCGTGGCCGATACCGGCGTCGGCATCGGTACGGACGACCTGCCCAAGCTCGGGACCCCGTTCTTCCAGGCGGGCAGCGGCGGCTACAAGCGCCAGCACGAGGGGACCGGCCTCGGACTCTCGGTGGTGCAGGGCCTGGTCGGCTTGCACGGCGGCGCCCTGCTGATCGAGAGCGCCCCGCAGGCCGGGACCGTCGTGACCGTAACCCTGCCCCTCGTCTGCCCGGCTCCGGCGGCCGACCATGGGCCGGCCCCGATCCGCACCGCCGTGCGGGGCGCCCCGGTGTCGCGCCGCGTGGTGCGCCTGCCGCTCGGCCTGTTCGACGCGGAGCCGAGCGCCGCCTCGGTCCCGGCCGACCCGGTCCTGCGCCGCACCGCCTGATCGGCAGATCCCCCGGAAGGAGACATGATGTCAGGCTACCGCGAGATCACCGTACCGGGCGAACCCAGCCGCGCACGCCGTCCCGCGCCGCGCCGCGCCGCCGTCCAGGGCGACTGGCGTGCCGTCCTCGTCGGCGCGCTGAAGGCGACGGGCGCCACCTGCCGGACCAGCCCGGGCACCGTTCTCGGCAGCCTCGCGGCCCTGTGCGCGGCGGGCTTCGTCTGCGTCAACGCCCTCGGCTACCAGACCGGGCGCCATCCGGCGCCGATTCTGCCCAAGCTCGCCCAGAAGGCGCCTGCCGCGCGCGAGGCGGCCCCGGCCGCCAAGGAGCCCGTCCGGGAGGCGGCCCGGGATCCGGTGCGCGTCATCGATCCCGAACGCGTCGCCGCGCCGGCGCCCGCCAAGCCGGCGGCCCGGGACGCGATCGGCGAGCTGATCCGATCCGATGAGACCACCGCCTCGGTCACCCCGAAGGCGTCGCCGGTCCGCCCGGCCGCGAAGCCGGCTCCGAAGGAGACGAAAGACGCCGCCAAGACCGCCAAGCCCGAGAAGGACAGTGATCCGGTGATGCGGGCCCAGAAGGCGCTGTCGAAGCTCGGCTACGCGGTGAAGCCCGACGGCGCGATGGGACCGGGCACGCGGGCGGCGATCGAGAAGTTCGAGCGCAGCGCCAAGCTGCCGGTCACCGGCGAGGCGACGGGCCGGACCCTGCGCGAGCTGATGGCCCGGGCCGGCCACGGTTAGCGAGACAGGGCGGCACCCCCGCCGCGCTTGCGGCGCGGGTGCCGATCGGCGTGAGAGCGCGGAGGCGGGCCCTCAGTATTGCGTGCCGGTGAACCGGCAGATCGTCTTGCAGCGTGGACCGCCATTGGCCTGCCAGGACTTCGCGTGTCCGATCGATCCGGTCATGTCCTGCGTGGGATTACCCCCGGGTCGATGCACGACGATGTTGCAGCGATCCTGCGGCGTCCGCTGGTAGCGCGGGCAGGATGCGGAATCGCGGTTGCCCAGTAAATCCATGAGCGTCTCCTGACGGGCGTGGGCCGACGGCACAACACCGCACAGGCCGGCGACGATCAGCGCCGCAAGCGAGGTCATTCTCCACATCGGAGTGCTCCTTAAATCATCGTGAGATGCAAATTCGGGCGCCCTTTGCTCAGATAATCAGCAAACAATACTATAGATGTGCGTTGTCGCACATCGAACAATGCTATTTTAATCCCGATAAATACTCGATTTTCTGAAGGAATATTCCGCCGCCTGAACCGTTATGGAGATGCCGGGCCGTGCACCGGCGGTTGCCCGGACCGGCGCTTTCGCGCATGGCGGAGGACGCGCCACCCGGCGCTCGCAGGGTTCCGGATCCGGCTGATCCGCCGGGACACAGGCCCTGCGGCGAACGGATCCTCACAGGGCTACAGACGCATGCGCCTGCGCTCCGATTTCTGGGTTTCGGCCCATCTGCGGCGGCTGGATGTCGCCGGCATCCCGGCCGTGCTGCGGCGGCGCGGGTCCGCGGAGGCGGGTGCGATCTTCGTGAAGGTCGACCGGCTCGACGGCAGCGCCGACCTCTACGGACCGGCGCCGCAAGCCCTGTTCGAGGCCGAGGAGAGCGGCGACCGCCGTTTCGCCGGGATCGTCACCGGCGGCAGCCCGCTCGACGTGGAGGAGCGCCTGACAAAGGAGATCCGGTTCGATTCCGATCTCTGGATCATCGAGATCGACGACCGCCAGGGGCGGCATTTCCTGGACTTGGCGGAGTGATGGAGGGCCGCGCCCGGTCGGGCTGCGCCTGACGGAGGGCCCTCCCACACATCGCCCGCATCCTGAGGTGCTGCGCAGCGGCCTCGAAAGAGCCCTCCGGGGATCGCGCGGCTGGCTGTAACCCTCCTTCGAGGCCTCCGCTGCGCTCCGGCCCCTCAGGATGAGGGGAGGGCCGGAATGACCGAAGGCCAGAACGCCGTGTCCCGTGACGCGAGGCGCTCCGGGGGAGCGGCTCCAGCGCCCGCTCGCCGTCGTTGCGAACGCAGCGAAGCAATCCAGCGACGCCACGGCCGCCGATGTCGCGCGACCTGAATCGCTTCGCTGCGCCCGTGATACCGGGGCGGAGCGAAGCGACGGCGCCCGTCAGCCCTCGATGATGCGCTCGTCGAGCTTGCGGTCGACGGTCTCGACGGTGCGGTCGATCTCGGCGTTCGGATCACCGAGCTGGTGCGAGATCAGCTTCACCAGCAGGTCGACGCGCTCGATGTAGGGCGCACCGTTGGCCACCGCGCGCGCCGCCGAGGACGGCTTCAGCAGGCTCTCGGCCGCCTTGGCGTATTTCTCGAACGGCACCTGATCGGCCGGATCGGCGCCGAGCTTCCGGGCGATCCCGTCGACATGGTCGTAGATCGCCCGCGAGCGCGCGAGGTCGCCGTGGACGGCGTCGTGGATCGATTGCGGCGCGCCCGGGGTGATGCACCGGTAATTGCCGGTGAGCAGCATCGACCACTTGGCCAGCGGCACGAACAGCGAGTCGAACACCTTCAGCTTCACCGGCACGTCGTGCCCGTCGAGGCGCACGGCGTCGATGTCGGCCTCCAGCTCGCGGAGAAGCGTGTTGTGCGCCTCGTCGGCGAAGGTCGCGGCCTTGAAGTTGGTCGGCAGGCCGACATGGAGGACGTTGGCCTCCTCCTCCGGCGGCCGGAAGGCCTGCGGGTCGGGGGAGCAGAGCGACACCAGCCCCGGCTCGAACCGGTCCCAGACGCCGGCATTGGTGTAGGCATCCTCAAGATCCATGGCGGCGAGCGCCGGGATCCGCTTGAGGTAGGGCAGCGGCGGCATGTTCATGATCGACAGGCACGGCAGCTTCGCCGCCGCGATCTTGATCATCAGGACGCGGATCGTGTGGTTGTTGTACTGCGGCTCCTGCATGGCGAGGCCGACGAGGTCGTAGCGCGACACGTCGACGTCTTCCGGCGGCATGGCGTCGACCTTGCCGGGCAGGTCGCGCGAGTGGATCGCGCGGTGCTCCTTCTCGTCGCGGAGCTTGATCCGGACCTCGGTGCCCTCGCGGTTGATCAGGTCGGCGGTCTTCCTGCGGCAGACCAGGGTCACGTTGTGACCGGCCATCAGGAGCTTGGTCCCCAGGAGCGAGCCGTAGGAGGCCCCCAGGATCAGGATGTTTCTGGCCACGTCGTTCCTCCCCAGCATTGAAGACTGCTGTTGTGTTGTCTGGCTGCGGGGAACAGCGCGTCCACGCCACGGCCCCATCGCACCGCCGATGGATGGCAGCCGGGCGGGCGGAACGCAAGCCTTCTGGTATACCTAATCCCAAACCCATTGTGACGCCCCGCCGGTGACAGGCGAGGCGAATCCTATCCCCACAGCTCCGGCGTGGGCGGGTGCATCAGGCTGCCTTCGTAGCGGAGCGGCGGGTCGCGGTCGCGGGCGAGCAGCAGCGGCCCGTCGAGATCGACGAACTCGGCGCCCTCGGCGAGGAGCGCCGCCGGCGCCATGCCCAGCGAGGTGCCGAGCATGCAGCCGACCATGATCGCGAGCCCCCTCCCCTTCGCCTCGCGGGCGAGCAGCACCGCCTCGGTCAGGCCGCCGGTCTTGTCGAGCTTGATGTTGATCGCGTCGTAGCGCCCGGCGAGCGCGTCGAGGCCGGCGCGGTCGTGCAGGCTCTCGTCGGCGCAGACCGGCACCGGATGCGCGATCTCGGCGAGCAGGGCATCGGCGTCGGCCGGCAGCGGCTGCTCGATCAGCGCGACGCCGGCCTTCAGGCAGGCGGCGAGGTTGGCCTCGATGGTCTCGGGCCGCCACGCCTCGTTGGCGTCGACGATCAGCCGGGAATCGGGCGCGCCGGCCCGGACGGCGGCGATGCGCTCCGGATCCCCTACCCCGCCGAGCTTGACCTTGAGCAGGGGCCGGTGGGCCGCCTTGCGGGCGGCCTCTTCCATGCTCTCCGGCGTGCCGAGGCTCAGCGTGTAGGCGGTGATGACCGGCTGCGGCGCCGGCAGACCGGCGATCGCCCAGGCGGGGCGGCCCTGAAGCTTCGCCTCGAGGTCGAACAGCGCGCAGTCCAGGGCGTTGCGCGCCGCCCCCGCTTTCATGCGGGTCATCAGCGCATCGCGCCCGATCCCGGCCGCGATCGCCTCCGCCTGCCCTTCGATCAGCGCGCTGACGCTCTCGACGCTCTCGGCATAGCGCGGATAGGGCACGCACTCGCCGCGCCCGACCGTGTCGCCGTCCGTGAGCGTCGCCACCACGACGGCGATCTCGGTGCGGCTGCCGCGGGAGATCGTGAAGGCGCCGGCGATCGGGAAGCGCTCGACGGCGAGGCTCAGGCGACGGGCCATGTCAGATCTCCGGGAACTCGGCGACGATCCGGTCGACCAGCCCGTCGACGCCGAAGCGCACCGGGTCGGTGGCGGGCAGGTCGTGCTCGGACGCGAGCGTCTCGAGGAGCGCCCGCGCCTCGCCCTCGGCAAGCGCCTGGGTGTTGACCGCGATGCCCACCGGCCTGATCGCCGGGTTGGTCAGGCTGCCGAGCTGGACGGTCAGGTCGATCACCTGGCGGATGGTGGGGAGCGGGTGCTTCACGCCGCGCATCGTGGTGCGGGTCGGCTCGTGGCAGACCACGAAGGCGTCGGCCTGGGCGCCGTGCAGCAGGCCGAGGCTCACCCCCGCGAAGGACGGGTGGTAGAGCGAGCCCTGGCCCTCGATCAGGTCCCAGTGGTTGGAGGCCGCCTCCGGCGAGATCGTCTCGACGGCGCCGGAGATGAAGTCGGCCACCACGGCGTCGATGGCGACGCCCCGGCCGGAGATGAACACGCCGGTCTGGCCGGTGGCGCAGAAATCGGCGTCGAGGCCGCGCTCGCGCATGCCGCGCTCCAGGGCGAGCACGGTGTACTTCTTGCCGACGGAGCAGTCGGTGCCGACGGTGAGCAGGCGCCGGCCCGACCGCTTGGTGCCCTTGCCGGTGGGGAAGCGCTCGTCGGTGTGGCGGACGTCGTGGAGCTGGCGGTTACGCCGCGCGGCGGCCTCCGCGATGGCCGGAATCGTACCGAGCTTGACGTGCAGGCCGCTCGCCACGTCGAGCCCGGCCTCGATCGCCGCGACGATCTCCTTGACCCAGTGATCCGGCAGCACGCCGCCGGCATTGACGACGCCGATCACAAGGGTCCGGCAGCCCTTCGCCAGGGCCTCCGGCAGGGTCATGTCGGGGATGCCGAGATCGGCGGCGCAGCCCGGCAGGCGCATCTGGCCGACGCACCATTCGGGGCGCCAGTCCTTGATGCCGTAGGCGGTCTTGGCCGCCAGCGTATCGGGCACGTCGCCCAGGAACATCAGGTAGGGCGTGGCGATCTGCATCGGTCGAGCAACCTTCTCCGGGAGGCCGGCGGACCGTCTATGCGGGATCGCGGGCGCCGGGCGCAATGCACGAGACCGGCCAAGCGGGTGGACGCGGCCGCCGTCGCGGGCATGACCGGGTTGCGCCATCTAGAAGGGACGCCCCTCCGACCCTCTCCGCAACCCGAGGTGCCGCAGCGCAGGGAGGCCGCGAAGGAGGCCTCCAGGGCTCGCGCGGCTGGCTCGAGGGCTCCTTCGAGGCCCGCTCACGTGGGCACCTCAGGATGAAATCGCGTTGGGGAAAGCCGATCTCACCCCTGCGGCGCGTGGTGTCCCCGTTCAGGCGGCGCGTCGTCGCGCCACCCCCGCCTCGTTGGCCACCGCGCCCACCGGCGACAGCACACCGGTCGCCCGGACCATCCCCTCGACGCCCGCCAGAGCGCCCGCGCGCAGCTCGAGACCGAGGAAGCGCTCGCGCTCGAACGGCCCCGGCAGGGTCAGGCCCTCCGCGAGCGCCCGGTCGAAGCCGAAGCGGGCGTAGTAGGGCGCGTCGCCGACCAGCAGCACGGCGCCGTGGCCGAGGGCCTCCGCCCGGCCGAGGGCCGCCTGCATCATCACCGAGCCGAGCCCCTGCCCCTGGATCGCCGGATCGACGGCGAGCGGGCCGAGCAGCAGTGCCGGGCGAGCGAGCCCGGCCTCGACGTGCCACAGCCGCAGGGTGCCGACGAGGCGGCCGCCCCGAATCGCCGCGAAGGCGAGGCCGCGGGCCGGCCGACGGCCTTCGCGCAGGCGCTCCGAGGTCTTGGCATGGCGGTTGCCGGGAAAGCACGCGTCGAGCAGGCGCTCGCGCGCCGGGACGTCGTGGACATGCTCCGCGCGGATCTCGATCATGGCTGTGCCCTCCCCGGGCCGGCAAGCGGGAGAAGCGGTGGGTTCCGACGGACGGCCGAAGGCGATCCGTCGATGCGACAGCGGGAGATCGCTCGCGGCAGCGACACGCTGCCGGGAGGTTCTGCAGCAGGTCAGATGACGATCTGCTGAAGGGGCGGGAAGCCGTTGAAGGCCACCGCCGCGTAGGTGGTGGTGTAGGCGCCCGCACCCTCGATCAGCACCTTGTCGCCGATCGAGAGCGAGACCGGCAGCGGATAGAGCTGCCGCTCGTAGAGCACGTCCACCGAGTCGCAGGTCGGGCCGGCGATGACGCAAGGCTCGGTCGCGTCGCCGTCCCGGGCGGTGCGGATCGGGTAGCGGATCGCCTCGTCCATGGTCTCGGCCAGCCCGCCGAACTTGCCGATGTCGAGGTAGACCCACCGGACCTCGTCGGCGTCCGCGGACTTCTTCGACACGAGCACGACCTCGGCCTCGATCAGGCCGGCATTGCCGACCATGCCGCGGCCCGGCTCGATGATCGTCTCGGGGATCTGGTTGCCGAAATGCTTGGTCAGGCCCCGGAAGATCGCCTCGCCGTAGCTCTCCACGCCCGGCACCGCCTTGAGGTACTTGGTCGGGAAGCCGCCGCCGAGATTGACCATCGACAGGCCGATCCCGCGCTCCGCGCACTCGCGGAAGATCGCCGCCGCGGAGCCGAGCGCCCCGTCCCAGGCCTCGGTGTTGCCCTGCTGCGAGCCGACATGGAACGAGATGCCGTAGGCCTCCAGCCCCTGGCGATGGGCGTGCTCCAGCACGTCCGCGGCCATCTCGGGCACGCAGCCGAACTTGCGCGAGAGCGGCCAGTCGGCGCCCGCGCCGTCGCACAGGATGCGGCAGAACACCCGGATCTCGCCGGTCGGCACGTCCGTGGCCACGGCGGCCCGGGCGATCTTCTCGACCTCGGCCTGGCAGTCGACCGCGAACAGGCGGATGCCGAGCTTCAGGGCGCGGCCGATGCAGCGCTCCTTCTTGATCGTGTTGCCGAAGGAGATCCGGTCGGCGGTGGCGCCGGCGGCCAGCACCATCTCCATCTCGGCGACGGAGGCGGTGTCGAAGCACGAGCCCATCTCGGCGAGCAGGCGCAGCACCTCGGGGGCCGGGTTCGCCTTCACGGCGTAGAACACGCGGGTGTCCGGCAGGGAGCGCGCGAAGGCGGTGTAGTTGTCACGCACGACGTCGAGATCGAGGACCATCACGGGGCCCTCGTCCTGACCGAGGTCGCGGCGCACGCGCAGGAAGTCACGGATGCGGTCGGTCATAGTCGTCTCCCGGCACGGGTTCGCGAGCGCCCTACGCGGGGCGCGCTGTCGAAGATGACGGCCAGGACTGGCCGTCGGCGTCAGGGGGCGATGCGTCGCGCGGACCCACGCGCTTTGGAGACGCGTGCGTCAGTGCGGGCGCAGAGCACCCGGAAGCTGCCGTGGATTGGAAGGGATGACCCCCACCGCACGCCGGGCAAAGAGAAACAAGCCTCTTCGGTGCCGGCCTGTGGAGGGCCGACGAGACCAAAAAAGCCCGTTCGTCGTTGCTTTAAGCTGCGTCCCCCGTGGAGAGCGGGGTTCGCCGGTTTCGCCTCCGGCTGCCGGTTGTTGTCGGGGTCCGGTGTTGCCACCTGGATGCCGGCCGTAGGGATCCACCCTTGCGACCATCGATCCTTTAAGACCCCTGGCGGCTGTCCGGCAGTTGACCGGATGCCCACCAACCGACACGCGGCCACAGGCACGTGCGAAATTGGGCACGGCGCATATACGGAGACAGGCCCGGCCCGGCAAGGGGAAGATGCCCCGGACCGCCCGCTTTTCCGCCCGGAATCCACACCCCGTGCGGCCCGTTGCAAAAACGACGCAGCCCGACCGGGCCGAAGGCGCCGTGCGGGCTTCCCAAGCGGGGCGGAAGCGGGCATCTGACCGGAGCGGGCAGAACACGCAGGTAAGCAAGCGATGGCCGGGCCGACCAGATCCACCGCGACGGCGCGGGCGTGAGCGCCCCCCTGCGCAACCCGGTCGGCGACGGGCTCCCCGAGCCGACGATCCGGACCGCCACGCTCGCCGATCTCGACGCCCTGGTCGCCCTGGAGCACGCCGCCTTCGCCACAGACCGGGCGGAGCGCCGGGCGATCCGCCACGCGATCCTGTCGCCCACCATGGACGTGCTGGCGGCGCTGATCGACGCGCCGGATGCGGACCCGACGCCGGTCCTCGTCGGCGCCGCGGTGCTGGAGCGGCGGTGCAGCAGCCGGATCGCCCGGCTGGCGTCGATCGCGGTGGCGCCGAATCGCGGCGGCCTCGGCCTCGGCGGCCGACTCCTCGACGCGGCGGAGGCGCAGGCCCGCAGCCAGGGCTGCGACCGGCTCCGGCTGGAGGTGCGCGCCGACAACGGCGCCGGCATCCGCCTCTACGAGCGCCGGGGCTATACCCGCTTCGCCGTGCGGCCGGACTATTACGAGGACGGGATGGAAGCCTGGCGCTACGAGCGCGGGCTGTAGGCGTCGCGCAGGGCTGCCGCCGATACGCGGGCCGCCTGCGGGCCGGCAGCCATCACGTTGACATCCGGATGCGATCGAAGCCGTCCGCTCCCGCGGCCCTGTTCGTCGTCACGAGGGGACGCGGCGGCCCGACGGGCAGGACACCGAGCAGGCGAGCCCCGCCCGGGACTGCTTCGCCGCACGCTCCCGCAGGGTGCCGGCAGGCCGGCCGCGCTCGGCCTCGGGCCGTTCGCGGATGCGACCGCAGGGCGCCAGATCCGCCTCGCGCCGTTCGACCGCGGGGAGCAGCCCCGCCGCGCCGCCCAGGCCACGCTGATTTCAGCGCTTATAAATTCGGCACAACCCCCGTAAATTGACTCGCCTCTCAATCAAATTCGCGTTCTATTATAAAATCTCGATGACAATATCCGTATAAAATCGCAATTATACAACACATGATCCGCCGATTGCCTGACAAAACCTAACGTTTTAAGACAAAGCATCGCAGACCTTGAGACTTTACCCATGATTCGCTGGCTGGGGCGCTTCTCGATCCGGACGTTGCTGTCCCTGGTGATCGTCATCATGGCCTGCATGGCGCTGGCCAACGCCACCAGGACACTCATCGACGAGCGGGCGCAGGCGATGGGTGCGGCCAGGGCGGTGACCTTAACGCAGGCGAGCCAGGGACTCCTCCGGACCATCCTGCCGCTGCGGCTGGAGCGCGGATCGACCCTCGCCCTCGGGGGTGAGGCGCCCGCGGACGCGAAGACCCTGTCGACCATCGCGGGCAGCCGGCAGGCGCTGATCGAGAATTACCGCCAGGCTCAGCGCAGCCTGAGCGATCTGGCCGAGCCGACGGTCAGCGCGACGCTCGATCGCCTGAACGCGGCCCAGGAGGCGATGGCGGCCCTGCGCCCCCGCATCGACGCGGCCCTCAGGCTGCCGAAGGCCCGTCGTGAGCCGGCGCTGCGGGACGCCGCGATGGCCGCCTTCCAGGACCTGCTCGAGGCCCTGACGGCCACGCTGAAGGCGGTCGACGCGGCCATTCCCCGGTCCGATCCCGTCCTGGAGCGCTATCTCGCCCTCAAACAGGCGGCCTGGGACACGCGCGTCGCCAGCGGCAACGTCGCGGTGCGGGTGCAGACCTCCCTGATCGCCGGAACGTCGTGGTCCCTGCCCGAGACCGTCGCGGCGGCTGAGGAGCGGACCGAACTACTGTCCGCGTGGCGGCGCACGACCGAGGCCGCGACCGACGTCTCGGAGACAGTGCGGGCCGCGTTCGAGCAGGCGAAAGCCGACAATTTCGAGGGCGACACCAAGGCCATCGCGCAGGCGGTCTTCGACGCGCTCAGCACGCACACGCCCCCGCGCCACACCTTCGCGGAGCTGCGCGACCGCAACACCGAGAACCAGCGCTCCCTCGTGGCCCTCTGCGACGCGGCCCTCGACGCGATGGTGGCGCGCGCCGAGACTCTCGCCGACGCGGCCCGGACCGACGTCGTGCACAGCGTCGCGGCGCTGCTGGCGGTGATCCTGCTGGTGGCCCTCGGCCTGTGGACCCTGTTCGGCGGCGTGCTGCGCCCGCTCCGGGCGCTGACGGCGACGATGCAGGCGCTGGCGGACGGGGACGCCTCCGCCATGGTCCCGGCGCGCGCCTACCGCAACGAGATCGGCGCGATGGCGCGGGCCGTCCAGGTGTTCAAGGACAACCTGATCCGCAGCCGCCAGCTCGAAGCCGAGGCCGCCGAGGCGCGGCTGGCGGCGGAGGCGCGGCGCCGGTCCGACCTGCGGGCGATGGCCGAGCGCTTCGAGCAGACGGTCGGCGGCATCATCGCTCAGGTCTCGGACTCGGCCACCGCCCTGCAGGGTACGGCCCAGACCATGACGGCCACCGCGACCCAGACCGCGAGCCAGTCCAGCACCGTGGCGGCCGCCGCCGAGGAGGCCGCCGCCAACGTCAACACGGTGGCGGCGGCGGCCGAGGAACTCGGGGCCTCCGTGGAGGAGATCGGCCGGCAGGTCGAGGGATCGACCAAGCTCGCCCAAGGGGCCGTCTCGGAGGCGGGACAGACGGGCACGCTGGTCCGGGACCTGAGCGGCGCGGTCGCGCGGATCGGCGACGTGATCGGGCTGATCGCGGCGATCGCCGGCCAGACCAATCTGCTGGCGCTCAACGCGACGATCGAGGCCGCCCGCGCCGGCGAGGCCGGCCGGGGCTTCGCGGTCGTCGCCAGCGAGGTGAAGGCGCTGGCGGCGCAGACCGCGCGGGCGACCGAGGAGATCGCCGGCCAGATCGCCGGCATCCAGGGCGTGACCGGCCGGGCCGTCACGGCGATCGGCGCGATCACGGGGCGGATCGAGGAGATCAGCGGCGTGGCGAACGCGATCGCCGCGGCGGTGGAGGAGCAGGGATCGGCCACCCGGGAGATCGTCCGGAATGTCGGGCAGGCGGCCGTCGGCACCGGTGCGGTGACCAGCACCATCCTGGGCGTCGCCGGGGCCGCCGAGGAGACCGGCCGGGCCGCCGACGCGGTGCTGGCGGCGGCGTCCGCGCTGTCGCGCCAATCCGCGACGCTCACGGCCGAAGTCACGCGCTTCCTCGACACCGTCCGGGCCGCCTGACCGGACGGTGTCGGAGGCCCCGCGGGTCTCCGCCCCGATCTCGCCCGGTTAGGGGAGTCTTACGGCTCGCGCGCTACAGCGCGGGAACGGGCGGGGCGACCCCGCCGCGCATGAGACGCCGTCCATGGCCGTGATCGCCGCCTTCGTCATCAATGCGGGGCTCAACTTCGTCCTCGGCCTGCTGATCGCCAAGCTGCTGGGGCCGGCCGATTTCGGCCGGTTCGCCCTCGCGACCACCGGCGCCATCGTGCTGAACACGGTGCTGTTCGAGTGGCTGCGCCTCTCGGCGACGCGGTTCTACTCGGGACGGGTGCGCGTCGACGAGCCGTGGATCCGCCATGGGCTCGACCGGGCCTATCTGCGCATCGGCCTGCTGCTTCTGGCCGCCGCCGCCCTGTGCGGGGCCTTCGGCTTCGCCGGCGGCGCCGACGGACGCGAGGCGGTCCTGTGCGGAACCGGCCTCGCGGCGCTCGGCATCGGCGTGTTCGACTACCACGCGGCCCTCGCCCGGGCCCGGTTCGACGGCAAGCTCTATCTCGGCCTCGTCGCGGTGAAGAACGTCCTGTCCTTCGCCCTGATGGCGGCGGCGGCGTGGTGGCTGCCCCAGCCGGCCTGGGTGCTGGCGGCGGCGGGGCTCAGCCAGCTCCTCGCGGTGCTCCTGCTGCGCCACCCCCTGCGCGACCCGCACACGCCCTTCGAACGGCCGCGCCTGTCGGCGACCTGGAGGGTCTTCGCCCGCTACGGCCTGCCGCTCATCGCCGCCAACACCGCCTATCAGTGCCTCGCCTTCGTGAACCGGGGCGCCATCGCCAGCCATGCCGGCTTCGCCGAGGCCGGCTACTTCGCACTGGCCGCCGACGTCACCGCGCGCGCGATGACGACGCTCGGCACCGCCCTCGACCTGCTCCTGTTCCAGCTCGCCGTCCAGGCGGAGGAGCAGAGCGGCCGCGCCGCCGCCGAGGCGCAGGTCGCCGCCAATGCCGGCACGGTGTTCGCCCTGCTGGCACCCTGCGCGGTCGGTTTCTGGGCGGTGCTGCCGGCCCTCCAGGGACTGGTCGTGCCGGACGCCTATCGCGGGCCGTTCGAGACCTACAGCACCGTGCTGATGCCGGGCCTCTTCTGCCTGTCGATGATGTTCTACGCCCTCAACCCGGTCTTCCAGATCCGCCGCCGGACCCTGCCGGTGGTCGCCGCCGCCCTGGTCGGCCTCGCGGTGAACGGCGCCGGCCTTCTGATCCTGCCGGACCGGATGGGCGGGATCGGCGTCGCCCTGGCGCAGACCGCCGGGCTCGCCGCCGCGGGATTGTGGCTCGGCTGGCGCGCCCTCACCGGCGCCGAGCGGATCGTGCTGCCCTGGGGGGAGATCGGCGTCGCGGCCCTCGCCTGCGCGGCGATGGGCCTCGCGCTCGCCCCCTTCCGGCACCTGCCGCCCGCCACCGCGCTGGCGGTCCTGGTCCCGGCCGGGACGGCCCTCTACGGGGCGCTGGTCTGGATCTTCGACATCGCCGGCCTGCGCCGTCAGGTCCTGGCGCGTCTGCGTCCCGCGCGGACCCTGGCGGCGGAGCAGGGTTCCAGGCCCCAGGCAGGCGCCTTCGCGGCAGCCCCGCACAGGAAACCCGCCCGCTGAAACCCCGCGACTCCACCTCCGCTTGAATCCGCCGCCGGATCCGGCGACACCCGTCCTGGAATGGATACAAACAGGACCGGGACGGAAACGATGGGCGTGTACGAGCCCGGCACCGAGGCGGAGGCCGGGGAGATCGTGCGGGCGGCCGCCGGGCGCGGCGAGCGCCTGCGGCTCGCGGGCGGCGGCACCGCCGCGGGGCTCGGTCGGCCCGCGCAGGACAGCGCGACGCTCTCCGCGAAGGCGCTGACCGGCGTCACGCTCTACGAGCCCGCCGAGATGGTGGTGGCGGCCCGGGCGGGCACGCCGCTGGCCGAGGTCGAGGCGCTGCTCGCCTCCCGGGGCCAGATGCTGCCCTTCGAGCCGATGGACCTGCGCGGCCTCTACGGCAGCTCCGGCGCGCCGACCCTCGGCGCGGTGGCGGCGATCAACAATGCCGGCCCGCGCCGCATCAATGCCGGGGCGGCCCGGGACAGCCTGATCGGCGTGCGCTTCGTCAACGGGCGGGGCGAGGCGATCAAGTCGGGCGGGCGGGTGATGAAGAACGTCACCGGGCTCGACCTCGTGAAGCTGATGGCCGGCGCCCACGGCACGCTGGGCCTGCTCACCGAGGTCACCTTCAAGGTGCTGCCGGCCTGCGAGCGCGTGGCGACCCTCGTCTTCTCCGGGCTGGACGATGCCCGGGCGGTGACGGCCCTTTCGGAGGCCCTCGGCTCGCCCTTCGAACTCACCGGCGCCGCGCATCTGCCGGCGGGGATCGGCGCCCCGGAGGCGCGGACCCTGATGCGCCTCGAAGGCTTTTCCGACTCCATCGACTACCGCACGGGCGAGCTGCGCCGCCTGCTCAAGCGCTACGGCCAGCCCGAGATCGTGGACGGCGAGGCCGGCGCCGCCCTCTGGCGGTCCGTGCGGGACGCCGCGCCGCTCGCCGAGCCGCGGGAGGCCGCCCTCTGGCGGATCTCCACCGCGCCGACCCACGGGCCGGCCCTGGCGGCGGCGGTGGCGGCGGAGCGCCCCGCGCGTTGGTTCTTCGACTGGGGCGGCGGCCTGATCTGGCTCGCCACCGGTGCCGAGGGCGATGCCGGCGCCGATGCGGTGCGCCGGGCCGTGAAGACCCAGGGCGGCCACGCCACGCTGGTCCGCGCCCCCGACGCCGTGCGCGCCGCCGTGCCGGTGTTCCAGCCGCTGGCCGAGCCGCTGATGCGGCTCACCGCCGGCATCAAGGCGGCGCACGATCCCGCCGGGGTGCTCAACCCCGGCCGGATGTACGCGCAGGTTTGAGGTTCATCCCCTTCCCCCGCGGGGAGGGGCCAGGAACGGGGTGGCTGAGGACCGGGCGCAACGGTGCCTCCTGCGCCACCCCCACGCGGGATCCGCGATCCCGGAACTCCGCCCCGCAAGGGGGGCGGAGAGCAGGCAGGAAGAGACCGTGCAGACCAATTTTGCCCCCGCCCAGCTCGCCGATCCCGCCATGGCGGCCTCGGAGAAGATCCTGCGGACCTGCGTGCATTGCGGTTTCTGCACGGCGACCTGCCCGACTTACCTGCTGCTCGGCGACGAGCTCGATTCGCCGCGCGGCCGCATCTACCTGATCAAGGACATGCTGGAGGGCGGCAAGCCGGCCTCGCAGGAGGTGGTCAAGCATATCGACCGCTGCCTCTCCTGCCTGTCGTGCATGACCACCTGCCCGTCCGGGGTGCACTACATGCACCTCGTCGACCATGCCCGGGCCCATATCGAGAAGACCTACGCGCGACCGGCCGGCGACCGGTTCCTGCGGACGCTGCTCGCCCAGGTCCTGCCGTACCCGAACCGGTTCCGCCTCGCCCTCGCCGCCGCCAAGCTCGGAAGCCCGGTCCGCGGGCTGGTGGCGCGGCTGCCGCGGGTCGGCAACCGCCTCGCCGCCATGCTCGACCTGGCGCCCGCCGGGATGCCGCCCCGCGAGCCGACCAACCGGCCGGGCCGATTCCCGCCGACGGGCGGCCCGGCGACCAAGCGCGTCGCCCTGCTGCGCGGCTGCGCCCAGAGCGTGCTGCGGCCGGACTTCAACGCGGCGGCGATCCGGCTGCTCAACCGGCACGGGATCGAGGTGGTGCACGCCAACGAGGGCTGCTGCGGGGCGCTGACCCACCACATGGGCAAGGAGGATTCCGCCCACGCCCATGCCAAGCAGACGATCGACGCCTGGGACGCCGAGATCGCCAAGGGCCTCGACGCGATCTTGGTCACCGCGTCCGGATGCGGCACGACCATCAAGGATTACGGCTTCATGTTCCGCGACGACCCCGCCTATGCCGAGAAGGCGCGGCGCGTGTCGTCCTTGGCCAAGGACGTCACCGAGTATCTGGCGTTGCTCGACCTCGCTCCGGTGGCCGAGAACGACCTCGTGGTGGCCTACCACTCCGCCTGCTCGATGCAGCACGGCCAGGGCATCCGGCTGGAGCCGAAGACGCTGCTCAAGCGGGCGGGCTTCACCGTGAAGGACGTGCCCGAGGGCCATATCTGCTGCGGCTCGGCGGGGACCTACAACATCCTGCAGCCGGAGCTGGCTGCGAAGCTGCGCGCCCGCAAGGTCGCCAACATCGAGCGCGTGCGCCCCGACGTGATCGCCACCGGCAACATCGGCTGCGCCACGCAGATCGGGAAGGGCACCGGCATCCCGATCGTCCACACGGTCGAGCTGCTCGACTGGGCGACCGGCGGCCCGAAGCCCGCCGCGCTCGCCGGGGTGGCACCGCGGATCGCGGCGGCGGAATAGGATCCTCCCGGCCGGATCGCCGCCCCGGCATCGCGCGCGCACGCACCGGGCCCCGGGGATGCGCTACGACGCAGGACCGCGCACGCAGGGACGGCGGCTCCGCCCTCGCGCGCCATGACAGCCCCGTGACATCTATTCACGCTTGACCCTTGCCAAATCCGCACAGCGGTCTGTAATGATGAGGACCCCTCTCCGGTCCCGCCGGTCGCCGCAACGGCCCGCGGACGTGACCGAATTCCTTGCGAAAACGGTCGCGGTGTCGCGGCGGGCCGTTTCGGTCCGCCTGACGGCGACGGGTGTCGCCCGTGATCGGGCAGGTGTCACACGACGCGGCGGAGCTTCTCCGCCGCACCCCAGAATTCACGGCCGATCCCCATCGGCCGAGATTGTTTCGCGAGGTCGGGACCACGATGGACGGACGCACGGCCCAGCATAGAGCTGCGCGTGCCCCGGAGGCGCAAGAGGCGCGTCGCACCGGTCCGTCCCTCCTCCCGGCCTGTTTCAACCCCAGGCGCCCAGGGCGCCGAACGGCGGTTGACGGCAATTTCCCCTCGAACCCATCCGCCTCGGCGACGAGGCCGGCACCCCACCCGACAGGTTTGACGTCGGGCGAGGCGCCGCCGGGACCACGGGCACGGAGAACGACGTCGGCCGCCATGCCGAGAGTCCGACATGGCCAACAAAATGCTGATCGACGCGATGCACCCGGAGGAGACCCGGGTCGTCACGGTCCACGGGTCTAGGGTCGAGGAGTTCGATTTCGAAGCCGCCAACCGGCGTCAGCTGCGCGGCAACATCTATCTCGCCAAGGTGACCCGGGTGGAGCCGTCGCTCCAGGCGGCGTTCGTGGAGTATGGCGGCAACCGCCACGGCTTCCTGGCCTTCAACGAGATCCACCCCGACTACTACCAGATCCCGCTCGCCGACCGGCAGGCGCTCCTCGAGGAGGACGCCCGCGACGCCGAGGAGCACCGCGAGCGTGAGGAGCGCCGCCGCCGGTCGCCGCGCCGCTCCCGCGGCCGCCGCGCCGAGGCCCGCGCCCGCGGCGCCGACGAGACCGTGAGCGCCGAGGACGGGCACGAGGCGTCCCAGACCGAGGATCAGGCCGAGATCCGGACGGAAGCCGGTTTCGATCCGGCCGCCGAGCCCGATACGCTCGCCGAGCATCCCGAGGCCGTGCGGGAGGCCCTCGCCTCCGAGACCGCCGCCGGCGACATTCCCGTGGCGCAGGACGAGCCGGCACGGGACGAGCCGGCGCAGGCCGCCGAGCCGGCGGCCGAGGCGCCGTTCGACGCTGCCCCCGCCGAGGCCGCCCCTGCCGAGGCGCAGGCGGCGCACGACATGGCCGGGCCGGTCGCTGACGACGCCGCCGCCGAGCAGGACGCCCCGGTCGAGGCCGAGGCCCGCATCGCCGTGGCGGGGGCGCTGACCGTCGCCGAAGCGCCGGCCGAGTCCCTCGCGGAAGAGACCGCCGAGCCGGCGGACGCCGACGAGGCGGATGACGCGTCCGACGAGGACGACGAGGAATCCGACGACGAGGATGAGGACGAGGACGAGTCGGAGGACGACGAGGACGAGTCCGACGAGGATGAGGACGAGTCGGACGAGGATTCCGACGATCCCGACGCCGAGCCCAAGATCGCCCAGGTCGGCGGCAACGGCGACGCCCTGGCCGAGATCCCCGAGCGGCCCCGCCACTACCGCCGCCAGTACAAGATCCAGGAGGTGATCAAGCGCCGCCAGATCATCCTGGTTCAGGTGGTCAAGGAGGAGCGCGGCACGAAGGGCGCGGCGCTCACCACCTACCTGTCGCTCGCCGGCCGCTACTCGGTGCTGATGCCCAATACCGGTCGCGGCGGCGGCATCTCCCGGAAGATCACCTCGGCGGCCGACCGCAAGCGCCTCAAGGAGGTCGTGCAGGATCTGGAGGTGCCCGAAGGGATGGGCGTCATCCTGCGCACCGCCGGCGCCTCGCGCTCCAAGCCCGAGATCGCCCGCGACTTCGAGTACCTGATGCGGCTGTGGGAGTCGGTCCGCGAGCTGACGCTGACCTCGATGGCGCCCGCGCTGGTCTACGAGGAAGGCTCGCTGATCAAGCGCGCCATCCGCGACCTGTACAACAAGGATCTGGACGAGGTTCTGGTCGCCGGCGAGGACGCCTACCGCGAGGCCAAGGACTTCATGCGGATGCTGATGCCCGGCCAGTCCAAGGTCGTGAAGCCCTACCGCGACCCGACGCCGATCTTCGCCCGCTTCGGCGTCGAGCAGCAGCTCGACGCGATGTTCTCCAGCCACGTCTCGCTGAAGTCCGGCGGCTATCTGGTGATCAACCCGACCGAGGCCCTGGTCTCGATCGACGTGAACTCGGGCCGCGCCACCCGCGAGCACGACATCGAGGACACCGCCCTCAAGACGAACCTGGAGGCCGCCGAGGAGGTTGCCCGTCAGCTGCGCCTGCGCGACCTCGCGGGCCTGATCGTCATCGACTTCATCGACATGGAGGAGAAGCGCAACAACCGCGCCGTCGAGAAGAAGCTGAACGAGTGCCTGAAGAACGACCGCGCCCGCATCCAGGTCGGCCGGATCTCGCCCTTCGGCCTCATGGAGATGAGCCGCCAGCGCATCCGCACGGGCGTGCTCGAATCCTCCTCGATCCCCTGCGCCCATTGCGGCGGCTCGGGCTTCGTGCGCGCCACCGCCTCGGTGGCCCTGCACATCCTGCGCTCCATCGAGGAGGCGTTGCTCAAGTCGGCGAGCCACAACCTCGTGCTGCGGACCCGCACCGAGGTCGCCCTCTACATCCTCAACCAGAAGCGCGGGCACCTGCGCGAGTTGGAGATGCGCTTCGGCGTGACCATCACGATCGCGGCCGACGAGCGGCTGGCCGCCACCGCGGCCTTCCAGCTCGACCGCGGCGAGCCGGCTCAGCGCGCCGAGGGTCCGGTGACGGGCGTGCGCGCCCAGGCGATCTCGCCCACCACGGAGTTCGAGGACGAGGACGAGGAGGCCGACGAGGTCGAGGCCGAGGTCGAGGCGGATGCCGAGGGCGAGGCCGAGGAGGGCCGCGCCGAGACGCGCGAGGAGTCGACGCGCGAGGAGGGTGAAGGCCGCCGCCGGCGCCGCCGCCGCCGCCGCCGGGGCGGGCGTCAGGACGGTCGCGCCGAGGAGGATCGCGGCGACGATGATCGCCAGGAGGGCGAGCGCTCGGACGAGGACGGTCGGGACGAGGACTGGGACGGCGAGGAGCCGGCCGCAGCCGAGGCGCCGGCCGAGGCCGTCGCAGCTGAGGCCGGGGAGACCGACGAGGCCGTGGCCGGCCCCGACGAGGCGGCCCGCGCCGAGGACGAGGGCGGACGCCGCCGCCGCCGCGGACGCCGCGGCGGTCGCGGACGGAGCGAGGGCCGCACGCGGGACGCCGCCGAGACGGAGGATGTTCCCGAGGCGGTGGGCGAGACGGTGGCCCTGTCGGCGGAAGAGCCGGTGAGCGCCCAGGCGGTGGCGGAGGCGGTCGAGGCCGCCCCGGCGGCCGGCCGCACCGAGACCGCCGTGGATCTGCCGGTGGCGGAAGCCGAAGCCCCTGCGCCGGCCGACCGGGAGCCCGCCGCTGCGCCGGACGCCGCGACCGCTGGCCCGGCGGAGGTCCCCGCGGAGCCCGTGGCGGTGGTTCTGACGCCGCCCGCCGATCCGGACCGTCCCAAGCGCGCGGGCTGGTGGTCGCGCACCAAGGCCGCTCTGACGGGCGAATGAAGCATTGCGCCTCCAGATAGATCCATATCTGGAGGCGCAACCTCTGGCAGCGCCGCCGATTGCACTTCCGCAGAGTGCTATATCGGCGGCGGGCAGATCCGGTTATCCTTCACCATTGATTGAAGGTTCTGTGCGAGGGTCCGCTTCGATTCGGATATCGGAGTGTCCCGCATGTTCAGTTTGCGTCGGCAGCGTCACGTTTCTGACGCGGTCGCAACCCCGGTCATAACGCCTGCGCCGTCCACGATTCCGGCGGCGGCGCTGGTCGTGGAACCTCTGCGTCCCGAACCCGAATCGACCGTCGATCGCGAGTGGCTGTCGCTCCTGGCGCGCCTGTCTGCCTCCGCCTCCGACGCCGGGACCTCCATCGGCTGGATGACCCACGACGCCTCCGGCACCGCCGAGCAGGCCCGTCTGATCGCGGCAGCGAGCGAGGAACTCGCCGCGACGACGGGGGAGATCGCCGCCCGCTCCTCCTCGGCGGCCGAGACTGCCGAGACGGCCCGGGCCGGTATCGTCACCTGCGTGGGCGACCTTCACCGCGCCACCGAAGGCATGCGCGGGATCGAAGAGGGGACCGAAGAGATCGGCAGCCGGCTCGACAGCTTCTCGACCGCCGCCCTGCGGATCGAGGAGATGGCCGGCACCATCGCGGCGATCTCGGCCCAGACCAATCTGCTGGCGCTCAACGCCACCATCGAGGCGGCACGGGCCGGCGAGGCCGGCCGCGGCTTCGCGGTGGTCGCCGCGGAGGTCAAGACGCTGTCGGCGCAGACCGCCAAGGCGACCGACGAGATCCGGGCGCGGGTCAGCGGCCTGCGCGAGGAGATGGCGGCGATGCAGGCCGCGGTGACCCGCAGCCGCAACGCCGTCGAGGCCGGCGCCTCCGCGATGATGCGGGCCAATGCCCGCGTCGAGGCCGAGAGTGGCGCCGTGGCGAATGTGGCGGCGCAGATGCGCGAGGCCTCGGAGATCCTCGGCCAGCAGATGCAGGCCACCGGCGACATCGCCCAGAATGTCGGCCGCATCGCGGAAGGCACCGACAAGGCGCGCCGGGAGATCGGTGACGCCCTGGCGCAGCTGAGTCGGATCGAGGATCTGGGGCGCACCCTGCTCGATCGCCAGATCGGGACCAGCGCGGATCAGCAAGTGATCCGCCTTTCGGCGGATTGCGCGGCCTGGCGCCGCGCAATCGCGGCGACGCTGGTCGGGATGCGCTCGACCGACACGCCGCCGGAGGGGATCCCCGCCGATTCGACGCGCGCCGCCGCCATCGAGCGGCCGCTGGCGCAGGCCCGCGAACAGGCAGCCGCCCTGATCCGCCACGTGCGCAGCCAGGCCTGGGATCAGGCGACCACGGCCTTCGTCGCCTTCGAGGCGGCCGTGAAGGAGGCCCGGTCGGCGATCGAGGCCTGAGACCCGGGCCGGTTCCGCGACCGCCGCGTCGTAGGCCGTCTCACGGCGTGATCAGGCGGTCCAGGCGCATCCGGGTGATCTGGGCGACCTCCTCCAGCGCGGTCGCTTCCTCGACCGCCGGATCCCGGCCGAGCCGAGCCTCGAAGATGGACCGGATCTCGGCCCGTCCCCGGCCCCGCACGGCGATGATGAACGGGAAGCCGAAGCGCGCCCGGTAGGCGGCATTCAGGCGGTCGAAGGCTTGCGCGTCGGCCTCGCCCATGCGGTCGAGGCCCGCACTCCCCTGCTCGCTCGCGGAATCCGCGGTGAGGCTGCGGGCGCGGGCCTCGGGCCCGGCGAGTTCCGGATGGCCGTTCAGGAAGGCGCGGCGGGTTTCGGCGGGGGCGGCACGCACCGCCGCCATCATCGCCGCGTGCAGATCGGCGATGCCGGCGAAGGGCCGCCGGGCCCAAGCGGCCCGAGCCACCCAGGGCGCATGCTCGAAGACGCTGCCGAGGAGCGCCTCGAAGGCCGGCGCATCCATGTCGTTCAGGGCGGCGAGACCGGTCACGCGACCAGTCCCGTCTTCGCACCGGGCCGGGCTCGGGCAGCGGGGACGGAGGGCTTCAACGGGGGCTCCTGTCGCACGGGTGAGCGGACGGCCCGTTGCGGTGGAGACCGGGCCTTCGGGGCCGAAAGTTTCTCATGGCGCGCGACCGCGCAAGGCCCAGCGCAGATCGCGCCCTGCGCGTTGCGCGGCCATGCGGGCGATCCCCCGCGACCTTGTGGTGGCCCTCCACCGATCTCGCACAGGCCGTCCCCGCCGACCAGATGCCGCGGCCCGGGCGGCCTCATCCCGGGGGCTGTCATCCCGCGCCGCCTGGTCGATGGCGGATGATGCCCCGGTCTCGCTAGACCGCCGCTCAGGCCGGCGGCGAACCGGATGCCGGATGGTTCGGCCGATCCGCGCTCTTCCGACGCTCCCGCTCCTTGCGCAATTCCCGCTCGGCCAGCAGCCAGAACTCGATCTCGAAACCCTCCGGCCGGTGGTTGCGCTCCCAGAGTTCGTAGGCCCGCTCGCGGATCTGCTCGAACGTGAGGGCATCGGGCGACCGGGCCGGAGGCTGGGTTACAGCGTCGTCGGATCCGGACGAGGGCCCGGGCTCGACCGACGGCGTCACCGCCGCCGGAAGCTCCGGAGGCGGTCGGAAATCGGGGGGCACGTCCACGATGCCACCGCGCTCAGGAGGCCGGCTTGTCGAGATAGGCGGCCACGCTCGTGATCCGGCTTCCAACCATGGTCACAGCCTTGCGCAGCCGCTCCTCGCTGACGCCGAAGCGCTGTGCCCACTCCTCGCGGATGGCGCGGTCATAGATGTCGATATGCGTCTTGCCTCTGAATTCGGTGGACATTCTGTGCCCGCTCCGGTTCGCCGTGAGCCGCGGACATGCCGGGCTCTCCGCAAGGACAACCGGGGTCGAAGCCTTCGGTTGCGGCCGGTCGCACGGCGAGCGCCGCCGGCTCGCGGACCGTATCCCGTACCGGGTGGACAAGGCCCTGTGACGGGCCGGAGCGGCCAGACGCCGGAGCGGGCGGGCTGTTCGGCGCCTGGGCATCGACCCCGTCGCCTGCTGCTTCAGCTGAAACAGGCCGGGATCGCGACCTTCACCGCGCGTCCGCTCCACGCCCCTCCGCCACCGACTCACAGGCGAAGGGTGACGGCGGCGCCTCGACGCCGCGCCAGCGGCCATAGGTCCAGGGGCGGTACCACGCTGCCCTCGCGGGCAGCTGCTCCGGCACGAGATCGATCCCGTGGGTTCCGAACGGGCCGCAGCGGCAGATCCGGGCGACGCCCATCCAGCCGCCGGGCCAGACCCCGTGCCGGGCGATGGCCGTGTCGGTGTATTCGGAGCAGCTCGGCCAATGACGGCATTGGCGGCCGATCAGACCCGACAGGGTGAGCTGATACAGGCGGATCGCCCAATGGGCGGCGCGCCGGACCATGCCCTCAGGCGGCCCGTCGCTTGGCGGCGATCTGATCGAGGGCGTCCACCACCGCGTCGAAGGTCAGGAGCGTCGAGGCATGGCGCGCCTTGAACGCCCGCACCGGCTCCAGCACCGCGAGGTCCGCCCAGGCGCCGTCGGGCGCAGGCCCGTTCTCCTTGAGCATCGCCCGCATGGTCTCGCGGACGCCGCGCAGCTCCTCCGCCGTGGTGCCGACCACGTGCCGGCCCATCAGCGACGAGGAGGCCTGGCCCAGGGCGCAGGCCCTCACCTCGTGGGCGAAATCCGTCACCCGGCCGTCCTCGCCGAGGACGAGGTCGACCGTCACGGTCGAGCCGCAGAGGCGGGAATGGGCGGTGGCGCTGGCATCCGGGTTCTCCAGCCGACCGAGCCGGGGGATATCGGCGGCGAGTTCCAGGATACGGCGGTTGTAGATATCGTCGAGCATCGGGTCCTCAACCGGAGGCGTCAATCCCATCGGGACTCTGCCGCGTGCATCGCGCATTGCGCGTTGCCCCGCGAACGATGATATAGGCGCCGTACGGTCGCTTCGCGAGGAGGCGGGCCGTCGACCAGGGTCGCGCCCACGGCCACGGTGGTGCTCACGGCTTTAGACCATCCCGGGGCGCCGGCTTGAAACCTTTTCGAGCCCGGGAACTTCCCTCGAACGCCCGACCCGATCCGACGATGTACGCAAAGCCCGACAGCACCCCGATGAAGTCCCGCATCGCGCGGGCCGGAGATGCCATGGATGCCGCGCTCAAATCCTTGTCCTACCAGGGCGATGGCCAGGGTTTCGGCCGGAACGGGAGTGATGGGCAAGGGCTGAACGGCATGCGCAATGACAATCGGCCGGTGGATGACGGGCGTCCCATCGAGGTCGCGCCCGAGCCGGCTTCCGCCACCCGCGTCCCGGACGGGATCGAGACCGGCCGCCCGAGCCGCGCCGAGGCCGAGGCCGCCGTGCGCACGCTCCTGCGCTGGGCCGGCGACGATCCGACCCGCGAGGGCCTGCTCGACACGCCGGCCCGGGTCACCAAGGCCTACGAGCAGCTGTTCGGCGGCTATGGGGTCGATGCCGAGAAGCTCCTCGAACGCGTCTTTGAGGAGGTCGAGGGCTACTCGGACATCGTGCTGGTGCGCGACATCCCGTTCCACTCCCATTGCGAGCACCACATGGTGCCGTTCATGGGCCTCGCCCACATCGCCTACTACCCGACCCGGGGCGTGGTCGGCCTGTCGAAGCTCGCCCGCGTGGTCGACACCTTCGCCCGCCGCCTGCAGACCCAGGAGACGATGACCGCCCAGATCGCCGACGTGATCGAGAGCATCCTCAAGCCCCGCGGCGTCGCCGTGATGGTGGAGGCCGAGCATCTCTGCATGGCGATGCGCGGCGTCCAGAAGGCCGGCGTCTCGACCATCACCAGCCAGTTCCGCGGCGTCTTCAAGGACAATGCCAACGAGCAGGTCCGCTTCCTGACCCTGGTGCGCGGCGGCGCCAAGTAGCCTCAGGCGACGACCTGCCCATGACTGCCCGCGACATCGCTTTCGCTCCCCCCGGCACCCGCGCCGAGGTCGAGGAAGGTACGGCCCTCACGCCCCGATTCGACCGCGACGGGCTCGTCGCCTGCATCGCGGTGGACGCGCAAGACGGGCGGGTGCTGATGCTCGCCCACATGAACGCCGAATCGCTGGCGCGCACGCTCGAGACCGGCGAGGCTTGGTACTGGTCGCGCTCGCGGGGCGAACTCTGGCACAAGGGGGCGACCAGCGGTCAGATCCAGCGCGTGGTCGAGATGCGGGTCGATTGCGACCAGGACGCCCTGCTGATCCGCGTCGAGGTCGGGGGCGACGGCGGCTGCTGCCACACCGGCCGGCGGGACTGCTTCTACCGCAGCGTCGTCCGTGAGGCGGACGGCCGGGTCGTCCTGAAGGCCGCCGGGCGATGAACCACCCTCTTGCCACACGGTGGCAAGACGAATCCGCCGATCCCCATTTCCTTCCCGGAACCGTCGAGCCGGTCCGGCCGTCGCCGAGTGCCGGACCGCGGGTCGGGCTCGCGCTCGGCGGCGGCTCGGCCCGGGGCTGGGCGCATATCGGGGTGATCCGTGCCCTGGAGGAAGCCGGCATCCATCCGACCGTTGTGGCGGGCTGCTCCATCGGCGCGGTGGTCGGCGCCTGCTACGCGGCCGGGCGCCTCGACCGGCTCGAAGCCTTCGCCCGGGCGCTGACCCGGCGCCGCGTCGTCGGGCTCATCGATCCCCGTCTGCCGGGCTCCGGCCTGATCGCCGGCAACCGCCTGCGCCAGCGCCTCGCCGCGGATCTCGGCGCGCGCCGCATCGAGACGCTGCCCATCCGCTTCGGCTGCGTCGCCACCGAGTACGGCACCGGCGACGAGATCAGCCTCACCGAGGGCCCGGCGGTGGATGCGGTGCGCGCCTCCTACGCGATTCCCGGCCTGTTCCCACCGGTGGCCCACGCGGGCCGCGTGCTGATGGACGGGACTCTGGTCAACCCGGTGCCGGTGGCGTTGGCCCGGGCGCTGGGTGCCGACCTGGTCATCTGCGTGAACCTCAACGGCGATACCGGCGGTCCGGTGGTGCGCGAGGCGCCGCACCCGCCCCCGCGCCGGGGCCTTCTGCAGGTGGTGCGCGGACGCCTGCCGGGTTTCGACCGTCCCGAGCCCGAGCTCGCTGTACCGGGCATCGCCCGGGTGGTGCTCGACGCCTTCAACACTACCCAGGATCGGATCTCGCGGGCGCGGCTGGAACGCGACCCGCCGGACGTCGCCATCGGCCCGGATCTCGGCGCCTTCGGGCTGTTCGATTTCCACCGCGCCGCGGAGGGCATTGCTCTGGGGCACCGCGCCGCCCGGGCCGCCCTGCCCCGGATCCGCACTATGCTGGAAGGTGCCGCGGCTCGGGCGTGAGGCTGTCGGGACCCGATCCAGCCCGCCTGCGTGCCCGCCCGTCATCCGGCTGTCGCGACCGCCTGCGATGGGCGCCCTGCATACTGGAGGGCTTCCAATGTATACGAGTCGCCGTCAGATCCTGCTGTCCGGGGGCGCGAGCCTCGTCGGGCTGGCCTCCGGCCTCGGGCGCCCCGGCCTGAGCCGTGCCGCCGACCGGCCGGTCCTCACACACGGCCTGCAATCGGGCGATGTCGGCACCGACTCGGCGGTCGTCTGGGCGCGCTCCGACCGGCCCGCCCGGGCGATCGTCGAATGGGCGACCACCGAGAGCTTTTCCGACATCCGCGGCGGCGTCTTCGCCGACGCCCTGCCCGAGACCGATGGCACCGTGAAGGTGGCCCTGACCGGGCTGCCGGCCGGCCAGGACGTGTTCTACCGGGTCCGCCTCCAGGACATCGCCACCCCGACGATCGTCGGACCGGCTCAGATCGGCCGGTTCCGTACCGCGCCGGCGGACAGGCGCACGGTGTCGTTCTGCTGGTCGGGCGACACGGCGGGCCAGGGCTGGGGCATCGACGAGGCCCGCGGCGGCATGACGATCTACTCGGCCATCCTGAAGAACCGGCCGGACTTCTTCATCCATTCCGGCGACACGATCTACGCCGACGGGCCGATCCAGTCCGAGGTGAAGCTCCCCGACGGCAGCCTGTGGCGCAACCGGGTCACCGAGGAGGTGGCCAAGCCCGCCGAGACGCTCGCGGAGTTCCGGGGCCGGCACAAGTACAACCTCACCGACCGGAACGTGCTGGCGATGAACGCCACCGTGCCGATCCTGGCGCAGTGGGACGACCACGAGGTCACCAACAACTGGTGGCCGGGTGAACCCCTCACCCGGGCCGAGCACCTCAAGAAGAAATACTCCGACCCGAACGTCCTGGCCCTGCAGCTGCGGGCGGCCAAGGCGTTTCACGAGTACATGCCGATGCGCTTCGAGCCGGCGGAACCCGGCCGGGTCTACCGCAAGATCGCCTATGGCCCGCTGGTCGACGTGTTCATGCTCGACATGCGCTCCTACCGGGGCCCGAACGGCGAGAACAAGCAGACGGAGTACGGCCCCGAATCCCACTTCCTCGGGCCGCAGCAACTCGCGTGGCTGAAGCAGGCGCTGCTCGACTCCCGCGCGACCTGGAAGGTGATCGCCGCCGACATGCCCCTCGGCCTCGTGGTGACCTACGACGTCGACCGGAATTTCGGCTCGGAGGCGGTGGCGCAGGGCGACGGGCCGCCCCTGGGGCGCGAACTGGAGATCGCCGACCTCCTGCGCTTCATCAAGAGCGCGGGGATCCGCAACACGGTCTGGCTCACGGCCGACGTGCACTACACGGCCGCCCACTACTACGACCCCAACAAGGCGCAGTTCCAGGATTTCGACCCGTTCTGGGAGTTCGTCTCCGGCCCGCTGCACGCGGGCACCTTCGGGCCGAACGCCCTGGACAACACGTTCGGGCCGCAGCTGCGCTTCGTGAAGGCGCCCGACAAGGGTCAGGTGAACCTGTCGCCGGCCGCCGGCTACCAGTTCTTCGGCCACGTGGCGGTGGACGGTCGGACCGAGCAGATGACCGTGACCCTCAAGGACGCGGCCGACACCGACCTCTGGCACGTCACCCTCGATCCCATGAAGGCGTGAAACGGACCGCGGGCGATCATGGGCTTGAGCTGTCGGCCCGCTCGTCCGTCGACGCGGAGGCGCGCAGGTCCCCTCTCCCATGCGGGAGAGGGCGCGCGTCGCGCTCCGGCACCGCCGGCCTGCTCTGAACCGGTGAAGCCCGGGGGCGGAGGGCGCGAGAGACGTGAGGCTTCGCGCCCCTACGCCATCGTGATGTAGTCGCGCAGGGCCTGCTGCTCGGCCTCGACGGAGGCGATCTTGCGCGCCACCACGTCGCCGATCGAGACCAGGCCGATCAGCCGCCCGTCCTCGCAGACCGGCACGTGGCGGAAGCGCCCGTCGGTCATCAGCGCCATGACCTCCTCGATCGTGGTGCTCCGACCGCAAGTCGTGACCGCGGTGGTCATATGGGCCGAGACCGGCGCGTCGAAGGCCGAGCCTCCGTGCCGGGCCAGCGCACGCATGATGTCCCGCTCGGAAATGATGCCCGCCACCGTCCCGTCGGCATGGGCGGCCACCAGGGCACCGATCCGCTTGTCGGCGAGGATCTGGATCACGTCCTCCAATGTCTTGTCGGGGCTCACGGTGACGACGGAGCTTCCCTTCTCGGCGAGGATGCGTGCGACGGTCATGGCTCTCTCCCTTGTGACGCGTCCGGTACGCCGTCAGCCCGCGGCGCCCTGATTGCGTTCTCGGCCGGGTTGAGCCCGGCGCGTTCACATTGTGGCGAGTGTGTGACCGATCCGGCCGGATGGCAAGGTGCTCAGTGCCGCCGCGGCTCCCGAGGGTCGACGAGGGGGAACAGGAAGAAGCCCGCGATGAAGCCGCCGAGATGCGCGTCCCAGGCGATGGCGGCGTTCTCGCCGACCAGCGGCATGCTGACGAGGCCGAAGAGCAGGTTGGTCAGGAGCCAGATCACCAGGAACGACACGGCCGTCCGGTTGCGCAGCAATTCGGGGATCGTCTCGGCGGGCCGGACCGGCGGCACCTGCCAGGCCGGCGCGCCGTAGCCGGAGACCGGCGGCTGGAACACGAAGCGGGCGGCGGCGGCCATCAGGGCCGAGATCCCCGCCGAGGCGCCGACCAGCGGCCCGGCGCCCAGGGGATCGATCAGGATGTGGAACAGGCCCCCGGCCGCGGTGCCGGCAAGGGCGAGGACGCACCAGCGCAGGGCGCCGCAGCGGCGCGCCACCGGGGCGCCGAAGGCCGCGAGCCAGACGCTGTTGAAGATCACGTGCATCCACGAGCCGTGCAGCAGCGCGTAGGTGACGAGCGTCCAGGGCTGGAGGGCGTGCTCGCCCACGATGTAGCGGGCGAAGGCCTCGCGGGCCGCCTCCAGGCTGGGATCGCCCGTATCGGCGGCCGCGCGGATCACCTCGGTGGCTTGGCCGGGATCGAACCAGAGGGTCCAGCGCGCCGGGATCAGCGCCAGGTCGAGGACGAGGCGGATGTCCCAGGTGTCCGGCAGCAGGAACTCGCGCACCGCCTGGATCGCCAGAAGAAACCCGATCGCGAGGGTGACAACCCCCGGCATGTTGAACACGGGCACGCGGCTCTGCCGCGGAAAGTCGGGGGAGGCATCCATCGCGGCACCATGTCGGGGCACGGCGCGACTGGGCAAGCCCCGGCGACGTATTGAAGCTCGCAAAGACGCAGAGGATACCAGTCCATCACACGGCGCCCATCTGTCTTCGCACCGGTTCCGCCCCGGATGACGGCTGAGCGCCGCGCGGGGTGCGACGATTGTGTCGCCGGCCCTGACGCGCTAACCCCCGGGCCGCGCGTCGCCGGTCGGTCCAGCGATGCGCGGACGCACCGGGCCGGCACGGCCCATGCGCCCAGACGCGGTGAGCGCCCGGATCGGCCCGTCACACCCGCGCGGATGTGCCAGAGTGATCCGGGGATGAACCACAGGCGTTGAGAATCGGGACACCGATGAAACATCCCACCAGCCGCATGCTCCACGCCTACTGGGAGCGCCTGCGCGGAGAGCGGGCTGCTCCGGAGCGCGCCGAGATCGAGCCGGGCGAGATCCGGCACCTTCTCGCCGACAGCCTGATTTTGGAACTCGACATGCTCGCCCGTTCCGCGACGATCCGGCTCGCAGGGACGCGGGTCTGCGCCCTGTATGGCCGTGAACTGAAGGGTGAGCCCTTCGCCCGGCTCTGGGGCTCCCGGGCCCCGGATCCCTGGCGGATCGTCGAGATCGTCGCCAGCGACACGCTCGGCGTCGTGGCGGGCCTGCGCGGCACGAATGCGGCCGGCGAGGCGGCGGACCTCGAACTCCTGCTCCTGCCCCTGCGCCACCGCGGCCGGACCCAGGTCCGCGCCCTCGGCACCCTGAGCCTCGACGGTGCGCCGCACTGGCTCGGCCTGCGCCCGCTGATGGAAGCCGAGACAACCTCCCTGCGCATCCTGCCCAGCCGCCGTCCCGAGGCGGGGCCGCCCGCCCGCACCGCCGTGCGCACGAGCGCCACCTATCCCGGACCGGTGCGCCACGGCCACCTCCTCGTCCACGCCGGCGGACGCGCCTGAGGATTGTATTCATTCAAAGATTCACTGGGATGACGCTCGCTGCCACGAGCGGATCCGCGCGGGAATCCGAGAACACCGTCACGGCGAAAGTCGATCGCGCCCGTCGAGGCAACGTCCGATAGTGAATGCTTCTACAGGGCCGAAACACGCAGAAGCAGGAAAAAAGGGTTTCGTAACAGTCCGAGCTTAGTCTGTACCGGCCTTTATCTCGGCGTAGGACCTATCTCGGAATGATCGCGGTCGCGGCCACCGCCGGAACAGATCGACGCGGGGCGCCCCCCGAGCCGGCGCGCGGTGCGGCCGACCAGCGCCGGCACCAGCGCGTGCGGGTCGCCGTGCTCGGCCGCTACATGCTGGCCGATCGTCGGGAGTACCCCTGCCAGACGGTGGACATGTCGCCGGGCGGCGTGCGGCTGACCTGCGCGGTGCAGGGCGAAGTCGGCGAACGCGTGGTGCTCTACCTGGAGCATATCGGCCGGATCGAAGGCGTGATCGCCCGCCCCTGCGCGGACGGCTTTGCGGTCCAGCTCAACGCCACGCCGCGCAAGCGGGACAAGCTCGCCTCCCAGCTCACCTGGCTGGCCAACCGGGAGATGCTGGGGCTGCCGGAGGGGCGCTCGCACGAGCGTCTCGTCCCGACCAACACGGCCGTGATCCTGCGCGTCGAGAGCGGCCGCGAGATCAGGGCACGCCTCATCGACATCTCGATGTCGGGCGTGGCGATCTCCTGCCCGGTGCCGCTGCCCCTCGGCGCCGCCGTCACGGTGGGCAGCACGCCGGGGCGGCTGGTCCGCTATTTCGAGGGCGGCTTCGGCGTGCAGTTCCTGCTGCCCCTCTCCCCCGACCGCTTCCATGCCGGGATGACGCTGTAGCGCGTCCCCGGCCGGACCGCACCGCGCTCAGATCTTCCTGGCGAGCTGCGCAGCGACCTCGTCGGCCGGCCGGGTCAGGTCGAGGGCGCCGAGGAAGTGGTTCTGCGCGTCCATGATGTACACCAGGGCGGTATGCTCCATCGTGTAGTCGCCGTCCTTGGCCGGCACCTTGCGGGCATAGGCCCGGTACGCCTTCTCGGTGGCGGTGACCTGCTCGGGGGTCCCGGTGAGGCCGGTGATGCGCGGATCGAAACTCGACAGGTAGGTCTTCAGGCTCGCCGGATCGTCCCGCTCGGGATCCACCGTGATGAAGGCGACCCGCATCGCCTGGCCCTTCGGCCCGAGGGCGGCCAGCACGGCGGAGATCTGCTGCAGGGTGGTCGGGCAGACATCCGGGCAGTGGGTGAAGCCGAAGAACACGAGATGGGTGGCCCCGGCGAAATCGCGCTCGGTGACGGTGCGTCCGTCCTGGTTCACGAGGGTGAACGGGCCGCCGACGCCGGGTACGCCCACCGGCGCCTTGTCGGGCAGGAACGCGAACACCGCCGCCCCGGTGAGGCCCACGAGGCCGAGGCAGAAGGCGAGAAGCGGGACGAGGGCGCGGCGCATGGGACGGGTTCCGACCTCCGGGGGAGGCCGGCACAGCACACAACGGCGCGCGGAAGCAAGCCGGCGCGGTGCCGCCGGCCGCCCGGCCCCGCGCCGTCGGCGCGGTCAGGGCTTCTGCGCCGGCTCCCCC
Source organism: Methylobacterium sp. 1973 (assembly GCF_040545035.1). Lineage (NCBI taxonomy): Bacteria > Pseudomonadati > Pseudomonadota > Alphaproteobacteria > Hyphomicrobiales > Methylobacteriaceae > Methylobacterium > Methylobacterium sp. 1973. The sequence goes on from NZ_JBEPLA010000001.1 coordinate 607,104, forward strand.
GCGGGGCTCGCCGGAGCGGCGCCCTTCGGCGGCTCCTTGCCGAGATAGACGTATTCCGGCGCCGCCCGGAGCTGGTCCTTGGTCGTGTCGATCCGTGCCTGAAGGGTCTTGCCGTCGGTGCGGTCGAGCTTGAGCACGGACGGGTCGACCGCGACGTATTTCGAGCCGATCCCCAGGAAGCCGCCGACCCCGATGATCCAGGCCTTCACGGCGCCCTTCTGGTCGAGGACGAAATCGGCGATCTGCCCGATCGTCTCGTTGGCGCCGTTGACGACGCTGGAGCCGATCAGCTTGCTGGCGACCATGTCGTCGGGGGTCTGAGCCACGAAGGTCGGGCGCAGGTTGTCGGCCATGGTGGCGGGTGCGCCGGGAACCGGGGTCGCGGCGCTGCCGCCGTCCGGCTTGGTGCCGTCGGTCTGCGCCGAGGCGGTGGCGAGGCCGGCCAGCAGGAGGGCCGAGGCGAGGAGCGGGGTGCGCATCGGAGCAGGTCTTTCAGACGGGGGCCGAACATGGGGTGGCGCCGCCTCAAGGTTCTGGCGGGGCTTAAGTTCCGCCCGGTCTCGGCGTCGGCGGGGGCCGCCGCGGCGGTTTGCCGGCTGTGCGTCGTCGGCGCGGGCCTTTGACGGCGCGGGCCCCACCCCGCACAAGGCGGGTGTCATGCTCCGCCTCGCCCTCTACCAGCCCGACATTCCCCAGAACACCGGCACGATGCTGCGCATGGCCGCCTGCCTGGGGCTCGCGGTGGAGATCGTGGAACCCGCGGGCTTCGATGTCTCCGACCGGCACCTGCGCCGCTCCGGGCTCGACTACCTCGACCACGTGGCGATCACGCGGCACCGCTCATTCGCGGCCTTCGCGGCGTGGCGGGCCGAGGCCGGGATCCGGCTCGTCCTCGCAACCACGGCGGGCGCCCTGCCCTACACGGACTTCGCCTTCCGCCCGGACGATTGCGTGATGATGGGACGCGAATCCGCCGGCGTACCGGAGGCGGTGCACGCGGCGGCCGATGCCCGGATCGTGGTGCCGATCCGGCCCGGCCTGCGCTCGCTCAACGTCGCGGTTGCGGCCGCGATGATCGCCGGCGAGGCCCTGCGGCAGGTGGGCGGGCCATCGCGGGCGGGCGTCTAGAATCTGAACGCGGCCGGATTGGCCGCGCGCACGGCTGCGTTCGACCCGATACCGTCACTCAGCGGACTGTGACGCCATCCCATAGGCGGACCGTGCGGGCTGCGCGGGGCCGTCGGCAGAGTGATCCGCCCCCGTGAAGGGGCAGTCCTTTTGGCGCTGCAGCTTGCCGCGCTCCGGGGGATCGCCTTGAGCGGCCCTCACCGACATCCCACCGGATCGCTGTGCCATTGCCGATCAGGCCCGTCCCGCAGGCATCGGTCGGACGAGGGGGCGCCTGCGCCAGGTGCCGCCGCTTGCAGGCCACTAGGAGCCGGCCGTCTCGCCGACATGACTTGCGGATGTGGAGATGGCCCCCTCGGCGACGTGGCGCGGCGGTCCGCCGAGCGCCGGTCGATGCTGCGAAACGGGGCGGCGAAGTCGGGCGGGCCTCGGCCGCGCGCCCGACCGGCGGCCGCGGCCCAGATCTGGCCTCTGGAGATCGAGCGAAATCAGAATTTCGGAACTGGCAGGATAGGTGAATGTTCTGATAGACGCTGAATAATGTAGTTTCAGGCCGACGCGGCGACTCGCCTGCACGGCCGTGAGGTTCGTCCATGTCCGGATTTGCACTGCGGACGATTGTGTTCGCCGCCGCCGCCGCGGGGAGCATCACCGCCGCTGCGGCGCAGGGCGCGCCGGTGCCGAACGTGAACGACTGCACCTTCATCCGCGACCCGACGGCCCTCCGGGACTGCATCGAACTCTACGAGGGGCAGCGCCTCGCGCCCGGCCCGCGACCGGCTGCGTTTCAGCGGGCGCCGGTGATCGACCGGTCCCTGCTTGAGGCGGCGGGCCCAATCCCGGCGGCGGGGGCATCACGGCGCGGGAAGCGGCGCAGGCTTCGGCAGAGCCGCCAGCCGACCACGCCCGCCCAGGCGGTCCGGATCGAGCAGCTCGCGCCCCCTCAATAGACCGCCTGGACGAGGCAGGTGCGGCCTTCGCCGTTCAGGACCGCGCAGAGGGCCTGCTCGGAGCGCGGCTGCGGGCTCCGTGCCGACGGGCGCTGGGGCCTCGTCCTGGCGGAGCGCGCCGTCGACGGCACGGGCCCGTCGCGCAAGACCGCCTCGGCCTCTAGCAGGGACGCAGGACGCAGGAGCGGGTCGGCGCGGCCGGCCCAGGCAGAGTCGAGACTGCGCGGGGCGAGGAAGGCCAGCGCCGTCCCCGGCAGGGACCGGCCGCTCTGCAGGGCCCACTCCTCCAGGGGGCGGCCCGTGATGCGGATCACGTAGTCGCGCGTCTCGGCGGGCATGCCCGAACGGCCGTCGAGCCATCCGCGCACGCGCTGAGGGCCGGCATTGTACGCGGCGGCCGCCAAACCGAGATTGCCGAAGCGCGCGCGGTGCTCGCGCAGGAGTTCGGCGGATTTCGGAATCGCCTCCACGGGATCGAACGGGTTTCGCAGGCCGCGCTCGGCGGCGGTCCCGGGCATGAACTGGGCGATTCCCTGTGCGCCGACCGGACTGACCGCATAGGGATTGAGGCCGCTCTCCTGACGCAGAAGGCGCAGGAAGAAGTCGGGCGGCAGGTCGTTGGCCGCGGCCGCGGTCGCGATCAGCCGGTCCAGGTCGCCATCACCCCGCGAGAACAGCAGTGACGCGGCATCGATCGGCTGGAACGCGCCCCGATCCAGGACCAGAAGGTCGGCCATGGCCGGACTGATCGCCGGACTGATCGCCGGCCACCGGACCAAGCTGGCCACCGGCCCAATCGGCGGCGGCGCACTTTGCGCGAAGGGTGTGAGGTCGGCCGCATCCGGCGCCATCGGGGCACGCGCGGTGCTCGATGCCCGGGGCGCGATGATCGGGGTCAGGGCGGCGGCCAGCACGAGACAGAGGGCGAGCGGCCCCCGCACGCCCCTGCGGCGGTGGCCGAACCGGAGCGGGCGTGCGACGGGCTCCAGCATGGCGGTTCAGGACTTGACCACCACCGGCCCCACCGGCGCCACCGGCGCCTCTGCGGCCGGAACCTCGAGCGGCGTCGGCTTGTCGCGGGCGAGGTACGCGTCGATCAAGCGCGTCCCGAGCACCGGGTCCCGGAAGCGCCAGAGCTTCTTGCGCGTGCCTTCCATGATCGTCGCGTAGACGGCGAGGTCGATCGCCTCGCGGACGGCCATCTGGGTCGGCTCGTTGCGGGTCACACCCGCCTCGACCTGCAGCAGCTTGGCCACCGCCACGTAGCGGTACGCGTTGGCGTTGAGGGCGACCGAGTAGATCGTCTTCGTCACCGTGACGCTGTTGAGCACCTCGCCGCTCTGCACGGAGACGATGCGCATCGCCACCGTCACCTCGTCGCGCCGGTATTTGGTGTCGCCGCCGATGCCCAGAAGGTTGGCGCCGGCGCCGCCCGTGACGGTGTTGGCATCGTAGCCGATGATGCCGCCCTCCACGATCAGGCCGGCGAACCGGATCGGCGGCAGCGGCTTGGCCTCCACGCCCTCGAATTCCTGGCGCGTGGCCCGGATGAGCTGCCGCTCCTGCAGCAGATTGGCGAGACCGGTGCGCTCCACCACCGAGAACCACTGGCCGCGGCCGGCGCGCCGCAGGGCGTCGACCACGAAGGCGCCCCCGCCCTGCGTGACCGCGCGGGAATATTCCGCGATGTTGTCGTTCGGCTTGTTCTGACCGGTGAGGTCCGGGAAGCTGTAGATCGCGATGTCGACCCGGCGGGTCGGCGGCGGCAGCGTCTCCAGATTGAGGTCGGTGGGCGACGGCGGCGTCACCACCGGGGCCTGGGCGAGCAGCTCCCGCTCCCAGGGGGCGCAGGCGGCGAGGCCCGCACACAGGATGACGGCGCCGACCAGGCTGTTCAGAAGGCTACGCACGGGCAACGCCGTCTCCGTTCCGGTCCGCATGCCGGTCCGCCGCGTCCGCTCGCGCGGCACAGGTCGGCGAAGCCGGCCGCCAAGGATGATCGGTTTCCATCGTCCTGCGCCCGGCTTCAGGGCGCGCCCGAGAGCGGCGTCGTGGCGATCGCGCTGCCGCCGGCCGCCGCCGTCGCCGGGACGACGATGGTGGTGGTCGACTGGCCGTCGAAGATCTGGAGCTGGATGTTGGTCCCCAGACGCTGGAACGTGACCTGGGATCCGCCGAAGCTGTAGCTGCCGCTCTGCTGGGCGTTCTCGCCGAAGAGGGCCTGGGTGATCTGGTTCGCCAGCGAGCTGTAGATCTGCGTCTGCAACTGCTGGGCGAAGATTTGACCGGGGGTCTTGGTGTTGGCGTTGCTCTGGGCCGCCGAGAACAGCTGCTGGTCGCGCTGGGCGGACCGTTGCGCGTCGTTCTGGGCGGCGGCCTCGGCCTGCAGCCAGGCGCCGTTCAGGGGGCTTCCCCCGAAGGACGGGTTGATCGGCTGGTAGACGAGGCTGCTGGCCTGCGCCTCTGCACCCGCAAGGAGAGCCGCGCCGCAGACGAGCGGCCCGAGGAGACGGGACAAGCGCATGGGGTTACCTCCGGGTGACCGAGACGTTGGCGCCGTTGCCGACTTGCGTGATGCTGATCGGCAGGGCGTTGTTGCCCTGCTGCTGCGCCGAGATGGCGTTGTTGTCGCCGCGGACCGTGATCGTCGCGGCCGCGCCGCTGCCGTCCTGCCGGGTGCCGACGGTGTTGGAATCGCCGAAGACCGAGACTGTCGACTGATTGTAGGAGCCTGTCTGCTGCTGCGTCACCGTATTGCGCGCGCCGATGATGCTCTGGACCGCGACATTCCCGTAGCCCGACATGTCGATCGTGGAGATGTTGCCTGTTCCGACCTGAAGGGCCCGGGCTTGATTGGCTGCCGGCTGGGGCGGGAGGCTCGGGCTGAGCAGCAGGATGCCGGACTGGTTGCCCAGGATGTAGTCGCTCTCCTGGATCGCCCGCCCCGGAGCACCGGCCGCGGCGCGTTGGGCTAGGGCTTGGATCTGTTCGATCGCGACGCGATCCTGGGCCGCCGCCGAGCCGGCCATGAGCGGGAGGACGAAGAGCAGCACTTGACCTGCGGTCCGGCTGCGGCGCGTGCGGCGCATCATCTGTCCCCCCTGCTTGTTTGGCCCACCTTAAATCAGTGCTATTCGATAACGTACAGCAAAATATCTTATCCACACGGCTTCTAAGCCGGCGTGTGGTGACTATGGCACAATGAATTCTGATAAGAATCGAACCGCTGCCGCCGTTGGCAGCCCATGTCAATGAATCGACGGATAATTTCCCGATAACTAAAAAGTGGTATGTCAACCGACTGACATCGGCGATTATCGATCAGCCGATCAAAGATCGTATATGCTGATATGACCGCAGTTGATCTTGCGCCCGTCGATCAGCACGGACGCGTCGATCCGGAGCTGGCCGTTCGGCAGGACGCTGACGGTCAGATTGCCGACATCCCGGGTTTCGCCGGGGGCGAGGTCGAAGCCACCGCCCTGCTGCATCGTCGCGGTGCCTGCCGGATCCGATTTCCGCACGACCAGGCTGTACCGCCCTGCGGTGCCGCGGGGCGCCTCGACGCGAAGAGCCAGACGCGTCGTTTCGGCCGAGCGGCTCTCGACCACGCGACAGAGGACGGGCGGATCGACGGTGAGGCTGGGCATGATCGAGACTGCGCCTGCGATTGAAGACGCTGGGATGGCGAGAGAAGGGACGCTCCCGCAGGAGCGCCCCTTCCAGGACACGTCAGACTGGGAATGGGCCTCAGCCCGATCCATTAGTGCTGGCGGATCGTCACGCTGTTGAAGCCGCCGATCTGCGCGAAAGCAGCATTGGCCGAGTTCGCCGACTGCGTGATGGATCCATAATTGCCGAAGCCGTTCTGATAGCCGAAGGCGCCGACAGACGATCCGGTCTGCGTGATCGACGCCTCGTTGCCTCGGCCGATCTGGAGCAGGGCGGCGTAGTTGGTGTTGCCGTTCTGGCTGATGTTGCCTACGTTATAGTCGCCGGACTGGACGATCGCGGCATAGGCGTTGTCAGCTCTGTAGTCTTGCGTGATGCGGGCCCTGTTGTTGTCGCCGTTGAACTGGAAAATGCCCGCGTAGGTGTTCTTCGATCCGGCCTCGGCGGTGATCCACGCCTTGTTCTTGTCGCCGTTCTGCTGGAACTGCGCCACGCCGTTGGTCCCGAGCTGATTCGAGTCGACGGAGTTGGCGATGCCTTGCTGGAACGAGCCGTTGGCGACGCCGATCGTCGGATTGCCGTAGCGATTGCCGGCGATCGTGCTCACGGTGTTGTTCGAGCCGCCCTGCGTGACCTTCAGTTCGTTGAACGCACCGTTCTGCAGAATGGTCTGGGCGCCGTTCGAGACGCCGTTCAGGTTGCTCTCCGACAGATTCGGGACTGACAGGTCGACATTGGTCGAGAGCTTGCCGGCCTTATTGTTCGTTCCGGTCTGATCGACAGCCGCGGAGTTCGATAGACCGCGTTGGATGACGAAGGCTTCGTTCGCGGTAGTTCCAGCGCCCATGACGGGGGTCTGGGACTGCGCCGAGGCGCCTGTCGCAAAGGCCGTCAGACCGGCGACCGCCGCGGACGCCAGAACAACTGACTTGAACATAGATACACTCCCATTTTTATTTATGTGTCCTATCGAACACAATCTATGCCATCGCAGTCGCTCTATCGTTACAGCGATTTAACGGCTTGTTAAGCGTATCCATAAGCCGATGATGGGTGTCAAGCGTGAGTTAGGCAAAAATCTACAATCTTTACAATTTTCTGGATTCCTTTTTCAGATGAAAGTGCCGTGAATTCAGTATGGATGGCGCGTCGAAAGACGAACATTCTCAACTGTTTAAAGTGGCCCTGCCGCGATCGCTGACTTAGAATCCATTCCACGGGATAGGCAGTCTTCGTTAGTGCCATCACAGGTCGGTATAGGCGTGTTAAATTGGTCACATCAGTTATGGCTGAAAGTGGTATGTTGCTGGCCAAGCAAGAATGCTCCGAAAGGTGATGTGGGACGGGTCTCACAGGGCCATGCCGCCGTCGCCGCTTAGGATCCGTCGACTGTGCTTGAGCCGAAAGGTTTTCGCGGACGACGAAGAGATCGAATTCACCGCAAGACGAAAAATCGTCTGCGATACGCGTTGAGTGGGAGGCTACGATGAGGCAGCGCGGCCGATCGCTGATGCAGGTCCTGCTCGCCACCGCGACCCTGGGGTCCGTCGGCGCCAACTCGGCCGAGGCTCCGCCCGCGGCCCCGGCCCCGCCGGCAGCCTCACCACAGACACCGCCCGCGCAGCAGCCAGCCTCCGCCAGGGCCGCGTCGACGCAACCGGCGCCCGCCCCCGCGGGCTGCGACGCCACCTGCGTGCGCGCCAACAACGAGGTCGCGTCCCAGATCTGCGCGCCGCGGATCGAGGCGCAGGCGCCGACGGATTTCGAGTGGGTCTCGCGGCCCTTCGCCAAGATCTTCCAGCAGGCGGAGGCGCCCGAGGGCGCCGCCACGGTGGTGCGCTATCGGGGGGATTCGATCCGCTTCCTCAGCCCCGCGAAGGAATGGGTACGCGTGACCTACGAGTGCGGGTTCGATGCGGCCAACCGTTCGGTCGCGTATGTGCGGGTGCGGCTCGGCCGGCTCGACCAGGCGGACACGCCCGCACAGCCGCCGCAGCAGGTCCGGGCCAATGCTCCGTCCCCGCAGCCGATGGCGCCCCAGGCGCAGCAGCAGGCTGGCCGCGTCGGGGCGCCGGTCCCACGCAGGCTGCTTCCGTCGGAACCGAGCGAGGTCGAGATCCGGCAGGTCAACCCGCGGATCCGGCAGGCGCAGCCATGATCCCGACCCGGTCCCGGCAAGCCCGGTCCCGGCAAGCCAAGGCCGTCCTGGCCCTGCTGGCCGGCCTCGGTGCGGCCCCCGCCGCCGCGCAGCCGAGCCCGCTCTCGGTGAACGATTGCACCTTGCTGCCGGACCCGGGCGCCCTGCGGCGCTGCCTCGATCAGGCGGAGGGCCGCGTGGTGGCGCCCCTGCCGCCGGTCGCGGGGCCGGCCACGTCCGAGCGCCCCGAACAGGTGGTGCAGGCCGCGCGCGGCGCCCCGGTCGCCAAGCCAGGCGCCCTGCCCGGCGCCCAGCCCGGCGCCCTGCCGCCGACGGACTTCCTCGGCAACAGGCGGGAGCCCGCACCGCGGGCCCATCCGTCGGGACGGACGGTCATCGATCTCCAGTGACGCCTGCACGGCGTCGATCCGGCGTCGATCCGGCGACGATCCGGCCGTCACGGCCGCCGGAACGCGGCCTCGAGCGCGTCCGAGACGCTCGACAGGGTCGCGGCGCGGGCGGCGGCGTCGGAGCCGATATGCGGGTCGTGCTGCACGCACGGGGCGGTATAGGTGAACGGCGTGGCGTTCGGGCCCTCCACGAGGGCGCCGCCCTCCGCCTCGCGGATCGCGCAGGCGCGGACCGTCTGCGCGCCCTTGGCGACCACGGGGTGGGCCGGCCCGTTCGGGTTGTCGAAGACGTGCTGCGCGCCGGGATAGACGGTCAGGCCGACATCGGCGCCGGCCGCCTTCAGTCGCTCGGCGTAGGCAGCGCAGGTCGCGGCCGGATTGTAATCGTCGCCACTGCCCCCGAACATCCGGATCGGCCGACCCACCAGGGCGGTGTCGTCCCGGAATCGGATCGCGCAGTCGGGATAGACCGGCAGGTAGAGGGCGGGGGTGACGCCGGAGCGGTTCCAGGCCGCGTCGAAGCGCTTGAGGCTGGCATACAGCGCAGCCTGGCCGCCGCGCGAGAAGCCCATCACGGCGATGCGCGCCGGATCGACCCGCGGATGCTGGGCCAGCACGCCCAGCGCCCGGTAGATGTCGAGGATCAGGTTCGTGCGCGCGAGGAGACTCTGATCGGTGTTGACGCTGGTCAGGCCCCGGCCGGTGAAGCCGTCGATGGCGAAGGTCGAGATCCCCCGCGCCGCCAGCGCCCGCTGCCAGAACTCGATGTTGCCGCCGAGGCCCCCGGAGCCGTGCATCAGGATCACGGTCGGCAACCGCTCCGACCCCGGCTTGGCGATGCGCAGGAGCCCGGCGACCGTGACGGGCTTCGCACCCTCGGACGTGCCGGTCAGGAACTGCCGGTCGGTCAGCGTCAGGCTCTCGAAGGGATGCATCTCCACGCGGGCGGCATAGCTGCCGAGATCGGCGACGCCGTCCTGCGCCGGCTCGGCGGAGGCCGCACGCGGGCTGCAGGCCAGGAGGCCGGCCGTCAGGAACAGGATTGATCGCCGCATCGAAACGCTCCACAGCCGCGCGATACCGTATCAGCGGCGCGGCGGCCCTGTCGCGGCGCGCCAGGACGGAACCGGTTTCCCTTCGGCGCCCGGTGTCACGCCCTGGGGCTCCGGCGGTGGGCACCTGGATGCCGACGGAAACGGGACGCTTCGGAGCCGCCGCAGGCCCCTGTCACCGGGCCGTGTCCTTCAACTTCTGTTCCACGGACTGCCTTGCATCGCCCGGAAGCCGCCGCCTACAAGTTTGCCGACTTAAGGCTCGGCCGCGATCGAGCGAGGACATGACGGCGCCGGCCCGAGGCACGGCTCCGCAGGGAGGATACCGCGTGACATTCGCCCGATACGGCGCAGCCCTGGCGCTGCTCTGCGGCTTCGGTTCCCTGTCGCCCGTCAGGGCCGACGCGTGTCCCAACCGCGGCCAGCTCGACGATGCCTATTGCGACGCCGACAAGGATCTCGTCGCCGACGTCCCGGCCAAGACCCGTGACCCGAGCGTCATCGTCTTCGCCTACACGCCGGTGGAGGATCCCGCGGTCTACGAGAACTCGTTCAAGCCGTTCACGACCTACCTCAGCCAGTGCACGGGCAAGCGGGTCGTCTACTATCCGGTCCAGTCGAACTCCGCCGAGATCGAGGCGATGCGCTCCGGCCGGCTCACGGTGGCGGGCTTCTCGACCGGGCCCCTCGGCTTCGCCGTCAACATGGCCGGCGCGGTCCCGTTCGCCGCCAAGGGCACCGAGAAGGGGTCTGAGGGCTACAACCTGATCGTCGTGGTGAAGGCGAGCAGCCCGTACAAGACGCTGGCCGACCTGAAGGGCAAGCGCGTGGCCCACACGGCGCCGTCGTCGAATTCCGGCAACCTCGCCCCCAAGGCCCTCTTCCCCGAGCAGGGGCTGAAGCCCGGCGAGGATTACAAGCTGATCTATTCGGGCGGGCACGACAAGTCGGCTTTGGGCGTCGGCACCGGCGACTACGACGCCGCCCCGGTGGCCTCGGACGTGTTCTACCGGATGGTCGCCCGCGGCACGATCAAGGGCGACGATTACCGGGTGATCTACACGAGCGAGAAGTTCCCGACCTCGGGCTTCGCCTATGCCCACGATCTCAAGCCGGACCTCGCCGAGAAGCTGAAGCAGTGCTTCTACGATTTCCGCTTCCCACCCGACATGGTGAAGGATTTCGAGGGCGACGACCGGTTCGCGCCGATCACCTACCTCAAGGACTGGGCGATCGTCCGCAAGGTCGCGGAGGAATCGGGCACGCCGTACAACAAGGTCGCCTACGAGCGCGAGGCCGCCCGCGAGGCCGAGGCCGCCCGCAAGAAGGCCGCGGACGCGCCCAAGCCGTGATGCAGGCTGTGACGGCGGGAAGCGCGATGCGCGCGGTCAAGGACGGACCCGACGGCGATCCCCGGGCGGAGGATCCCCGCGCCCTGGTGATCCGCGGGCTGACCAAGGAATACCGGCCCGGCCAGCCGGTCCTGAAGGGCATCGACCTCGTGGTGCCCGGCACCGGGCTCACGGCGATCATCGGGCCGTCCGGCACCGGTAAGAGCACCCTGATCCGCTGCATCAACCGGCTGGTCCAGCCGACCGCGGGGCAGATCCTGTTCCGCGGCGAGGACCTCGCCCGGCTCTCCGGCCCCGCCCTGCGCCGGGCGCGCCGCCGGATCGGGATGGTGTTCCAGGAGTACAACCTGGTCGAGCGCCTCTCGGTGATGGAGAACCTGCTCTGCGGCCGCCTCGGCTACGTGCCGGCGTGGCGCGCGTGGCTGCGCCGCTTCCCCGAGGCCGACATCGCCCGCGCCTTCGACCTCCTCGACGCGGTCGGCCTGTCGGGCTTCGCCACCCGCCGGGCCGACGCCCTGTCGGGCGGCCAGCGCCAGCGCGTCGGCATCGCCCGGGCGATCATGCAGGAGCCCGAGATCGTGCTCGCCGACGAGCCGACCTCGTCCCTCGATCCGAAGAGCTCCGTGGAGATCATGGAGATCCTGTCCCGGCTCGCGGCCGAGCGCGGCGTGCCGGTGGTGGTCAACATCCACAACGTGGCGCTCGCCCAGCGCTTCGCGGCGCGGATCGTCGGCATGTCGGGCGGGCACGTGGTCTATGACGGGCCGCCCGACCGGCTGAGCGAGGCCGACCTGCGCGGCATCTACGGCGGCGAGAACTGGCTCGAATGATTCCGACCGCCCGACCGGCCTCCTCCGACGCCGCCGGCCGCGTCGCGTTCCGGCCCAACTGGACCGCCCGCGCCGGCTGGGCGCTCCTCGCCCTCTACGCGGTCTACGCGGCGACCCAGCTCGGCTTCTCGCCCGAGCGCTTCGCCGGCGGCCTCGCCCACGGGCAGCAGTTCCTGGCCCGGATGTTCCCGCCGAACTTCTCCCGCTGGGAGCTGATCCAGTCGGGCATCCTCGAGAGCCTGCAGATCGCCGTGATCGCGACGGTGATCGGCATCGCGGTCGCCCTGCCGATCGGCTTCCTGGCGGCCCGCAACCTGATGCCGGCCTGGGTGACGTGGCCGACCCGCATCCTGATCGCGCTCTGCCGGTCGTTCCACCCGATCATCGTGGCGATCCTGTTCGTGAAGGCGATCGGCTTCGGGGCGCTCGCCGGCGTCATGGCGCTGATCGTCGCCTCGGTGGGCTTCATCGCCAAGCTGTTCGCCGAGGCGATCGAGGAGATCTCCCTGAAGCAGGTCGAGGCGGTGCGGGCGACCGGTGCCGGCTTCCTGTCGACCCTGATCATGGGCGTGCAGCCGCAGGTGCTGCCGCGCTTCATCGGCTTCGCCACCTACCAGCTCGATTCCAACCTGCGGAACTCCACCATGGTGGGCATCGTCGGCGGCGGCGGCATCGGCGCGACGCTGTTCACCGCCTACCAGCGCTTCGACTTCGACGTCGTGCTGGCGATCCTGATCGTCATCGTCGCCCTGATCATGGTGGCCGAGATCGTCTCCGGCTGGGCCCGCAAGGTGTTCCAGTGAGCGTCGCCCTCGCCCCCGCTTCCGCCGGCCCGCGCCACTGGCAGCGCTTCCCCCTGTGGAAGCGGCTGGCGCGGCTCGCCTTCACGCTCTGCGCGGTGGCGGCCTTCGTGGCGAGCCTGCGCACCATCGAGGTGATCCCGGAATTCCTCTACGACGCCCCCGAGCAGCTGGCCGACCTGTTCGGCCGGATGTGGCCGATGGATGCCGGCTATGTCGGGCCGACCCTGCGGGCGCTGGTGGAGACGCTCCACATCGCGACCCTCGGCACCCTGATCGCCATCGCGATCGCGGTGCCGATCGGGCTGATGGCGGCCCGCAACGTCACGCCCAACCGCGCGCTGAACCTGTTCGCCAAGTTCGTGTTCGTGACCTCGCGCTCGGTGAATTCCCTGGTCTGGGCGCTGCTGTTCGTGGCGGTGTTCGGCCCCGGCCCCCTGGCCGGGACCCTGGCGATCGCGCTCCGCTCCGTCGGCTTCACCGGCAAGCTGTTCGCCGAGGCGCTGGAGGAGGCCAATCGCGGCTCGATCGAGGCCCTGCAGGCCGCGGGCGCCGGCCGGCTCTCGACGCTGCTGCTCGGCTACTGGCCGCAGGTGAAGCCGGCCTTCTGGTCGATCGCGCTGTTCCGGTGGGACATCAACATCCGCGAATCCGCCGTGCTCGGGCTGGTCGGCGCGGGCGGCATCGGCGTCGCGCTCGATACCGCCCTGAACCTGCTCTACTGGGATCAGGTCGCCGTGGTGCTCGCCGCGATCTTCGGCGTCGTCATCCTGGCCGAGATCGTCGTGACGGCGCTCCGCGCCCGGACGCTCTGAGGGGGCCTCACCGCCCCAGCGACATGCCGAGCGGCGGCGCGACCTCCGGCGGCAGCGGCGAGACGTAGCCGGCGGCGCCGACCCGGCGGGCGAGGTCCGCCTTCGCGGCGTCGCGCAGGGCCGCGTCGGTCACCGCCCGGGCGCCGGTGGCGGCCATCGCCTTGGCGACCTGCACCATCGCCTTGTGGGCCGCGGGCGTCTTTCCCTGCGCCACCACCTGCCAGGTGTGGAACGGCGTGCCGATCGCCACGGTCGGCGCGTGGGCCTGGACGGTCGGCACCACCCAGCTCACGTCGCCGACATCCGTGGAGCCGACCGCCGGGTTGCGCGGCGCGTCGAGGGGCACGAGGAAATCGGCGAGCGGCGCCTCCGTGCGGGGCATCCCGATGGCGCGGAACACGGCATCGATGTCGCCGTCGGTGAGCGTCGCGCGGATCTGGCCGGCGAAGTCCCGGTCGGCCTCGTCGAAATGCGGCGGCCCGAGCTCCTCCATCACGCCGTGGAGCGCTTGCTCCAGCGGCGTGTTGCCCAGGAGGTTCGACACCGCGCTGACGATTCGCACCTCGAGGGCGGTCTCGGTCATCAGGGCGGCGCCCTCGGCGATCTTCTTCACCCGCTCGACCAGCGCCAGCATGCCCAGCAGGTCGCGCGCCCGGATCGAGTAGCGCACCGTGGCGCCGGCCTGGACGACGTTCGGGGCGATGCCGCCGGCGTCGAGATAGGCGTAGTGGACCCGCGCGTCGGACGGCATGTGCTCCCGCATGTAGTTCACGCCGACGCTCATCAGCTCGACGGCGTCGAGCGCCGAGCGCCCGAGATGCGGGGAAGCCGCCGCGTGGGCGGTGCGCCCGGTGAAGACGAAATCCGCCCGGGTGTTGGCGAGCGCCACCGGCGGCGCCACCTCCCAGAAGCTGCCCGGATGCCAGGAGATCGCGATGTCGGCATCCGCGAAGGCGCCGGCGCGGACCATGAACGCCTTGGCGGCGCCGCCCTCCTCGGCGGGACAGCCGTAGTAGCGCACGCGGCCGGGGGTGCCGGTCTCGGCGAGCCAGTCCTTCAGGGCGGTGGCGGCGAGCAAAGCCGCCGAGCCGAGGAGGTTGTGGCCGCAGCCGTGGCCGTGGCCGCCCGCCACCACCGGCCGGTGCTCGGCGACGCCCGCCTCCTGCGACAGGCCCGGCAGGGCATCGTACTCGCCGAGGAAGGCGATGACAGGCCCGCCTTCACCGGCCTCGCCCATCACGGCGGTGGGGATGCCGGCGACCTGCTCGGTTACGCGGAAGCCCTGGTGGCGCAGCTCGGCGACGTGCTCGGCGCAGGACCGCGCTTCCGTGTAGCAGACCTCCGGCATGCCCCAGACCCGATCGGACAGGGCGATCAGCCGCTCCGTCTGCGCGTCGACGTGGCGCCACACGGTGTTGCGGTTGTCCATCGTGTCGTCTCCCGGAAGGTCGCGCGTCGCGTTCGCGCCATCATAGCGGGCTCCGCGCCGTCATCGCGAGCGCAGCGAAGCGACCCAGGGCTGCGCACGGTCAGGGGACGTGGCGCTGCTGGATTGCTTCGCTGCGCTCGCAGAGACGGCGGCGTCGCGCTGCTCGGCTCGGTGCGGCAGGAGAGGGACTGGCATGCAGGGCCGGGGCCATGCTGCGCACGAAGCGAACCTTCCTCAACACGTTTCGGTTGAACCGTCACTGGCCCGCCCCTTGCCAAGGCCGCCACCGGAATGTTGCTGTGCCGCGCGGCGGTCAACGGGAATGCGTACATGGACGAGCGGGATCTGCGCGGCCTCATCGGGCAGGTGAAGGGCGGCCGCCTGTCGCGGCGCGCCTTCGTGCAGCGGATGGTGGCTTTCGGCCTCACCGCGCCCATGGCCGGGCTGATGCTGGCCGGGAACGGGGTCGCGATGGCGGCCGATATCCGGGCCGGCTATAAGCCGACCAAGGCCGGCGGCGGCGGCGCCCTGAAGCTGCTCTGGTGGCAGGCGCCGACCCTGATCAACCCGCATTTCGCCATCGGGACCAAGGACCAGGACGCCTCGCGGATCTTCTACGAGCCGCTCGCCGCCTGGGACGCGGACGGCAACCTCGTGCCGGTGCTGGCCGCCTCGATCCCGTCGAAGGAGAACGGGGCGCTCGCCGCCGACGGCCGCTCGGTGGTGTGGACGCTGAAGCCCGGCGTGACGTGGCACGACGGCAAGCCGCTCACCGCCGACGACCTCGTCTTCACCTGGGACTACGCCCGCGACCCCGCCACCGCGGCGGTGACGGCCGGCTCCTACAAGGATTGCAAGGTCGAGAAGGTCGACGACCTCAGCGTCCGGGTGCTGTTCGACAAGCCGACGCCCTACTGGTGCGACGCCTTCGTGGGCATCGTCGGGATGGTGCTGCCGAAGCACCTGTTCGGGCCCTATAGCGGCGCCAAGTCCCGGGACGCGCCGCAGAACCTCGCCCCCGTGGGCACCGGCCCGTACCGGTTCGTGGAGTTCCGGCCCGGCGACATCGTCCGCGGCGAGCGCAATCCCGACTACCACCTGCCGAACCGGCCGTACTTCGACACGATCGAGATGAAGGGCGGCGGCGACGCGGTCTCGGCGGCCCGCGCGGTGCTCCAGACCGGCGAGTACGACTACGCCTGGAACATGCTGATCGAGGACGAGGTGCTGAAGCGCCTGGAGACCGGCGGCAAGGGCCGGGTCGACGTGGTCTACGGCGGCAAGCTCGAGTTCCTGCTCCTCAACGCCACCGACCCGAACGTCGAGGTCGACGGCGAGCGCGCCTCGATCACCACCAAGCACCCCGCCTTCTCCGACCCCAAGGTCTGCCAGGCGATGAACCTGCTGGTCGACCGCAAGTCGATCCAGACCTACATCTACGGCCGCACCGGCAAGCCCACCGCCAACACGGTCAACGGCCCGGAGCGCTTCGTCTCGCAGAACACGAGCTTCGCCTTCGACCCGGCCAAGGCCAACGCGCTCCTCGACGAGGCCGGCTGGAAGAAGGGCTCCGACGGCATCCGCGCCAAGGACGGCAAGAAGCTCAAGCTGCTCTTCCAGACCTCGATCAACGCGCCGCGTCAGAAGACCCAGGCGATCATCAAGCAGGCGGCCGCCAAGGCCGGGATCGAGATCGAGCTGAAATCGGTGACCGGCTCGGTGTTCTTCTCCTCCGACCCGGCCAACCCCGACACCTGCACGCATTTCTACGCCGACATGGAGATGTACGCCTACAGCATGACCCAGGCCGATCCGGCGATCTGGCTGCTCATGTACGCCTCCTGGGAGGTGGCCCAGAAGGCCAACAAGTGGCAGGGCCGCAACGTCGTGCGCTGGCGCAACGACGCCTACGACAAGGCCTACAACGCCGCCCAGAGCGAGCTCGACCCGGTCAAGCGCGCGGCGCTGCTGATCACCTGCAACGACCTCGCGGTCTCCGAGAACGTGCTGCCGCTGATCCACCGCGCCGAGGTCTCGGCGGTGGGCGCGACGCTCACGGCCCCCCGCAGCGGCTGGGACAACGACCTGTCGTTCCTGCCCGACTGGTACAGGGAGGCCTGAGCGGGAGCGCGGGCCATGGGCGCCTACATCCTGCGACGGCTCCTGATCGCGATCCCGAGCCTGCTCGGCATCAGCCTGATCCTGTTCACCGTCCTGGCGCTCGCGCCGGGCGACCCGTTCGGCGAACTCGCCAGCAATCCGAACGTGCCCCCGGAGGTGCGGGCCGCCCTGCGGGTGAAGTTCGGCCTCGATGACCCGATCCTCACCCGCTACCTGCACTGGCTCACCGCCATGCTGCAGGGGGATTGGGGCTTCTCCTTCGCCAGCCGGGTGAATGTCGACACCCTGATCCTGCAGCGGCTGCCGACGACCCTGTTCATCGTCGGCTCCTCGCAGGTTCTGGCGCTGCTGATCGCGGTCCCGGTGGGCCTCTACGCGGCGCGCCGGCCCTACTCGCTCGCCGACCAGATCGCCAACACGCTGGCCTTCGTGGGCTTCTCGCTGCCGACCTTCTTCACCGGCCTGCTGTTCATCCTGCTGTTCTCGATCAAGCTCGGCTGGCTGCCCTTCGTCTACCAGGCCGACCTGCCGGGCTCCGGCCTGCCCTGGGTCTGGGCGAATGTCCGGCAGGCGATCATGCCGGTGGCGGTGCTGGGCTTCTTTCAGGCCGCCTCCTACACCCGCTACGTGCGCGCCTCGGCGCTGGACGTCGCCCGCCTCGACTACGTCACCACGGCCCGCGCCAAGGGCCTGTCGGAGGGCACGGTGACCCGCCGGCACATCGCCCGCAACGCCCTGATCCCGGTGGTGACGCTCGTCGCCCTCCAGATCCCGGCGGTGTTCGGCGGCGCCATCGTCACCGAGCAGATCTTCCGGATACCCGGCATCGGCTCGCTGCTGATCGACGCGATGCTGGCCAACGACACGCCGGTGGTGATGGCGGTGACCTTCGTGTTCGCCGGCCTCGTCATCCTGTTCAACCTCGTCGCGGACCTGCTCTATGGCTGGCTCGACCCTCGCATCGCCCTCCGATGAGGCGGTGCCCGTCGCCCGCGCGCCGGCCTCGCCGGCGCGGGAGACGTGGCGGCGCTTCCGGCGGCACCGGCTGGCGCTCGCCAGCGTCGGCGTGCTGGCGCTCCTCGTCGCCGGCGTGGTGTTCGGCGGCCTGCTCTGGCCGGTCGCCATCGACGATATCGACTTCGCGGCCCAGCTCCAGGGTCCGTCCTGGGACCACCCGTTCGGCACCGACGATCTCGGCCAGGATCTCCTCGCCCGGATGATCTACGGCGGCCGGATCTCGCTCGCCGTGGGCTTCGCCGCCATGGCGGTGGCGAGCCTGATCGGCGTGCTGGTGGGCGCGCTCGCCGGCATGTCGCGCCGCCTCCTCGACCCGGTGCTGATGTGGCTGACCGACCTGTTCCTGTCGCTGCCGCAGCTGCCGCTGCTGCTCCTGGTGATCTACCTGTTCCGCGACAGCCTGAAGGCCGTGTTCGGCAGCCAGGGCGGCGTGTTCCTGATGATCGTCGCGGTGATCGGGGGCCTGCGCTGGATGCCGGTCGCCCGGCTGGTGCGGGCGCAGTTCCTGAGCTTGCGCGAGAAGGAGTTCGTGGAGGCGGCCCGCTCACAGGGGGCGACCACCGGGCACCTCGTGCGCCGCCACATCCTGCCGAACGCCCTGGGGCCGGTGATCGTGGCGGCCTCCATCGAGGTCTCGTCGGCGATCATCGCGGAATCGACGCTCTCCTTCCTGGGGCTCGGCTTCCCGCCCGACATCCCGACCTGGGGGCGGCTGCTGTTCGACGCCAAGGACCATCTCGACGTCGCCCCGCACTGGGCGCTGTTCCCGGGGGGCGCGATCTTCCTGACGGTGCTGTCGATCAACTTCATCGGCGACGGTTTGCGCGACGCCCTCGACCCGCGCCGGGTGCTCTAGGGCATGCGGCGGGGCTTCGAGGGCTGCCGGCTTGCCGTGACCGCGCCTGCCCCCGCAGAGGGGCGGACAGACCGGAAGGCCCTTTCCGGCACTGGGGCTTCAGGATCGGGCGCGGGTCCCCTCTCCCGGGCGGGAGAGGGACAGGGTGAGGGATCAGGTCTTTCAGGATGGGGCGCGCCCTGTCGGAGCGTCGACGGTGTGCTCGGTCCTGAACCTTCTCATCCCTCACCCCAACCCTCTCCCGCACGGGAGAGGGGGCCCGTCGCGCTCCGTCATCAGCGTCGGTGCGCATCGGAGAGGCGGGAACATCGTCGCGTCGGAGGACGCGGGGACGGTGTGGAGTCGCCCCGTCGAACCCCGCTGGATCAGGAGTGAAGCCCGTGACGGATCCGATCCTCTCGGTCTCCGACCTCACCGTGTCCTTCCGCTCGGAGGGCCGCTGGCACGCGGTGGTGCACGGCGTCTCCTTCGATGTCGGGCCCCGCGAGACCGTGGCGCTGGTGGGCGAGTCCGGCTCCGGCAAGAGCGTCAGCGCCCTGTCGATCCTGCGCCTCCTGCCGCGGGACGCGAGCCGCATCGGCGGCAGCGTGCGCTTCGCGGGGCGCGAGCTGCTCACGGCCCCCGAGGTCGAGATGCGGCGGGTGCGCGGCGATTCCATCGCCATGATCTTCCAGGAGCCGATGACCTCCCTGAACCCGGTGCTCACCATCGGCTTCCAGATCGCCGAGGCGCTGATCCGGCACCGGGGCCTGTCGCGCTCCGCCGCCGAGGCGGAGGCGCTCCGGCTCCTCGACAAGGTCCGGATCCCGGCCGCCCGGTCGCGCCTGCACGAGTACCCGCACCGCTTCTCCGGCGGCATGCGCCAGCGGGTGATGATCGCCATGGCGCTCGCCTGCCGGCCGAAGCTTCTCATCGCCGACGAGCCGACCACGGCGCTGGACGTCACGATCCAGGCCCAGATCCTCGACCTCATCAAGAGCCTGCAGGACGAGGAGGGCATGTCGGTCCTGTTCATCACCCACGACATGGGCGTGGTCGCCGAGATCGCCGACCGCACCGTGGTGATGTACCGGGGCCGCGCCGTGGAGGCCGGCCCGACCGCACGGATCTTCGACGCCCCCGCCGAGCCCTACACGCGGGCGCTGCTGGCCGCGGTCCCGCGGCTGGGGACCATGGCGGGCCGCGCCCGCCCGATGCGCTTCCCGGTGGTCGACCGGGCGACCGGCCTGGCGGCGCCGACGCCCGAGACCCCCGACACCGTCAGGGCCGCCGAGCGCCCGGTGCTGGAGGTGCGCGACCTGACCGCCCGGTTCGACATCCGCTCCGGCCTCCTCGGTCGCGTGACCGGCCGCGTCCACGCGGTGGAGCGGGTCTCGTTCAGCCTCGCGGCCGGGGAGACCCTGGCGCTGGTCGGCGAATCCGGCTGCGGCAAGTCCACCACCGGCCGCGCGATCCTGCGCCTCGTCGAGCCGCTGTCGGGCTCGGTCCTGCTCGACGGCGAGGACATCACGGGCCTCGACCCGAAGACCCTGCGCACCCGCCGCCAGCGCATGCAGATGATCTTCCAGGACCCGTTCGCGAGCCTCGACCCGCGCCTGAGCGTCGGTGCGGCGGTGGCCGAGCCGCTGCTGATCAACCGCCTCGCCGCGCCCCGCGCGGCAAGGCTTCGGGCCGAGGAGCTGCTCGCCCGGGTCGGACTCGCGCCCGAGACGGCCGGGCGCTTCCCGCACGAATTCTCCGGCGGCCAGCGCCAGCGCATCTGCATCGCCCGGGCCCTCGCCCTGACCCCCCGGCTGATCGTCGCCGACGAGGCGGTCTCGGCGCTCGACGTCTCGGTGAAGGCGCAGGTCGTGAACCTGATGCTCGATCTCCAGGCCGAGTTCGGCCTCGCCTACCTGTTCATCTCGCACGACATGGCGGTGGTGGAGCGGGTGAGCCACCGGGTGGCGGTGATGTATCTCGGCGAGATCGTGGAGATCGGACCGCGCGCCGCGATCTTCGGCGACCCGCAGCACCCCTACACGAAGAAGCTGCTCGCCGCCGTGCCGGTCCCGGATCCGGCCCGGCGGGGCGCGCGGCACGCCCTGCCGGACGACGAGATCCGCAGTCCGATCCGCGCGCCCGACTACATGGCGCCGGAGCGGCTCTACCGGGAGGTCGCGCCTGGCCACAGCGTCCAGGATTGGGGGGGCGACTGGGACGCGGGCCCGCGTCAGGGCGCGGCGGCCTGAGGCCGCTCAGCTCCGCCGCTCCGCCGATCGGACGCAGCGCCTCGCCCGCCTCGCCGCCGCGGCGATCGCGCGGCCGGACTGGGCGCGCAACGTGGCGGCCCATGCCGGCCCGTTCTGGGCGCGGGCCCCGATGGCACCCGGTCGTCGCGGTCGACAGCGCTCCGGCCGATCTCGCTCGGGTCGAGGGTCTCGACGGAGCCGAACCGGTCCAGCGCCGCATCGGCGGATCCGAAAATCGGAAGCGCCCGGCCTCTACAGGAGACTTGTGAAGTATTACGACGCCACCGCAGCGGGGTGGCGCCCGCAATCGATTGCCGCTAAGCTGCTCCTCTATCCAAGTAAGTCTTTCATTTGAAGATTTACAAACAACAGCTCTGGAGCGATCGGTCCATGTTGCGTGCCGAAGGAGAGGGGCAGCGCGGCTTTCCGGCTGGGACCCGCGCGGGGCCCGGCGCGACGCAGCCCGTTCCGCTGCCGGAGCCGGCGGCCGAGATCGGCTCGGCGCGTCTCCTGCAGGGGCGCCGGGAGATCGTCATCCGCCACGGCGGCCACGCCTATCGCCTGCGCGTGACCGCGAGCGACAAGCTGATCCTGACCAAATGAACGCCCCCGCCCCGATATCGCGCCGCACCCTCCTGGCCGCCGCCGCGGCCGGTGCGCTCGCCCCGCGCGCCGCCGCCGCGCAGGCGGCCACCCGCATCGCCGCACTGGGCGGTGCCGTCACCGAGATCCTCTACCGCCTCGGCGCCGGCGGCCGGATCGTCGCGGTCGACACGACCAGCCTCTACCCGCCCGAGGCGCTGCGCGAGAAGCCGAATGTCGGCTACCTGCGGGCGCTCTCGGCCGAGGGCCTGCTGGCGCAGCAGCCCGACCTGATCATCGCCGCCGAGGGGGCGGGCCCGCCCGCGGTCCTGGCGCAGCTGCGCGAGGCCGGGCTGCGTGTGGAGACCGTGACGGAGCCGCCGAGCCCCGAGGGCGTGCTGGACAAGATCGAGACGGTCGGGCGCCTCGCCGGGCTGGAGCGCGCGGCCGAGGCCCTCGAGGCCGAGGTCCGCGCCCGTTTCGCCGACCTCGCGGCCCGGCGCGCCCGGATCGCCCGGCCGGCCCGGGCCCTCGTCGTCCTCTCGGTCCAGGGCGGCCGGACCGTCGTCGGCGGTGCCGGCTCCTCGGCGGACGGCATCCTGACCCTGGCGGGCATCGCCAACGCGGCCACGGGCCTGGAGGGCTTCAAGCCGATGACCGACGAGGCCATCGTGGCCGCCGCTCCCGACGCGGTGGTGATGATGCAGAACGGCCCGGAGCCGCCGAAGCCCGAGGGTATCTTCGCCCCCGGCACGGCCCTCGCCCAGACCCCCGCGGGCGCCCAAGGCCGGCTGGTGGCCATGGACGGGCTCTACCTCCTCGGCTTCGGTCCGCGCACGCCGCAGGCCGCCACGGACCTGATGCGGGCGCTCTACCCGGACCTGCCGCGTGACTGAGCCGCGCGGCGGCGGGCGGCGCGCGTGAGTCGGCGGTCCACGGCGCCCTGGGCGCTGGGGATCCTGGCGGCCCTGGTGGTGTCCGCCGCCCTGCTCTCCGTGAGCCTCGGGGCGATCCGCATCCCGGTGGAGCGGGTCCTCGCGGTCCTGCTGGGGGACGGCAGCGATCTGGCGCGCGCCCGGGACGCCCTCGTGATCCTCTCCATCCGCCTGCCCCGCACTCTGCTGGGGCTGATGGTCGGGGCGGGGCTGGCGGTCTCCGGCGCGCTGATGCAGGGGCTGTTCCGCAATCCCCTGGCCGACCCGGCGCTGGTCGGGGTCTCGTCGGGGGCGGGGCTCGCCGCCGCGCTCATCATCGTCCTCGGCGACCGCATCCTCGCCCATCTCGGGCTGCCCGGGCCGCTGCCCTACGCGGTCCTGCCGGCCGGGGCCTTCCTCGGGGGCCTGGGCGCGACCCTCATCCTGTACGTCCTCGCCACGCGGTCCGGGCGCACCGCCGTGGCGACGATGCTGCTCGCCGGGATCGCCCTCGGCGCGCTGACCGGCGCGCTGACCGGCCTGCTGACCTTCGTCAGCGACGACCGGCAATTGCGCGATCTCGCCTTCTGGTCCCTCGGCAGCCTCGGGGGCGCCACCTGGGCCAAGGTCGCGGCCTCGGCGCCGCTGATCCTGCCGGTGCTGGCCGCGGTCCCGTTCCTCGGCCGCGGCCTGAACGCCCTGGTCCTCGGCGAGGCCGAGGCGTTCCATCTCGGCGTCCCGGTGGAGCGGCTGAAGCGCGCCTGCATCGTGCTGGTGGCGGTCGCGGTCGGCGCCAGCGTGGCGGCGGCCGGGGTGATCGGCTTCGTCGGCCTCGTGGTGCCGCACGCCCTGCGGCTGCTGATCGGCCCGGGGCACCGGCTGCTGCTCCCGGCCTCGGCGCTCCTCGGCGGCGCCTTCCTGATCCTCGCCGACGTGGTGGCGCGCCTCGTCGCCGCGCCCGCCGAACTGCCCATCGGGATCGTCACGGCGCTGGTCGGGGCGCCGGTCTTCCTGTGGCTGCTCCTCGACCGGGTGCGGGCGGACGATGTCTGATCCGGCCCTGCTCACGGCGCGCGACCTGACCGTCACGGTGGCGGGGCGCGACCTCGTGCGCGACGTCTCCCTGGGGGTGGAAGGCGGCACCCTCCAGGTGATCGTCGGCCCGAACGGGGCCGGCAAGTCCACCCTCCTCCGCCTGCTCAGCGGCGCCCTGCGCCCGACCCGGGGCACCGTCGCCTATGCCGGCGCGGCAATTGAGACGATCCCGCCCTGGCGGCTCGCAGCGATGCGGGCCGTGCTGCCGCAGGCGGCGCGCCTCGCCTTCCCATTCACGGCGGCCGAGGTGGTCCGGATCGGCCTCGACGGCATCGGCCGGGGCCTCGGCGCCCGCGACCGCGCCGCGATCCTGGCCCGGGCCCTCGAACAGGCCGACGCGGCCCATCTCGCCGGGCGCGCCTATCCGACTCTGTCGGGCGGGGAGCAGGCGCGGGTGCAATTCGCCCGCGTGCTCTGCCAGCTGGAGGCCGGCCGCACGGTCGCGGAGCGGCAGGTGCTGTTCCTCGACGAGCCGACCGCGAGTCTCGACCTCCGCCACCAGGGCGCGCTTCTCGACGCGACGGCCGGGCTGGCAGCGGCCGGCGTCGCCGTGGTGGCGATCCTGCACGACCTCAACCTCGCCGCGGCCTATGCCGACCGGCTTCTGGTTCTGGACGGGGGCCGGCTGGTCGCGCGCGGGCGACCGGCCGAGGTCCTGACGGACGAGCTGATCGCGCGGGTCTTCGGCGTCCGCTGGCCGGTCGGCCGGGTGCCCGAGGGCGACCAGCCCTTCCTCCTGCCGCATCGGGATGTGGCCGGCCGGACACCGACCTGACCGGATTTCGTGGATCCTCGACGTCGTCCGGCCGGCGCCAGGACGGCCTTCTCGGCATGCCGGCCCGACATCCCAGAAAAATCTGTTGCGCATCGCCGTCGCGATCGGCGAGAAAAGCTTCAGCAAGCCAGCCATCCGCCAGCCAGCTCTTGGAAACGACTGTGCGGGGGCGACCATCATCATGGCTTATGCTTTCCACCGGGCGCTCGTCGCCCTCGGCGTTGCGCTGGCGACTCTGCCGGGCGCCCGGGCGGAGGAGTCCGGCCCGGCCGCGCGCCTCGAGCCCGAGATCGGCCTCGATACGCTGTCGGTCACCGCGACGAAGACCGCCGTTCCGGCCGTCGACGCCCTGGCGGGCACGAGCGTCGTCCCGCGCGCGGCCCTCGACCGGCTCCAGCCCGGACGCCTGTCCGAGGTGCTGCGCGACGTGCCCGGCGTGACCACCCAGGAGAACCGGACCGATCCCGCGCAGGCGATCAACATCCGCGGCCTGCAGGATTTCGGCCGGGTCAACGTCCTGGTCGACGGCGCGCGGCAGGACTTCCAGGTCTCGGGCCACGGCGCCAACGGCGTGTTCTACCTGGATCCCGAACTCGTCGGCGGCGTCGACATCACCCGCGGGCCCACGGCGACGATCTACGGCTCGGGCGCCATCGGGGGCGTCGCGGCGTTCCGCACCCGGTCGATCGACGACATCCTGGCCCCCGACGAGACCGCCGGCTTCGTGCAGAAGCAGGGCTTCGGCACGAACGGCCAGCGCTTCGTGAACAGCTCGGCGCTCGGCGCTCGCATCGGCACCGCCGCGGACCTGTTCGGGCAGTTCGTCTTCCGCGACACCGCGCCCTATCGCGACGGCGCCGGCCTGCCGGTGCCCGATACCGGCAGCGACCTGAATGCGGGCCTCGCCAAGCTCACCCTGCGGCCCGCGGACGGATACGCGATCCACGCCACCGCGCTCCTCCAGCGCTTCGACTTCGTCAATGGCGGCGACACCGGCGGCGGGGCCCGCTTCGCCAACGCCGTGCAGGCCGACACCTACACCGTCGGCTACCGCTTCGCCCGGCCGGACGTGCCGCTCGTCGATCTCAGCCTCGACAGCTACGCGACCACGACGCACGACGCCCTGACTTTCCTGCAGGACTCGCCCCGGGGCGTTTACGGCCGGCTCGGCACCCGGGCCGGCGACCGTCTGACCTACGACATCGCGACGTTGGGCTTCGACGCCCACAACACCGCCCGGTTCGAGACCGGTCCGGTCGCGCACGCGCTCACGCTCGGCGGCGACGGCGTGGCGAATCGCGTCCGGACCACCGACCGGGCCGGCGGCTTCGGGGCGGCCTTCACGCCGTCGGGGCGGCGGGACCTGGCCGGCGCCTTCCTGCAGGACGAGATCCAAGCCGCGCCGTGGCTGCGGATCGTCGGCGCGCTCCGGCACGACAGCTACCGGCTCGACGGCGGGGCCTATCACGCCGGCGGCGCGCGGGTCTCGCCGAAGATCACGATCGGCGTTGCGCCGCTGGGCGGCCTCGAACTCTACGGCACCTATGCCGAGGGCTATCGCGCCCCGACCGTCACCGAGACGCTGGTGCAGGGCCTCCACCCGTTCCCGGCCTTCACGATCCTGCCGAATCCGGCCCTGCGGCCGGAGGTGGCCCGCACCGTCGAGGGCGGCGTCAACCTGCGCGCCGACGCCGTGATGGGGCCGGAGGCTTCCCTGCGCGCCAAGCTCGCCGTGTTCGACACCGCAATCGACGCCTTCATCGACATGCAGGCGGTCGGGCCGACCTACTTCGTCCCGGCGATTCCCGGCATCCCGGCCTCGGCCTGCTCCGGCCGGCCCGGGCGCTTCCCCTGCGTGATCCCGGTGCGCTCCTACCAGTACCGCAACATCGCCCGGGCCGACCTGTCGGGCGTGGAACTGGAGGGCACCTACGATTGGGGCCGGGGCTTCGTGTCGCTCGCCGCCACCCATATCGACGGTCGCGACCGCGCCACCCGCGAGAGCCTGCTCACGGTGCCGCCGGACCGGATCGGCACGACGTTGGGCCTGCGCTTCCTCGCCGACCGGCTCACCGTCGGGACGCGCCTGACCCTGGTGGATGCGCGCACCGACCTCCCGGCGGGTTCCCGGAACCGGGCCACCAAGGCCTACGGGCTGGTGGACCTCTTCGCCACCTATGCGGTCACCGACCGGGTCACGGCGGATGTCGTCGTCCAGAACGCCCTCGACCGGCGCTACCGCCAGTACCGCGACGCCCTGGCAAGCCCGGGCCTCGTGGCCAAGGCGGCGCTCAGCATCGCGTTCGCGACCCGCTAGGAGACGCTAGAAGACGCTACCGGTAGCGCGACGGGTGATATTCCCGGTAGCTCAGGCCGATGACCGCCGCGAGCAGGCCGGCCCCCCGGCACAGCGTGTAGCCGCCGCCGATCAGGGTCTCCGGCCTGAGGGACAGGCCGGCGATCCCGAGCCGCAGCAGGCCACCGCCGAGGCGCGCGAGGCCGCGGCCCGCATTGGCGAGGCGGCCGGTCACCGTCTCCGGGCGGAGCCGGCCGAGATAGGCCTCGACGTTGCCGCTGCGGTACCAGCGGGCCAGCAGCCAGCGCACCCGCATCCGGTGCGTCGGGATGCTGTCGTAGACCAAAGCCGTCTCGGCCCAGGCGATCCGGTGCCCGGCCTGCAGCAGGGACCGGAAGAAGAAGGTGTCCTCGCCGCCCAGGGTGTTGAAGCGCATGTCGAAGGACAGGCCCAGCGCCCGGATCACCCGCAGGTCCAGGAGCGCGTTGGCGGTGTAGCCGTCCTGCACGAAGCCGTCGCGGACCGGCAGGCGCTTGGCGAAGAAGCCCCCCGCCGCCGCCCAGGTGGGCGGCACCCGGTCGAAGAACGGCACGACCGGCCCGATGCAGGCCGCGGCCCCCGTTCCGAGGGCGGTCTCGAGCAGGTTGTGGAGCCAGTCCCGGTCGGGGAACTCGTCGTCGTCGATCAGCGCGACCCAGTCCGCGCCGGCCGCGGAGGCCTCCGCGAGGCTCCGGTTGCGGACCGCGGCGAGGCCGCGGGTCTCCTCCCGGGCATAGGTGACCGGGAAACGGCCGGTCGCCCGATAGGCCTCCACCACCGGCACGGCGGCGCGGCTGCGCCCGTTGTCGATGATCAGGATGCGCAGGGCGGTCTCGGCGAGGTTGCCGAGCCGCTGCTGGTCCAGCGCCTTGAGAAGGCGCGCGAGCCCGACGGGCCGCTCGCAGGTGCAGATACAGATGCACAGGCGCATCGTCTCACCTCTGTCCGATCGGGAGGGCGTGTAGCCTCGGCCGCAGGCGCTTGCCCGCCGCTTCCAGCAGCGTCGCGGCCAGGGATTGCCACATCCGGGGATGCCGGAGCGCCAGGGCGGCGCCCTGGATCCACCGGCCGGCCTGGGCGGCCTCGATTACCTGGGCCATCATGCGCATCATCGCGAGGCCGTCGCGGTAGGCGCGGCTGCCGTGGCGGATCTCAGCGGACCGCGCCCGGGCCTCCGCAAGGCGGCCGTGCTCCGCCCGGGCCGCGAAGGCCGCCTCCAGGCGCGCGATGTCGGCTTGGCGCAGCCGGTGGGACAGGGAGGTCGGGCCGCGCCGATAGCCGTAGCCCGCGTCGCTGGTGACCACGAACCGCGCGCCCGCCGCGAGGGCCTCGAGGCACAGCAGGAAGTCCTCGCCGATCCGGACGCCTTCGTCGTACCGGATCTTGTGCCGGTTGAGGGTCTCGGCCCGGATCATGGGCTTGAGGTAGCCGAGTTTGGTCCCTGGCCTGAGAAGTTGATTGCAGGCGATGTACTTGGCGAGATCGATCTCGAACAGGTACGGCTCCCGGCCGCCCTCCATCATCCCCGGTCCCCGGGGATCGAACACGTCCGTGAACGGGATCGGGTTGTCGGCGACGATGTCGGCATCCGCCGCCAGGGCAAGGTCGAGCAGCGACCGGGAGCGATCTGGCAGGATCAGGTCGTCGGCGTCGAGGATCGCGATCCAGCGGCCCCGGGCGGCGTCCAGGGCCGCGTTCCGGGCGCTCGACGGGCCCCGGGGCGATCCCGGCCCGGCCCCGGCGAGGGAGATCACGCGGACGCGCCGATCGGCCTCCACCAAGGAAGCCAGCACGGTCCCGGTCCCGTCCCGCGAGCCGTCATCGACCGCCACGACCTCCACGGCGACGCCGGTCTGGGCGAGGGCGGAGCGAACGGCCATCTCGATCCAGGGCGCCGCATCGTGCGCGGCCATGATGAACGAGACGTCCACGGACGTGCCCCGGGCATCGGACAAGAGTTGATCCGCCATCGCGTTTCCTGGCCCGACGGGCGCGGCCTCCCGGGCCGCCCTCGACATGAGCCCGAAGTGATCGGGGCGCACGACGCTCAAAGGGCGTAGGGCCGCCGGCAGCCCTTCCTCTTGCGGCGGATGGCCCCGGTGGCGGGGGGCGCTCAGCGTGACCCGGGCTTCGATTCGCCGCCGGGACGCGGCTCCTGCGGGGTGAGGCCCTGCGTCAGGATCGACCGGACATGGGCGCGCAATTTCTGCTTTCGCTCCGCCGAGGCGGGAGAATCCTTCTTGAGGCTCGAATCGCCGGAGGCTGTCATGTCGAACGCCGCTGAGGCCCGTCACCGCGCGTCGCCATGGCCGACGCGGCCGGAAGGGTGATCGGCGATACCTATAATGGATTATTTGGATGGAATCTCGACATTATTGCAACGCGACTGGCGAAAACAGTTTTGGTGTTTGTTAAGGTTTATGTCTCCTACTGAGCATTGTCGGGCACGGGCGAACTACGTAGGTAGTATCCGAGGGGGCCCTCCCGAGGGCAGCATTCAGGGAGGAGATGGGTGCCCAGTCGCTTCTATTTCGATATCGAGAACGGCAAGGAAACGATCCGCGACGCGCAGGGCGTGGAAGCCGAAGACCTGGCCGAGGCGCTGGCGGAGGCCCGCAGCGTGATCGACGAAGTGGCAGGCGATCTGGGTGCCGCAGGCTCGGACGGCAGGTGGACGCTCGTCGTGCGCGACGCCACCGGTGCCGAGGTCGGCCGGTTGCCGATCAAGAGCTAGACGGGGCCCGCCCGCGGGCATCCGCAAACCGGCCCGGCCGCTGCCGCCGCGGGACGCGGCTACGGGCCGATCAGCGCAGACGAGCCGACCCGCCGGGGTGGCGCCCGCAGGAGCCGGCGGGCCGGCGCCTCGAGGAGCCGCCACGACAATTCCGCCAGCAACAGCGTCAGGATCAGGTCAAGCGCCATCGAGACCGGGCGCGGGCCGGCGACGTCGAGGCCGATTGGCGCGAGCACCCGTTCCGCGTGGAGCGGAACGTGGAACAGGTAGGCGGCGTAGCTGATCACGCCGATCCGGCGCAGCCACGGGATCTCCAGCAGGGCGACCGCGCGGCCGTCCCGCACCTGAACCACCTGCAGCAGGAGCAGCGCCGCCAGGACGCCGCTGAGGCGGCCGAGGATCAGCCACCAGCCGGTCGGCGCGACCACGAGCGGCAGGGTCAGGAACAGGATCGCCACGCCGGCCAGGGCGGCGTCGTGGGCGAGCCAGGCCGGAAGCGGCTTGGTGCGCAGACCGGCGAGGCCGCCCAGCGCGATCAGCCCGAGATTGGCCAGCGTATCGACATCGAAGCGCGTCGGCCCGGCGCCCGACAGCCACAGGGCGCCGTGCGTCACGACGCTGACCCCGATCAGGATCCCGCACAGCGTGCCGAGGTGCCGCCGCGGCAGGAACAGCGCCGCCGGCGCGAACAGCAGGTAGAATTGCTGCTCGACGGCGAGGCTCCAGAGGTGGCCGAGTTCGGTCCCCCAGCCGTTCTGCGCGATGTAGACGTTCGTGACGTAGAACCACGTCGCGCCCTTGAACGCGGCGGTGCCGAGACTGGACGGGTCGCCGGGCCGGACCGTGTAGAGCACGAACAGGAAGACGTAGTAGACCGGCACGATGCGGGCGATCCGGTTCCGGTAGAACAGTCCGAGGCTGCCGAGCGGCGTCGCCGTGCCGGCCTCCACCGCCGCGCGGGCGGCGTCGAGGATGCGGACGATCAGGAAGCCGCTCAGGACGAAGAACAGCCACACGCCGGCGGTGCCGAGGGCTTCGGTCCTCGGGCTCGGCGCCTTGTGGCTGATGAAGACCATCAGGAACGCCACGGCCCGGAGGCCGTCGAACCCGATGATGCGGCGCTCTGGAGGGGCCACGGCGCGCCTCGTCCGGTGATCGTCCGCGCCGCGCCGGGGCAGACCTGAGTGCCGATCTCGCCCGTGCGGCTTCGTTCGCGTCCGGGAGGGCCGGACACGCCGTCATAGACCGGGCTGAGAGCCGGAGGTCCCTACCTCGATCGGGGGAGCGGGGCTCCCCGAAAGCGGTCTTGCCGCTCAGCGGCGCCGGGCGAGGAGGGCGACGAGGCCGACG
The DNA here is from genome assembly GCF_040545035.1 of Methylobacterium sp. 1973. NCBI lineage: Bacteria > Pseudomonadati > Pseudomonadota > Alphaproteobacteria > Hyphomicrobiales > Methylobacteriaceae > Methylobacterium > Methylobacterium sp. 1973. The sequence continues at coordinate 637,689 of NZ_JBEPLA010000001.1, forward strand.
GAAACGGCCGCCGCAGCCTGGGCGGCCAGCAGCGCGACCAGGATCCCCTTCGGCAGGACCAGTGTGAAGCCGATCGCTCCTCCTATCAGCGCAGCGAAGACCAGCACGACCAGCAACGATTTACCTCCATTGATGGATCGGCGGCCGTCTTGTTGCCGAACCTCTCGCCGGCCCAGAGTCGGCGCAAGGGTTCCGCCTGCGATCGACGCCCCTTCGGACCGGCTGACAGCCGTCGAAGCCGGCTGCGGCGACGCGGGCCGGACCGGCCGGGCGCGCACGCCGCTCCGCAGGTTCGGACCCCGTCTCGCTTCGAGTCAAGGAGCCGACATGTTGCGCCCGGCCGGGACCCCGACGCCGATCGAGTCGTCGACGCCGCAGGATGTGGTCGAGACGATCAACGAGGCCTTGGTCAAGACGTTGCCGGCGACGGTGCAGGCCGGCCCGGGCCTCAGGGCGAGCTGGGTGACGAAGCGCATCCTCGACGCCACCATCGCCCTGACGGCCCTGCTCCTGCTGCTGCCGCTCCTGCTGTTCATCGCCCTGCTGATCTGGGGGAGCGACGGCCGGTCGCCGATCTTCCGCCACAAGCGCCTCGGCCGGTACGGGCGCCCCTTCGGCTGCCTGAAGTTCCGGTCCATGGTGCCGGACAGCGACACGGTTCTGACGCGGCACTTCGCCGAGCATCCCGAGGCCCGGGCCGAGTGGGAGGCGTCCTACAAGCTCACGCACGACCCCCGCGTGACGGCGCTGGGCCAGGTCCTGCGCAAGACCTCCCTCGACGAGCTGCCGCAGCTCTGGAACGTGCTGTGCGGAGAGATGAGCCTCGTCGGTCCGCGGCCGATCGTGCAGGCGGAGGTCGTCCGCTACGGCGCCGACTTCATCACCTGCTTCTCGGTTCCGCCGGGGCTGACCGGCCTGTGGCAGGTCTCCGGGCGCAGCGACACGGGCTACGCCGAGCGCGTCGCCCTGGATTGCGCCTATGCCAGCCAGTGGAGTCTCGCCCGCGACCTCGGCATCCTGCTCAAGACGGTGCCGGCCGTGTTGAGCCAGCGCGGCAGCCGCTAGGGCCATGGCCTGGCGGCCGCGTCCCAATCGCCGCGCACACCGTGGAATACGCCGATGAAGGGCATGATGCTCAACGCCCTGCTGGGCGTGATGCTCGGACGCTTCGGTTCGGTCTGGCGGCTGCTGGTCTTCGTTCCGATCGTGGCGGCGGAGGTCGGCTACGGCCTCTGCGTCTACAACCTGAGCGCAGGTGCGTGTCTGCGCCGCGGTACGGCGCTGCTGATCTGCGGCCAGCTGGCCTTTCTGCTCGGCGCGCTGCTGCGGCCCATCGCCAATCAGCGGTGACGCCCCCGGGGCCGGCCCGGGCCGCCGCGGCGACGCGGGCACGTCAGGCCGCATCGTCCTCGGCGGTGGGTGCCTCGATGCAGAGGCGCCAGAACTCCACGAATCCGGCAGCGTAGGCGGCGATGACGAGGCTCGACCAATGCATCGCGCAGCTCCGGGCAAATTCGCGGGCTGAGCGTGATGCGGAGACGTTAAGATTCCGCCCCGTCCGGTGTCCGGGGCGCGGCCGACAGACGGGGGCCGCTACCGGCAGACGATCGATTCCTTGAAGCCGCACGGATCGCCCATCCGGGTGAACGCCACCCGCTCGAACAGCGCGGTGACCGGCCGTCCCGGATAGACCGTCGGCCCGAGCCAGGACGCGAAATCCTGGCCCTGTCCCGACCAGACGCTGAGCATGATCTTGCCCGGATGCGACGGGAGCGGCCGGTCGGGCGCGGCGCGCACCTCGCGCAGCAGGCGTCCGTTGACGTACCAGCGCAGGCGGTCGGGCAGCCACTCGAGGGCGTAGTCGGCGGTGGCGGTCGCGGCGTCGAATCCGAGCGGGTCGAAGCTGTCGTGGCCGCCGACGCCGCCGACGAAGTAGTTGAGCTGGACCTTGCCGGTGTCCTTGCCGAGGAACTCGAAGTCGATCTCGTCGTTCGTGCGCCGGTCGCCGTTCTCGGGGCCGTTGTAGGTGAAGAACGCCGAGACCATGCCGGACCCGGCGCCGGGCCGCATCCGGACCTCGTAGGTGCCGTAGCCGTAGCGCTCGTGGGTCTGGATCTCGGCGCAGCTGAACGGGCGCTCCTTGTAGGCGATGTTCGCCAGGGCCAGCGTCAGTTCGCCGGGCTTGGCGATCCGGACGCGCTGCTTCGACCACATGCAGCCCTGCCAGTCGCCGTTGGCCCAGCCGTCCGAGATGTACCAGCGGCGGTCGCTCAAGGTGTTGAAGGTCTCGACGAAGGATCCGCCGCCCTGTTCGGCCGGGGCGCCGGCCGGCGGAGCGGCGGTCTCGCCGGCGCTGCCGGGATGGGCCTGCAGGAGGAGCGTCGCCGCCACGCAGAGGCGGCGGACCGGGCCGGACCAGATCGTCATGCGCGCGTCCTTATCTTCGCCGCCCGATCGCGGCGGTGCGGATCGTAGCGACGGGGGCGCCGCGGACCGGTGATCATTCGGACGATCCGGGCCGGGGCGCTCCCTCTCCTTTCGGACGATCTCGCGCCCCGCGGCGGAGCCGTCCTACCGTGCGGCGGACCGGCCGCGGCGCGGACCGGCCCGAGAGTCGCGGAGTCGTCCGGTGCGCAGATTACAGGCCCCGTCCCCCGTCCCGGAGGTCTGCGTCATCATCGCGGCCCGGGACGCCGCGGACACGATCGCGACCGCCATCGCCTCGGCGCTCCGGCAGCCGGAGGTCGCGGAGGTCATCGTGGTGGACGATGCCTCCGCGGACCGGACCGGCGCGGCCGCCGCGGCGGCCGACGACGGTTCGGGCCGCCTGAAGCTGATCCGGCTGTCCGTCAATGTCGGACCCGCGGCCGCCCGCAACCGGGCCATCGCGGCCGCGACCGCCCCGCTGCTCTGCATCCTCGACTCCGACGACCACTTCATCGACGGCCGGCTCGGCCGGCTCCTGTCCGCGCCCCGGACCTGGGACCTGATCGCCGACGACATCATCATGGTCCGCGGCCGCGAGGCGGGCTCCGCCGCCGGCCTCGTGACCGGGCCCGGGCGGCCGCAGCGGCTCACCCTCGCGACCTTCGTGGCCGGCAACATCCCCCGTCCCGGCGCGTACCGGCGCGAACTCGGCTTCCTGAAGCCGGTCATGCGGCGGGGATTCCTGGAGCGGCAGGGGCTGCGCTACGACGTGCACCTGCGCCTCGGGGAGGATTACGCCCTCTACGTGGAGGCGCTGGCGGCCGGGGCGGTGTTCGCCGTGACGGCGCCCTGCGGCTATGTGGCGGTCGAACGGGCGAACTCGCTGAGCGCCCAGCACCGGACGGACGATCTCGCGGCGATCCTGGCCTTCGACGACGCCATGCTGGACCGGCCGGGGCTCACCCCGGACGCCCGGGCGGCGCTCCGGGCTCACCGGACCGCGACGGCCAAGCGCTGGCAACACCGGCGCGTTCTCGACCGGCGACGCGCCCAGGGCTACGCGGCGGCCGTGAGGGAACTGCTCGGCACGCCCATGGCGTGGCGGCACATCCTGTCGGTGACTCTGGCGGCCAAGCTCGCGCGCCTGGTGCCCGCGGCTGCGCCGGACCGGGAGATCCGGCCGCGCCTGCTCCTCGGGCCCGAGCGCCGCCTCGAGCCCGTGCGCTGATCCCAGGCTCCGGCCGAGCCTGCCTGGCGGATCAGCGGTCGCGCTCCGCCTTGCGGGTGCGGACGGCCGCCACGTCGGAGCAGACGTCGTCCAGCGCGCAGCGGACCCGTTCGAGGGCGGTCGAGAACGCCGCGTCCAGATTCGGATCGACGGCGTCCCGCTTCGTGCCCTGGTGGAAGCTGTCCAGCAGGTAGGGCATCATCTTGCCATGGAGCGCCACGTAGGCACCGGGGCTGGACAGCTCGTAGACCACCGCAAGAGCGTGATAGGCCCGGATCAGGACCTCGAGCGCGACATCCGCACTGCGCGCGCCTCGATCACAATCATCGCTGCATATCATCGTGATTGATATTCTATTGCCGCCCTTTTCTCCAGGTAACATGCTCAATTATATCTGTCGATATTGAGGCCAATTGCACTTTTCGACAAGGCGTGCCGCACGGCGATTTAGCGGAGGCCCATGGCTCGACTGCAACAGTCGCAGAACGGACAAGCTCAGCGCAAGCCTATCTCAAGACGATACCTAGCTGCGCATAGGTCGTGTCGGCCGGATCATCGTGGCAATCTTGTTTTCAACCTCAACGAGGACGCTGTTCACAAGTTGAACGGCGTCGTCGACTGTCCCGGTTGTCAGGCTTCCGTTGCGGCTTGTTTCTTGAATGATGCGGAAATTATCTTCGACGAACGAGCGGATCTTCTGCTGAACATCGCCGAACTCGCCAGGATGAGCCGTCTCATAGAGCAGGGCGAGGGCCAAATAGGCGCGCCCGACCATGTCCAGCGCCAGGGTTGTACTGATATCCGAATTTTCCGCTTCTGGCGCCGGCACGACGACTGAATTTCCTGTCGCAAGCTGAGCTGCTACTCTATCACACTCTCAATTCGACGCCAGCCATGTCGAATTTTTTCAATGGGATGGCGCCTTTCACGCATCCCGTTCGGACCGCGACCGTCCCGAACCCGCTTTCCGGCGGAGCTGGCCCGCGGGGGGACTGTCCAGGACACGGCGTGCCGCTTCGGCCGGATCGGGCGCGAGGCGGGCGACCGCACGTGGAGAGCCCGCATCCGCCGGCGCCGACAGGCAAGGCCGCCGCATGGCTCGATCGGCGGATCGGCCGCCCCGGGGGCATCGGTCAGGGTCGGGCCCGTCGCAAGACGGGGCAGGCGCCGGCCGTTAAGGCGCGGCGAGCAATCGGCGCCGGTGCGGGCGTGGGGGCCTGTGCCCGGGACGCCCTGTCTCGAGGGGAGCGAAACCGGGCGTGCCGCGTCGCTCCGGGCGGAACCGTCAGCGGGTCGCGCTGCCCTGATGCCGGACGCGGTCGCGGCTCGGGAGCGGCGCGAGACCGTGCTCGACCCGCAGCTTGAGTCCGAGGATCCGGTTGTGCCGCGCCATGGCGCGAAGCGATTCGGCCGTCTCGATATCGCCGCGCAACTGCAGGGCGTCGGCGGCCAGCGCCATCTGGGCGGCCATGGCATCAGCCTGCAGGGCGGCGCGCGGGTCGGTCGAGGAGAGGGGCATTCCGGCCATGGCTGCGACGGTGCGAGGGCTGGCCCGATCCTCAAGACGATCCGTTAACGATATCTTAACAGGCGCGCCTCGGAGGCGGCGGGTGCGGCCAGTGCCGTCACTTCCGGATGGGCAACCGGCCGACCAGCCAGCCGGCCTCGTTGCGCACGAGCAGGGTCCAGAGCGGTTCTCGGCCGCCTCCGGTGATCTCCTCGGCCATCTCGGCGATCACGCTGCGGGCCTCGATCAGGGCTTCCTCGAGGCCCGCGGCCTCGACGCCGACCAGGTCGCGGATCGTCTCCTCGGCATTTGCGATCTCGAAGTAGAAACGCGCCGCCAACAGGATTCTCCTCGGTCGGAACTCTTTCGGGAGTTCTCTGCTATAGCCCGATGCGCGCATCTTAGCCGCGTGCGCCCTGAGATGAAGCGGTCAGAAAAGAGCAGCCGTCTTTGGCAATTCGGGTGATGCCTGTGCGCAATCTTCGCCGGATCGCCGAAGGATGGCTCGACGTAGGCCGAAGGGCGTAGCCGTCTGACACCCGCGATGTCCGGACGGTGATGACGGGGCAGCACGGGTGCGGACCGAAGGACGGGGGATGTCGAGCCCTGCGCGGACGTGCCGGCGCCTCCCAAGCCCCCAGGCTGGGGCGGGGAGACGCGTCCGGCGCCGCGCTGCGGGGCGCCGCCAAGCGCGAGGCGGGCGTGGCCCTGAATGCGGGTGGCGGCGGTCGGCGGCCGGGTGCGCGATGCCTGGACGGGCGGCGGCCCACCAGCGGCCGAAGCGGCCAGTTCCGGTGCGGCCCGGCGCCCGCATGCCCGACGGGGCGGGCGAGACGCTGCGCGAACTGCCCGCGACGGAGTGGGGCGGCCGGCAGTGAAGCGATCTCGACTTCGCCCACGATGGGGCCCGTCGCCGCGCGAGCCGGGATCTGCGCCGATGATCGCGCCCGCCGGGGCGGCGCGGGCGATCCGTCCGCTTCAGGAGCCCGATGCCTCGAGCGGCGGCGAGGCTGACGAGGCCCCTCCCGGGCCGATCAAGCCGTCGACCGGAGAGGAGTCCGTGAAGCCCCGCTTGGCGCCGCCGGATCGCGGTCTCGCCGGGGTCACCCCGCGACCGCGGGAGGGGCGCCGGGAGCGATCAGGCCGCGGGGGCCTTCACGCTCGCCAGGCTCGAATCCTCCCGGAGGAAGTACTTGTTCGTCAGATAGGCGACTTCCGTCCGGTTCTTGGCCTTGAGCTTCTTCATGATGTTGCGGACATGAACCTTCACGGTGCTCTCGCACATGTTCAGTTCATACGCGATGATCTTGTTCGGCGTGCCCTTCCGCAGCGCCCGCGCCACGCAGAGCTGCCGCGGCGAGAAGATCTCATCGTCGCCGGCCTCGACCGGCTCGTCCACCTTGATGTTGGCCAGCAGGGGCAGGAGGCACTCGGCCGGGATGTAGACGCCGCCGGCCTGCACGAGCTGGAGGGCCTGCAGGGCGATGTCGACGGAGGTCGTCGTCGGAATGTAGCCTTTGACCCCGAGCTTGATGATCCGCACGATCTGCTCGAGGTGCTCGCCGTCCGAGATGACCGCCACCGGCGGCGTGCCGGCCTCGCCCTGCAGGAAGGTCAGCTCCCGGGTGATCTCGGCCCACTCGGTCTCGGACAGATTGCCGTCCGGCCGGCAGAGGACGACCACGCTCGCCGGAACGAAGGGCGTCTGACGCTTCCACGATTCGATGTCCGCGAAGACTTCGAACGAAGTCTCCCGGTCGGCCTCGCTGAGCGAGGCGGCGAGGCATCGGCCGACGAGTTGGCGTCGATCGATGATCACGATGCGGCTGGAGCGGCCCCGGGACTGGTCCCGTTGCTCGACGACGGCCGGGTTGTCACCGGCATGTGCACCCGAAAAGCCGCCGCGGCTCTCGGCCGTGTCCCGCTCAACGATGATGAGCGCGTCTCGAGTACCAAGACTGGCCATGAGAAATTACCTCCTTTCGAAGGAAGTCCATTGTCAGCGATGACGTGAGTACCCAATGAGCCCGCCGACGGCGTGACACTGAGATACGCGGTCGCTCCGGTCGTCTGGGGCGATGGCCGATGACCACGGATACAATGCTAACTTTCGTAAAATCGCCTGTAAATACCCTGTATGAAATTAACTGCCTAAATTTCTTCTCTAAATACAATCATCGCTCACTACGTACGTACAGGGTGATTTGTTTGATAGCCGGTTCTTGAACTGATCGAGATGTGCATTCGCAAGGTCGTTTGTCGTCGGGCAGCGATCGGTCTCAAGATCTTTGCGAATGTAGTCCATCGTTCATCGATTTTCTGAATGATCAAACTTTGCTTTGCTTGCCTCCGCTTATTGCTAAGGCGTTTGGCTTGGCTTTCGAACCGATTTCGATGATCCGAATGCGCTTCAGGTATTCGATTGCAAGTATTCGCCCCAATGCGATCCGGTGTCAAATGATGAGGCTAAAATGCAACATATGTGGGTGTTTGTTGGGGCTGTTTTGAGTCGAGTACTGATTTCATGGGTACGCTGCGGTACCGAATGGCAGGGCATCCGGATCCGCGGCGCGGCTGGGCGTGCCGCCCGGCGCGGCGGGCGAATCAGCCCGCGCCTGCGCGCCGGAATTGCGATGCCCGGACTGCTCTGAAGAGGCCTGTTCAGTCCACCCGGACCAGGAGATCGCGCATGCCGCCGACATCGACGAACGTGGCGAGGTCGCAGGCGAGCAGGCGGGCGTGTCGCTGCGCGTAGACGGCGGGCGTCAGCGTCCGCAGGAACGCCGTCACGGAATCCGCGAGCGGCTCGGGGAAGGCCCAGCCGAGCCCTTCGGCGACCGCGTAGCGCCCGGTGGCGGTCGAGGCGCGCGCGAGCGTCAGCGCCCCGCACAGGCCGCCCTCGTAGAGCCGGTTCGGCAGCAGCCAGTCCGAATTCAGTCCGTCGTCGAGGTAATCGACAGCCCAGCTGAAGTGGATCCCACTGTAGATCTCGGGGAGATCGCGGGGATTGGCGTAAGGACCGCGGAACGCCATGTTCGCACGGCCGTCCAGGGTTTCGGCCAGCATGTGCGGGGCTATGTCCTCCTCGGAGAGACGCCCGGCCAGGACGATCCGCACCGAGTCGCCAAGGGCGTCGGCAATGGCGGCGAGAAGCGTCAGGCTCCTGCGGCAGCGCAGCGTCCCGAACCAGCCGATCACCCAGGGCGGCTCAGCCGCGCGGGTGCGATCGAGCCTATCCGCCACCTCGCCGAGGCGATGGCCCATGACCTTGTTCTCCAGCAGATGCCACGCGCCGGTGAAGCCTTGGACGGGCCGGAAGTACCGGTCGATGAAGTCCGGTGCGCTCACGACGAGGAGGGCGCTGCGGCGGAGGAGCCAGCGCTCGACCGTGCGGGCGATCCACCCCGGGGCGTCCGGCCGGACCATCAGCCGCTGGATGTCGAGCACCTCGTAGACGAGGCGCGCGCGGCTTCCGGCGAGGCGTGATGAGGTCCAGGCCACGAGGGCCATGTCGAGGTTGCGCACGTAGATCACGTCCGCCGCGCGCAGGTCGGGCCCGCGGCGCAGGGCGCGGAGGATGCCGAGGGCGAGGCGCGGCAGCCGGCTTGCGTAGTTCCGGTCGACGGTCCGGCCGAGCGGGACGGTGTCGTCCGCCTCCCGGGGCGTGGCTGCGCCGCCGGGTCGGGCCCGCTCGAAGGCGTAGACGACCACGGACCAGCCGGCTTCCCGGATGGCATCGACCCGCTTCCGGACCGTCGGCTCGGCCAGATCGTGGCCGAAGAAGGCGACCCGACGGCCGGGCACGGTCTTCGGGTTCGCGACCGCCGGGGGCGCGGTGGCCGCGCCCGGCCCGAAGGCCGAGGTCCGGCCGATGCCCCGGCTGAGCGGGTCGATCACAGAGCCGCCTGGGTTGCGTCGTGGGGCCGCCGCGGGGCCGTGGCCCAGCGCCGGAGCGCGCTCCTGAGGCCGCCCCGCCGGACCGTCGTCCCGTCGCTCGTCTTGTTGAGCACGATGCCCAGGACGGTGCTGCCGCTCGACTCGAGATCGTGGACGGCGGCGGCGACCTCGTCGATGCTCGTCCGCCCCGCCTCCACCACGATGATCAGACCGTCGAGGCTGTCGAGGAGCGGCTGAAGCGTGGGCAATTCGTCCACCGGCGGCAGATCGACGACGACGCGGTCGAGGGTGGTGCGCTCGTCCCCGACGACGGACGCGACGCCCTCCGGGGTCATCAGGTCGCTGAAATGGGGGTCGTTCGGGTGGCGGTTCCCGCAGGCGAGCAGGCGGACTTCCCCGGGCTGGGGCCGGACCGCCTCCGTGGCGCAGCAGCGGCCGGCGAGCACATCGAGCAGGCCGCGCTGGTCCGTGGCCCGGTTGATCTGCGAGAGCGTCGCCCGCCTGACGTCCGCGTCGATCACCAGCACCCGCCCGGCGCTCGACCGGACGCGGGCGAGGAGCTGGCCGAAATTGCTCGCGAACAGGGTCTTGCCCGCGCCGGACCCCACCGAGGTGACGCCGATCGCGAAGACCGCACCGCGGCGATCGCTGCCCAGCACATGGGCCTTCAGGCTGTGCAGGCGCTCGACGAAGACCGATTGGGGCATGAACCGCACCGCGCTCGCCTTGAACGCTTCGACATTGGCCGGGCGCTGCGCCTCGCTGGCATGGGCCTGAGCCAGCGCCAGGGCGGCCCGGAAGCCCGGCTCGCGCCGCAGCTCGGGGAGAGCGGCGAGGCAGGTCAGGCCGTGGCCGGTGAGCTGCCGGGGCGAGCGGATCGTCCGGTCGAACCAGTGCCGCGCGAAGGCGCCGCTCACCCCGAACCCGGTGCCGACGAAGAGGCCGAGGAGCAGGATCAGGCTGCCGCGGGGCGCGCTCGGAGCCTCCGGCACGGTCGCCGGCGTGATCACGTGGGCAGAGGGCTGCGGATAGGATTGCTGGTTGACGGCGTCGATGTAGCGCTGGAGCAGGTTCGTGTAGATCTGGTCGTAGGTCTCGGCGGTGCGGTCGAGTTCTTTCGCCTTGACCCGGGCATTGCTCATGATCAGCGTCTTCGAGATCAGGGCGTCGAAGGCCGCCGTCATGCTGTCCTCACGTGCCTTGGCGACCTCGTAATCGTGGTCCAGGGACATGGCGAGGCGCTCGAGTTCGGTGCGCAGCGACTGCTTGGCCGCCTGAATGTCCCGCTGGATCGCCTGGACCGCCTCGTGGTCGGGGCCGAGCCGGCGCTTCAGGTCGTCGGCGCGCTGCACGAGGTCGACATATTGCCGGCGCAGCTGGATGATCACGCTATCCTTGAAGGCCTCGGTGATCCCGGGATCGGCGATGTCCGAATCGAGGAGCCCGCGGATCTGGTCGCGCACCGCCCGGGCATCCATGGTCTTGGCGCGGGCCGCGGCCACGGCGGTGTTGAGCTCCTCCACCTGCTGCTCGCCCACGAGGCCGCGCTTGCCCAGGTCGATGATGGTGTGCTCGGCCTTGTAGGTCTGGGCCTCGCGCGAGGCCTGGCTGGCGCGCTGCTGGAGTTCCTTCAGCCGCGGCAGCATCCACTCGCCGGCGACCTTCCAGATCTGGGCCCGGTTTTCCAGCTCGGTGCTGACATAGGCCTCGGCCACCGCGTTCGCGACGGCGGCGGCGGTGGTCGGGTTGTCGGCGCTGTACCCGACCTCGATGACGTAGGCCGCGCCGATGCGGTTGGCCTCCACGTTCTCCCGGAGGGTCCGTGCCTGGCTCAGTTCCGGGCTCACGGGGGCAGTCTCCCGGACCGGCGGTTCGGTGCCGATCAATCGATGGGGGAGCGCCTTGAGGGCCTTCACGACCTCACGGATCTTCGCCACCAGCGGGTGCGAGGGCACCGCGAGGTCCTGCAGGGGGGGGAGGCCGAGCCGGCGCACGGCGGCCAGCGCGATCTTCTCCGAGCGTATGTACTCGACCTGGCTCTCCACCTCGGCGATCTCGAGCGGGGCCCCGGCATTGGGCGTGTCGCGGGCCGTCACCGGGCTGGTGCGGCTCTCGATGTAGATGCGCGTCCGGGCCGTGAAGATCGCGGGCGCGGTCGCGACGTAGAATCCGGCGCAGACCAGGCCGATGGTGGCGAAGACCAAGATCGACCGCCAGTTCTGCCGGGCAATCGTCAGGATGGAGACCTGCGCCTCCGTCTCGGACGAGAACGGCAGGCTGCGCCAGGGGCCCGTCCCACCGGCGCGGGCCGCACCGATCGGCAGGAAGGACGCGCTGGTCGAGTGTCGGTTCATGGCTCTCTCCTCACCGCGGCGGACACCGCCTCGGAGCGCTCTCTGTCAAAGGGGGTGTCGGCTCGGCCCATGGGGTGCCGAACCGGGGGGCGTCAGTTCTGGCCGGCTCCGTCACCGATGCCCCGCAGGGTGGGATCCGGCTTGAGCGCGACCTCCAGGACGTCGCCCGGCTGAAGCTCCATGTCCTCGGCGGCGTCGAGCTGGGTCCGGGACGTGCTGCCCTGGCGGAAGACCGAGATCGCGGCCTGCGCCCGGCTTCCGGATAGGAGCTGGGCCCGCAGGGCGCCGGTGTAGACGAGCTTGTCGTTGATGCTGTTCAGCTTCGAGCGAAGTGCCGACAGGTTGCTCTCCGCGGCCTGGAGCTTCTCCAGGGCGTCCATGGCCTGCAGGTCTTCGACCCGCTCGAGCTTGCGGGCGACGTCGCTCTTGTCACGGTCGAGCTGGGTGAGCTGGACCGTCGTCTGCAGGGCGCGGGTCGAGGAGAGCAGCACCGCCCGCCGGGCGTCGGTCAGCCGCGTGGTGACCACCGCGCCGCGCTGGAACAGGGCACGCACCGTGTCGTACTCCTCGGCATCGGCGTTGACGCCCTCCTTCTCCTTGACCTGCTGCTCGCTGAGATTCGCGTACTGCGTCTGGGCCCGGGCGAGGGAGCGCTGCAGATGCTCCTTCTCCTTCGCGATGTCGGTCAGCTGGATCCGGAGCTGCTGCTCGGCGAGCTTCTGCGCCGGTGTCGGGCGGCCGCCCGAGGCGGCCTGCGGGTCCGCGGCCGGGGCGCTCCTGTCCCGCGGCGCGGCGATGATCGCCTTCAGGCGCCAGATCGTCGCATTCTCCCGCGCGATGCTCGCCCAGGTCGCGTCGTAGTCGGCGCGCAGGTTCGCGGATTCGATGATCGGGTTCTCCATCCGGAACCGCAGGAGATTGTAGCCGCCCGCGAGGGCGACCGCCTGCCGGACGGTCATGCCCGGATGGAACGGGTGCTCGCCCTGCTTGGTCACGTCGCCGCTCAGGTAGATCGGCTGGTACTTCGCGACCCGCACGCCGATCTCGTCCGGCTCGATCACGGCGATCGTTTCCCTGCCGTCCGGCCCGCGCTGCCGCACCGCCTTGGCGGCCAGGGTCTTCTGCAGGTTCCGGCGCAGCTCCGCGAGGGTCAGGCCGGCGGCCGGCACGTCCCCGAGCAGCGGGACCATGAGGGCGCCATCGGTCGAGACCGTGGATTCCTGCTTGAAGTTCGGGAGGCTCAGGGCCGACACCTCGATCGTGTCCCCGGGGGCGATCCGGTACTCCGCCGCCGCGGGGACCGTGAACAGGGCGAGCAGGCAGGCCATGATGCCGGCTCGGGAGGCGCGCCGGGTGACGGCGGACCGATATCCGGCAGGCATAGGCTCAGTCTTCGCCAGATTCCTCGACACGCGTCGTCCCCTCGAATGCGCTGCCATGTCCGGGCGTGGCCATCGAGCGGCGAACCGCGCGTCGGCCTCACGGGCTTATGGGTGGCTGAGGCGGCATGATGCGTAACGGCAAAGTCCGCCGGGACTCCTCCAAAAGGTGGGCCGGCGCCGTCCCGTCGGGGCAGGATCCCCGCCTTTCGGCGTAGGCGCGGCGACCGGAGCGCCGCCGGATCGCGACGGCCGGCAGCATCGGGCAGACGCTATTCGCCTTTCGACGGACGAACGACATCGAAAGCCTGGGTTCCCGGCCACCTGCAGCTCTGTGCAGCTTTACCGCACGGAAATTCGGCGGGTGGAGCGACCGGTATGCCGATTAATGATGTCAATATTGGATCTGATGTGGGCATATTGTACCCAGATCTGGTCAATATTTATGGATGTCGAATCGAAGACGGCTCGCGCATCGGCCCGTTCGTGGAGATCCAGCGCGGCAGCCATATCGGCCCGCGCTGCAAGATCTCCTCGCACAGCTTCATCTGCGCGGGCGTCTCGATCGGGGCCGAGGTGTTCATCGGCCACGGCGTGGTCTTCACCAACGAGCTCTATCCGGAAGCCACCAACGCGGACGGGAGCCTGAAGCGGGACGGCGAGTGGGAGCTCGTCGAGACCGTGGTCGAGGCCCGCGCCTCCATCGGCTCCAACGCCACCATCGTGGCGGGGATCACCATTGGCGAGGGCGCCCTGGTCGGCGCCGGCTCCGTCGTCACCCGGGATGTCCCGGCCTTCGCCATCGTCGCCGGATGCCCCGCGCGGGTCGTCGGGGACACGCGCACCAAGCGCGCCGAAAGCGCCGCGCGCGCCCGTTCCGCCCAGTCGCCGCGGCCCGAGCCGGCCGAGCCTCTGCAGATTGCTTGAGGGGAATGCACTCATGATCTCGATCGGTATCGTCGGATACGGCTACTGGGGGCCGAACCTCGCCCGGTGCACGTCGGAGAGCGAGCGCTGCCAGCTGGTGGCCATCGCCGACCAGTCGCCCGCCGCGCTCGCCCGGGCCGGCAAGCGCTACCCCGCCGTCCAGCTCCATCAGGACTGGCGCGACCTCGTGGCCGATCCCGCGATCGACGCCGTCATGGTGGCGACGCCGGTGAGCTCGCATTTCGAGATCGCCATCAACGCGCTCCGGGCCGGCAAGCACGTCTTCATCGAGAAGCCGATCACGCCCTCGGCCTTCGAGGCCCGGCTGCTGATCGAGGAGGCGGCCAAGCGCAACCTGAGGCTGATGGTCGATCACACCTTCGTCTACACGGGCGCGGTCGAGAAGATCCACGAGCTCGTCACGACCGACGCCATCGGTGACGTGTTCTACTACGACTCGACCCGGGTGAACCTCGGCCTGTTCCAGCGCGACGTGAACGTGATCTGGGACCTGGCGGTCCACGACCTCGCGATCCTCGACCACATCCTGGATCTCGCCCCGGTGGCGATCTCGGCGAGCGGCACCGGCCATTTCAGCGGCCGTCCCGAGAACATGGCCCACCTGACCGTCTTCTACCCGCGCGGCGTGGTCGCGCAGATCAACGTCAACTGGCTCGCGCCCGTGAAGGTGCGGCAGACGCTGATCGGCGGCAGCAAGAAGATGATCGTCTACAATGACCTCGACCCGATCGAGAAGGTCAAGGTCTACGACCGCGGCGTCACGGTCGGCGGCGGCTCGGACGACATCACCGAGCTGATGGTCTCCTACCGGACCGGCGACATGTGGTCGCCGCACCTGTCCTTCCGCGAGGCGCTGATCGTCGAGATCGAGCACTTCGCCGATTCCATCGAGAACGGCACCGCGCCCATGACCGACGGCCACAGCGGCCTGCGCGTCGTCGAGATGCTCGAAGCCGCCATGCGCTCCCTGCGCCAGAACGGCGCCCCCATCGACCTCATGCCACTTGCGAGGGCCTCGTGATCCCCTTCCTCGACCTCAAGGCGCAGTACGCGGCGATCGGCGGCGACGTCGAGACTGCAATCCTCAACGTCCTGCGCAGCGGCGACTTCGTCCTCGGCCCGGCGGTCAGCGCCTTCGAGACGGCCTTCGCCGAGGCCTGCGGCGCCCGCCACGCGGTCGCCGTCAGCAGCGGCACCGCGGCCCTGCACCTCGCCCTCCTCGCCCTCGACATCGGCCCGGGCGACGAGGTGATCACGGTCTCGTCGACCTTCGTGGCGACGGTCGCGGCGGTCCTGTATGCCGGGGCCACCCCGGTCCTCGTCGACATCGACCCGGTCACCTGGACCATGGACCCGGCCCTGGTCGAGGCGGCGATCACGCCCCGCACCAAGGCGATCCTGCCGGTGCACCTCCACGGCCGGATGGCCGATCTCGACGCGCTCGGCGCCATCGCCCGGCGCCACGGGCTCGCCCTCGTCGAGGACGCCGCCCAGGCGCATCTCGCCGAGCGCGGCGGCCGCAAGGCCGGCACGATCGGGGATATCGGCTGCTTCAGCTTCTATCCCGGCAAGAATCTCGGGGCCTACGGCGAGGGCGGCGCCATCGTCACGGACCGGGACGACCTCGCCGCGGCGGCCCGCTGCCTGCGCGACTGGGGCCAGCAGGGCAAGTACAACCACGTCCGCCACGGCTTCAACCTGCGCATGGACGGCGTCCAGGGCGCGGTGCTGGGGGTCAAGCTCCCGCACCTGGAGGGCTGGACCCGCGCCCGCCAAGCGGTGGCGGCGGAGTACGGCGCCCGGCTCGCGGGCCTCGGCCTGGAGCTGCCGGCGCCCGCCGGGCTCGACCACGTGTTCCACGTCTACGCCGTGTCGACGGCGGACCGCGAGGGGCTGCGCCAGTACCTCAACGCGGCCGGCATCGCCACCGGCATCCACTACCCCGTCCCGGTCCACCGGCAGCCCGCCTACAGCCACCTCGACGACGGCGCCGGCCGCCTGCCGGTCACCGAGCGGCTGGCCGCCCGGACCCTGTCCCTCCCGATGTTCCCCGAGATGACGTCCGCGCAGATCGACACCGTCTGCCGGGCCGTCGCGAGCTACTGCGAGGTCGCCGATGCCCAAGCTGCGTGAGGTCACCAAGGGAAGCCGGTTCAGCGGCGACCTGCGCGGGACCCGGATCCTGGTCACCGGCGGATCGGGCTTCATCGGCTCGCACATCATCGACCTGCTGGTCGAGGCCGGCTGCGACGAGATCGTGGCCATCGACAACATGATCCGCGGCCGCCCCGAGAATCTCGGGGACGCCCTCGGCTCCGGCCGCGTCCGCCTTGTCCAGGGCGACATCCGCGACCGCGCCCTGATGGACACGCTGGTCAAGGGCACCGACGTGGTGTTCCACCAGGCGGCCCTGCGGATCACGCAATGCGCCGCGGAGCCGCGCCACGCCTTCGAGGTGATGGCCGCCGCGACCTTCAACCTGCTCGAGAGCTGCGTCGAGGCCGGCGTCGCCAAGGTGGTGATGGCCTCCTCGGCTTCGGTCTACGGGATGGCGGAGGTCTTCCCGACGACCGAGAAGCACCACCCCTACGACAACCGGACCCTGTACGGCGCCGCCAAGTCCTTCGGCGAAGGTCTGCTGCGCTCGTTCAACGACATGTACGGGCTGGACTACGTCGCGCTCCGGTACTTCAACGCCTACGGCCCGCGGATGGACCTGACCGGCCGCTACACCGAGGTCATGGTCCGCTGGATGCAGCGCCTGGCCGAGGGCCAGTCGCCGATCGTCTTCGGCGACGGCCTGCAGACCATGGACCTCGTCCATGTCCGCGACATCGCCCGGGCCAACATCCTGTCGGCGATCTCGCCGGCCACCGACGTGGTGCTCAACGTCGGCACCGGCGTCGAGACCTCGCTGGTCGACCTCGCCGGCCACCTCACCCGGATCATGGGCCGGGACGGCACGCCGCTGATCCACGAGGCCGAGCGGGCCGTGAACCCGGTGCCCCGGCGCCTCTGCGACACGAGCCTCGCCAAGGCGCTGATCGGCTTCGAGGCGAAGATCGGGGCGGCCGAGGGCCTCGCCGACCTCGTCGCCTGGTGGCAGGACGAGTCCCGCTCGGAACACCTGCGGCGGGCGCTGGCATGATCCCGATCGCCAAGCCCGAAGTCGGCGACCCCGAGGCCGAGGCCGCCGCCGCCGTCGTCCGCTCCGGATGGCTGACCCAGGGGCCGCAGGTCGCGGCCTTCGAGACGGAGTTCGCCGCGATCGTCGGCGCGCCCCATGCCTGCGCGGTCTCGAACTGCACGACCGCGCTGCATCTCGCCCTCCTCGCCGTCGGGGTCGGCCCCGGCGACGAGGTGGTGACGGTGAGCCACAGCTTCATCGCCACCGCCAACGCCATCGCCCAGTGCGGGGCGACGCCGATCTTCGTCGACATCGACCCGGCGACCTACAACATGGCCCCGGACGCCGCCGCGGCGGCGATCACCGGGAAGACGAAGGCCATCGTCTGCGTCCACCAGATGGGCATGCCCTGCGACCTGGAGGCGATCGTGGCGATCGGGCGCCGGTCCGGCATCCCGGTGATCGAGGACGCGGCCTGCGCCATCGGCTCCGAGCGGCTCCAGGGCGACGTCTGGCGGCCGATCGGCAGCCCGGCGGGGGACATCGCCTGCTTCTCGTTCCACCCGCGCAAGGTGCTGACCACCGGCGACGGCGGCATGATCACCACCGCCAACGCCGCGTGGGACCGGACCTTCCGGCTGCTGCGCCAGCACGGGATGAGCGTCTCCGACATCGCCCGCCACGGCAGCGCCCGGGTGGTGGTCGAGGAATACGCCATCGCGGGCTTCAACTACCGGATGACGGACGTGCAGGCGGCCATCGGCCGGGAGCAGTTGAAGCGGCTGCCCGACCTGATCGCCCGGCGCCGCGACCTCGCCGACGGCTACCGCGCGCGGCTGGCCGACCTCCCCGGGGTGACGCCGCCGCCCGAGCCGATGGGGCTGCGCAGCAACTGGCAGAGCTACTGCGTCCGCCTCCCGGACGATGCGGACCAGCAGGCGGTCATGCAGGCGATGCTCGACCGGGGCATCGCCACCCGCCGGGGCATCATGTGCGCGCATCTGGAGCCGCCCTACGCCGAGGCGCCGCGGCGGTTCGCGCTGCCGGAATCCGAGCGGGCCCGCGACCACGCGATCCTGCTGCCGCTCTACGCGGCGATGACGGAGGCGGCGCAGGATCAGGTCGTCGACGGCCTGCGCGCCGCCCTGCGATGATCCCCGCACCGGTCAAGAGCCTCGCCCGGACGGTCGGCCTGACCCGCCCGCGCGTCGCCGCCGCCCGGATGGCCTGCGAGCGCACGACGCTCGCCCTCGCCCGCCGGCGTCGGGCCCTGCCGGGCGGGCGCATCCTCTGCTACCACTCGGTGGGCCAGCCGGAATGCGGCGTCAACGACGTCGCCCCCGGGCGCTTCCGGCATCAGATCGAGCGGGCGCTCCGTCTGGGCTACCGCTTCGTGCCGGCGGCCGCCATCGCCGAGGGACGCGGCGGCGCCCGCGACCTCGCCATCACCTTCGACGATGGCTGGCACAGCGTGCTGAGCGCGGCGGCCCCGATCCTGCGTGATTACGGGATCCCGTGGACTCTGTTCATCGTGGCGGGTTGGCTGGACCGGCCCGAGACCGGGCCGCGCGGCATCCTGGACTGGCGCGCCATCGAGGCGCTCGCCGCGGCCGGGGTCGAGATCGGCAGCCACTCGGTGACGCACCCGGATTTCGGGCGCCTCGACACGGATCGGACCGTCGAGGAACTCGTCGTCTCCCGGGCCATCATCGCGCGGCGCCTGGGCGTCGCTCCGGCGAGCTTCGCGATCCCGCTCGGTCAATCGATGAACTGGACGCCCTTCGCCCAACAGGCGGCCCGCGAGGCCGGCTACCGGACCCTCTATGCGCAGGCGGAGGAGACCAAACCTGAGGGCACCGTGGGGCGGACCTTCGTCACCTGCTTCGACCATGATCTGATCTTCCAGGCCCTGCTGCGCGGCGCCTTCGATGCGTGGGAAGAATGGGTCTGATCTCCGGCGTCTCGGGGTGCTCCGACAGTCCGAGGCCGTACTGCCCTGTCATGTCGCAGCAGATCCATCGGCCTGGGAGGCGCCCCGATGCAAGACGGTCCGAGGCTGGTTTCGGTCATCGTGCCGACATTCCGGCGGCCCCATCTTCTGCGCGGTGCGCTCGCAAGCATCCGGCGCCTCGAAGATCGCGATCTCGCGTTTGAAATCCTCGTCGCGGACAATGGGGGCGCGTGCGAGAACCGGGCGATCGCCGAGGCGTTCGGGGCCACCTACCTGGCGGTGGAGCGCCGCGGGCCGAGCGCGGCACGGAATGCGGGCCTGCGTTTGGCGACCGGCGACTTCATCGCTTTCCTCGACGATGACGACGCGTGGCTTCCGGGGAATGTGCGTGCGCAGATTGCAGTCCTCGATGCGGATCCCGCTTTGGACGGCGTTCTGGGGCAGGCCGTCGGCACGGACCCGGACCTGAAGAATCCCTCAGCCCCTTGGCCGGAACGGCATCCGGGCGTCGGCGACGCGCTTCTTCGGACCATGCTGAGCGGCTACTTTCCTCAACTGGGCACGCTCGTGGTCCGCAGACGCGTCCGCGATTTGGTGGGTCTGTTCGACGAGACGCTCATCGGTGGAGAAGACCTGGATTGGCAGCTCCGTATCGCCCGCCGGCGGACCCTGGGCTATGTCGAGACACCCTGCATGCTCTTCCGCGGCCGCGCCCACGGCACCTACGACGCGATTCAGTACGACCGTCTTGCCTACGACCGGCTGGTCTTCTTCAGGCATAGTGTGCCGGAATGGCGTATCTGGCCCTCGCCCCTCGCGTTCCTCAGGGCGTATCAAGGAACGCTGCAGCACTTTTACTGGTATTTCGTCACGATCATGATCGCCGCGGCCTCGCGCGGCCAGAAGCGCCGGGCCTTCAGGGCGATCGTCGGAGCGCTGAGGGTCTTCCCGGTCCGCGCGACCTATCATCTGGTCGCGCGCCGGGATTGCCGAAGGGCGCTTGTGCAGATGGCCTCGATGCATCGGCCGATCTGATCGGGCGCCAGCCGGGCCGACGGCCCGGCACGGCCGGTCCGTCACGGGGATCGGCGGGATCGCTCCCCGCGGCCGCCGTCACGCCGTCAAGCGCATCGACCGCATCGACGCGGAACGGGCCGAAGCCGGTGCCCGCCCGGTCGCGCGCAGGCCCGAACCGCCGCGGGACCGAACGAACCGATCTATGGCAGAGGCGACTCCGTCGACGGCCGCGTCCAGCCGGATGTCGCGGCTCATCTGCGGCTCCGCATGCGACAGCTGCTGCAGACGCTTCGCGGCGATCCAGGTCAGCATCTGATTGACGGGCTTGAGAGTCGGCATCGTGCTCGAACGCGCCGCGCGCCAGACTTCGGCGTTGGGCCAAACGACGTGATACATCTCGCGGATGTTGCTCGGCAGCAAGGCATGCGGGCGCAGGTCGATCTCGAGGGACTCGGACCAGTCCCGCCACTTCATGCGATGCGAGTGATGGAGCGGCTTGGCGGCGATCCAGGGTGTGCGGAGGGCATCGGCGACGATGGCGCCGTGCATCGCCTCGGTGATGAGGAGCCTGGCGCCCCTGATCTGGGACAGGATCCGCCCGACATCGTCCCGGGGATCGATCAGCGTGACGCCCGCCATCCGGCAGGCCACCTGCCAGAAGCCACGCTCCAGGCTTTCGTAATGCGGCATGAAGGCGACCGTGATGCCCGACGCGGCCTCCGGCAGCGGCAGCAGGCGCAGCAGGACGGCTGGATCGCAGATCGCCCGCTCCGCCGGGAGGCCGAGGCGCTGCGCGGTCCCGGGGCCACGGACGAACAGGACGTCCCAGGATCCGTCATGCACGTCCGGCATCGCCGAATAGCCGCCGTAGCCGGACCCGATAACGTATTTTCTTGCCGATCTCGGGTAGATGTCTTGGATGATCGAGCCGATCCCGAGGAACAGCGCCTCCTCGCGATCATCCAGAAAGCCGTCCGGAAGCATCGCGCTCCAGACCAGCGGGTTGAGTTCATCCCCGAAGTTCGGCGGATCGCCGGCAAAGTAGGTCAGCTTCATGTCGGGCGCCGTGACGTGTCGGGGTTCGACCGGGGCCGCGTCGGCGCGTTCGGCGCCGGCACGCTTCCGAGAAACTCAGGAGAAGGCCGGCTTCGCTATTGGAGGCCGAGGTTCCATCTGCAGAAGCATCTAAAATTCCACAGCAGCCAGCGCAGACGCCATTTGAGCCGGGTCTTGAAGCCGATGCCCGCATTGCGCAGGAGGCTCAGGCCGAACTCGGCACCGCGCAGCTCCTTCAGGTAAAGCCACGCCAGAGGATGCCATTCGTCGCGGCGCCAGGGTTTGGTCGCGTCGGTGAAGTGGATGATCTTCGGCCGCGGGGCGCTCCGGGTCAGGGCGGTCCACGTTGCGAACTTCTCGTAGAGGAAATTGCGCTGGAAGTTCCAGTCCGGTGGAATGCTAGTCCAGCGGTTCCAGAAGCTGATGTTCAACGCATCCTGATCGTCGTAATCGTAGACGTTGCTTGCAAGGAGCGCGATCGTGTGATCGAAGCTCTGGTCCGCTCTGAGTTTCTGGACATCCAGCAGGAGCACGCCCGCGTTGAAGTATCGGCCCTGGGCCGGCAGGCCGTACCGCGCGGCGAAGTCGCGCGGGTTGAGGCCGGCATCGACCACGGCTCCGAGCGCATGGGCGCCGAGGTCGAAGTCCCAGAGTTCGGCGATGTCGCTTTGAAGGATGAGATCGGAATCGAGATAAATCGCACGGCTGACGTCAGGCGGCATAAATCGCGGGATCATCAACCGGAAATACGTCGCCCGACTCATGCTCGGGCGATGGGCGTCGAACCCGAGCAGGACCGGATCGCAGATCTGAATCCACTCGATCGTGGCGCGTTGGGTCGAAACCTGGGCTCGGCTGGCCGCGTCGATGCCGTCATGGAAGACGAAAAACCGCAGCGGGTTGCGTTCGTTTCGTGTCTCGATCGAGCGCATGACCACACGAAGTTGTGGGATGTACGACTGATCGATGCCGAATGCGACGTTTATGACGGGCCTCTGCACGTCGTCCTCCGCTCGATTGCACCTGTGCTGACATGCGGCGCCGAGAAGCCACCGTCCGCGACAGGATGTTCAGGCGGGCCACCAGCCGGTGACCTCGCCATGGTTCGTCCAGTCGAGACGACAGTCCCGGATCGACCGTCCGTTCGATCGGTGCAGCTGCCTGCGGAAGGTATGGAGCGCCGGACGACCGATCACCCGCTTCAGGGCGAGCTTCCACCAGTCGCGCCGCAGGAGCAGGTGCGGATCGAACTCCGCTGCAGCTGCGAGGATCTCCTTCCAGTCGTCGTCGTGATGCAGGGTGAAGGAGTTGCTCGCCGTGATCAGGAGTTCGCGTCCGATCCGCCGCTGCATCGCGGCCACCCATCCCTGAAGCTCGGGGATCCTGTCTCCCTGCTCCTGCAGGATGACGCGGCAGGTTTCCATCTGCTCACGGCGATCGCTGATCGCCTGTGCATAGTAATGAGAACTCATGTTCTGGTTATGCCAGCGGTAATAGGCCTGCTTTGCATTCAGGATGACCACGGGCCCATGGCACGCGAAGCGCATCCACATCTCCATGTCGGAGGTGTGCCGCATCTTCGGATTGTAGCCGCCGAGACGGTGCTGGACGGATGTGCGGACGATCACGACCGGGGACGCGAACTGGTTTCCGAAGTCGCAGAAGCGCTTGATGAACGTGCGCCCCGGGACGAGCCGGCATTCCGGGTCCGATGCGTCGGCGACGGCCACCGGCTCCACGTCGCCGGCCTGGGACACCGCCATCCCGCAGACGAGCCCCGCTTCGGGATGCCGGTTCAGCGCCTGCGCCGCGCGGGCGAGCGCCCCGGGCGTCAGCATGTCGTCGGCCGAAAGCAGCAGCGTGTAGTCGGCCGTGGCCCAGTCGATGATTCCTTCGTTGAAGGTCTTGATATGTCCCTGGTTGACCGTGTGGCGCCGATAGGTGACGCGGGCATCCTCCCGGGCCAGGGCCCGTCCCACCTCTTCGGATGAGTCGTTCGACATGTCGTCGATGATGAGAATCCGGACGTCCACATCGCGCTGCGTCAGGATACTGTCGACGCATGCGCGGAGGTAGCGGCCGTAATTGTAGCAGGGGACGACGACATCGACCGTGCTCATGGTTCTTTGCCTTCCCGATAAGTCTACCTGCCGAAGGTCCAGTGACCTTCTTCGTGGAAGATGCCGAAGATGTACGGATCGAGATCCGGGTGCTGAACGTGGAACCGGGCGCCGATCTTGGCGTCGGCGATCGTGTCGAAGCCCTTGCGGCGCACGGAGATCGACACCCGGTAATCGTCCGCGGTGAGCCGGAGCGGCGGTGTCAGCAGCTCGATCGTCCCCGTACCGGTGATCACCGGCACCGGTGCCGCGTCGAGCAGCGTGCTGAACGTGCAGCAATGGGTCTCGTCGGCGCGGGTGAAGGAGCAGGAGACGTTCGCGTCGTGGATCGGCAGATCGGCCGCATACCGCATGCGGATCCGCATCCGCTCGCCGTGGGAGAAGACCGTCTTGCCCTCTCCGGCCGCGTCGAAGATCTCGACGCCGGTGATCCGGAAGTCCTGGCTCGACTGTTCGGGTCTGTACCACGAGGGGTGGGACAGGTAGCTGTCCTGCTCGTAGATTTTGAGGCCCGCATCCACGGGCCCGTCATAGGCCACCGTCCCGTTCTTGATGTAGATCACGCGCTTGCACATCGTCTTCACGCTGAACATGTTGTGCGACACGATCAGGATGGTGGCGCCGCTCGCTTGCAGGCGATGGGCGAAGTCCATGCATTTTCTCTGGAAGGCGTAGTCTCCGACGGCCAGGACTTCATCCAGGAGCAGGATGTCGGGCTCGAGATGGGCCGCGACCGAGAAGGCCAGCCGGACATACATGCCGCTCGAGTAGCGTTTGACCGGCGTGTCGATGAAGTCTCCGATCTCCGAGAACGCGACGATCGCGTCGAACTTGTCGGCGATCTCCTGCCGGCCCATGCCCAGGATCGAGCCGTACAGGAAGATGTTCTCCCGGCCGGTCAGCTCTCTGTGGAAGCCAGTGCCGACCTCGAGCAGGGCACCGACCCGACCCTCGAGGCGGATGCGGCCGGTGGTGGGGGCGGCGATCCGTGAGAGCAGCTTGAGGAGCGTGCTCTTGCCGGCGCCGTTCAGGCCGATGATGCCGACATTCTCACCGTGCTTGATGCCGAAGCTGACGTCCCTGAGCGCCCAGAAGGATTCCCGTGCCGGGCGCGCCTCGGAGCGGCGGGACAGGAGGCCCCGGACGCCCTCGCTGAGGGCATCGCGCAGGGAGTTCTGGTGCGCGGCCCGCGGCGCGCGCCAGTACTGCTTGCCGATATCTTGTACGCTGATTGCCATCGACATCAGATTACATCCGCGAAGGAGCGCTCCATGCGCTGGAAGAAGATCAGTCCGCTGACGAGCAGGACGAAGGCTGCCGTGACCGAGACCGTGATCGCGAAGGCGTCGGGCGGCGTCCCGCCGAGGACGGCGAACCGGAACGCCTCGATCAGGCCGACCATGGGATTGAGTGCGTAGAGCCAGCGCACCGAGGCGGGCACGATGCTCGACGCGTAGACGATCGGCGAGGCGTACATCCAGATCTGGATCAGGAACGGCAGCGTATGCTTGACGTCCCGGAAGCGGACATTGATCGGGCCGAGCCACAGACTCACGCCGAGGGCGAGCATCGCCGTGACGATCAGGGTCGGGACGGCCAGCACGAGGTGCCAGTCCGGCACCACGCCGTACCAGACCATCAGGGCCAGCATGACGGCCAGCGCGATGGCGAAATCGACCATCGGCGAGATCACCGTGGCGAGCGGGATGACCAGCCGCGGGAAGTAGATCTTGCGGATGAGTTCGGCCTCCGCCACGAGGCCGTTGGCGCTGCGCCGGACCGCTTCGGCGAAGTAGGTCCACAGGACGACCGCGCTGCCCGCGAACAGCGCGTAGGGCGCGCCGTCGGTGGGGATCTTGGCGAAGTGGCCGAAGATCACGGTGAAGATCAGGACGGTGAAGAGCGGCTGTGCGATCGCCCAGCAGGCGCCGAGGGCGGTCTGACGATAGAGGACCTTCAGGTCCCGCAGAATCAGGACGCGCAAGAGACCGCGATACTGCCAGAGGCCCACGGCGTCGAAGGCGATGATCCGGTCGTCGGGCGCAATCTCGGTGACCCGCAGCGTCGACGGATCGCCTCGCTGTTCGGTCAGCCCGCATTCCGACGGGCCGAGGGCAAGCGCATCCAGAGATTTCATCATTCGAGGGGGTCCCGCATGACGCTTCGAGCCCGTGATCGAGCTCGCGGGATCCGGTTCGAATCGACTGTCGAGCCGTCCGGTTGTCCCGCCGGAACGGGCTATCATTGCGGTGGGGCGGTCAGAATTACACCTTTCGTCGTATCGGTGCGGCCAACCGAAGTGGTGGTTGTGATCAATGACCGTAATCGCGGCCAATCACGGCAGATGAGCCCTCGGATGCGGGACCGTCGGCGTCCGCTTCCCTCCGGAACGGCCGGCCCGGATCCGCCGACCACCGGGGCCCGGTGTCGGGAGAGCCCCCATGAGATCACCCACGAGCCCCCCCGCGCGCGCCGCCGGTGCTCCGCTCGTGACGATCGCCATGCCGGCCCTCGACGAGGCCGACCACATCGCCGAGGCCATCGCGTCCGTTCTGCCCGACCGGGATGCGGTCGCCTGCGAATTGCTGGTGTTGGACGGCGGCAGCCGCGATGGCACCTGCGCGATCGTCGCCGCCCTGAGCGCCGGGGATCCGCGGATCCGGCTCGTCCACAACGAGCGCCGGATCCAGGCGGCGGCCCTCAACCTCGCGGCACGGCTGGCGCATCCCGCCTCCGCCTACCTGGTCCGCGCCGATTGCCACGCCGTCTATCCGGAGGGGTTCGTGCAGAACCTCGTCGGCACGATGCAGCTGCGGGAAGCCGTCTCGGTGGTCGTGCCGCTCCGGACCGTCGGGGTCACGCCGCTGCAGCGGGCCATCGCGGCGGCGCAGAACAGCCGCCTCGGCAACGGCGGCTCGGCCCACCGTCAGGGCGGCATCTCGGGCTACGTCGCCCACGGCCACCACGCGGCCTTCGACCGGCGGGCGTTCCTGCGGGTGGGCGGCTACGACGAGACCTTCACCCACAACGAGGATGCCGAGCTCGACCGGCGGCTCTGCGCGGCGGGCGGGCGGATCTACCTCGCCGCCGACCTCGCGATCACGTATTTTCCCCGCGCGCGCTTCGGCAGCCTCGCGCGGCAATACCGTCAGTACGGTCGCGGCTGCGCGCGGACCCTCGAGAAGCACGCCAGCCTGCCGCGCGCCCGCCAGATGCTGCCGGCCCTGGTTCTGCTCTACGCCGTCGCGGCCCTGCCCCTGGCGGCCCTGATGCCCGCCCTGCTGATCCCGCTGCTGCTCTACGCCGGAGCCTGCGGCCTGTGCGGCCTCGCCCTGGCCCTCAAGGCGCGGGACCCCGTCCTGCTCCTGAGCGGACCGGCGGCGGTGGCCATGCATCTGTCCTGGGCGGCGGGGTTCCTGTCCCATCCGGGCTACTGGCGGACCGTCCTCCGGGCCGCCCTGCGCCGCAAGCGGCCCGGGCTCGGCGTCCCGCCGGGATCCGACGCGGCGCGCGTCAACTGACCGGTTGACGCCGGGCCGGCGCCGCGCCTGGCGATGGGCTGGGCGCGGCCCTGCCATGTCAGAAGCCCGACGCTCTCTCGCATCCGTCGCCCATTCGCCCATTGGGGCGGTGGCCTCACGGGGCCAAGGCGATTATCGACACGCGCAACGATCCGGCCGCGCAGGGCCCGGAGACCGGCCGCGCCCCGCGTGCGGCAGCGCAGGAGAGTTGTGACCGTGCCCGACAGTACGCCGCGTCCCGTGATGCTCGTGATCCTCGACGGCTGGGGTCTGCGGGACGCGGTGGCCGACAACGCCGTCCACCAAGCCAAGACCCCGGTCTTCGACGCGCTGATGCAGGCGCATCCCCGGGCGCAGCTGAAAACCTTCGGCGCCGATGTCGGCCTCCCCGCCGGGCAGATGGGCAATTCCGAGGTTGGGCATCTCAATATCGGGGCGGGCCGCGTGGTCCTGCAGGACCTGCCGCGGATCGACTCCGCCGTCGCCGACGGTTCGCTCGCCCAAAATCCGGCGCTGATCCGGTTCATCGAGACCCTCCGCGCATCGGGGGGCACCTGCCACCTCGTCGGCCTGCTCTCGCCCGGCGGCGTCCACGCCCATCAGGACCACGCCGTGGCGCTGGCGCGGTTGCTGGTCGCGGCGGGGATCCCGGTCCGTCTCCATGGCTTCACCGACGGGCGCGACATGCCGCCCCGCTCCGCGGCCACCTGCATCGCCGATGTGGCGGCCACCCTGCCCAAGGGCGCGCGTATCGCCACCCTGTGCGGCCGCTATTTCGGGATGGACCGCGACCGGCGCTGGGAGCGGGTCCAGACGGCCTACGACGCCCTCACGGAGGCGCGCGGGACCCGGTTCGAGCGGGCCGGGCAGGCGGTCGCCGCGTCCTACGCGCAGGACGTGTCGGACGAGTTCATGCGGCCCGCGATCATCGGCGACTATGCCGGCATGCGGGACGGCGACGGCCTGCTGTGCTTCAACTTCCGCGCCGACCGGACCCGGCAGATCCTGGAGGCGCTCCTCGACCCGGCCTTCGCGGGATTCGACCGCGCGCGGACGGTCCGGTTCGCCGCCGCCCTGGGGATCGTCCAGTACAGCGTCGAGATCGACGCCTTCGCCGAGACCCTGTTCGGCCCCCTCGACCTGCCCAACGGCCTCGGCGAGACCGTGGCCCGGGCCGGCCGCACACAGTTGCGCATGGCCGAGACCGAGAAGTACCCGCACGTCACCTACTTCATGAACGGCGGCCGCGAGGAACCGTTCGCGGGGCAGGACGCGGTCCTCGTGCCCTCGCCCAAGGTCGCAACCTACGACCTGCAGCCGGAGATGTCGGCGCCGGAACTCACCGATCGCGCCGTGGAGGCGATCGGCTCCGGGCGCTACGACCTCATCATCCTGAACTTCGCCAATCCCGACATGGTCGGCCATACCGGCAGTCTCGCGGCCGCCGTGAAGGCGGTGGAGACCGTCGACACCTGCCTCGGCCGCGTGGTCGAGGCGGTGACGGCGCAGGGCGGGGCGCTGCTGGTGACCGCCGACCACGGCAATTGCGAGATGATGCGCGATCCCGAGACCGGGGAGCCCCACACCGCCCACACCCTCAACCCGGTGCCGGCCCTGCTCATCGGCGTCGACGGCGTGTCCCTGGCCGACGGCCGCCTGGCGGATGTGGCGCCCACCCTCCTCGACCTGATGGGGCTCGACCAGCCGGCCGAGATGACCGGCGCGTCGCTGATCCGGAAGCGGGGCGCGGGCTGAGGGCCGGGACCGGCGGCACGCCGCCTGCACGGCCCGGGCTGTCATGCCCGCCGTCCCTGCGTTACGTCCCGCCACGAAGCCGGTCTGTCCCAGCGTGGTGCGAGGTCGTGGTGCGTGTGACCGGTTCTAGGACATGATCGCCCGACACAGCCTGATCTATGTCGGCTCCCGGGGCTTCGCGGCAGCCCTGAACATGGCCTCCGTGGCGGTGTTCACGCGGCTCGCGCCGGTGGAGAGCTACGGCACCTACCTCTACGTCCTGTCCTGGTCGCTGGTGCTCTACGGGGCGACCTGCCAATGGCCGAAATTCGCGTTCTTCGCCCTCTACGACGAGGCGCGCGAGCCCGCGCAGGTCGGCACCGTGGTGCGGATCCTGGGCGGCACGCTGCTGCTCGCGGGGCTCGGGAGCGCGCTGGCCGCCGGCCTCGGGCTGATGTCGGCGCGGATGGCGGCCGCGATCCTGGCGCTCGCCTTCGGGAGCACCCTGTTCGAGGGCTCCACCGAGATCGCCCGGACGCGCCTCCGGGCCGGAGCGGTGGCAGCCTCGGTGATGAGCCGGGCCGTCCTGATCCTCGCCCTCGGCAGCCTCGCGCTGCATCTCTCGCAGGATCCGCTGCATCTCGCCTTCGCGGTGGCGGCCGCCAACATCCTGGCCTCGCTCCCCGCCGCCGCCACGATCGCGCCGATGATGCCCGGCCGCGGCAGCCGGGCCGAGGCCCTGCGGCTCTTCGCCTATGGCTGGCCGCTGGTCCTGTCCTTCGGGACGGCGGCGCTCGCCCAGAGCCTCGACCGGCTGATCATCGCCAAGACGGTGGGGCCAGCGGGGCTCGGCGCCTACGGGGCGCTGGCCGACTTCCTGAAGCAGAGCTTCATCGTGTTCGGCGAGGCGATCGCCCTGTCGCTGATCTCCATCGCCAAGCGCGAGGCGCGGGCGGGCGGGATGGCGGCGGCCTCCGGGGTGCTGCGCGACGCCGCCCGGGCCATGACGCTGATCGCCGCCTTCGGGGCGGTGTTCTTCCTGTGCTTCGACGATCTGGTCGTGGCGGTGCTGCTCGGGCCCGCCTACCGGGCGGAGGCGCGGGAGCTCGCGCCGGTCCTGATCCTGGCCTCCATCCTGATGATGTTCCGCGCCTATTATTTCGGGCAGGTGATCTACTTCACCCGCTCCAGCGGCCTGGAGGCCGCCGCCGCCTTCGCGACCCTCGCCGCGGTCGCCGCCCTGTCGCTCCTGCTGATCCCGCGGTTCGGTGCCGCCGGGGCGGCCCTCGCCTTCGCGGGCGGCCAGAGCGCGGCCTGCCTCGTGCTGGTGCTGGGCGCCCGCCGGGCCGGAACGACGATGCCGCTGCCCCTCGCCGACATGGCGGGGATCGCCGGGATCGCGCTCGCCTGCGGCGCGGTGAATGCCGGCATCGCCCTGGTCCCGGGCGGGCTGATGCCGCCGGGGCAGGCCCTGCGCCTGGTCCTGCTCGCCGTCGCCGCCGGCATGACGGCATGGCGCTACGACGTGCTCGGCTTCGCCGGCGCGATCCGCCACCGGCTCGCGGCCTGACGGTCCCGCCATGGCAGACATCGCCGCGCTACCGGGGGGGTTCGTGGCGGCGGTCCGGCCCCTCGATCCCCGAGCCCCCTGGATCCCGGCCTGGCGGGCGCTGGGCGCGGCGTCCCTCATCCGAAACCCGTTCTACGAGGCCGGCTACGCCCTGGCTGCCCGCGACGCCTTCGGGGCGGGCGTCCGGCTCCTCCTCGTCGCCGACCGGCCGCCGGAGGCGCCGGGGGCCCGGCTCGTCGCCGTCTGGCCGTTCCGGCTGTCGCGGCGGCGCTGGGGCCTGCCGCTGCCGCTGCTCATGGGCTGGACCCACGGCTACGCCCCGTTCGGCGCGCCGCTCCTCGACGGTGCCGATCCACAGGCCGGACTCGCGGGGCTGCTCGCCGCGCCGGGCGTGCTCGGCCTGCCGCCGCGGCTCCTCCTGCCGAACGCCCCCGCCGACGGCCCCCTGCCGGACCTCCTCACCGCGCAGGGCGGACGCCGGGCCGCCTACTGGCCGCATGACCGCGGCCTGCTGGATCTGAGCGGGTTCGGGCCGGAGGCGCGGAGCGGCTATCTCGGGCACCTCTCCGGTCAGCGCCGCCGCAAGCTGCGCCGCGCCCGCGCGCGCCTGGAGGCGGCGGGGCCCGTGACCTTCGAGATCCTCGCCGCGCCCGAAGCCCTCGGCCCGGCCCTGGACGCCCACGTCGCCCTCGAGACCGCCGGCTGGAAGGGGCAGGCCGGGACGAGCCTGGCGCAGCGGCCGGCGGAGATCGCCTTCCTGCGCGCCGCCCTGGCCGATCTCGGCGCGGCGGATGGCGTGCGCATCGCCCGCCTGCGCCGGGGGGAGCAACTTCTGGCCTCCCTGATCCTGCCGGTCACCGGCCGGGAGGCCTGGGTGCTGAAGATCGCCAACGACGAGACCCGACCGGAGACCGCGCCGGGCGTCCAGCTCGTCCACCGGCTGACCGAGGCCCTGGCCGCGGGCGACTGGCCGATCGACCGGATCGATTCCTGCGCGCCGCCGGGCTTCGCCCTCGGCACCACCTTCTGGACGGAGCGCAGGCCGATCGCCCATCTCCTGGTCGAGGGGGGGCGCGATCCCCTGTTCCCGGTCGCCCGGACCCTGGAGCGCGCCCGGGAGCGCGTCGCCCGGGCGCGTGTCACCATCCGAAGCGGGCGATCTGCTCCAGCCGTGCCCGCGTCGCCGCCGCGTCGCCGCCCATGACGGCGATCCGCCCGGACAGGTCGTAGCAGGCCGCGCAGAACGGCAGTTGCAGCAGCGTGTACCCATCGTCGCGCGCCCGGGCGACGGAGGCGATCAGGCAGGGCAGGACCGGCCCGTCCGCGGGCCCGGCGAGGCAATCGGCCCGGGGGCTGCCGAAGGCCGGGCGGTTCGGCCAGGTCAGCAGGAGCGTGGTGCCGCCCCGGCGGTCGGGGGCCGGCGGCAGGGTGTAGCTGCGCAGGAACAGCGCGCAGGCGGCGAGGAGCAGGAGCGGCAGGATCAGGGCTGTGCGCATCGACGGATTCCTCGCGCCTCAATCCCCCGCGTCGAAGCGCGTGCGATAGAACACCTCGCGGCCGGCACCGTCGATCACCCGGACGGCCTCGGCCGGCTCCCCCGACCGCTGCGGCACCCGGGCGCGGGCGAACAGGCGCAGAGCCCGCTCCTGCGCGCTCTCCAGACTGCCGACCCGCACGGAGATCCGCGTCTGGATCTCGTCCGGTTCCGGTCCGAGGACTTCGATGTGGAAGGTCTCGCGCACGGGGATTCGTTTCATCGAGGGGCATGAAGACCGGATGTTGGAATCCGGCCGGCGGGCGCCATAACATGTTCCGGCCCGGTTTCGGCTCGGATCGCCCGCATCGGCCCATCAACACCGTCGCCGCGTGCGCCGCGCAGCGACCCAGAGACGCGCCCCGCGCTCGATCGCGGCGCTGCCGGGGAGTTCCGCGCGCATCGACGGGCCGCGCGAGGTCGATCTTGGCCCGAAGTCCAGTTGCCCCGTGGCCGGGCGCGGCTCTAAGAGGGCCGCTCCGACCGAGGAGACATCACCGGAGAAACCCGTGGATCCGCTCAAGGCCGCCGCCGCGACGCTTCTCTGCCTCGCTCTGTTCTGGCTGGCCTTCCGGCTGACCCGGCGCCTGGTCGATCTCGCCATCGCGGGGGGCTACGCCGAGGAGCGCCGGCGGCTCGCCGAGGAAGAGGCCGCTCAGGCCGAGGCGGGCGCCGTTCCGCAGGCCTCGGCCATCCGGGCCACCCCGGCGAGCTTCGCCGCGAACAGGGACCAGTCATCCGCCGCGGCGATCGGCGCCCACAACGCCTCCACCTCGTCGATCAGGAGCGTGCAGGGCGCCTCCGCGAAGTAAGGATGGTCGAGCCGCGCGCCCGGTGCGGGCGCCAGCGGTTCCAGCGCGGCCCGCACGGCCGTGAAGGCCTCGGACCGGTACTGCGCGGCGGCCGGTCCCGCCTCCGCCCGCCCGGCGCTCGCGAGCCCCCCGTACCAGTCGAAGAAGAACCGCTCGAAGGGCGCCTGCGTCTCGGCGAGGAAGCGCCAGACCGCCGAGACCAGCCGGTCGGTCTCCGGCTGCGGCGCCGCGGCGAGGCCGAGGCGGCGGAACAGGGCTTCGGCGAAGGCCGCCTGCAGGGCCGGGCCGAAGCCGGAGAGGGCGGCTTCGAGGCGCGCCTGGGGGGCCAGCGTCAGCAGGCAGTCGGCGAGCCGGGCGAGATTCCAGAACAGGGCCTCGGGCTGACGGCCGAAGCTGTAGAGCCCGGTCTCGTCGAAATAGGCCGCGGTGAAGTCCCGGTCGAAATGCGGCAGGAAGCGCCAGGGCCCGTAATCGAAACTTTCGCCGGTGACGTTGATGTTGTCGCTGTTGAGCACGCCATGGACGAAGCCGGCCGCCGCCCATTGCGCGCCCATCCGGGCGACTTTGACCACCACATCCTCCAGGAAGGCGACGCCGCGATCCTCCAGGCCGGCCCGCCAGAGGTCCGGCCTGTGGGTCTCGATCGTGTGGTCGAGGAGCCGGGCGACGTTGTCCGGTTCGCCGAGCGCCAGGACGCGCTGGAAGCTGCCGATCCGGATGTGCCCGTGCGAGAGGCGCACCAGCACGGAGGAGCGGGCCGGCGAGGGCTCGTCGCCGCGCACGAGGTCCTCGCCGGTCTCGATCAGGCTGAAGCTCTTCGAGGTGTAGACGCCCTGTGCCTCCAGGAGCGCGGTGGCCAGCACCTCGCGCACGCCGCCCTTGAGGGTGAGCCGTCCATCGGCGCCGCGGGACCAGGGCGTGGTGCCGCTGCCCTTGGTGCCGAGGTCGAGCAGCCGCCCGTCCTCGAGGTCGTGCAGCTGCGCGAACAGGAAGCCGCGGCCGTCGCCGAACTCCGGATTGTAGGAGCGGAACTGATGGCCGTGGTAGCGCAGGGCCAGGGGCGTCTCGAAGCTGCCGGGCAGCGGCTCGAACCGGCCGAAATGGGCGATCCACGCCGCCTCCGAAAGGCCGCCGAGGCCCACCCGCTCCGCCCAGGCCTGATTGCGGTAGCGTAGGATCGTCTGCGGGAAACGGGCCGGGGTGACCGGATCGAAGAAGGCGGGCCCGAGATCGGCGTGGCGCCGGGAGGGCTTGAAGGCGGTGTCGTCCATGCGGCGCGTCTCTCGGGTCGGGCCGGGCGTGCCCCTCCCGTCACCAAGCCGGCGGAACGGGATCCGTTGCAGCATTCCGGTTCTTGCGCGCGGAACGAAGCAGGCCGGCGTCGCAGGCGGCTTCGGGCGTGGTGCTGCGGGCGTGCTTCGCTCTGCGCGCAGGGGGCGTCCGGCACCAGGGCTGCCGTCGGCGCCCGTGCGTGTGAGCGCGATCCGCCTGGCCGTGCGACTGTCTAAAAGGAGTGGTCTCGTGGCGGTCTGCTACCGCGCGGACGGTCGAGGACGCAGACATTCGAGCTGTGGCAGCAGGGGTCGACAGTCGTGCGCTCGGCACCAGAAGCGCATCGCGCTGGATTGGACATGCCCCTGCCCGATCGATCGTAAGCGAGACCGCTCTTCCGAGGTCTGACGAGCCGACACGATCCCCCGACAGCATGGGGGCCGGATTGAGGTGATCCAGCCTGCCTCTCTGGCACGCGTCGGAGGAGCCCTCGTTTTATGGACACGGTCCGGCGCCGATATGAGACGACGCGGTGGGTCGGTCTACAGAATGTCCGGGTCCTTCAAGCGCGAAACGGCCCGCGCAGGCGCCCCGCAGCGCCAGCGCTCCTTCAAGGCAGGTCGATCCCGGAATGACCGCGATTGTTCGATGCGGCCTTGCGACGGGACGAACGATTTAAGGCTTATTGGGGATCTCAATCTATTTTATCATCCTGGCGATGCAGGATGTGATCAGACGTATCTATAAATATCATGCTCGGCGCGCCAATTAGGAGCAGATATATTTCATGGATGTGCGTCCAATACTGAAAGTACAAGACACCCCATCTCGCCGTCGAATCTCTAAAAGAGCTATTGTTTATCGAATGAAATAGATAAAAATTAAGCATAGCCCGAGCGTGTGATCTGTCACTTCGAGTCGGCCCAAATCAATTTATGAGTTGATGCCATAACCGCTAGTGGATGGCGGGAATGCGGTGGGATGTAAGTTTTTGGAATCCATACGAGCCCTCCGCCCTACGCCCGTTCGACCAGATATTTTTGTGACCCTCTATCTTCAGCAGGACAATCGAAAATCCTGCGCGCGCCAAGGAGCCTGTTCAATGCGTATGATCAAAGGTTTTATAAGAATTTGGCTCGTCGTGTCCGCTGCTGCCGCTTCAGTACTGCTGGTGTATGTCGTGAACCAGTCCGCCCCGGCCTGGGTAACCGCTGTTCTGCTGTCCCCTTTGTTTTTGATACCCATAACGCAAACCGATGAATTTCTGGCGCCCGTCATAAATTGGGTCAGGCGCGGGTTTCACGGCAATCCTTCCGACAACCCGCATTGACCAAGTAAAAAATTTCCAAAACTTGTTGCGCATTGGGGTGGTTGGAATTTGATTTTGCGACCGTGAATAAATTATTGCGGCTAACAGTACATTCTATGAAGAGTGCGGATTGCGAACGACTCCGGCAGGCGGTGGCGGGATACCGACAACCGCGTCCGGCCGCATTCGTCCTCGGGCTACCGACCACCTGCGCCTGTCACCGTCCCGGATCTGGCCTTCCGGCTTCCCATGGCCCCGGCCCTGCAGCAGCCTCTCAATCAGCCTGGTCAATAATACTGCTCAGCTCAGCGTCTATAGCACAATATATTGTATTTTCCGACATTTCACACCTAATGGAAATCAATTTTAGCGCTTAATAACAGTTTTTAGTTTCTACAAATACTGACTGACCGCCTCACAACCTCAGCGATCATAGAGAAGGTATATTTGCCGATAACTCACTCTTAGATTTGTTTTTGGCTGAGATTTGTTAGATTTTGACATTACGCCGTTTCCATATCATAAGCCACATTGCATCAGAGTTCGTCGAGAATTCATGCATTACTAGTGATGGTATATTTGAATATAGACAAAAATACATGCGGACACTATTTTCAACGGAGAAATTTCATCCCCGCGACAGATTTAGAAGCTGGCGCGATGCCATGTCCGACATGCGCGTGCCGGCCGAGCAGAAGCGCCTGACCGACGATCCATTCGATGCCAAGATAGAAGTTGCTACCGTCGGCTCGATCGAAGCGATACGCACCTCCCATGGCGCTTTACGCGCTGAGGCGACGCCCGACCTGGTCAGGAATCATGGCCAGGAGAATGCTGTCGGAATATTCTTCCGGCAGGCAGGAATTGCAAAGACCGGTCAATCCGACAGGACCTCGGTGCAACGGCCCGGCGATCTCATGGTGCTCGACTGTCGTCCGGCGGCGCAGGAATACAGCTCGGGCAGCCAGATGCTCACCCTCCACATACCCCGTGAGCGGCTCGAGTCTGTCCTCGGTCCAGCTCGGCTCTACAGCGGGCTGACCATCGGTGCAGACCTCGGCAGCACCGCCTTGGCGACAGGCTTCCTCACTGAGCTGATGCGTGTCAGTGATAGCCTCACGCCGGCCGTGGCAGACCGCATGTCGGCCATCGGCATCGACCTGATCGCGGCCAGCATCGCCGAGCGCTTGGCACAGGAGGTGTCTCGCCCCTTGCATGAAACAGTCACGGTTCAGCGCGCCAAGACCTATGTCGAGGCCAATCTGGGTGACCCCGACTTCGGACCTCCGGAACTCGCCGCGGCTGTCGGCGTCTCGCTGCGCCGGCTACAGGAGATGTTTCATGAGCGTGGCAGGCACGTGTCCGACTACATCTGGGAACGCCGTCTTCTGAGGGCCGGGCATCAGCTGAGCAAGATCGAGCATGGCCATCTGCAGATCGGCGCAGTCGCGTATAGCTGTGGCTTCTCCAGCCAGGCCCACTTCTCCCGCCGCTTCAAAGCGCATCACGGCATGACGCCGAGCGAGTTCCGGCAGGCTGCTCTTGAGGTGGCCCGGTAGGGCTCTCATCCGTTGACGATCCGGTCCTGGGTGGCGGTGGGAGCATCCCCGGCGCGCAGGTCGGGAAGGTCCGGTAGGCGCGATTCTCTGAACATGGAAAACCCGACGCGTTACTCCGACGCACACGGATGCGTCTCCAGCGGCTCGACGAGGGCTCGCCCAAAGGTCGGGAAAACGGTCGTCTTTCGAAGATGCAGTCGGATAGGACAATGTCGGCTTGGGGTGACGGCTGTGCGGGAACGCGTTTTGGTGTGTCGGTACGGAGTTGTGACAGCGCGCGCGGTGCCGCGTGCTCTTACGTCCCGTCGGCCCTCGACAGGTCGCCCACAGGCGCAGCCCGGGCCCAGCCGGCTCACCAGCGGTAGGAGAGGCTGCCCTTGACGGCATGGTCCTGCGCCCGCCGCCCGATCTGGCCGTCATAGGCCAAGCCCAGCCGCGCGCCCGGCGCTATTTCCCAGTCCAGCCCAGCCGACACCACCGCCGCGTCCTCGGCCAGCGGCCCACCCCCCGTGCGGAACGCTGTGCCCCCACCCCGGAACGCCAGCAGCGCTGCCGGCGCCACAGTCCCGAATGCCCGCCGGTAGCCGATCAGGCCCCGCGCCACGAGCGGACCTGCGCCTCCGAACAGGTCCGCCACAATCGCCTGCGCCTGCGCTCCCGCCGTGACTGTCTCCACCCCGTAGCTCCGGCCGAATACCGCCAGCGCCGCCGAACCGCCCGTTTCGGTCAAGCCGTCCTGGTGCAGCCGCAGCATCGCGACGCCCACGAACGGCTCGACGGAGCGCGCCGCTCCGCCCATCCGGTAGCCGACTTCGCTGAAGCTCTGCAGCGTCGTGCCCCCGGCCCGGCCCGTGATCGCCTGCGAAAAGCCCGGAAACAACACCGTCCGGTGGGTGTCGAGTGCGTCGCTGCCGTACATAACCCCGAGCCGCACCCGTACGGCGCCGAGCGCGCCGCTGGCGTAGGCGGCGCCGAAGCCACTCTCGATCTGCCCGGAGGACTGGCGGGCACGCACGTCGAACTGCGTGAAGCCGTAGCCGGCCGCGACGCCCGCGCGCCAGTCGCCCATCCCGTCCCCGAGCACGCCCGGGCCGGTCTCGCCGCTGAGTACGAAGCCGCCGGTCTCCCGGCTGAGCCGCGCCACGTTGCGCGTGCCCTCGGTGGCGCCGAACGCCCCGAAGGCTTGACCCCAGAGGCCGTAGCCCGGCGTCAGCGGCTGGACCGTCACCACACCGGCGGCGGGCTCGTCCGTGGCGAAGGCGGCGGAGCCGGCCGGCAGGGTCGTGCCGGGCGCGAGGCGCTGGCCGATGGTGCCGGTCAGGCCGAGGCCGCTGGCCGGGCCGGCGCCGAAGCGCAGGTGCTCGAGCAGCGCCCCCTGCACGGCGAGGGCGGCCTGCGCCCGCGCGGTCACTGCCGAGGCATGGATCTCGCCCGACAGGCTGTTGAGCGCCCGCACCGCGCCGGGCGCCGTCTGGTTGAGCACGGCGGTCACCACCTGTGCGGCCGGGCTTGCCACCACCGTGGTGGTGCTACCCGCGGTGCTCACCGTGGTCGTGACCGTGCCAGAGGCCGGCACGCTCGTCGCCGCGGTGGCGGGCGCGCTGCCGGTGGTGGCCGTTGTGGTCACGGTCGGCCCGGCGCCGTTCAGGGCCTGGGCGAGGTTGCCCTGGTTGAGCGTGGTGGCCACGCTGGTGAGCGGCGCCGTCTGAGCGAAGCCCAGCGACACGCTGTGGCCGTCGTAGGCCAGCGACGGCGTCAGGAAGGCGAGATTGCTCGTTGTCTGCAGGCTGCTGAACTGGCCGGTGACGCCGCCGGAGGCGGTGAGCAGCGTGTAGCGCAGGGCCGGCGTGTAGGTGCCGGCGCCCGCCAGCACCTGCACGGTGCCGCCCTGGATCGTGACCGGGCCGGTCACCGCGGTGCGGTCGTTGGCGGTGGGCGTCACCTTGACCGTGTAGAACGAGCCCGGCGCGAAGGTCAGCGGGCCGGTGATCGACAGGGTGCCGATCGCCGTGGCGCTGCCCGGCGCCAGCCGACCGCCGGCCTCGATCAGCGGGTCGCCGATCTTGCCCGAGCCGGCCAGCGTGCCGCCGCTCTTCACCGTCACCTCCGAGGCGGCGAGCACGCCGTCGATCTGCAGGGTGCCGCCACGGATCGTCGTGGCGCCCGTATTGGTGTTGCGGCCGGTGAGCACGGTGGTGCCGCCTCCCGTCTGCGTGAGGCTGCCCGATCCGGAGATCGCGGGGGCAAAGCTCACGGCGTCGGTCCGGTCGAACACCAGGGCGCCGTCGTTGACGACCCCGGCGGTCGCCACGATCGCGCCGGCGGTGCCGCCGTCGCCGAGCCGCAGGGTGGCTCCGCGGCCGATCGTGGTGACGCCCGTGTAGGTGTTGGCGCCGGTGAGCGTGAGGGTGTCGCCCGCCAGGGTCAGGCCGAGCGGACCGACGCCGTCCCGGATCGTGCCGGCGAAGCTGCCGGCGCTCAGGCCGGCCACCGTCAGGACGGCCGGGCCGCCCGCGCTGCTGGTCACAACCGTCGCCGGCGAGGCGCTGACCAGGGCGCCGACGGTGTTGGCGGCGCCCGCGAGGTCGAGGGTGCCGGTGCCTGCCAGGGTATGGGGGGAGGCCGCCGAGAAGCCGCCCACGCCGCCCGCCTTCAGGACCGATCCGTCGCCGATCGTGGTGGCGCCCGTGTAGGTGTTGGCCGTCGAGACGGTGGTGCCGTCGGTCGTGGTGAGCGTGGCGGGGCCGGAGATGCGCGCGACTGTTCCGCCCGCAGCGGTGACCGGGGCGGTGAGCGCGCCGTTCTGCAGGGTCGCGCCCTGGCCGAGGCTGACGGCGGCCTGGGTCTGGCGGGTGCCGCCGAGGTCGAGCACGCTGGTGGCGCCCGTGATCGTGGTGGTGGCCAGGGCGCTGCCGAAAGTGCCGGCACCGCCGAGGGCGAGGGTACCGGCCGCAACCGTGGTGCCGCCGCCATAGGTGTTGGCGGCAGTGAGGATCGCGGTGCCGGTGCCGATCTTGGTCAGGCTGGAGCGGTTGCCGCCATCTCCGATGCTGCCCGAGACGATCAGGTTGCCGGTGCCGCCGAGCGCGATGTTGCCTGCCAGCGTGATCGCGCCGGAAACACCGGCCGTGCTGGTACCGGTGAGCGCGCCGACCCCGCCGGCTCCGGAGCCGGCGAGCGTCAGGGCATTGCCGAGGGTCACGCCGTTGACGTCGAGGGTGGCGCCAGCCGAAACGGTGGTCGCCGAGGAGCCGAGCGCATGGGCGTTTGCGACGCTGAGCGTTCCGCCGGAGAGGGTCGTGGTGCCCGTGTAGGTGTTGGCGCCGATCAGGATCGTAATGCCGGCGAGGTGATCGACGCGGCCCCGGCCGGTGATCGTCGGCGCGAAGGTGACGGCCGTGCCGTCCGGGTTGCCGGTATGGTTGAAGGTGAGCGTGCCGGTGCCGGGGCCGAACTTCACCTCGCCGGCCTGCACCGTGCCGGCCGCCACCGGCGCTCGATCCGCCGCCGCGCCGAGGATCAGCGTGCCGGTCGAGCCGTTCTGCTGGGCGATCTCCAAGACGCGCGTGCCGTCGGGGCCGACCGAGACGCTGCCGCCCGCCGCTACGGAGAGGGTGCCGGTGCCGGATCCACCCACGACGAGGGTATCGCTGCTGATCCAGGCCGAGCCCGAACCCGTCACCGTCACAGACCCGGTGGTGCCGGTGCTCCCACCCAAACGGCCCGACACGCTTGAGACCACGCCCCCGTCCGCCACTGTCAGCAGGCCGCTCCTGGTGTTGCCGATGATGAGGTCGCCCTGGTCGGTCCAGCGGGAGCCCGCTCCGGTCACCGTCACCGTGCCCGGATCGTCGACCACGTTGCCGATCAAGCCGCGTCTGCTCGTCACGGTGCCGCCTGCCCCGATGCGCAGGCCGCCGCCGAGCACCCACAGGTCGCCGTCGAGGCGGCTGTGTCCGGTCAACGTCCACGTGCCGCCGCCGGTATCGGACACGGCGACCGTCCCGATGTTGCCGCCGATGTCGCCCGCGATCACGCCGTCGCCCGCCCCCTTGAGGACGAGCATCCGGTCGGCCCCGGCGGCGCCGGTGATAGGACCGGACAGGGTCAGCTTTCCGGCATCCACTGTGATGCGGCCCGTATCCGTCAGCGTGATCGCACCGGCGTAGCTGTTGGTCCCCGCCAGGCTGCGCAGGGCGCCGTGGCCGTTCACGCCCATGCCCGCCAGCGACAGCGCCTCGTTGCCCACCGCGATCCCGCCCTGGAGATCCAGCGCCGCGCCGGAGACGATTGTCGTGCCGGTCGCCGCCGTGCCGTCCGCCGCACCGAGCGCGGTGGCGTTCTGGATCGTCAGCGTGCCGTGCGCGATGGTGGTGGCGCCCGTGTAGGTGTTGGCGCCGGTCAGCGTCTGGGTGCCGCCCGCCAGCGTCAGGCCGCCGCTGCCCGAGATGGTGCCGCCGAAGCTGCCGTTGGCGTTGGTGATCGCCAGGGTCTTGGCCCCGAGGGCGACAGTGCCGGCCTGGCCGGGGGCGGTGTCGGTGAGGGCCGTGATCGCGGTGCCGGCGCCGGTCAGGCCAGAGATGTCGAGGACGGCGCCGGTGGCGAGCGCCACCCCGCTGGAGACGGTGACCGCGCCGGCTCCCGACAGGGCGAGGGTGCCGCCCGAGATCGTGGTCGCCCCCGTGTAGGTGTGGATGCCCGACAGGGTCAGCGTGCCGGTGTTCACCTTGGTCAGGCTGCCGCTTCCGGAGATCGTGCCCGCGTAGGACGCGGCGTCCGATCGGTCGAAGACCAGGGCCCCGGTATTGGCGATGTCGGCCGTGAGCGATCCGGCGGTGGCGCCATTGCCGATCGTGAGCGTGGCCCCCGCCGCGACCGTCGCGCCGCGCGCGTAGGTGTGGTCGTCCGTGAGTGCCCAGGCGCCGCCCTTGACGTTCAGCGCCTCGAAATTCACGACGTTCGCCAGCGTGCCGGTGCCGGGCCCCGTGGCGGCCTTGTCCAGGTTGAGCGTGTCGGAGCCGGTCCCGCCGTCGATCCGGCCGGTGATGGTCGAGCCGGTGAAGAGGTTGAGGATGTCGTTGCCGCCCTCCAGGCTGATCGCCCGGCCGCTGTCGCCGGTGATCGTGCCGTAATTGGTCAGGACGTCGTCGCCCTCGCCCATCTGGATCGCCGCGCCGTCGCCGCGGATGAAGCGGGCCGCGCCGGTGCCGGTGTAGCGGACGCCGTCGAGGGTCCCGACCGAGCCGCCGTCCACGCGGCCGTCCTTCAGGAGGACCACCCCGCT
The DNA here is from genome assembly GCF_040545035.1 of Methylobacterium sp. 1973. Lineage (NCBI taxonomy): Bacteria > Pseudomonadati > Pseudomonadota > Alphaproteobacteria > Hyphomicrobiales > Methylobacteriaceae > Methylobacterium > Methylobacterium sp. 1973. Next base: position 679,295 of record NZ_JBEPLA010000001.1, read on the forward strand.
CGGATCCGGGATCGTGCCGTTGCCGATGATCGTGCCCTTGTTGACGATCGTGTCGGCGTCGGCCGCGGTGCCGGTCTTGTTCTCCAGGCGGATCGCGTAGCCGCCCTTGCCCTCGATCGTACCGCCGACGTCGTTGGTGATCGTGGTCGCGGCGGCGCCGGAGCGGCTGTTGTCGGGGTTCGAATCGTTGTTGACCACGATGCCGTAGGCGGCGCCCGAGATCGTGCCGGAATTGGTGATGGTGCCGCCGCCCAGCGAGATGCCCTCGCTGTTGTTGGCCCGGCCGTTCTTGTCGTTGCCGCCCGCCCCAGTCCCCTTGATGGTCCCGTGATTCTCGATCGTGCCGGCAAAATCGATGTCGACGCCGTCGCCGTCGCCGTCCTGCGTGCCGTTGCCGGAATAGGCCCCTTCGATCGTGCCGTAATTCGTGACCGTCCCGCCGGCGTCGGAGCCGACACCCGAGCCGTTGCGGCCGGTGATGGTGGCGTTCGCCGCGTTGTTCACCGTCACGGAGCCGGCGCCGTTGCTGCCGCTCAGGGTGACGCCGTGGCGGGCGCCGGAGATCGTGCCGCTGTCGTTGTTGTTCACCGTCCCAGCGGTAGCGGCCTTGAAATCGATGCCGTCGGCCTTGTCGGCGGCCTGACCATTCGTCCGGATCGTGCCGGAATTGTTGACCGTCGCGCCCTGGCCCGGCCGGATCGCGTCGTCGCCGCCGGACGTGATCGTCCCGGTGGCGGCGTTGTCGATCGTAATCGTGGCGGCGCCGCTGGCGGCGGCCTCGAAATCCAGCGCCCGCTTCGTCGATGACTGTATCGTTCCAGCGTTGTTCACCGTCACGGTGCCGCCGGTCGGGTTGACGTTGATCCGGAACGCGTCGCTGTCGGATTTGATAAGCGCGTTCGTCTTGTTCTCCAGCGTCAGAGTGCGGGTATTGTCACTGCCCGTCGCGTCGATCGCCCGGCCGCCGGCCTTGGTCGATTCGATCGTGCCGGCATTGAAGATTTGCAGATCGCTGGACGCATCGTTCCAGTTGATCGCCGCCTTCTTGTTGACGGAGAGCTTGCCGCCGGGTTCGATCGAGAGTCGATCCGTGCCCGCCAACGTCTCGGTGTCGGTGTACGTGTTCCCGCCCGAGATCGAGTAGTCGGCCGCGCCTGCCGGCAGGATCCAGGACTCGGCGGACAGCGCCGCCAGAGCGGCAACACCGATGCGGACCTTGCGCTGTCCCAAGATAAAATTCCCCCGCCTAAGGCGCAGCAATAATTTTATATGATGACGAAGCTGCGACGCTTTGTATTTTGTCTTTGAAAACAATCAATGATCATTATATCGATATTTACTTTTATTGAAGTTTACTGTATTATTATAATGTGTTTCCGCAATCTATAGTGCAAATATCTGCAGCCGTCTGAGTCTGCGCCGGTGCCGGGAGCGACCCTCGGCCACTCCGCGGGCTCCTGACCCGCGCAGGCCTCGCGCAGGGCAGCCGCCCCGACGGTTCCGGCGCTCACGATCTGCCGGACGCGCCGGCCCCGCCCCCACGGCACGCGTCGAGCGCCCGCTGCACCTCTCGGCGTAGGGCGACACGGTGAGGGGCGCGGTCTTCGGGATCGGGCAGGTACCGGCGGGCGACGCGCTCGACCGCGGCGCAGGGACTCTCGGGCGACCCGCTCGGCCCCGGCGGGCGCGCCCCGCTGTCACCGGCTGGTGGGACCGGCACGCCCGGACCCGCCTGCGGGACGGGCCCGTTGCCCGGATCCGCAGCCGCTCGACCGATCGGGGCGCAGGCGGCGATCAGAATGCTTGCAGCAACCGCAGAGCGGCATACGGCCCGTCGATGAATCATCCTCGCCCCCCAAAGTCTCGAAGGCGCCGCGCGCAGTGAGCGGCGGCCTGCATAAGCATTGCCGCAGACCCCACAAGCTTTTACAGCTCTCGCACGACTCTTCCTGCAGCCTAGCTGCGACGCACCGACTTGACTTGATCAAACTTGCGATCCGGCTTCGCATGGAGGGATTGTGGCCGAGGACCTGAACGACCAGATCTCCTGGGAGCGAGATCTTCTCACCCGGGATCCGCGGATCGCCCAACGCCCGAGCAGCTCACCCAAACGGCCGCCGCCGACGATGCTGGACGACCCCAGGATCGCCCGCGCAATACGGCTCATCGAGCGTAGCCCGGCTGAGAAGATCGGCCTCTCCGACATCGCGCGCCATGTCGGGCTCAGCCTGTTTCACTTCCAGCGCCTGTTCCAGGCCGTGATGGGTGAGACGCCTTCCGCCTACATGCGCCGGACGCGCCTCGACCGCGCCGCCATGAACCTGCAGATGAGCCGCCAGCCCATCACGGACGTCGCGTTGAATGCCGGCTACGCCAGTCACGAAGCCTTCGTGCGCGCCTTCCACCGCCAGTTCGGCGCCGTGCCGTCACAGTACCGGATGGTCGCCCAGCAGGCCCTGCCGGCGAAACCGGCGGCCCCGATCGCGGGCGGCGAGGTGGCCCGGGTCGAGGAGCGGCCGGCCTGTACCCTGCGCGCGGTGCGGTTCCATGGGCCGTATCCGGCCTTCGAGGCGCACTGGACGGCCTTTCACGGCTATCTCGCGTCGATCGGGATCGATCCAGCGGACGTGGAGGCGGTCGGCATCACCTACGACACACCGTTGATCACCCCGGACGCTGTGTTCCGTCATGATTGCGCGATCGTCGACCGCGGCCTGACTGTCGCGGACGACCTGCTCCAACCCGTCGCGTTCCGGCCGGGCCGCTACGTCCGCATGCGCCACCGGAAGCCGTTCCGCGCCATCCTGCAGACCTATGCGGCCCTGAGCCTCGACTGGCTCCCCCGCTCGGGGGAAACGTTCCTGCCGGACGGGAACGGGGGCTACAAGGTCTACCATCAGCCACCTTGGACACGAGTCGGGCAGGTCCACGACCTCAGCGTGGTGCTCCCGCTCGCCTGAGCCGGGGCAGCCGTTGGACGACACGCCGGTTGATCCGCCCCCCCACTCAAGGGGCCCGCCCTGAGATATGGCTTTCGGACCAGGACGAGGACGAACAGGTGGGAACGACGCGGCACAAGCCCGAGGACGTTGTCGCCAAGCTGCGGCAGGCCTGCAGCCGCTCGCTGTCGAACGGCCGCGCCTGGCGGTTGTCGGTGCGCGGATCGTGCCCCGTTCGGCTCGGAGCGTGGGGCGCGTGATCATCGATCCGGATCGGTTCCTCGAGACGCCCGCTGGCCGCCTCTGGACGCCGGAGCTCAACCGCCAGGCCTGGGCGGCCGCCTTCGATACCCTCGATACCGCCCTCGCTGCGGCGAAGCCGCCCGTGCAGGTGATCGTCGTGTGCGGCGTGCAGGGGGCGGGCAAGAGCACATGGGCGCACACAGCGGCCCGCGATCACCCGAACGCCATCGTCTTCGATGCCGCGCTGCCCGGTCGCCGGCACCGCAAGCCGATCATCGACGCGGCCCGGCGCCACGGTGCCCGGGTGTCGGCCGTCTGGATCGACACGCCGCTCGCCACCGCGCTGGGCCGGAACGCGGCACGCTCCGCCGACAGGATCGTTCCCGAGGCCGCTTTGCGTGCCGTGGCCGAACGCTTCGAGCCGCCCAGTCCCGATGAAGGCTTCGACGCCGTGCGCATCGTGCGCCCCTGAGAGCGCGGGCGATCCTTGGCCAAGCTCTGGATCCTGCCATCCCTGCACCTCGAGACGGTGCTGTATCCGGATCAGTTCCGGTCCGAGCCGCCCGCCTTCGACCTGCTGGTCGCGGCCGGCGATATGTGGAAGGCCGCCCCCCCGGCAGACGTTCAGGGTCCTGCACCGCCTCGCCAACGACGAGCCCGTCGTATCCGTGATGGGCAACCACGAGCACGGGCACGACATCGTGCCCGAGGCTCTCGCCCGCGCTCAGATCCTGGCCGGATGCCGGTTCGTCGGCACCACCCTGCGGGGCGATTGTCGGTTGGCCGGACAGCTCGATCCCAACACGCCGACCGGCGAGCCGATCGATGTCGCCCATGACGGCGGCCATCACCTGCTCACGGCCGGGGACGCCGCGGCCCTGCACCGTCACGCCCGCGCCGAGCTGGCCGCGCTCATGGACGAGGGTGATGGGGCGCTGCCGCTCATCGGGGTCACCCACCACGCCCCGCATCCGGACTGCATCGCTCCCGCTTGGCGCGGCACCTGGAACGCAGGGAGCTTAACCTTGATCCTGTCCGCCCTGACCGATACCGGCCGCACGGCTCTGTGGATGCACGGCCATGTCCACCACAGCCTCGACCTGGTTCGGCCCGGCGGAACCCGGATCCTGTGCAACCCGGCCGGTCCCCGCTTCGCCAATCCCGCCTTCGACGCGGCTCGGGCGATCGCGATCGGCTGATCTCACACGGGCTCAAGCCGAGGGGGCGTCGCGTGTCAGCTCTTGGACGAACAGCTCGGCCTGATCGACGAGCAGGTTCAGATGCGCCACGCTGTCGCTCATCTGGCCGACCAACGCCGCGGTGAGCTCGGTCAGCCGGGTCTCGGCACTCGGCTGCACGCTCTGCAGATTGGCAATCTGGGCCTTCAGCTCGGTCCGTCTCCGACGCAACACCTGCAGGAGCGTCTCGATCCGCGCCACGACCAGATCCGCGGCAAGCGCGTCCGTCCGTGATCCGACGGCGGTCTCATCCTCCTTGGAGCCCAGCGGGATGTTCGTTCCGGTCATGGCGGCTTGGTTCTGCCTCAAGGTGAAGCAGCTTAGGCCGTGACACATTCCTCAGGCTGACCGGCGTCGGCGATGACGCTCGGATGGCCGAGCCCCGTATCGCACCCGATCCAGCCGCCTGCACGCAGTCGGGCGAGCGGGAGGGGGCTCGGAGCCCGCGCCAGTCTCAGGCGGCTCGGACGGTGGCGAGGAAATGCGCCACCTCCGCCCCGAGATGCTCGGACTGGCGCGACAGCTCGTCCGCCGCGCTGAGCACCTGGGCCGCGGCCGCGCCCGTCTCCTCGGAGGCCTCGGCCACGCCGGTGATGTTGCTCGTCACCTCGGCCGTGCCGGTGGCCGCCTGAGCGACGTTGCGCACGATCTCCTGCGTGGCGGCGCCCTGCTCCTCGACCGCCGCGGCGATCGAGGCCGCCACGCCGTTGATCTCCCGGATCCGCGCCGTGATCGCCCCGATGGCACCGACCGCCTCGGCCGTCACGCCCTGAACACGCGTGATCTGGCCTGAGATCTCCTCGGTGGCCCGGGCGGTCTGCCCGGCGAGTTCCTTGACCTCGGCAGCGACCACCGCGAAGCCGCGCCCGGCATCGCCGGCGCGGGCTGCCTCGATCGTGGCGTTCAGCGCCAGCAGGTTGGTCTGCCCGGCGATCGAGGAGATCAGCCCGACCACGTCGCCGATCCGCGCGACCGTCCCGCTCAGCTCCTGCACCAAAGCCGCCGTCTGATCCGACTCGTCCACCGCCGCTTGCGCGAGCTTGGAAGAGCCGTCCACCTGCCGGCTGATCTCCTGCACGGACGTGCCCAGCTCCTCGGCGGCGACCGCCACGGTGTTGACGTTGCTCGCGGCCTGTTCGGCGGCGGACGCCACGGTCGTGGACTGGCCGGCCGTCTGGGTGGCGGTGGCGGTCATGGCCTGGGCGGTGGCCTGCAGGTCCGTGGCCGAGGACGAGACTTGGCCGACGATGCTGCCGACCGCCCGCTCGAACTCGTCGGCCAGCTCCAGCATGGTGCGCTTGCGCTGCGCCTCGCCGGCGGCCCGCGCTTGAGCAGCCTCCAGCTCCAGGTGCCGGCTCCGGATCAGATTATCCTTGAAGACCTGCACGGCCGCCGCCATCGCGCCGATCTCGTTCTTCGTGGCCGTGTCGGGAACGACGAGGCTGGTGTCACCGTCGGAAATCCGGCTCATGACCTGTGCCATGCGGCGGATCGGCATCGAGATCCTCCGGACGCAGACCACGATCACGCCGCCGCACATCACGAGCACCGCGCCACCGCCCAGCAGGAAGAGGACGAAGCGCGTCCGGGCCGCGGCGATGCGCGCCTTGATCAGGTCGAAAGCCCGGACGAACAATCGATCGCGAAGTTCGACGATCGCGCTCATGGCCGGGACATAACGGGCGGCGAAGTCCTGCACCGTCAGGGTCGCGGCCTGACCGGATAAGCTTTGGGCCACGAGATCGGCGGCCAATTTCTGGCCGCCTTCGATGTATTGCGCCCGCATGGTCCTGATGAGCTCATCGACACCCGCATCGTCGCCGATTTTCCCACGGGCGAGCAGGATCTGCCGCATCTGTGCGTCGACATAGCCGCTCAATCGATTGTATTGCCCGATCTCCTCGTCCGTCATACGCCGTTTGGTCACGAGAGCAGGGGTGAACACGGATCCGATCTGACCCGCGAAGTCACGCAGCTCCGTCGCGGTCCGGGCCATCGTCAGCCAGGAGCCCAGGCTCGGATCGGCCGACATCGTGGCATCGTCCACAGCATTCAACGCCTGGTCGAGCACTGGCGGGACGGCGATCAAGGCCTTCACGATCCCCGCCACCGCGTCCTGGGATCGCTGTGCCTGAACGTGAGCCGTCACGGCATCGGCCTGCTGCCGCACGGTGGCGAGGCGCCGAACGGTCTCGGAGACGGCCTCGGCAGCCTTGGCTCCCCATCGCTCCGGCAGTGTGGACACGGCGAGGCTGGCCTCTCGTAGGGCCGCATCGGTGTCGGTGCGAGCGTCGCTGAGCGCCTGCTCGACAGCGCGTGGCACCGGTCTCTCACTGCCGAGACTGCTGTTGGTGGGCCCCCGTTCCTGCGCGATGCGGGTCGAAGCGCCCAGGATCTTCAACGACGCGGAAGCACCCGTCAGCGCATTGACGCTATCACTGTATGATTTGTACTCGTCGATTTCCATCTTTGCAGTAACAGTCACGCACAGCGCACCGACACATCCCGACACAGCGACGATCAAAGTCGATATTTTCACAACAACCTCCGCAATCGACCAAAATCTCTAGGTTAAATCATATTACGATTTTGCAAATTTTTGGTTTAAAACTGTGATACAGGCAGTTGATCGATCCGTTTTTTGGATCTATGTCCGCAAACCTAAGAAGATTGGAATTCCTAGGGAGATTGTACGGACGACATAGAATTACATATGGAGGACAAATTGGGGACAAATTCGAAAAACGATGGTATTGTCGATTATGGATACGCGGCGTGGGCGGGATTCCTAGGCGGAAATCTTTCGAGCTTCGTCAAGTGGGGATCCGAGATCCCTTTCCCGCCCCGGGAGGCCGGCCGCATCTCGCCACCCTTCGCCATCCTCAAAGCGCTTGGCCTGAACGCCGAGGACATGACCTACGTCTTCACCGGTCACGTCATCAATTACGGCGTCGCCCTGGTGCACCAGGGCTTCTCGATCGTCTTCGGCCTGCTCTATTGCCTGCTCGCAACGGCATGCCCGCTCGTGACGCTGGGGCAAGGACTGGCCTTCGGACTGATCATAACCCTCCTGTTCCACGCCATCCTGCTGCCGCTGGGCGGCTGGGCGCCCCAGGTCTGGGACATTTCCGCCCATGAGGTGTTCTCGGAGGTGTTCGGGCACCTGCTCTGGGCTTGGACGATCGAGATCGTCCGGCGCGACATGGTGAGGATGCGGTTCGCGTCAGCGTCCACCTTGGCGAAAGCCAGCTCTGACGTTCGATCGATGGCAACGAACAGGTAGAGGGTGCCATCTCCCGTCCAGACCTCTGCGAGATCGATGTGGACATAGCCGATGACATCATCGGCAAAGCGCGTGTCTTGCGCTGATCGCCTTTTCGGCCCTTCGCCGCATCGGCCGCCGTCTGCCGAGCTCGCCACGTCTGGCGTCGTCGGGCTGACGCCGCAGCGTCCGGCGGCGGCCCTCACACCGTCTTGACGGCGCTGTCTTGCGCGACGGAGCGCCTCCGTCGTGCGGGCGCTGCCGTGGCGCCTTCGGCCCAGCGCGCATCCCGCGGGATCCAGCACCCGATCTCAGGGGTCTGCCCGCAGCATCGCCGACATGGCGGGGTCCGCGGGAATGTCGGCTTCCGCCGCCTCCGGGGAGGACGGGAGCGGGCCGCTTTCGGCCTTTGCATCGGTTGCCGGTCATCCGGCGCGTCTTCGGGGACGCGGTGCTGGCGTGTCTCACACCTCTCCTTGCACAGGGCTTGCAGGTTGCCGACGGCAGTCGGGCAACTGAGGTGCGATCAGCCATGGAGGAGCGGGCAGGCAACGCAACGTCGAGCACTTACTGGCGCACGCAGGAGATGTTCCTCATCCAAGAGGTCATGAACCTCGTCGGTAAGGGCCTGCACCTCGACCAGGTCACCCGCGAGATGCTGCACCTGCTCTCGGAGATCGTCGGGCTCAACCGTGGACGCATCGTCCTGAAGGACCCTGACGGCGCCGGCTATCGCATCGCCCATTCCTACGGCCTAACCCGCGAGGAGGTCGCCCGCGGCCGGTATGCGCCGGGCGAGGGCATCACCGGGCGTGTCATCCAGGACGGCCACCTCGTCATCGTCCAAGACATCGACAATGACCCGGTCTTCCTAGGGCGTGCGGTCGAGCGCGCGCGACTGCCCCGTGGCGCGGTGTCGTTCCTGGCGCTCCCGATCCGGGTCGAGCAGAGAACTGTCGGCGCCATCGCCTGCCACAGGATCCGCCACCGGGAGCGACCGCTCTCCGACGACCTCACCCTCCTTCGCATCATCGCCACGATGGTCAGCCAGTTGCTGACCCTGAACGAGCGGGTCGAGCGGAAGACACGCGCGCTCGAGGAGCACAACGATATGCTGGCTCGCGAGTTGCGCATCAAGCGGGCCCGCTACGGTATCATCGGCACCTCGCCCGCGCTGCTGCGCGCGCTCGTACAGGTCGAGAAGGTCGCGGACGCGACCGCGAGCGTCCTGCTGCTCGGCGAGTCCGGCACCGGCAAGGAACTGTTCGCCCGCGCGCTCCACCTCGCAAGCCCCCGGCGGGACCGGCCGTTCGTCAAGGTGAACTGTGCGGCCATTCCAGAGAGCCTCTTCGAATCCGAACTGTTCGGCCACGAGCGCGGCGCGTTCACCGGGGCGGTCGCGGCACGCGCCGGCTGGTTCGAGCAGGCGAGCGGCGGCACCATCTTCCTCGACGAGATCGGCGAGATGCCGGCGATCCTCCAAACCAAGCTGCTGCGGACCCTGCAGGAGGGGACGGTCGTTCGCCTCGGTGGTAAACGGGAGATCCGCGTCGACATGCGCCTGGTCGCCGCGACCAACCGGGATCTCGCGGCCGAGGTCGCCCACGGCCGCTTCAGGGAGGACCTTTTCTACAGACTCAACGTCATCCCGATCACCCTGCCGCCCCTGGCCGAACGGCGAGACGACATTCCGGACCTCGTGCTGCATTTCCTGACGCAGGCGAACCAGGCCAACCAGCGCAACGTCAACCTGACCCGGTCGGCCGTCGCACATCTCGCCCGCCAGCCCTGGCCGGGCAACATCCGCCAACTCGCCAACTTCATCGAGCGGCTCGTCTTGTTGGCCAGCGAGGGCGTTCTCGACGTCGACGACCTGCAGCCGATGCTTGGGGGCGTGACTGTCTCGGGGGCGGTTGCGCCGGGGCCGGCACGGCACATCGTGCCGTCGGGGGGAGACCCGGTCCATGCGATGGGCGGCCTTCGGCCCTATCTGCCCGCCGACTCGCACGATGGCGCGCAGTTGCGCCTGGCCCTCACGCAAGCGGGTGGCAACAAGACCCGCGCCGCGCAGAGGCTTGGCCTCACCGAGCGCCAGTTCTCCTACCGCTGGCGGAAGCTCCAGCCGATGGCCTAACCAGCCTCGCCCAAGTCCGACAATGTCGACACAATGTCGACATTCACTGTCGCAACCGGGCGATCAAATCACCGCGGCCCTCACCTAAGAATTTGGAAAACCTGGATTTTCAAAGATAATCACCGGCTCGGCCATCCTGGCATCTGCCTTGCGCAAGTCCTTCCGAGCAGCCCCCGACAATTGCGGGGCTGAGCCGGAAGAGGAACACCAGATGAGCGCGAGCGCCGCCCCGAAGACCGTCACCACCTACCTGCGTCCGATCGACCGCGACGGCCTGATGCAGTTCGCCGAGAAGGGCCGCTGCAATCCCGGCTCGCGCGGCACCAACAAGGTGCACACGGTCGTCGACGGCCAGTACCGCACCCTCAGCTACGTCGGCGACCATGCGCCCGTCGTGGTCGACGAGCCGCTGCATCTGTTCGGCGAGAACACCGCGCCGGCGCCCGGCGAGATCGTGCTCTCCGCCCTCGGCGGCTGCCTCGCGGTCGGAATCACCGCGGTGGCGACCTGGAAGCAGGTGCGCCTATCCCGCCTGGAGCTCCACATCGAGGGCGACATCGGCAACCCGGCCGCCTGGGGCGCCGGCGGGGCGGAGAAGAAGCCGGAGGATATGGGCTTTCAGGAGATCCGGGTCGCCGTGACCATCGAGGGCGACGCGACCCGCGAGGCGCTCGACGAGATCGTGCGCCACGCGAACCACTTCTCGCCGGTGGCCAACACCCTGCGCAACCCGGTCCCCTTCAAGATCGGCCTGGCCGATTGAGCGCGTCGGCGGGACCCGGCGGGCCCGCCCCCTTTCCCCTTCCTGAGGAGATTGCACGATGTCGAGCGCCCTCGCCCTTCCACCGGCCGGGCCCTCCGTGACGGAGGCGCCGTTCGCGAGCCCGGCCGGCCGCACGTGGACGGACGAGACCGTCCTCGCCGAGACGACGGCCATTGCCGACGGCCCCCTGGGCGCGGCGGCGAGCAAGATCGACCACGGCGCGTACCCGCTCGACATCATGGGCAGGCTCGGAGACGCAGGCGCGCTCGGCGTCCATCTCGACCGGCACGGCGCGCGCGTCGGCCTGGCCATCGCCGCCATGCAGGCGGCGAGCCGGGCCTGCGGCGCCACCGGCTTCCTGATGTGGTGCCACGATGTCTGCGGCCTCTACCTGGAGCGCTCGGGCAACCCGGCGCTCTCCGGCGCATTCCTCGACGACCACGTCGCGGGCCGCACCTTCGGCGGCACGGCGCTCTCCAACCCGATGAAGGCGTTCGCCGGGATCGAGCCGATCCTGCTGCGCGCCCGTCGCGTGCCCGGCGGCTACCGGGTCAGCGGCATGCTGCCCTGGGTCAGCCACATCGGCGCCGGCCAGTACTGCGGGGCCATCGCGGGCGTCCTCGGCGCCGGCGACGCCATCAGCCACGAGATCATGTTCCTGCTGCGCTGCGACCGCGCGGAGCTGCGGCCCTGCCCGCACTTCTCCGGCATGGAGGGCACCAGCACCTGGGGCGTGCGGCTCGACGAGTACTTCGTCGGGCAGGACGACCTGATCGCCGATCCGGCCCGGCCCTTTATCGGAGGGATCCGGGGCGCCTTCATCCTGCTCCAATGCGGCATGGGGCTCGGCGTGGCCGAGGGAAGCCTCGACGCCATGCTGGCGGTTGAGGAGACCCTTGGGCACGTCAACCAGTTCCTCGATGACCGCCCCGACACGGTCGCGGCCGAGCTCGCGGAGCTCCGCGCCCGGGTGATGCGGCTCGCCGAGACGCCCTACGATGGCTCGACCGACTACCTGATCGACGTCCTCGACGCCCGGGCCCAGACCGCCGAGCTGGCCCTGCGCGCGTCGCAGTCGGCGCTCCTGCATCAGGGCGCGCGCGGCTACCTGATGTCGGCGGCCCCGCAGCGCCGCGTCCGCGAGGCGCACTTCGTCGCCATCGTCACGCCGGCGATCAAGCACCTGCGCTGGGAGATGGCACGCCTGTCCCGAGAGGTGCTGCCGAGCGGCACCGGCGTGGGAGGTCGGGCATGACCGTCCTGGAACCCACCGACGGCCTCGGCCCCTGGAAGCAGTTCCTCTGCCGGGCCTGCGGGCTGATCTACGACGAGGGCGAGGGCGATCCCGACAGCGGCTTGCCGCCCGGAACCCGGTTCGCCGACATCCCGGACGATTGGGCCTGCCCGATCTGCGGGGTGACCAAGTCCGACTTCGAACCGTACCGGCGGCGGGCCCCGGTCGCGCCGGTGCCGGCGGCCGCGGCCGCGCAGCGCCGGCCGGGCGTGGTGATCGTCGGCGCCGGTGCCGGGGGATGGGCGGCCGCGGAGGCGATCCGGGCCGAGGACACCCAGGTTCCGATCACACTGGTGACGGCCTGCGGCGGCGACGTCTACCACAAACCGGAACTCTCGGTTGCGCTGGGACGCGGCCTGTCGCCGGACAGGCTGCGTCGGGAGACGGGCGCCGCGGCGGCTGCCCGCCTGGGCCTGCGCCTGATGGCCGACACGGTGGCCGTGGGCCTTTCCCCGGAGCGGCACAGCCTGCGCACCACGCGCGGCACCCTGGGGTACACCGCCCTCGTCCTGGCCCACGGCGCGCGTCCGGCGCTGCCGGCCTGCCTCGACCCGACCCTGTGCTGGCGCGTGAACGACCTCGCGGCCTGGGCCTCCCTGCACGCCGAACTCGCACAGGGCCCCCGTGCCGTCGCGGTGATCGGCGCCGGCATGGTCGGCTGCGAACTCGCGGAGGACCTCGCCTGGGCCGGACACGCCGTGACGCTCGTCGGGATCGGGGCGCTGCCGCTGCCCGAGCTCCTGCCGGACGTGGCGGGCCGCCGGCTCCTGGCCGGACTCGAAGGGCTGGGCGTGCGCTACCAGGCCAACGCCGTCGTGCGCGGCCTCGGCCGCCGGCCGGGCGGCGAGGTCGCGCTCACGTTCGCGGACGGGACGATTCTGGTCGCCACGACGGTGATCGCCGCGACCGGGCTCGCCACGCCCTCGCGGCTCGTGCGCGGTGCCGGGCTCGCCTTCGACCGCGGGATCGTCGTCGATCCGGCGACCCTGCGCACGAGCGGCCCCGACATCTTCGCGCTCGGCGACTGCATCAGCATCGCGGGGCGACCCTGCCGCTTCATCGAGCCGGTCGCCCGCCAGGCCGAGGCCATCGCCCACGCGATCCTGGGCCGGGAGCATCCGGGCTACGCGCACGCTTTACCCGTCATCCGTCTGAAGACGCGTTCGACACCGATCGCGCTGCACGGTGCGCCGCTCCCCGGGGAGCCCTGGCACATCGTCGAGCACACCGAGAGCCGGCTCGCGATGGAACAGCGGCGCGACGGCGAGGTCACCGCCTGGCTGGCCGCCTGAGGCGCTGACGATGACGAACGATTTTCACGCAACCGATCCCGCCTTGGCGCAGGCGCACGGGCAGGTCGAGGCCAGTCTCTCGGCCACGACCCCGCGCCCCGCCGTGCACGGCCTCATCGACGAACCGACCCATACCGCAACCTTCGCCATGCACGATCCCCGGAGCCGCGCCGCGGCGGTGATCGACAGCGTGATCGCCCAGGTCGGCGAACAGGGCCGGACCGTCGCGTGGATCCTGGAGACCCCCGGCCACGCCGACCCCCTCTCGGCCGCGCCGCACCTCCGGGAGGGTCTTGGCGGCCGGCTCGGGATCGGGTGCGGCATCCTCCAGGTGCAGGACGCGTGCGGCACGCTGTTCAACGCGGGGACTGAGGTCGCCCGCCAAGGCGCCGCGTTCGACCGGTTGTTCGACGAGGGTGACGGCTTCCGTGACGGTCGGGACGGGAGCGTTCGCGATCGCGGGCGTCTCCCGCGTCTCCCGCGTCGACTGAGCCCTGGTCCCGGCCTTCGCGGAAGGCGCCGGCAGCGGCCGCTCTGGGCTTCCCCGGCCCGCCGCCCGTGCAACCCGCAAGAGCCCGCTCGACACGGTGCCGGTAAGGCTCATCGGAGGTGCCGGCCTCGCGATGCTGCTCCGGTGATCCGGCACGGCTCGACGCTGCCGAGAGACCGTCACCGGCCCACCGTCTCGACCTTCGCCAGCCAGGCGGGGGGATGCTGATCCGAGCGAAGATTTCATGATGCGGCGCGCTTGGCGCGACAGTTGCTGCGAATTTCAAGACTTCAACGCCGGAGTTCTCGATGGCCCGTTCCGACAATCCTTTTGATGCCCGGCGCAGGCTCGGCGGCTGCTCCTGCGGTGCGCATGCGGACCAAGCCGCGCACGAAGCCTCTCTCCCGTCGGGCGACGCCGCGGTCGTGCGCGTCGTCGAGGCAGCGATGCTGCGGGCGCTGTTCCCGCACGATGCCGGACGCCGCGCCTTCCTGAAGAGCGTCGGCGCCGCGACCGCCGCAGCGGCGGTCGCCCAGTTCCTGCCCACGCAGTTCGTGGCCGAGGCGTTCGCCGAGGCCGGCAGGCCGGAAAGGGCGGATCTCAAGGTCGGCTTCATCCCGATCACCTGCGCCACGCCGATCATCATGGCCAAGCCCATGGGCTTCTACGAGAAGCAGGGCCTGAACGTCGACGTCGTCAAGACCGCCGGGTGGGCGGTGGTGCGCGACAAGACCCTGAACAAGGAATACGACGCCGCCCACATGCTCGCGCCGATGCCGATCGCGATCACGCTCGGCCTCGGCTCGAATCCCGTTCCCTTCGCGGTGCCGGCGATCGAGAACGTCAACGGCCAGGCGATCTGCCTCGCCAACAAGCACAAGGACAATCGCGACCCGAAGAACTGGAAGGGCTTCAAACTCGCCATCCCGTTCGACTACTCGAACCACAACTACCTGCTGCGCTATTACTTGGCCGAGCACGGCATCGATCCCGACACCGACGTGCAGCTCCGCTCGGTGCCGCCGCCCGAGATGGTCGCGAACCTGCGCGCCGACAACATCGACGGCTTCCTGGCGCCGGACAACATCGTCCAGCGCGCGGTCTACGACGGCGTCGGCTTCATCCACGTGCTGTCGAAGGAGATCTGGGACGGGCATCCCTGCTGCTCGTTCTCGGTCGCGCAGGACACGATCCGCGAGATGCCGAACGCCACGGCCGCGCTCCTGCGCGCCATCCTCCAGGCGACCGCCTACGCCTCGCGACTGGAGAACCGCAAGGAGATCGCCGCCGCAATCGCGCCCGCGAACTACCTGAACCAGCCGCTCACCGTCGTGGAGCAGGTCCTGACCGGCACCTACGCGGACGGCCTCGGCAGCGTCAGGAAGGATCCGCGGCGGGTCGCCTTCGACCCGTTCCCATACGAGAGCTTCGCGATCTGGACGCTGACCCAGATGAAGCGCTGGGGCCAGATCAAGGGCGATGTCGACTACGCCGCCGTAGCGAGGCAGGTCTACCGCGCCACCGATGCCGCCAAGCTGATGAAGCAGGACGGCCTCGCCCCGCCGGAAGCCACCACGAAGACGTTCGTGGTCATGGGCAAGCCCTTCGATCCGGCCAAGCCCCAGGAATACCTGGATTCCTTCAAGATCAAGCGCGCGAGCTGAGTCATGCAACGCACCCTGACCCTGCGCGCCGGCATCCTCTCCCTGGCGCTCCTCGCGGTGATCCTACTCGGCTGGCAGGTCGCGGTGAGCGGCACGGCCAAGACCGAGGCGATGGACCCGGAATACGCGGCCCTGATGGGTCAGGCGGCCACCACCGGCAAGTCGGCCATGCCCGGCCCCCTGGATGTCGGGGCGACCATCTGGGGGCACCTGAGTGACCCGTTCTACGACCGCGGCCCGAACGACAAGGGCATCGGTATCCAGCTCGCCTACTCGATCGGGCGCGTGGCGCTCGGCTACGGCTTGGCGGTGCTGGTGGCGATCCCGGTCGGCTTCCTCATCGGCATGTCGCCGCTGATGAGCCGGGCGCTCGATCCGTTCATCCAGATCCTGAAGCCGGTCTCGCCGCTCGCCTGGATGCCGCTCGCCCTCTACACCATCAAGGACTCGGCCCTGTCGGCGATCTTCGTGATCTTCATCTGCTCGCTCTGGCCGATGCTGATGAACACCGTGTTCGGCGTGTCGAGCACGCGGAAGGAGTGGCTCAACGTCGCCCGGACCCTGGAGGTCGGGCCGGTGCGCCGGGCGTTCACGGTGATCCTGCCGGCCGCCGCGCCGACCATCCTCACCGGAATGCGCATCTCCATCGGCATCGCCTGGCTCGTGATCGTCGCGGCCGAGATGCTCGTGGGCGGCACCGGCATCGGCTACTTCGTCTGGAACGAGTGGAACAACCTCTCGATCACCAACGTGATCACCTCGATCTTGGTGATCGGCGTCGTCGGCATGGCCCTCGACCAGCTGCTGGCGCGCGCCCAGCGCCTCGTCACCTTCCCCGAATGAGGCACCCGATGAGCAAGCTGCTTCCCTTCGTGCGGCGCTCCAGCCGTGCCGCCCCCGCTCCCGTTCAGGCCGGGACCAGCCGCATGTCGAACGCAGAGAAGTTCATCTCCATCGAGGGGATCGCGCGCCGCTATCCGGGGCCAGGGGGCAAGACGGCCACGATCTTCGAGGACCTGTGGCTGCCCATGCGCCGCGGAGAGTTCGTGTGCATGATCGGGCACTCGGGCTGCGGCAAGACCACGGTGCTCAACATCCTGGCGGGGCTCGAGGCCCCGTCCGAGGGCGTCGTCATCGTGGATGGGCAGGCGATCGAAGGAACCAGCCTCGATCGGGCGGTGATCTTCCAGGGCCACGCCCTGCTGCCCTGGCGCAGCGTGCTCGGCAACGTCGCCTACGCGGTCTCCGCGCGCTGGCGGACGGCGCCCAGGGCCGAGGTCGAGGCGCGCGCGAGGAAGGCCATCGCCACGGTGGGACTGGCGGGCTCCGAGCACAAGCGCCCGTCCGAACTGTCGGGCGGCATGAAGCAGCGCGTCGGCATCGCCCGGGCGCTCTCGATCGAGCCGAAGATCTTGCTGATGGATGAGCCCTTCTCGGCGCTGGACGCGCTGACCCGGGGAACCCTGCAGGACGAGGTCCGCCGCATCTGCGTCGAGACCGGCCAGACGGTGTTCATGATCACACACGACGTCGACGAGGCGATCTATCTCGCCGACCGGATCGTGCTGATGACCAACGGACCCCGAGCGAGGGTCGCGGAGATCGTCGAGAACCCGCTGCCGAAGGACCGTGATCGCACGCAGCTCCACCATGCGCCCGGGTATTACGCCCTGCGCAACCACCTGATCGACTTCCTGGTAACCCGCTCCACGACGCTGCGGGACGCGATGCCGGACGGGTACGACCCGCGCCATCCGCCGGTCGTGCGGCCTTCCCTGAGCGAGGCGGACGCGGCAGCCGGCGCCGCCGAGCCTCCAGCCCGCCGGGCCTGATCCGCGGCCATCGCCCACGCGGCGGGATATCTGCCGCCGGATCGCGCGGAAGGCATCGGCAGTCCCGACGGCAAACCGCTTCGCCCGTCACCCTCGCCCGGTGCGCGAACGCGAGGCGTGACTTGCCGAACTCCTCGGCCTCACCGAGGCGGAGGAGCGGATGCTCAACGAGCCGCTGATCTACCGGTTCTACGAGCGGGTGATGGTCTACGGCACGACCTTCGAGGAGCTGATCCAGGAGGGGTTCGGCGCGGCATCGTGTCGGCGATCGACTTCAACATGGACATGGCTCGCGAGGCCAGCAACAAGGGCGACCGGGCGAAGCTCACCATGTCGTGCAAGTTCCCGCCGCACAAATCTTACGGCAACAACGACGACAGGCCGGAATACGGGCTCAAAGCATAATGAAATCAGGTCTGACCGGCGAATCGCAACGTGTCGGAAATGCTTCCAGTATAATTTCGGTCAGAACAACTTGAGATTTACGATCTGCCAATGAGCCTGTAATGTTTCGGTGTGAGCCCGGTCAACCGCCGAAAGGCCATTGCCAGATGGCTTTGACTGGAGAAGCCCGTATCGAAGGCAATCGCCGTGACGGCAAGGTCGGTCGAGAGGAGCATGGTCTTGGCCCGCTCGACACGGCGTGAGAGGACATACTGGTGAACCGTCGTTCCCCATTGCTTGAGGCACACGCGGGATAGGGTGCGGGGGGATACGCCGATCTCGGCGGCAAGCGCCTCGAGGGAGAGGTCCTCGGCGAGCCGCTCTTCGATCAGGTCGCGGATGCGCCGCATCTCGCCGCGATCCAGCGCATCGTTCTCCAACGCCGTCCGTGATGAGCGACCGTTCGCCGTATAGGCCCGGACAAGGCGCACGACCATCGCGTGGACCAGCTCGTCGACATAGAGCGCCGATGAGGCATCGGGCTCCTCCCGCAGGATCTCCAGGATGGCCAGGGCCAGCTGCTCGAGGAGCGGATCAGACGTTCCGAGCGGAATGTCGAGCTCGACCCGTGGCGCCGTCGCACTCCACATCTGGCGCGCGGTCTCGTCGATCAATCCCTGGCGGAGATGCATCGCAAGCATCTCGGAGCGTCCGCGTCTTTGCCACTCGCTCTTGTCATGGGCGGGGATCAGGTGGAACTGCCGGGGGCGCAACGTGCTCGCCTCGGTCGCGCCGCCGCGCCCGATGCGTCGACGGATCTGGGCCGGACGCGCGACGCAGTAGCCGAGGCAGGGATTGCCGACCGGATCGAGCGTCCCCGTCCACGGCTCGACGGCGACGTGCTGCGCGTGAATGTCCCGCCAGCCCCGCCCCGTGCTGCGGGCCAGCGCGATATTCTTCGGCCAGGAGCCGATGTCACGCGTCTGCATCGTCGCGCTCGTCATGTCCCCGACCCTGTCGGCACGTCCCGCCAGCCTCCGCGCTGCACGCTGTCCGGAATCTGTTCGAGCCCGGCCCGAATTTGGAAGAGTGCCGTCCAAAGCTAAGGGCAGTCTAGGGCTTGAACAAGTCATCACTGGCGGACAGCTCGGCATTCGACTGCTCGTTCCGCAACTGTATTGGCTCAATTTCGAGCAGATAGCTCGCTTCTCCGGCAGGATGTTCGGCTGGACGGAGCGTGCGTGGAGAGCGGGCACGATGTCCTCCTTGTTCAGCGAACTCCGGGTCCGCGATGTCACGTTGCGCAACCGCATCGCGGTCTCGCCGATGACCCAGTTCTCGTCGCCGGACGGCCTCGTGAACGATTGGCACTTGGTCCATCTGGGCTCGAAGGCGGCGGGCGGCGCCGCGCTCGTGGTGGTCGAGCAGGCGGCCGTGTCGCCGGAAGGCCGCATGTCCACGCAATGCGCGGGCATCTGGAACGACGAGCAGGGTGAAGCCCTGGCCCGGATCGCCCGCTTCGTCTCGACCGTCGGGGCCGTGCCCGGCATCCAGCTCGGCCACACGGGCCGGCGGGGCTGCGTCGAGCCTCCGTGGAAAGGCGGCGGCCACCTGCCGGAAGACCACCCCGACGCGTGGGAGATGATCGGCCCCTCCGCGGATGCGTTCGGCGGGGTCATGCCGCGCATCCCGCGGGCCATGACGCACGACGATATCGCGACCGTCACGCGCCAGTACGCCGAGGCCGCACGCCGGGCGCGGGACGCCGGCTTTCAGTGGCTGGAGATCCACTGCGCGCACGGCTTCCTCCTGTCGAGCTTCTTTTCGCCCCTGGCCAACCGGCGCACCGATGAATACGGCGGCGATTTCGCCGGGCGCAGCCGGCTGCTTGTCGAGGTCTTCGAGGCCGTCCGCTCGGAATGGCCCGAGCGGCTGCCGCTCTCCATGCGGTTCGGCGTGACGGAATTCGCACCCGGCGGCCAGACCATCGACGAGTCGGTCGAACTGGCTCGCCTCCTCGCGCCCCGGGGACTCGACCTCGTGGACGTCTCCTTCGGCGGCAACTCGGGCCGCGCCCAAACGCCGTGGGACGAAGAGGGCTTCATGGTCCCGGCGGCGCAGCGAATCCGCAAGGAGGCGGGGGTCCTGACCGCCGCGAACTGGAACCTGGCTGATCCCGTCTTCGCGGAGTCGATCGTCAGGGAGGGCCAAGTCGACATCGTCATGCTCGGCAGGCCGATGCTCGCGAACCCCCACTGGCCGGTCTACGCGGCGATGGTTCTGGGCGAGGCGCGCCCCTACGACATGCTGCCCGTCCAGTTCAAAACTTGGCTCAACAAGTATCAACGCAGCCGCGTCAACAACGGATTCGGCCACGTGGTCGCCGATGCCGCATCGAAGGCTGCCGAATAAACGCCCGATCCAACATCAACGCGTCGAAGCCGGAGGTCGAACGGTGTCAGCAGAGGAAACACATCTCGAAGTCCCGAAGAACGATCTGCCGCAGGCCCGACTCGGATGGATCATGGCGTGCATTCAAACGGTGATCTACGGCAGCTTCGTCGGCACCTTCATCGTTTCGCCCGCCACCATGACGCGGCCGATCGCGCCCGGGATGGCCGTGACGGTCGCCACCGTCGGCGGCCTCCTCGCCATCCTGTCCACCATGATCCTGACGGGACTCTACGTCCTGCTCGCCAACCGTCTCACCGCGCGCTGAGGAGGCGACCCCATGCGAAGATCCCTATTGGCCACCCTGCTGCTCCTGGGCGCGACCGCCCCGGCGCTCGCGGGCGATCCCGGCGGCGGCCTGAACGCCGCGGCGATCGGAATGTTCGTCGGCATCGTCATCGTGACGCTGGGCATCACCTACTGGGCGGCCCGGCGCGCTCAATCCGCCGATCAGTTCTATGCCGCCGGGGGCCAGATCTCCGGCTTCCAGAATGGCATCGCGCTGGCCGGTGACATGATATCCGCCGGCGCGCTCCTCGGCCTCGCCGGGTTGATCTGCTCCTCCGGCTTCGACGGCCTGATCTTCGCCGTCGGCTACGCGACCGGCCTGCCCTTCGTCGTCTTCCTGGTGGCCGAGAGATTGAGGAAGCTCGGCCGCTACACGGTGGCCGACGTCCTCGCGACGCGCCTGTCGGAAACGCCGATCCGCATCTTTACTGCTATCGCCACCCTCGTCATCGTGATGTTTTACCTCATCGCCCAGATGGTCGGGGCGGGACAGTTGATCCGGCTGCTTTTCGGGCTGGACTATCTCTACGCGCAGATCCTCGTGGGCGCGCTGATGATCTGCTACGTGATGTTCGGCGGCATGGTGGCGACGACTTGGGTGCAGATCGTCAAGGCGACGCTGCTGCTCGCCGCCGGCGTCGCGATCGCGCTGCTCATCCTGGCGCGCTTCGGATTCGACTACGACAGCCTCATCGCCCAGGCCATAGCGGTGCATCCGAAGCACGCGGCCATGATGATGCCCCAGGTCTATTCAGGCAGCGTGTGGCAGTCGATCTCCCTTGGCATGACCCTGATGCTCGGGGCGGCAGGCCTGCCGCATGTCCTGATGCGCTTCTTCACCGTCCCGGATACCCGTGCCGCCCGCGTGTCGGTGTTCTGGGCGGTGATGTGCCAGAGCGGCTTCTTCGCCCTCATCTTCGTCATCGGCTTCGGAGCGCTGGCCATCATAGGCGGGGACCCGGCCTATCTCGACGCCAAGGGCGCCATCCGCGGCGGCGGCAACATGGCCACCGTCCATCTGTCGCACGCCTTGGGCGGCGACACGCTCATGGGCCTCGTCTCCGCCGTGGCGTTCGCCACGATCCTGGCGGTGGTCGCAGGACTGACGCTGACGGGAGCCTCGGCGGTTTCGCACGATCTCTACGCCCGCATCATCGGCCGGGGCCGGGCAACGGAGCGCAGCGAAATCCGCGCCTCGCGGCTCGCCACGGTCGGCCTCGGCATCATCTCGGTACTGCTCGGCATCGCCTTCCAGACCCAGAACGTCGCCTACATGATCAGCCTCGCCTACGCGGTCAGTTGCAGTTCGACCCTGCCGCTGCTGATCCTGGCGCTGTACTGGAGCGGCCTGACGACCCGGGGCGCCATCGCGGGAGGGGTGACCGGGCTCGTCGGCGCGACCGTCCTGACGGTTCTCGGCCCGCCGGTCTGGGTGAAGGTGCTCGGAAACGCCGCACCGATCTTCCCGATCGATCCGCCCACGATCGTGACGATGCCATTGGCATTCCTCACGGCGTTCGTGGTCTCGGCGATGGACCGCAAGTCCGCGCCCGCGGCGGCGATGTCGCCCGCGACCTAGTGCTACTCCTGCGGGGCCTCGCGATCTCGACCGTTGCGAGCCCCCCTTGACGGTTCCGCCATGGGCACGCGCCGGTCAGGCATGGAAGCAATTCATCGCGGAACGATGAAAGGTCCGCGTCCCAAGTATAAGGTTCACAAAGCGGGAATTCTGCTTCCGGCCATGACCGCCGGATCGGGGGCGCTTCAGAATGACTGGGTTGGGTGCTTTCCTGCCCATCGGCTTTCGGCGGCCGAATCCGTAAGTTCGCCCGTTCGCCCGGATCGTGTCGGTCGACGGATGCGCGCCCATTTGGGTCGTCCAAGTCCCCCAAGGCAGTGCCCGAAAGCGGCACGCGACATGACGACGTGCGCCGGCTTGCGCGCATGACAACGGCAGCCAACCGAGACCAGCCAATATGCCCCACGGATCGTTGCGGGCGGGCACCTCTGCGCAACGCGAACCTGCCCCATGGTGACGCTTGTCGCCCCAGGGCAGGACGGCAGCGTCGAAAATCGAGCAGAATGGCTTTGTGCCGCGCGGTCACACGATGATGGCGTGCACGGTCCGGTCCGTCGGGGCCAAGGTCGAGACTGGTCACGCTTGCTGCCAGGGCCAAAATCCAAGTGTCGACCGTTCGGCAACATCCTCAAGGTGCTTCTGAACCAGCCGAATAGAACTGCACTTAAGACGGGCGAATATTTAGGGATCTCGAAACCAGGAAACATGGACATCGTTCCAGGTCGAGGGTCGTGCGCTTCACCGGCCGGACCGGTAGCGCGCTGAACGCGCCGCGATCGAAAAATGGCGGCTCAAGCGAGGATCTGCGCCCCCGACGCAACGCCGCTCGCCGACGAAGCAAGTCACACGAACAACATTCCAACCGGCCGACCCTCGCCCCCAGTGCGTCCGGTGCGCAGATCCGAGGCGCTGCAGGCCAATCGAAGAGTCCTTCCACCCGCCCTCGACGAAGCGGAATCTTAGCCTCGTCGCCTCAAGTAAAATGGCATTCTGTTTTCTTGAACGACGATATCGTTTGCGCATAAGTTCTTTGCCTGAGGGGACACAAGCGATCTTTCCCCGAAAAAATATAAACAATATGATTCTTTACTGGGGCATCACTTCGGATGTCCTTGCTATACCGAGACGACTCGCCGATGCAGTTTGCACCTTCCGCCATCTCTCGCAGAGTCTCATCCCGGCTCGGGGTTCGGCGAGGCTGTCTCGCACTCCTTGCCCCTCTCTCCGCCGAGGCCCTGTCGCCGAGCGCCGTCGAGACCGTCACGGGCGAGGCGGGCCCGCAGACGGATGCCGGCGCGATCGGCGGCGCCCCTCATGGCGGCGTCAAATGGCATGGGCCGCGGGCGCCCGACGCGGCCTCGCTGGCTGCGGCGGGGTTGTCAGGCCGACCTGATCTCAGGAGGCACCGGCGGCGCCTGTTCTCGCGACAAGCTCGTGTTCGAGGTCTACGCTCATCTTGCCGTAGGGAACGGTATCTTCTTCGAGCCGGTGGTCCAGTACGTCGTGAACGGTGATCCGTACTGGAATCCGTACGCGGCCAATCGCTCGAAAGACGGCGTTGACGTTGACGCCACGCGGATCGTCCCGCTGGCGGCGATCTTCGGCCTCGCTCCGGGCTGAACCGCCCGACCTTCCCGCCCTCACCACACCGACTGCGACGCGCTGCCATGCCCGGCCAGACCATTCGCTTCAACGCCTTCGCCATGAATTGCGTCGGCCATCAATCGCCCGGCCTTTGGGCCCACCCGCGAGACCGTTCGTGGCGATACAAGGACTTGGAATACTGGCAGGATCTCGCTCGGACTTTGGAGCGGGGCATCTTCGACGGTGTCTTCATCGCGGATGTCGTCGGATACTACGATGTCTACAAGGGCTCCAACTGGCACGCCCTCGAGCAGGCGGCCCAGATCCCCGTGAACGATCCGCTGCAGCTGGCCGCGCCGATCGCCCTCGCCACGGACCATCTCGGGATCGGCATCACTGCATCCACGTCCTTCGAGCACCCCTACACCTTTGCAAGGCGCCTCTCGACGGCGGATCACCACACCAAGGGCAGGATCGGATGGAACATCGTCACGTCCTACCTGGAGAGCGGAGCCAGGAATGTCGGCCAGAGCGGCCTGCAGCGCCATGACAACCGCTACGAGGTCGCGTCGGAATACGTCGAAGTTCTCTACAAGCTCTTCGAGGGGAGTTGGGAGGATGGGGCGGTCCTGCGGGACCGGGATAGGCGGATCTTCACGGACCCGTCGAAGGTCCATGAGATCGGCCACCGCGGGCGGCACTTCACGGTCCCCGGCTATCATCTCAGCGAGCCCTCACCGCAGCGCACACCCGTGCTCTACCAAGCCGGCGCGTCGGGCCCCGGCAAGGCCTTCGCGGCAACGCATGCCGAATGCGTCTTCGTGGCCGCGCCCCTCAAGGCGATGCTCAGGGCCTATGTCTCCGATGTCCGCGCCAAGGCCGTCGCCGCGGGGCGGTCGGCTGAGGACATCCTGATCTACAACCTCACGACCGTGATCGTCGCCGAGACCGACGAAGCCGCGCAGAGGACGTTCGAGGACTATCAAAACTACGCATCCTACGACGGCGCGCTCGTCTTCATGTCGGGCTGGAGCGGGATCGACTTCGGGCAATACGCACCGACCGATCTCGTGAAGAAGGTCGAGACCAACGCCATCGTCTCGATGGTCGAGACCTTCACGGCGGACGAGAAACCCTGGTCGATCGCCGAGTTGGCCCGGTGGGGCGGCATCGGCGGAATCGGGCCGGTCTTCGTCGGCTCGCCGACGACCGTCGCCGACATCCTGCAGGAATGGGTCGAGGAGACCGGGGTCGACGGCTTCAACCTCGCCTATGCGGTCACGCCCGAGACCTTCGAGGATACGGTCAACCTGCTGGTGCCGGAACTGCAGCGTCGCGGTGTCTATCCGAAGGCGTACAGGCCCGGGACCCTGCGCGAGAAACTGTTCGGACGCGGCGCCTACTTGCCCGAGTCCCATCCGGCTCACGGCTACCGGGACATCGAAGCCGTGAAGACGCGCGAGGCCGCGGGCCTTGCGGCGGCCGAGTGAGGGCGGCGATGCCCGAACCTCTTCTCGACGTCTTGGACGTCTCACTCTCCTTCAGAGGCCTGAAGGCGCTCGACGCGTTGAGCTTCTCGGTGACGCGCGGCGAGATCTGCGCCCTGATCGGTCCGAACGGCGCGGGAAAGAGTTCGGTCCTCAACATCCTCAACGGCGTCTATCGCGCCGATGGCGGGGCGATCGTGTTCGACGGCGGCCGCCTGGGACAGATCCGTCCGGTCACGGCCGCGCGGCGGGGCATCGGGCGGACCTTCCAGCACGCGGCCCTGTTCGGCGGCCTGAGCGTGCGCGACAACGTTCTCGCCGGCCTGTCGCGCAAGAGCCGGACGACGCTCCTCGACGATGCCCTGGGCCTGCCGCGCGCGCGCGCGGAGACGCGCGGATGTCTCGCTGCAGCCGACGAGATCCTCGGCTTCCTCGATCTCGCCGCCCACGGCGACCGCCTCGTCTCGACCCTTCCCTACGGCCTTCAGAAGCGCGTCGATCTCGGGCGGGCGCTGATCGCGAAACCGAAGCTCCTGCTTCTCGACGAGCCCATGGCCGGGATGAACGGCGAGGAGAAGCGGGCCATGGCGCGTTTCATCAGGTCCGCGCGCGACACCCTCGGGACGACGATCGTCCTGATCGAGCACGATATCGGCGTGGTCCTCGGTCTCTCCGACCACGTCGTCGTCCTCGATTACGGGCGCAAGGTCGGGGACGGCCCACCGTCCCAGGTCCGCAGCGATCCGGCCGTCATCGCCGCCTATCTCGGCAAGCCGCAGTGAGGACCGCGCGATGAGCTTCTTCCTGGAGACGCTCGTGGGCGGAGTGCTCGCGGGCGTGATGTATGCCCTCGTCGCGATCGGCTTCGTGCTGATCTACAAGGCGTCCGGCGTGTTCAACTTCGCGCAGGGCTCGATGGTGCTCTGCGCTGCGCTGACCTTCGTGACCCTGACGGAGAAGGGACTTCCGTTCTGGCTCGCCGGTCTCGTCACCTTGGCGATCATGGTGACGCTCGCGGTGGCGGTCGAGCGGGTGGTGCTGCGCCCGCTGGTCAACCGCTCGCAGGTCACCCTGTTCATGGCGACGCTCGGCCTGTCCTACATCATCGAGGGCGGCTCGCAGTTTCTCATGGACGCGCGCGTCCACGAACTCGACCTCGGGATCGCCGACCTTCCGGTCGCGCTCGGACCGATCCAGGTCAGCTCGTTCGATCTGGTGGCCGCCGCCAGTGCCGGCGCGCTGGTCCTGGGTCTCGCCCTGTTCTTCGAACGCACCCGGGTCGGCAAATCCCTGCGCGCCGTCGCGGACGACCCGCAGGCCGCGCTGTCCGTGGGAATCCGGCTTCCGGCACTCTGGGCGGCCGTCTGGGCCGTGGCCGGGTTCGTCGCGCTGGTGGCGGGACTGCTCTGGGGCGCACGGCAGGGCGTCCAGTTCTCTCTGACCTTCGTGGTGCTGAAGGCGCTGCCGGTGCTCATCATCGGCGGATTCACCTCGATCACCGGCGCCATCGCCGGCGGCCTCATCGTCGGGGCGGGCGACGCCCTGGCCGAGATCTATCTCGGGCCGCTCCTCGGCGGATCCGTCTCCACGTGGTTCGCCTACGGGCTTGCGGTCGCCTTCCTGCTGGTACGGCCGGCCGGATTGTTCGGCGAGCGGCCGATCGAAAGGGTCTGACGCGATGCCTCCCGCTGCCGCGGCCCTCGACGGCCGCGCCCTCGCCGCGACGTCCACGCCGGCCGGTTCACCGATCCGGGCAGCGGGCATTCTCGCCGCCCTCGCCATCGCCGCCGTGGCGGTGCCGGTCGTCGCGGACGACTACTGGTACAACGCGATCCTGATTCCGTTCCTGATCATGGCGCTGGCGGGCCTCGGCCTGAACCTGACCATGGGCTTCGCGGGCCAAGCGTCCCTCGGCACGGGCGCCTTCATGGCGGTCGGCGCGTACGCAACCTACAACCTCCTGCTCAGGGTGCCGGTGCTCCCGCTGCCCTTCAGCCTGCTCGGTGGAGGGCTGATCGCCGGCCTCGTCGGCCTCGTCGTCGGCCTGCCGAGCCTGCGGATCAGGGGGTTCTACCTCGTGGCGCCGACTTTGGCGGCGCAGTTCCTGATCGCGTGGACCTTCAATCAGGTCGGCTGGTTCTCGAACTACGCCACGTCGAGCGCGATCTCGGCCCCCCATCTGGCCTTGCTCGGCCGCGATCTGTCGAGCCCGGCCGGGCGTTACGCCTTGACGCTCGCGAGCGTCGTCGTCGTCACGGCCGTGGCGTGGCGGCTCGTGCGGAGTCGGACCGGCCGCGACTGGCGCGCCGTACGCGACGGCGAAACGGCTGCCGCGATCATCGGCGTCCCGGTGTCCCGAGCGAAGCTGTCGGCCTTCTTCGTCGGGGCTGCCGTGAGCGGCGTGGCCGGCGCACTCTGGGCCTTCGCCTATCTCGGCACGGTCGATGCCCGAAGCTTCGATCTCGATCGCTCGTTCCAGGCGATGTTCATCATCATCGTCGGCGGTCTGGGCAGCCTGTCGGGAAGCTTCCTCGGCGCAGCGTTCATCGTGCTCACGCCGATCCTGCTCTCGCACCTGTCCGGCACGATCCTGGGAACGGGCCTCGACGGCGGGCAGATCGCCAATCTCCAGCGCGTCGTCTTCGGCGCCCTCATCATCGGCTTCCTGATCAAGGAGCCGAACGGCCTCGCCGCGCTCCTCGGGAGCCTCGTCGACCGCCTGCGCCGTCTGGCCCACCGACCTGACCCTCTCGGAGAAGACAGATGACCCGCCTCGCACGGACCATGCGCATCGTTGCGCTGGCCGCCCTTCTCGGAACCGGCACGGTCACCACGGCCCCGGCCGGAGACGCGCCCCGGCAATACTTCCCGCTCCCAACATTCCGCGTGGGCGCCTACGCCTCGTCCGGCATTCCCGTCTGGGCCGGGACCATCGATTACCTTCGCTACATCAACGAGGTCGAAGGCGGCATCAACGGCGTCAAGCTATTCTGGGACGAGTGCGAGACCGAATGGGCGGTCGAGAAGGGCGTGGAGTGCTACGAGCGGGTGAAAGGCGGCCGTGACGGCTCGCCCGTGCCCCTCTTCCTGCCCCACGGCGATCCGGTCTCGAAGGCGCTCACCGAGAAGTCGGTGGCCGACAAGATCCCCCTCGTGACCACCGGCTACGGCCGAACGGAGGCCATCGACGGCCGCGTGTTTCCCTACAGCTTCACGGTTCTGTTCAGCTTCTGGAGCGAGGCCTCCTCGGCAATCAAATATATCGCCGAGCAAGTGGGCGGGAAGGACAGGCTCAAGGGCCTGAAGATCGCCACCGTCTACCACGACAGCCCGTATGGGAAGGAGACGCAGATCCCCCTCGACCTTCTGGCCAAGACCTACGGCTTCGAGAATATCCAGATCGCGGTGCCGCATCCCGGCAACGACCAGTCCGCGCAATGGGCGCGGATCCGGCAGATCAAGCCGGATTGGGTGTTCCTGCGGGGATGGGGCGTGATGACGCCGGTGGCGATCAAGACCGCCGCCAAGACGGGTTTCCCCGTCGATCACATCATCGGCGGGATCTGGTCGGGCTCCGAGGAAGACGTGCGCCCGGCCGGCAGCGTCGGGAAGGGATATCGCGCCATCACACCGTTCCCGGCGGGGCAGGACTTCGAGATCCTCAAGAAGATCAAGGCCGCCATCGTCGACAAGGGCCTGAGCGACCTGAAGGACCCGAAGAGCTTCGGATCGGTCTACTACAATTCCGGCGTGATCGAAGCGATCATCGCCGTCGAGGCCATCCGGACGGCGCAGGGGCGCTTTGGCCGCAAGCCGATCGACGGCGCACAAGGGCAATGGGGCCTGGAGCACCTCGTCCTCGACGAGCCCCGCCTGAAGGCGCTGGGCGCGGAAGGGCTGGTGCAGCCCCTCCGTCTCTCGGTGAAGGACCATGAGGGAGGCGGCGCCGGCAAGGTGCTGCAGTGGGACGGCACGCAATGGGCGGTGGTCAGCCACGGCTGGGTGAAGTCCGACCGGGACCTGCTCCTTCCGCGCATCTACGAGCGCGCCGCGGCCTATGCCCGGGAGAAGGGCATCACGCCCCGCAGCGAGGAGACCGCCGAGGCGATCGCGCGATGACGGCGCCGGCTGCCTTTCTCGAGGTGGACGGCATCGAGGCCGTCTACGGGAACGCCATCCTGGCGCTGAGGGACGTCTCCCTTTCCCTCGGTGCGGGAGAGATCGTGGCGTTGCTCGGCGCGAACGGCGCCGGGAAGACCACGACGCTCAGGGCGATCTCGAGCCTGCTCGGTGCGCAGCGCGGCTCACTTCGCCGCGGCCACGTCCGCTGGCAGGGGGAAGCGACCGCGCGGCTCGATCCGGCCAGCCTCGTCCGAAGGGGCTTGGTGCAGGTGCTCGAAGGCCGGCACGTCTTCGGCCAGCTCACGGTCGAGACGAACCTGGAGATCGGCGGCTATCTCCGCCGACCGAGCCGAGCGCAACTCGCCCGCGATCTGGAGCGGATCTACGCGTGGTTCCCACGCCTCAGGGAGCGCCGGCATACGCGGGCGGGACTGACCTCGGGAGGCGAGCAGCAGATGGTGGCCATCGGCCGCGCCCTGATGACGCGTCCGAAGCTGCTCCTGCTGGACGAGCCCTCCATGGGCCTCGCCCCCCGCGTCGTCGCCGAGATCTTCGAGAGCCTCGCTCGCCTGAACCGCGAAGAGGGGCTGAGCCTCCTCATCGCCGAGCAGAGCGCTCACCTCGTCCTGGAGCACGCCCACCGCGCGGTCGTGCTCGAGAACGGGCGCGTCGTCGCGACCGGGAATGGCCGCGACCTCTCGGCCAGCGGCCGGCTCGACGCTCTCTACCTCGGTGAGCCGGGCGCCACGCCGACACGCCACTGACCCGCGCCCGGCTTCCATCGCATCCGGAGGACACGAGACCGCCATGACTGCTTCGGAACGACAGGGATCTGCCCATTGGGGGGTCGCGCCGAGCCCGCGCTACGAGGCCCTCGCGGGGCGATTTCGGCCGCTCTTTGCCCAAATCCGCGAGGGCGCCATCGAACGGGAACGGAACCGAGACCTTCCCTATCCGGCCTTCGCCGCGTTGCGGGACGCGAAATTCGGTGCCCTTCGGGTCCCCGAGGCCGAGGGGGGGTTCGGGGCGAGCCTGCCGGACCTGTTCGCGCTCCTCGCCGAGTTGGCCGAGGCCGATTCCAACCTGCCTCAGGCGTTGCGAAATCATTTCGGCTTCGCGGAGGACACCGTCGGCAGCCCGAAAGACGAGCGCCGCGCGCGGTGGATCCAGCGTCTGACGGCGGGCGACCTGTTCGGGGGAGCGTGGTCCGAGACCGGCCCGGCCAAAGTCGGCGTGTTCGAAACCCGCATCCATCGCAGCGGTGCGGGGTGGGGCGTGACGGGTCGGAAATTCTACACGACCGGCTCTCTCTTCGCGGACTGGATCGACGTGGTCGGCACTGGTCCTGATGGCGAAGAGACCTCCGCCATCGTCGCGGCGAAAGGACCGGGCCTCGAGATCGTCGACGATTGGGACGGCTTCGGCCAGCGGCTCACGGCCAGCGGTTCGACCGTCTTCGACGATGCCGACGTTCTAGGGGATCCGCTTCCGACCGCCTCGCGGTTCTCCTACGGGCCGGCCTTCTTTCAGGCCGTCCATCTCGCCACCCTCACCGGCATCGCCCGGGCCGCGGCCACGGAGGTGACGAGCGCCGTCCGCGACCGCAACCGGACCTATTCCCATGCGGCGGGGGCCCGGCCGAGTTCCGATCCGCAGGTGCTCCAGGTGGTCGGGCGGGTCCACGGCCTCGCCTATGCCGCCGGCGCCATCACCCTGCGGGCTGCGGAGGCCGTCCAGCGCGCCTACGACGCCCGCATCGGTGCTGTGCGGGAGGAGGAAGCCCATGCGATCAACGTGAGGGCGGAGATCGAGTTGGCGCAGGCCCAGAGCGTTCTCACCGGACTCGTCCTGGACGCAGGAACGATCCTGTTCGACGCCCTGGGCGCGTCGGCCACCCGGTCCGGTCTCGCGCTGGACCGACACTGGCGCAACGCCCGGACGATCGCGTCCCACAATCCGCGGATCTACAAGGACCGCATCGTCGGGGATTTCGCCGTGAACGGCACCGAGCCCCCGTTCCAGTGGAAGATCGGTCAATCGCCCGCTCTGTCCGGCGGCACGTAGTGGGCGAGTACGATGCCCGCGGGCACGGCCAGGTCGGACAGGCGGCGCAGGCCGCGGTCGCCCGGCCGCCCCTGCAGTCCTGCAGCGATGTCAGCCCCGACGAGGCGGCGCACGGCCGACCGGAGCGGAAGCGCTCCAGCGCCAATGCCTGCGTCGCAAAGCTCTGATGCGAAGCAAAGGTCTGACGCGGAAATCAGACCGGCTTGAACGCCGGCACAGCTGTCATCCGCAGGGCCTTACCCACCGATCGCCGGTGCAGCGAATGGGCCAGTGTCTCCGCCGATGCGCAAACGCGGCATCGTACCCGTGCGATGGGCTTGGCCGCATGATCCGGTCCCGAGCGTGCGGACAGGGGCAGCTTCTCGCCGAGCCGCAAGCATGTCACTCCGCACGATGGACAGCGCGGTCGCGCGTGGGACGTAGGGCACGATGGAGCGCGTGGACTTCCTGGGGCTCCAGGCCTTTCTCAGCATCGCCAACTGGGGAAGCTTCAACCGAGCGGCGGCCAGTCTCAACCTGTCCCAGGCCGCCTTGAGCCATCGCCTCAAGAAGCTGGAGGACGAACTCGGGGTGAAGCTCGTCGCCCGCACGACGCGCCAGGTCACCTTGACCCCCGCCGGTGTCGACCTGCTGCCGAGCGCTCAGCGCATCGTCGAGGAGCTGTCCCAGATCTTCGGAAAGCTGCGCGCGCAGGGGCGCGAGAGCCAGGACCTCGTCCGCATCGGGTGCCTGCCAACCATCGCGAGTTCTCACCTGCCCCTCATCCTGCAGCGCTTCGGCCAGCGCGACCCAGGGGTGCTCGTACGCATTCTGGACCATTCGGCGACTGCCATCGTGGAGCGCGTGCGGGCGGGCGAGGCGGAGTTCGGCGTTACCATCATGTCCGCCCAGCACTACGACCTCGACATCGCTCCGATCCATCAGGAGCCCTTCGTGCTCGTCTGTCGTGCCGGTCATCGGTTCGCGGGGGAAAAAGCGGTTACATGGAGCGATCTGCGCGACGAGCGCTTGGTCAAGATCGGCGAGCAGACCGGCAACAACCTGCTCATCGCGGCCGGGCTCGGCGGGCGCTATGCCGAGATGGGCTGGACATACGAGGTTCACCGCGTCGCCACGGCGATCGGCCTCGTGCTCGGCGGCCTCGGCATCACCGTGGTCCCGCGCCTTGCCTTCCAGACGGCACCCGGCAGCGACCTCGTCGCCGTGCCGCTGCGAGGGCCCAGCATCTCGCGCACGATCGGCATCGTCACTCGCCGCGGCCACACGCTGTCGTCGCCGGCCGAACGTCTGGCGCGGATCTTCCGCGAGTATTTTCAGACGGTCTGAGCGGGGACGGCGGGCCGAAGGATCGCACCCATCTATCGATTTTATGCAATAAAAACTGCAATCATTTCATTTGTCTCATACATGGGCGTTGACTAGTCATCGATCCTGAAGACAGCGCGCAGGTCCTGCCTCGCCGCTGGAATGAGGGAGGACACCGACGGCCATGACTTCAGTTCCCAAGTCAGGTCTCGTGGTGACCGCCCACCCCGGCGACTTCGTCTGGCGGGCAGGCGGGGCCATCGCGCTCCACGCAGCGAAGGGCTACCGCCTCAAGATCGTTTGCCTCTCTTACGGTGAGCGCGGCGAGAGCCAGTGGGCCTGGAAGTCGGCCGGCGTGCGCCTCGACGATGTGAAGGCGCAGCGGCGTGCCGAGGCGGAGGAGGCCGCCGCGATCCTCGGCGCCGAAATCGAGTTCTTCGACGTCGGCGATTATCCCCTGCGCGTGGGCGAGGCCGAGCTCGACCGCTTGGTTGATGTCTACCGCGAGTTGAATCCGGCCTTCGTGCTGACGCACGCGCTGGAGGATCCCTACAACTTCGACCATCCGGTCGCCGCCCATCTCGCCCAGGAAGCGCGGGTCATCGCACAGGCCGCCGGCCATAAGCCGGACCACGAGCGCCGCTACAGCGCGCCGCCGGTCTTCCTGTTCGAGCCGCACCAGCCCGAGCAGTGCAACTTCAAGCCCCAGGTGATCCTCAACATCGATTCCGTCTGGGCGACGAAGCAGCGGGCCTTCCGGGTGCTCGCCGCCCAGCGCCACCTTTGGGACTATTACGAGCGCGTCGCCCTCAACCGCGGCGTCCAGGGCGGCCGGAACTCCGGCACGGCGATGACATACGGCGAGGCCTACCAGCGGCTCTTCCCGATGGCGGTGGAGGTGCTGTCATGAGGAACGTCGTCGTCCGCAACATTCCGCGCCTCGCGCCCGAGGTGGCGCAGCGGCTCGCCGGGCATGGCGTCTCCACCGTGCACGAGGCCCAGGGACGCACGGGCCTGCTGAAGCCGTACATGCGTCCGATCTGGGAAGGTGCTGCCATCGCCGGCAGGGCCGTCACGGTGCTCGCCCAGCCCGGCGACAACTGGATGCTGCACGTCGCCATCGAGCAGTGCCGGCCGGGGGATGTCCTCGTCGTCGCCTGCACCACCGACAACACCGACGGCATGTTCGGCGATCTCCTCGCCACCTCGCTGAAGGCCCGCGGCGGGATCGGCCTCGTCATCGACGCCGGCTGCCGCGACGTGCGGACCCTCAAGCAGATGGGCTTCCCGGTCTGGTCGCGCGCGATCTCGGCCAGGGGCACCGTGAAGGCGACCCTCGGCAGCGTGAACGTCCCGGTGGTCTGCGCCGGCGCCCTGGTCCGGCCGGGCGATGCGATCGTGGCGGACGACGACGGCGTCGTGGTCGTGCCTTGCGCCGACGCGGCCGCGGTGGCGGAGAAGGCCGACGCCCGGACCGCCAACGAGGAGGCGAAGCGCGCCCGCCTCGCCGCGGGCGAACTCGGCCTCGACCTCTACCGGATGCGCGAGACCCTCGCGGCCGCCGGCCTGGAATACGTCGACGATCCGCAGGACTGACGCCCCCGTACCCGGGCGCCCGGCAGACCGCCCGAAAGAGGCGGCGCAGGGCACGATCCGTCGTGCCAGGAGGAAACGCACCATGATGAAGCTCGGCTGGTACCACGACCTCGACGATACGGAGCGGAGAACCTACTGGGCCTGCTTCGCGGGCTTCGGCCTCGATGCCATGGACACGACGATCTACGCGCTCGTCATTCCGGCCCTCATCGCAACGCTCGGCCTCACGCAGGCCGAGGCCGGCTACCTCGCCACTGCCTCCCTCGCGGGCGCCGCGGTCGGCGGCTGGGCCGCCGGCATCCTGGCCGACCGAATCGGCCGGGTCCGGATTCTCCAGCTCACCATCCTGATGGTGGCCGGCTTCACCTGCCTCGCCGCGTTCATGAGCGATTTCTGGTCGCTCGCCGCCGTCCGGTTCCTGCAGGGTGTCGGCTATGGCGGCGAGGCGGCCGTTGGCGGGGTGCTGATCAGTGAGGTCATCAGGCCGGGCCTTCGGGGCCGGGTCGCGGCCTCTGTCCAGAGCAGCTACGCGGTCGGCTACGCGATCTCGGTCAGCCTTCTGCCGGTCATCGCCGCGCTCTTCTCGGAGGAGATGGGCTGGAGGGTGTTCTTCGCCCTCGGCATCGTGCCGGCCGGCCTCGTCTTCTTCATCCGCCGGCTCGTGCCGGAATCCGGCATCTACATGCAGGCAAAGGCCGCGCAATCCGACGGCGCGGTGTCGCCGCCGGTCTGGACGATCTTCACGGGCCGGCATCTGCGCCGCACCTTCGCGGCAGCGGTGATGTCCACCGGCATCTTCGGGGGCGCCTACGTGATGATCACGTGGCTGCCGACCTATCTGCGGACGGCCCTCGGCCTCTCGATCAAGTCGAGCACCGGCTATCTCGCGATGAATATCCTGGGCTCCCTCGTCGGCCCGCTGCTCTACGGCTGGCTGTCGGACCGGATCGGCCGCCGTCCCGCCTTCATGACGTTCCTCGTCCTGCAATCGGGCAACGTCGCGATCCTCCTGCTCGCGCCGATCGGCCTCGGCACCACGATCGTGCTGAGCTTCTTCCTGGGCGCGTTCCAGGGCGCCCTGGCCGCCGGCATGCTGCCGACCTTCGCGGAGCTGTTCCCCACGTCGATCCGGGCGAGCGGCCAGGGCTTTTGCCTCGGTGGCGGACGCGGGTTCGGCTCGGTGGTGCCCGCCACGGTCGGCATCCTGGCGGCCAGCCTGCCGCTCGGCACCGCGATGGGCGCCTGCGCCCTGTGCGCCTACGGCGTCGCCTTCTGCGCGACCCTTCTTCTCCCGGAGACCGCCGGCGCGGATCTGCACGGTGACCCGGGCGCCCGGGACCCGCGCCCCGTTGCGCCCGGCCGGGCAGACGGTCACGCCGTGACGCCCCATCTCGCTCGAACCGACGCATGAGGGCCACGCTGCCCACGGCAGGGCTCAGGGAGCAGCACGGCATGGCCCAGGACACCGCGGCACGCGGAACGAGCCGGAGAAGGATTCTGCAGGCGGCGGGCGGCCTCCTCGCCACCGCCGCCGTGCCGGCCCGGGCGGCCCCGGCCGGGGCCGAGATCACCGGGCGGCTCGCCCGCTACATGGTCGAGGCACGCGACAGGCCGCTTCCGCCGGATGTCGTGCTGGCCTGCAAGCACCGCATCCTCGACACGTTCGGCGCCATGATCTCCGGCGCTCGCATGCGGCCAGGCGAGATGGCGACGGCCTATGTCCGCAGCCTCGGCAGCTTCGATCAGGCCACCGTCGTGGCCTCGGATCTGCGCACCACCGCGATCAACGCCGCCCTCGCCAACGCCATGTGCGCCCATGCCGACGAGACGGACGATTTCGAGCCTGTCATTAAAGCGCATCCCGGCTCGGCCACCGTGCCGGCGGCTCTCGCGATGGCTGAGAAGGAGGGCCGCTCGGGTCAGGACATGATCCGCGCCGTCGTTCTCGGCTACGATCTGTGCTGCCGTCTCCTCCTGGCGCTCGGGCCGGATCTCGTCCGGGGCTCCCACCGGAGCGCCGAGGGAACGAGTTCCACCTTCGGGGCCCTGGGCGCAGCGGCCGCGCTCGCCCGCCTCGACGAGCGGCGCACGCGCTTCGCGCTCTCCTATGCGGCCCAGCAGGTCTCCGGGCTCTGGAGCTGGGTCAAGGACGAGGACCATATCGAGAAGGCCTTCGACTTCGCCGGGATGGGCGCCCGCAACGGCGTCACCGCGGTCACAATGGTCCAGGCCGGCCTGACTGGCGTCGCCGACGTCCTCGACGGCACGCACAATCTGTTCATCGCGCTCTCGACCGACCCCAAGCCCGAAGCGATGCTGGATGGGCTCGGAAGCCGGTATTTCATCACGGAAACCGCGATCAAGACCTTCTCGGTCGGGTATCCGATCCAGTCGCCCCTCGATGCAATCCTGACCTTGCGCGAGCGCCACGGCCTGCGCGCCGCAGATGTGCAGCGGATCGTCGTGCACCTGCCGACCGACGCGGTTGGCATCGTCGGGCACAGCGCCATGCCGGATGTGAACTGCCAGCATCTCGTCGCCCTGGCACTCGTGAAAGGAGCCGTCTCCTTCACGGACAGCCATGATGCGAGCCTGATGCAGAATCCTGCGATTCGGTCCGCACGCGAGAAGGTTGAGGTGGTGGGCGATCCCGGCCTGATGACGCGGGAGGCCCCGCGCAGCGCGCGGGTCGAGGTGACCCTCACCGACGGGAGGAGGCTGGAACATTTCACGAAGTTTCCGCCCGGGACCAAGGAGCCCCCCCTGAATACGGAGCGGGTGAACGCGAAGGTGCGCGACCTCATCACGCCGGTGCTCGGTGTGCCGCGCGCCGACGCGCTGATCACGCGTCTCAACGACCTTGAAAACCTCACCGACGTTCGAGGGCTGCGGAGTTTGATCGCTTCCTGATGGGGGACCTTGCCCCCTGTTTGCCCTCGTTCATAACCGGAGCCCGTTCCGGTTCTGGTCGTGCTCGGACCGGGTTGCAGATGCGTTCGGGGTTGAGCCCGCCGAAGCTCGTGTGAGGGCGGCAGGTGTTGCAGTCTGCCCGCCACACCTCGGCCATGGTCCGAGCCGCCGGCAGGCTCCGGAACAGCTGCTCGTTCAAGCACTCGTCGCGCAAGCGGCCATTGAGGGTCTCGACGAAGCCGTTCTGCTGCATGCACTGGACGTCAGAAGGTCTTCCCCAGAGCCTCGCGCAGCGTGGCCACGTCGAGCCTCGCCTCGACCAAGAGCGTCTTGCGCTTACGGCTCTCCTCGTCGAGCGCCTTCAGCTGGCGCGCATCCGAGACCTCCGTGCCGCCCCAGCGCGAGCACCGCGTGTGGAACGTCGCGTCGCCGATGCCGCGACGGCGGCAGATCTCAACAACCGGCAATCCGGCCTGCTGCTCCTTCAGGATCCGATGCTCTGCGCTTCGCTGAACCGGCTCGTCTTCATCGTCCGTCTCCTGATCGACGGACTCTCGCTTCAGAACGAGGGCAAGCCAGCGGCCAAAGGAGGAGTCGCATTGCGCGATCTCCCCGGCATCCACGCCCGCCCGCTACGGTCGGAGGTGTGGCGAGGCGAGCGTGGAAGGTCAGTGGGGGCTTAGGCCACCGACAAGCTCGGCAGTAGCAAGCGAGCTTTGCCGGATCATGTCCCGACCTCACGAACGCTGATCGCGCATCCAGTGCAGGCGCCAGCCGTTACCGAGTGGTTCCGCTGTTACCCACAGCGTTAACCCGGTGCGTTCGGGAATGTCTTGAAATCTAGCTAGGTGATGGCGCGCCCGAAAGGATTCGAACCTCTGACCCCCAGATTCGTAGTCTGGTGCTCTATCCAGCTGAGCTACGGGCGCCTGACACGGCGGCGGGGTCTTGGCCCGCCGGTGTGAAGGGGCTTCTAGAGGCTCGGATCCGGCTTGGCAAGACACTTTGGACAACGACTTGCGCGGCCCATGCGTCCCACCTCGCTCCCCCGGACCTACGGAGTCCGCGCGCTCGCCCGCACGCGCTCCTCGGCGGCCCGGATCGCCTCGGGCGTTCCGACATGCAGCCACTGGCCGTCGAGCCGCATCCCGAAAAGCCGCCCCGCCGCGATCGCCCGGTCGAACAGCAGGTTGAGGGAGAAGGCGCCCGTCGGCGTGTCCGCGAACAGGCTCGGCGTGAGGATCGCCACGCCCGCGTAGATGAAGGGCGCCACCTCACGCTCGCCGCGCCGCTCCAGGCGCCCGTCCGGGTCCATCACGAAGTCACCGGCCCCTTCGTAGCCGAGGCTGGTGGCGGTGGGGGCCACCAGCAACAGGCCATCCATGCGGTCCCCATCCCAGCTCTCGATCAACCGGCGCAGGTTGGAGGCCGGCCCCTCGAGCCAGAACGAATCCGAGTTCAGCACCACGAACGGCCCCGCGCCCAGCAGCGGCAAGGCCTTGCGGATGCCACCGCCCGTCTCCAGCAACGCTCCACGCTCGTCGGACACGAGCGTGGCCGGCCCCTCGGTCCGGCCCGCAAGATGCCCCTCGATCAGGTCGGCGAGATAGTGGACGTTGACGACCGCGGTCCCGATTCCGGCCTCGGCGACCCGGTCCAGGGCGTGATCGAGCAGAGCCTTGCCGGCGACCTCCACCAGGGGCTTCGGCACCGTGGCGGTCACCGGCCGCATGCGCTTGCCCAGGCCCGCGGCCAGGACGAAGGCGCGGCTGACGGCGGGGGCGGGCTCGCTCATGCGGTCGGGAATCCGATGGTCAGGGTTCGGGAGCCGGAGCGACGAGGCCCGGCAAATGATCCGCGTGCCACGCCCGCAGTCCGGCGAGCGCCGGATGGGCGAGGTTGCGGGCGAGATAACCCTCGATCCGCGGCAGATGGGCGAGATAACCGGGCTTGCCGTCGCGCCGGTCCAGGCGCGCGAAGATGCCGAGGATCTTCGTGGCCCGCTGGGCCGCAAGCAGCGCGTAGGCGGTGGCGAAGGCCCCGACATCGAAGGCCGGGTCCCGGCCGCGGCGCTCGCGGGCGTAGAGGCCGAGCAGCCGCAGCTCGAACTCGGCGCTGGAATCGACCCGGGCATCCTGCAGCAGGGAGGCGACGTCGTAGGCCGGGTGGCCCATCACGGCGTCCTGGAAGTCGATCAGCCCGACCCGCTCCAGCCCGTCGCGCTCGGGCAGCCAGATCAGGTTCGGGGAGTGGTAGTCGCGCAGGGTCCAGGTCGGCCGATCCGGGATCGCGCCCTGAAGCGCCTCCCGCCACAGGTCGACGAACGCC
Organism: Methylobacterium sp. 1973; assembly: GCF_040545035.1. Taxonomy (NCBI): domain Bacteria; kingdom Pseudomonadati; phylum Pseudomonadota; class Alphaproteobacteria; order Hyphomicrobiales; family Methylobacteriaceae; genus Methylobacterium; species Methylobacterium sp. 1973. The sequence goes on from NZ_JBEPLA010000001.1 coordinate 718,544, forward strand.
GCCCGCGCCTCCGCCGTCAGGCGGACGTCCCGGATCGCCGGCGCGTACCATTCGGGCATCAGTTCCGCCTCGAACAGCAGCGCCTCCATGTCATAGGGCGGCAGCACGTGCTCGATCCCGTCCTCCACCGGCAGGGCCGAGGGGAGCGGGTTGGCGTGGAGCTTGGCGAGCACGCGCACGGCCTCGGCGTAGCGCTCGGGCCGCGGGGCGCCCCCCTCGATCACCGGCTCGCTGCCGAGATCCTCGAGGATCAGCAGGCCCTCGGCGAGGTCCTCGCCGTAGATTTTGGGCGCCGAGAGGCCGAGCGCCCGCAGGCCGCGGTCCAGGGCCACGAAGGCGTGGACGCTCTCGGCGAGGTGCACGATCGCGCTGTAGGGCTTGCCGTCCCGCACCGGGGGCCCGTCCGGCCGAGGCGGCGCGATCATCAGCACGGCGCTGGTGCCGTCGGGCTTGGTCAGGCGCTCGTAGGCGCGGGAGGAGGCGTCTCCCTGCATCAGCGTCCGCTCGGCGATGTCCCACCCGCTGCGGTCGAGGAGGCGGCGCACCGCCCGGGCCCGATCGAGGCGGGCGCGCATGCCGCCGGTGCCGTCGATCCGGGCGAGCCGCGCCTCGGGGCCGAACTCCGCCCGCAGGGACAGGTCGACGGTCAGCACCGGACCGTCGCGGGGCGGCATCCGGTCCGGCCACTCGACCAGGGTGATCGCGCCCTCGGCCATCTCGTCGAAGCCGAGTTCCACCAATTCGTCCGGGTCACGCAGCCGGTAGAGGTCGGCATGGATGATCGGCCGACCATCCCGGGCCGCATAGGGCTGGATCAGCGTGAAGGTCGGGCTCGGAACCTCCAGCTGCGCGTCGCCGGCGAGTTCGCGGATCACCGCGCGGGCGAGCGTGGTCTTGCCGCCGCCGAGGCCACCCGACAGGGCGACGACGTCGCCGGGGAGCAGAAACTCGGAGAGGAACAGGCCGAGATCCTCCGTGGCCGTCTCGTCCGGCAGCACGAATTCCCAGGGCACCGGCCGCGCGGACGCGCCTGCCGCCCCATCGGCCATCTGCCCGTCCCGCTCGTCTCCGCCCAAAGCCCGCCTCCGAGACCCGAAGACGCATGGTCCGAAAACACGCACCGGATGCAAGCGTTTCCGCCCGGAGCCGCGCGCTTCCCGCCGGCCCGGTGCATCGAAACCACGCTCGCGGAGGCGGCAAACGTCGCCGCCGAGGCCCGGACTCCCTCAGATCCGGGCGCCGTGGGACCCCTGCCGCCCGGAATCGGCCAATTCGGCCGGCCCGCACCGCCAGCGCAGGGCATCCCAGGCAGCCGCCGCCGCAAGGGCATCGGCCTGCGGCATCGGGCGGCCGAAATGGTAGCCCTGGCCCAGGGCGCAGCCCATCGCCGCCAGGGCCTCCGCCTCGGCGCGGCCCTCGATGCCCTCCGCGACCGCCGCGACCCCGATCTCCTCGGCGAGCCGCAGGATGGTCTGGACGATCCGGCGATCGCGCGGCTCCGCCAGCATCGCCCGGACGAAGGCCCGGTCGACCTTCAGCGTGGTGATCGGCAGGGCGCTGAGATGACTGAGCGAGGAATAGCCCGTGCCGAAATCGTCCACCGCGATGCCGAGGCCGGCCGCGCGGCAGCGCGCGAGGGCGGCGGCGGCGCCGGCCGGATCCTGCATCAGCGTGCTCTCGGTGATCTCGAGCTTGAGGGCCCCGGGGGCGATACCGGTCCGGCGCAGCATCGCGTCGATCAGGCCCGGAATGTCCGACCGGGCGAGGTCCTGGGCGGTGACGTTGAAGCTGACGAACAGGGAGGCTTCGACGGAGGCGGGGGCCTGCAGACCGGCCTGCAGGATCGGGGGCACGATCCGGCCGATCTCGCCGATCACCCAGGCAGTGATGGCGACGATCAGGTCGCTCGCCTCGGCGGCCGGGATGAAGGCCGCGGGCGGCACGAGCCCGCGCTCGGGATCGTGCCAGCGGATCAGGGCCTCGAAGCCGGCGAGCCGCCCGGTGGCGAGCCGCACGATCGGCTGCAGGAACAGCGCGAACTCGTCCTGGGCCAGGGCCCGCCGCAAGGCGCGCTCCTGCGCGAGGGCGGCGACCGTCGCGTCGAAATCGGCTCGGGCGGCCGGCGAAAGCGCCGCCGGCCGGCTCCCCGCCACCGCCGGTCCGAGGCGCGGCAGGGTCTCCCGGAACCGGGCGATGAGCCCCTCGAGGCAGAGGCGCAGGATCGGATCGGCGCCGGCGAGCCGCTGGCGGATCTGCGCCGCCCCCACGGGCACGAGCACGCAGTCCTCCTCGGCGCGGACGCCGGCGGAGCGCGGGAGGGCGTCGAGGATGGCCATCTCGCCGAAGAGCTCGCCGGCCCCGCGCCGGCCGAGCACCGACTCGCCGCCGTCGCGCCGCCGGAAGATCGCGATGCGCCCGCTCAGGATCAGGTAGGCACAGTGCCCGATCGCCCCCTCCTCGAACAGGACGGCGCCGGCCGGGAGGGTGACGGGCTCGGAGAGATCCTGCATCGGCCGGGGCGCTGCGACGTCGACGGGGAAGGCCGGAGCGACCCCTGGCACAGCGATCTTAAGATCGGATCAAGGACCTGCCGGATCAGCCGCGCGGGATCCCGTGGGCCTTGATCCGCGAGGCGAGCGTCGTCGGGCGCAGGCCGAGCAGCTCGGCCGCGCCGCCCGGCCCGGAGACCCGGCCGCCCGCCAGGGACAGGGCGGCGACGATCTCGGCGCGATCCCGGGCCCGGCGCTCGGCTTCCGTGGCCGGCCGCCCGCCGGGCGCCGCGGCCGGTGCGGCCGGGTCCGTGGGCCCGGTCGCCTCGCCGTCGGGCAGATCGAGGCGGAGCCGGCCCCCGGCGGAGAGGATCACCGCCCGCTCGATCACGTTCTCCAGCTCGCGGACGTTGCCGGGCCAGGGATAGCGGCAGAGGCGGCGGACATCGCCCTCCGAGAGCCGCGGCTCCGGGACGGTGAGGCGGCGCGCGGCGACCCGGAGCAGGTGCAGGGCGATCGGCGGGATGTCCTCGGGCCGCTCGCGCAGGGGCCGCGCCTGGATCGGGAAGACGTTGAGGCGGAAGTAGAGATCCTCCCGGAAGCGGCCCGCCCGGACCTCGGCGCGCAGGTCCCGATTGGTGGCCGCGACCACGCGCACGTCCACCGCGCGGGTGCGGGCCTCGCCGACCCGCTCGAAGGAGCGCTCCTGCAGGACGCGCAGCAGCTTGCCCTGGAGGTCGAGGGGGATCTCGCCGACCTCGTCGAGGAACAGCGTGCCGCCATCGGCGAGTTCGAACCGCCCGATCCGGTCGCGCAGCGCCCCGGTGAAGCTACCCCTGACATGGCCGAAGAACTCGCTCTCGAAGAGCTCGCGGGGGATCGCCGCGCAGTTCACCCGGATCATCGGGCGGGCGCTGCGGCGGCTCGCCTCGTGGATCGCCCGGGCGATGAGTTCCTTGCCGGTGCCGGATTCACCGGTGATCAGCACCGTGGCGTCGGTTCCGGCCACGAGGTCGACTTGGCGCAGCGTGGCCGCGATGGCGGGGGAGCGGCCGATGATGCCCTGGTGCTGGCGCTCGGCCCGGATTTCCTCCTTGAGATAGGCGTTCTCCAGCTCGAGGCGCTCCCGGAGGGAGTCGACCTCGGCGAGCGCGCTCGTCAGCCGGGCCTCGGCCTCCCGGCGCTGGCTGATGTCGCGAAACACGATGACGGCGCCGAGCAGGCGTCCCCGGTCGCGGATCGGCGTCGAGGTGTACTCGACCGGGAAGGACGTCCCGTCGGCGCGCCAGAAGACCTCGTGATCGACCTGATGCACGATCCCGTCGCGGAACGCCGCGTAGATCGGGCAGTCGCGATGGGGGTAGTGGCTGCCGTCGGCGCGGGTGTGGTGCACGGCGGCATGCATGTCCCGGCCGACGAGGTCGGCGGCCTCGCAGCCGAGCATGCGCGCGGCAGCCGGATTGACGAAGGTGGTCACGCCCTCCGCGTTGACGCCGTAGATCCCCTCCCCGGCCGCGCGCAGGATCAGCTGGTTGCCCCGCTCGATGTCGCGGAAGATCCGCTCCATCCGCTGCCACTCGGAGAGGCCCGCGCGCATATGGGCCTCGGCCTCGCCGTCGACCTGACGGCGGTGGAGGGCGTCCGGATCCGCGAGCGCCACGACGAGGCGCATCTGTTCGCCCGGAAGCGGGAAGGCCACGGTCTCGACCCGCAGGTCGCGGCCCGCCGCGTCGCGGGGCGCCAGGGTCCGCGTCCACCAATGCCCTTTCGCCAGGACGGCCTGGGTGAACGCCGTGAGGGCCGCGAGCTGGCCCGGAAACAGCGCGCTGGCCCGGGCCCGCCGCAGCGCCGGACGCCCGTGACCGAGCAGACGCGCCGCCGCCGCGTTGGCGTCGGCGATCCGGTCCTCCTCGGGCAGGAGCACCAGCATGGGATCCGGGCTCGCCTCGAAGACCGCCCCGAACGCGCCCATCTCGCGGGTGTCACGATATGTCGTCATGGTCTGACGATATCTCGTTTCCAACGAGATGTCGTGATTCTCGCACTGGCCGGCCAACCTCCTGCCGGCGCTGGCGATTCCGGAATTTCCGCGGCTGGCATACCGCTTGCGCAGCGAAGGGGGTCCGCCCGTCGTCCGGCGCCGCTCCCGATAGCGGCCAGGCCGATGATCGGCGGATGTCCGCGTCCGGTCGCGACCGTATCCCCTCACCGGTCGCGATCCGGACGCGCACCCCGCATCGGGGTGGGTGGGGCCGCGGACGACGCGGCCTCACCGAACCCATCGCAGATTGAAACCCAGGAGCCGACCATGAAGCGCGAGGACCTCACCGAGAAGCTTCTCGACATCAAGCGCGAGAAGGGCTGGACCTGGAAGCACATCCACGAGGCGATCGGCGGCCTGTCGCCGTTCCTGATCACCGCCGCGTGCCTCGGCCAGATGAAGCTGCCGAAGGCCCAGGCCAAGCGGGCGGCCGAACTCTTCGGCCTCACCGAGGCGGAGGAGCGGATGCTCAACGAGCCGCCCTACCGCGGCTCGATCCCGTCGCTGCCGCCCACCGACCCGCTGATCTACCGGTTCTACGAGCTGGTGATGGTCTACGGCACGACCTTCAAGGAGCTGATCCAAGAGGAGTTCGGCGACGGCATCATGTCGGCGATCGACTTCAACATGGACATGGCCCGCGAGGCCAACAACAAGGGCGACCGGGTGAAGCTCACCATGTCGGGCAAGTTCCTGCCGTACAAGTATTACGGCAACGACGACGACACGCCGGAATACGGCTTCAAGGAGGGCTGAGGACATTCGTGCGGTCCGCACGGGCCAGCGGTGTCCGGGCGTGGCGGTTCCGAACCGACGCCCGCCGCTCCTCTCCCCCTGCGGACCACCGGATCCACACCGCTCGGTCTGACACCCCGTTCCGACAGGGCAGCGCGCATCCCCTCCCCCTGCCGGGAGGGGTTACGGGTGGGGTGGTGCAGAAGGCACCGCACCGCCTCATCCTGCGCCCCCACCTCCAACTCCACCCCGCAAGGGGGAGGAGCGCGGCTCCGGCAAGCGATGGGGTGCGTGTCGTCGCCCCGGAGGGCTCAGGGCGCGCGGCGTCCGTCAGGGCCTGAACCCGATCGATCCCGTCAATTTGCCGGACGCCTCCGATCCGCGACGATCCCGGCTGCGCTGTCGCGCCATGGCGTGCGCCGCATTCCGTTCGGATTGTCTCCGTCGATCAAGCAGCGCACGAAAAATCCGCAAGACTGCGAGGGTCGGTCCTGACGGCAACGACCAAGCGAGGGAGAGGGCGATGTCGCATCTGAAGTTGGCGGGGTTTTCCGTCGCCGCAGCCCTCGCGCTCGGCCTGGGAAGCGGCGCGATGGCAGCGCCCTTGGGCACATCTCGGCCTGCGGTCGAGGCGGCCGGCGTCGCAGACGGGTTGATCCTCAAGGCGCAGACCCTCGGCATGGAGCGTCGGCACGATCGCAGGATGGATCGACACGAGCGACGCATGGACCGGCAGGTCAACCGGCAGGACCGGAGGATGGACCGGCACGAGCGACGGATGGAGCGGCGCTACTGATCGGATAGGCACCGCACGACGCCACCACGCCGGCCCGAGGCTGTTCCTGCCGTAGACGTATCACGGCAACGCCGACGACACGCCGGAATGCGGGTTCAAGGAGGGGTGAGCCGTTTCCCCTCCTCCTTATGGGGTGGGGCTCGGGAAGGTGCAGGATCGAGCGTCCCGGCGCCGCCTGCACCCCCACCTCCAAGGCCTCCCCACGCGAGGGAGGCGAGAGCCGCGCGTCCGGCGCTCAGGCCGCCGCCGGTCGCCCCTCCGGCTCCAGGTAATCCTGCACCGGCCGGGCCGGACCGCCGCGCATCAGCACGTAGAGGAACGGCACCAGCAGCAGGGTCGCGGGCGTCGCGAAGGCGATGCCGCCCATGACGGCGCGGGCCAGCGCCGCGTTCTGCTCGCCGCCCTCGCCGGTGCCCAGCGCCATCGGGATCAGGCCCAAAAACATCGCCGAGGCGGTCATCAGCACCGGCCGGAGCCGGGTCTCGCCCGCGGTGATCGCCGCCTCCAGGGCGCTGCAGCCCGTCGCCTCCCGGTGCTCCTTGGCGAAGGTGACGAGCAGGATCGAGTTCGCCGAGGCGATGCCCACCGACATGATCGCCCCGAAGATCGACGGGATCGAGAAGGTCGTGCCGGTGACGAACAGCGCGAAGGTGATGCCGCAGAACGCCATCGGCAGGGCCGCGATCACCACGAACGGGTCGCCCCAGCTCTGATAGTTCACCGCCATCAAGAGGTAGACGGCGATCAGCGCGATGCCGAGGCCGATCTCCAGGCGGAAGAAGGCCGAGCGCATGTTCTCGATCTGGCCGCGCACCACGATCTTGTCGGGCGCCTCCAGGTTCTTCTGCTCGTCCTGGACGATGGCGTCGATCGCGCGGGCCACCGTGCCGAGATCCCGGTCCTGCACCGAGGCGAAGATGTCGAAGGTCGGCTGGATGTTGACGTGGCTGATCATGGTCTGCGTCGGCGTCCGACGGATGTCGGCGAGGCTCGAGAGCAGGGTGAGCACGCCGGGGCCCGAGCCGGAGGTGGCGGCCGCGCGCACGAATATCGGCGTGTTGCGCAGGTCGGTGAGTGAGCTGTTGCGGTATTCGGGCGTCTGCACCCAGAGCTGGTAGGGGATGCCGGTCTTCGGGTCGGGCCAGAAGTTCGGCGTCACCTGGTAGCTGCCCGACAGCGAGATGTTCATGTTCTGCGCCACCTGCTGCTCGGTGAGGCCGAGTTCGGAGGCGAGGCGCCGGTCGACGTCGACGTAGAATTGCGGCGCGTTGACGATCTGCTGCAGGTGGACGTCGACGAGGCCCTTCGTGTGCTTCAGCCGCTGGACGATGCGCTGGGCGACCTCCAGATCCTTCTCCTTGTGCCGGCCTGAGACCTGCACGTCGATCGGCGTGAGGACGCCGAAATTCAGGATCTGGGTGATCATGTCGGCGGGCTGGAAATAGACGGTCACGTCGGGGAAGCGCTTCATCAGCACGTCGCGCAGGCGCTTCATGTAGCCGGCCACCGGGCCGTGCCCCTCCTTCAGGCTGATGAGCATCTGCCCGTCATTGTAGGAGACGAACGAGCCGTCCGAGAACGCGAAGTTGTAGTTGTTCGACGGCAGGCCGAGATTCTGCAGGATCTGATCGATCTCATCCGCCGGGATCACCTCGCGGACGGTACCCTCGACCTCGGCGAAGACCTGCCGGGCGGTCTCGATGCGCATGCCGGTGCGGGTGCGCAGATGCAGGGTCATCTGGCTCGCCTCGATCTGCGGGAAGTAATCCTGGCCCACGAAGGCGAACAGCACGCCGGTCAGCCCGAGCACGCCGCCGACGACGCCGACGGTGACGATCCGGTGGCGCAGCACCGCGTGGAGCAGGCCGACATAGCCCCGGTGGAACCGCGCGAAGCCGCGCTCGAAGTGGCCATGGATCCAGCCGGCGAGCCGCATCACGGGGGCGCCGACGAGACCGGCGGCCCGGGCGATCCGGCCCCGGCGGGGGGCCTCGTGCTCCGCCCGGTCCTTGGCGTGCTTCTGCCGGTATTCCGGCGCCACGATCACGTCGATCAGCAGCGGCACCAGGGTGCGCGAGAGCAGGTAGGAGGTCAGCATCGCGAACACGACCGCGAGCGCCTGCGGGGTGAACAGGTATTTCGGCGTGTCGGTCAGCGCGAACACCGCCGTGAAGGCCGCGCAGATCGCGAGCGTCGAGATCAGCGCCGGCTTGGCGATGCCGGCGGCGCCGTGGACCACGCTCTCGCGGAACTCCTCGCCCTCCTCGAACAGCCGGTAGGTGTTCTCGATCGCCACCGTGGCGTCGTCCACCAGGATGCCCACCGCCAGGGCGAGGCCGCCCAGCGTCATCACGTTGATGGTCTCCCCGAGCGCCGCCAGCACCGCGAGCGAGGTCATCACGCAGAGCGGGATCGAGATCAGCACGATGATGGTCGAGCGCCAGGAGCCGAGGAACAGCAGGATCGCCAGCCCCGTCAGGGCCGCGGCGGTCAGCGCCTCGTGCAGCACGCCCTCGATGGCGTTCGACACGAAGACCGACTGGTCGAACAGCGGCTTGATCGACAGGCCGTCGGGGGCGGCGGCGCGGATCGTCGGCATCGCCGCCTTGACGTTGTTGACGACGTTCAGCGTCGAGGCGTTGCCGTTCTTGATGATCTGCATCAGCACGGCCTGCTGGCCGTCGGCGCTGACCACGTTGACCTGCGGCGGGCCGCCGTCGCGGACATAGGCGACGTCGCGCATCAGCACGGGCTGGCCGGCCACAACCTTGATCGGCGCGAGGTTCAGGGTCTCGATCGAGGGCGGGGTGCCGTTGAGCTGGACCGGATATTGCTGCTCGCCGATCTTGGCGAGGCCGGACGGCACCGTCAGGTTCTGGGCCGTCATGGCGTTGGTGACGTCGAGCGGCGTCAGGCCGAGCGCCTGGAGGGCGTTGAGGTCGAGATCGACCATGATCTGCCGGGGCGCACCGCCGAACGGCGACGGCAGGGTCGAGCCCGGGACCTGCGCGAGGGTCTGGCGGATCCGGTACTGGGCGTAGTCGTAGACCTCGTTGAGGCTCTGCTTGGCCGAGGTCAGGGCGAGCTGGATCACCGGCACCGAGGAGGCGGAGTAGCGCACGATCACCGGCGGCTGCGTGCCGGTGGGCATCACGGCGCGGATCGAGTTGGTGGAGGAGACCACCTGGGCGATGGCGAGATCCAGGCTGACGGACGGGTCGAAGTAGATCCGCTGCACCGCCGTGCCCTGGAGCGTCGTCGACTCCATCCGTCGGATGCTGTTGACGTTATTGGAGATCCCGTATTCGGCGTAGGTCGTGATGCGCTGTTCCATCTCCGGCGCCGACAGGCCGGTATAGGTCCAAACCACCACGACGACCGGGATGTCGACGACCGGCAGCACGTCCTTGGGCGTGACGAGGATCGCGCCGACGCCGCCGAGCATCATCAGCACGGCGAGCACGTAGGTCGTGATCCGGAACTTGAGGGCGTAGAGGACGAGGCCCATGCGGTCTCCGCCGGCCGGCCGCGGGCCGGCAATTCCGCGCTGTGTACCGGCTCACCGGCTAGACCCGGATTGTTTCGCGATCACGTCCGGTCAAGCAAGGGCCGGACCGCATCGCCGCAGGGTTGCGGTCGCCCCCCTCTCATGCCCCGCATCCCGCTGCGCCGTCATCCTGCGGTGCCCGCGTCGCGGGACTCGAAGGCGGGCGCCAGGGATCGCGGCGCCGACTGGCGGTCTGCTTCGAGGCCTCCGCGGCGCTCCGGCCCTTCAGGATGAGGGGGCGGGTTGGCGAGACATCTCGGCGCAGCGTCCCCGCGCCTGCCGGGCGCTGCGCCCTCTGGATCACCGCAGCAGCGCGGACTTGTCGACCTGCAGCGCGGCGGCGATCTCGTCGAGCGCCTTGTGCTCGACCGCGCTGATCCCGTCGATATCGGCCACGTCGGCGCCGATCAGGAACACGTCCTGGCGCTGCTCGATCGGCCGTTCCGCGATGGCGCCGACGTGGCGCAGGTTCTCAATGCGCCCGGCCCGGGTCTTGGCTCGGGCGATCGCCTCATAGAGCTCCTGCTCGACGCGCAGCGTGTCGTACGACTTCTCGAGGATCGGGTTGGCGCGAATGCCGGTGATGGCCGACTCGATCTCCTCCTCGCCCACGTCCCCATCCGCCACGATGACGTTGGCGGCGGACGAAACCGCAGCCTGCAGGAAGACCGCGTCGCCCGCATACGACATGATCGTGCGGCCAAACCGAAGGATGGCGTCTTGGAAAATGCTCATGCCGACCTCCCGTCGGGCCTGAGATGGCGGATATTGTGGCCGCCGAGTCAAGATGCGGCCGAGCTTAAGCCCGGGATCGTGGAGGACGAGCGCTCAGGTGGCGGGCTCGTGGCCCGGCCAGTCCCGCCCGAGATGGGCCGCCACGCGGGCCGGATCGTCGCCGACCGCCGCCACGGCGGCCTCGACCTGCTCCACCGGAACCATGAACCGGCGCGCCCAGTAGGCCCGCTCCCAGGCATGGGCGATGTTGACGGCCCGGGGCTCGATCGGGGCCTGCACGCTCTCGTCGGTCATCGGTGCTCCGCGTCTCGCGAGGGCGGGGCGGCCCTCCGGCCTGGAGAACGCCGGCCGGGCCGCATCGGGTCCGCGCTCAGCAGCAGCGGAAGCCCGCGGTGTTGCCGACGCCGAAGCGGGCGTTCTCCCGGTTGCGGAAGAACTCCACCTCGGTCATCGGCGCCTGGTCCGGATGGGTGCGGCGGACATGCTCGGCATAGGCCGCGTAGTCCCCCTGCCCCACCATCAGACGGGCGCCGTCGCAGACGCATTTGGACAGCGTCCGGAGGCGATCCCGCAGGTTCGACGGCTGCCGCATGGCCCTCCCCCTACTCCGCCGGGACCATGTGGGGCTCGGTCTCCAGGGCGGTCCAGCGATCCGCGCGCCACGCCTTCAGGCAGGCGGCGATGCCGAAGCCCGCGATGGCGACGACGAGGCCGATGAACAGGGCCGCCAGCACCGCGTCGATCCGGTCGTTGAGGATGATCTGGCTCATCTGGTCGGCGTTCTTGGCCGGGGCCAGGATCTTGCCCTCCGCGGCGGCGGCCGCGTAGCGCTGGGCGTGCGCCAGGAAGCCGATCTTCGGATCGGCGGAGAAGATCTTCTGCCAGCCGGCCGTGAGGGTGCAGATGCACAGCCACGCGGTCGGGATGATGGTCACGAACGCGTAGCGCTCGCGCTTCATCTTGAAGATCACCACCGTGCAGAGCGTCAGCGCCACCGCGGCCAGCATCTGGTTCGAGATGCCGAAGAGCGGCCACAGGGTGTTGATGCCGCCGAGCGGGTCGGTCACCCCCTGGTAGAGGAAGTAGCCCCAGGCCCCCACCGAGATGGCGGTGGCCGCGATACTCGGCCCCCACGACGTGGTGTTCTTGAACGACGGCACCGCCAGCGCGACCAGATCCTGCACCATGAACCGGCAGGCGCGGGTGCCCGCGTCCACGGCCGTGAGGATGAACAGCGCCTCGAACAGGATCGCGAAATGGTACCAGAAGGCCATCATCGCCTTGCCGCCGATGGCCGACGAGATGATGTGGGCCATGCCCACCGCGAGCGTCGGGGCGCCGCCGGCGCGGGAGATGATCGTGTGCTCGCCGACATCGGCGGCGGTCTGGGTGATCACCTCCGGGGTGGTGGCGAAGCCGAGCTTGGTCACCGCGGCGGCGGCGGTCTCGGGCGTGGTGCCGAGCAGGGCGGCGGGCGAGTTCATGGTGAAGTAGACGCCGGGGTCGATCACGCAGGCCGAGACCAGCGCCATGATCGCCACGAAGGACTCCATCAGCATGCCGCCGTAGCCGATGAAGCGGGCATCGGCCTCGCTGGCGATCAGCTTCGGGGTGGTGCCCGACGAGATCAGGGCGTGGAAGCCCGAGACCGCGCCGCACGCGATGGTGATGAACAGGAACGGGAACAGGCTGCCCGCCCAGACCGGGCCGGTGCCGTCGACGAACTTGGTGACCGCCGGCATCTGCATGTGCGGCGCCACGACGGCGATGCCGAGGGCGAGGCCCACGATGGTGCCGATCTTGAGGAAGGTCGACAGGTAGTCGCGCGGGGCGAGGAGCAGCCAGACCGGCAGGATCGAGGCGACGAAGCCGTAGCCGATCAGCATCCAGCAGAGCTGCGGGCCCGTGAAGGTGAAGGCCGGTCCCCAGACCGGGCTCGCCGCCACCGAGCCGCCGGCCACGATCGCCAGCATCAGCAGGACGAAGCCCAGGATCGAGACCTCGCCGATCTTGCCGGGCCGGATATAGCGGGAATAGACGCCCATCAGCATGGCGATCGGGATCGTCGACATCACCGTGAAGGTGCCCCAGGGGCTCTCGGCGAGCGCCTTGACCACGATGAGGGCCAGCACGGCCAGCAGGATCACCATGATCAGGAAGGTGCCGAACAGCGCGATGATGCCGGGAATCGTCCCGAGCTCGGCCCGGATCAGCTCGCCGAGCGACCGGCCGTCCCGGCGCATCGACACGAACAGGACCATGAAGTCCTGCACGGCGCCGGCGAGGACCACGCCGGCCAGGATCCAGAGCATGCCGGGCAGGTAGCCCATCTGGGCGGCGAGCACCGGGCCGACCAGCGGGCCCGCGCCCGCGATCGCCGCGAAGTGGTGGCCGAACAGGACGCCGCGGTTGGTGGGGACGTAATCGAGACCGTCATTGTGCCGCACGGCCGGCGTCATGCGCTTCGGGTCGAGGCGCATCACCTTGTCGGCGATGAACTGGGAATAGTAGCGGTAGGCGATCAGGTAGACGCAGACCGCCGCGACCACGACCCAGAGGGCGTTGATGGTCTCGCCCCGCTGGCTCGCCACGATCGCCAGCGCCGCGGCGCCGAGGGCGCCCACGAGGGCCCATGGCCCATGCCTGCCGAGCGCCGTACCCATGTCCCACTCCCTGACCGACCGCCTCGCGCACGGGGCCACGCGCGGGGGCTCCGGCTGGGACTTCGTGGTCCCGGGCTACACGGGCGGGTTATCCTATTCGTCCGCCGTTGACGCAAGCGATCCGAGCTGTGATGCAGCGTCGGCGGCGGCACGACGCCCAATGTGTCACATCGGGTCTCCGGCCCGGCCCCGACCCCCTTCACGGCCAGGCTGCCGAGCTCCGTCGCCGTCCGCCGTCGGAGAAGGAAGGGCGCCGGCGCGGTCCGGGCCTGCGAGGAGCGGACAACCATGGCGAAGGTCGCATTCCTGGGTCTCGGCGTGATGGGCGGGCCGATGGCCGGCCACCTCGCCAAGAAGGGTGGCCACGACGTCACCGTCTACAACCGCACCACGCCGAAGGCGGAAGCCTGGGTGAAGACCTATGGCGGTGCCTTCGCCCCCACGCCCCGGCAGGCCGCCGAGGGCGCCGAGATCGTCTTCGCCTGCGTGGGCAACGACGACGACCTGCGCAGCGTCGTGCTGGGCGACGACGGGGCGCTCGCCGGCATGACGCCGGGCGCGGTCTTCGTGGACCACACCACCGCCTCCGCCGAGGTGGCCCGGGAACTGGCCGCGGCCGCGGAGGCCAAGGGGCTCGGCTTCATCGACGCGCCGGTCTCCGGCGGCCAGGCCGGCGCCGAGAACGGGGTGCTGACCGTGATGTGCGGCGGCGACGCGGCGACCTACGCCAAGGTCGAGGGCGCGATCGGGTCCTTCGCCCGGGCCTGCCGGCTGATGGGCCCGGCGGGCGCCGGCCAGCTCACCAAGATGGTCAACCAGATCTGCATCGCCGGCCTCGTCCAGGGCCTCTCCGAGGGCGTCCACTTCGCCAAGCGCGCCGGCCTCGACGTGGAAGCGGTGCTCGACGTGATCTCCAAGGGCGCCGCCGGCTCCTGGCAGATGGAGAACCGCGGCAAGACCATGAACGCGGGCAAGTTCGACTTCGGCTTCGCGGTCGACTGGATGCGCAAGGATCTCGGCATCCTGCTGGACGAGGCCCGCCGCAACGGCGCCAAGCTGCCGGTCTCGGCGCTGGTGGACCAATTCTACGCCGAGGTTCAGGCCATGGGCGGCAACCGCTGGGACACGTCGAGCCTCGTGGCCCGGCTGGAGCGCTGAGGGCGGCAGCTCCCCTCGCGGTCCGGAGGGGTCGGAAACGGCCCCGTGTGCCCCCTCCCTCGCCCCGTCGCGGGAGGGGGTGTCGGGCGAGGACAGCATCCGTACAGAACAGGATTCTGCCCCGCGTGCAGGCCCTGCCTTCTCCGGAAGCCGGGCTCCCTCACCCGCACGGGGAGGGAGCCCGCGGGAAGCCTCACAGCGCCGCCGCGGCCTCCTCCGGATCCATCCAGCGCCAGTCCTCCCCCATCTGGTGGCGGAACCACGTGAACTGGCGCTTGGCGTAGGCCCGGGTATCCGCCTGTCCCCGGACGATCGCCTCCTCGAGTCCGATCGCCCCCTCGAGATACGCGATCAGGCCCGGCACGCCGTGGGCGCGCATCACCGGCAGCAGCGGGTCGAGGTTTCGCCTGTGCAGGCGGGCGACCTCGTCCAGCGCCCCTTCGGCGATCATGGTCCGGAAGCGGGCGTCGATGCGGGCGCGCAACACCGCGCGGTCGGGGGCCAGGAAGATTTTTTCGAGGGCCCACCCGGCGAGCGGCCCGGGTATCGGATCGCCGTAGAAGCTCGCGATCGGCCGGCCAGTCGCGAGAAAAATCTCCAGGGCCCGCATCACCCGCATCCGGTCGCTCGGGCGCAGGCGGGCGGCGCCCTCGGGATCGTGGCGGGCGAGGTCGGCGTGCAGCGCCTCGGTGGGACGGCCCTCGGCCTCCGCCCGCACCTGCGCGCGCACGGCCTCGGGCACCGGCGGCAGCTCCGAAAACCCCTGCTCCAGCGCCCGGAAGTACAGGCCCGTGCCGCCGACGAAGACCGGCCTTTGCCCGCCGAGCGTCGTCAGCAGCGCCGCCACATCCCGTGAAAAATGCCCCACGGAATAGTTCACGGCGCCGTCGACATGCCCGTAGAGCCGGTGGGGCACCCGTGCCTCCTCGTCCGGGTCGGGCCGGGCGGTGAGGCGCCGCAGGTCGCCGTAGACCTGCATGGAATCGGTGTTGATCACCACGCCGCCGTGACGCTCCGCCAGCCGGGCGGCCAGCGCCGACTTGCCCGACGCGGTGGGCCCTGCGATGAGGATCGCCGCCGGGCGCCCCCCGGCTTCCTCCCGGTCTGGCGGCAAGGTGAAACTCCACGATGCTGGTCGCGGTCCTGATAGCAAACCCGGATCGGCCGTCCATCACCGATGCGGTGCTGGCCGAGGCCCGCGCGGTGCTGCGGACGGAGCACCAGCCCCGGATCCTGCACGGCGCGGTGGCGGCTGAGTTGCTCGTCCCGGGCGAGCCCGCCGCCGCGGCGTCCCTCACCGACGCGCTGCGGACGGCCCTCGCCGGTGAACCCATCGACCTCGCCGTGCTCCCCGCCGACGCGCACCGGCGCAAGCGCCTGTTCCTGGCCGACATGGATTCCACCATGATCGAGCAGGAATGCATCGACGAGCTCGCCGGAACGCTCGGCCTCAAGGAGCATGTCGCGACGATCACCGAGCGGGCGATGCGCGGGGAGATCGCCTTCGAGCCGGCGCTGCGCGAGCGCGTGGCGCTCCTGAAGGACATCCCGGTCGGTGCGGTCGACGGGCTGATCGCCGAGCACCTGACCCTGACCCCGGGCGGCCGCACCCTGGTGCGGACGATGCGGGCGCACGGCGCCCACACCTGCCTGGTCTCGGGCGGCTTCACCCTGTTCACCGGCCCGATCGCGGCGATGATCGGCTTCGATGAGCACCGGTCCAACCTGTTGGGCGTGGCGGACGGACGGCTCACCGGCTTCGTGGAGGATCCGATCGTCGGGAAGGCCGAGAAGCGCGCGGCGCTGATCGAACTCCGTGAGGCGCTGTCCCTCGGCCCTGCGGAGACGCTGGCGGTGGGCGACGGGGCCAACGATCTCGACATGCTGACCGAGGCCGGCCTCGGCGTGGCGTTCCGCGCGAAGCCCGCGGTCGCCGCCGCGGCGCGGGTCCGGGTCGAGCACGGCGACCTCACCGCGCTCCTGTACCTGCAGGGCTATGCGGCGGCGGAGTTCGTGGGGTGAGCCCTCACTGAAGGGTGCGGGTCGGGGCGCGGACCGCGCCCGGAACGGCCGGGGCCTGAACGCCGGTCGCACCGACCCGCCGGCGCACCGGCTCGACCTTCGCGCAGGCGACGGCGCCCATCGTGGCCGCGATGTCAGAGCGTGTCGATACGCGGAGCTTCTCGATCTCCGGTTGGTTCGCGAACCGCTGCGCCTCGCGGCACCGGCGTGCCGCGCTGCGGCACCACGGGTGTCCTGAACGCAGGAAGGCCGCCGCTCCTCGCGAAGCGACGGCCTTCGATCTCGCGGGTGATAGGGCTCAGTCCAGCCCGACGGCCACGAAACGGACGTCGCCGGTGGCGCTCGCCACCAGCAGCAGCACCGACTTGCGCCCGTCCTTCTTCAGGGCGTCGATCCGCTTGGTCACCTCCGCCGGGGTGCTCACCGCCTCCTGGCCGACCTCGACGATCACCTCGCCGGGCTGGATCCGCTTGTCGGCCGCCGTCGAGTTCGGGTCGACCCGGGTGACGACCACGCCCTTCACGGTGTCCTTGATGGAGAACTTCTTGCGCAGCTCGTCGGTCATGCCGGAGAGGTTGAGGCCCAGCGCCTGCCGGGTGGCGCTCTCGGGCTCCGGCTGGCGCAGGTTGGCGAGCTGCGGCTTGTCGCTGTCCTCCAGGCGGCCGAGGGTGACGGGCTTCGTCACCTCCTCGCCCTTGCGGACCACGACCACGTCGACCTTCTGACCCACGGGGGTCGAGGCCACGATCCGCGGCAGGTCGCCGGAGGCCTTCACCGGCGCACCGTTGAACTTCAGGATCACGTCGCCGACCTCGATCCCGGCGGTCTTGGCCGGACCCTTCTCGTCGACGCCGGCCACCAGGGCGCCCCGCGCCCCGCCCTTGAGGTTGAGCGCCTCGGCGGTGGTGTCGTCGACGTTCTGGATGCGGACGCCGAGCCAGCCGCGGCGGACCTCGCCGAAATCGCGGAGCTGATCGATCACGGGCTTGGCCGTACCCGACGGGACCGCGAAGCCGATGCCCACCGAGCCGCCGGTCGGCGACAGGATCGCCGTGTTGATGCCGATCACCTCGCCGTCCATGTTGAACAGCGGACCGCCGGAATTGCCCTTGTTGATGGCCGCGTCGGTCTGAATGTAGTTGTCGTAGGGTCCGGACTCGATGTTGCGGCCCCGGGCCGAGACGATGCCGGCCGAGACCGAGCCGCCGAGCCCGAACGGATTGCCGATGGCGATGACCCAGTCGCCCGGGCGCATCTTGTCCGAATCGCCGAACGGCACCGCCTTCAGCGGGTGATCGGCCGGGGGCTTCACGCGCAGGACCGCGAGATCGATCTTCGAATCCTTGCCGACGATCTCGGCCTTGAGCTTGGTGCCGTCGTGCAGGATGACCTGGATGTCGTTGGCGTCGCCGATGACGTGGTTGTTCGTCACCACGAGGCCGGCGGCGTCGATGATGAAGCCGGAGCCCAGGGAATTGGACTTGCGCTGCGCGCGCGGCGCCTCGCCGTCACCACCGCCGCCGCCGCGGCCGCCGCGCCGGTTGAAGAACTCCTCGAACAGGTCCTCGAACGGGGTGCCCGGGGGGACCTGCGGCATGGCGCGACCGCCGCGGGCCTCCACGGTGGTGGAGGCGGAGATGTTGACCACCGCGTCGGTGACCTGCTCGGCGAGATCCGCGAGCGAGGCCGGCCCCTTGGCGAGGGCGGGAACCGGCAGGGCGGCCGCGGCTACGGAGGCGCCGATCAGGATCGAGGCCATCAGCGCGCGGGCGCGGGAACGAGGCTGCGCGGTGGCGCGGCCGAAGGGCGCCACGGGGGCGCTCGCGACGGGGTGCATGGTCGACCTCTTCAAGAACGCGTTTCCGGCGCCGCGGGCCTCGACCGATGATCGGGGGCCCGCGGGTTTTCCTGCAAGGTAGTCTCCGGACGCCGGGGCGCCAACTCGCATCCCGATCAGCGTGCCGTCCCGGCCGCGGACCCGGTGGTGGACCCGGTGGCGGCGCTCGGATCGGCCGGTCCGCGCGGCCCGCGGGCCGCCGGGGCCGGGGGCCGGCCCTGCGGGTCGCTGAAGTACCGGAAGAAGTCCGAGGTCGGGCTGATCACCAGACGGGTGTCGGATCCCTTCAGCCCGCTCTCGTAGGCCTGCATCGAGCGGTAGAAGCTGAAGAAGTCCGCATCCTTGCCGAACGCCTCGGCGAGGATGCGGTTCTTGTCCGCGTCACCCTGTCCGCGCAGCTGCTCGGAGGTCTGCGTCGCGTCGGCGAGGATCACCGTGACCTCGCGGTCGGCCTTGGCGCGGATCGTGGCGGCGATCTGGTCGCCGTTGGCGCGGATGTCGGCGGCCTCGCGCTCGCGCTCGGTCTTCATCCGCCGGTAGACGGCGGCCGAGTTCTGCGCGGGCAGATCGACGCGGGTCATGCGAAGGTCGACGATCTCGATGCCCAGCGCCTTGGCCTGCCGGTTCACGTCCTCCTGGATCTGGTGCATCAGCTGGCCGCGGTCGGTCTTCACGATGGCGTCGCGGGTCGAGCGGGCGAGCACGTTGCGCAGGCCGGAATTGGTGAAGCTCGCGAGCCGCTGGTTGGCGAGCCCGATATTGCCCACCGCCTGGTAGAAGCGGAGCGGGTCGAGGATCCGGTAGCGGGCGAAGGCGTCCACCTCCAGGTTCTGCCGGTCGGCGGTGAGCACCGTCTGCACCGGCAGGTCGAGGTCGAGCACGCGCTTGTCGAACAGGACCACGTTCTCCATGAACGGGATCTTGAAGTACAGGCCGGGCTTCTCCTCGCCGGTGGCGTTGAGGACGGCGCGGACGCGGCCGAACTGCAGGACCAGGGCCTGCTGCATCTGGCCGACGGTGAAGATCGACGCGTAGAGGCCGATCGCGACGATCGCCGCGATCGCGATCAGGCCGGTGCGGAGAGCCTGCTTCATCGGGCGGCTCCCGTCTGGGTCTGGGCGCGGGCGCCGAACTCCGAGAGCGGCAGCACCGGCAGCACGCCGGCGGCGGTCGCCGCCCCGGGCTGCGTCCCGTTCTGGTCGATGATCACCTTGTTCACGGACCCCAGTACCTTTTCCATCGTCTCCAGGAAGATCCGCTCGCGGCTGATCGCCGGGGCGGCCTTGTAGGAGGCGTAGACCTCGCTGAAGCGGGCCGCCTGGCCGGTGGCGTCGGCGGTCGCCTTGGTCCGGTAGGCCTCGGCCTGCTGGACGATCTGGGACGCCTTGCCGCGGGCCTGCGGCACTTCGCGGCTCGCGTAGGTCTTGGCCTCGTTCTGCGCCGTGTCGGCGTCCTGCTGGGCCGCGTTCACGTCGATGAAGGCGGGGCGCACCTCCGGCGGCGGATTGACCGAGACGAGCTGCACCACCTCGATGCGCACGCCGGCGCCGTACTCGTCGAGCGCCTTCTGGACCATCTCCTTCACCTCCTGGGCGATGCTCGACTGCTCGTTGGTGAGGATCGCCTGGATGTTGCGGCGGCCGATCACCTCGCGCATCGCGCTCTCGGAGATCGCCTTGATGGTGCCTTCCGGGTTCTGGAGGTTGAACACGAAGTCGGAGGCCTTCAGCGGGTTGACCCGCCACTGCACCTCGAAATCGAGATCGACGATGTTCTCGTCGCCGGTGAGCATCAGGCTCTCGTCCGGCACGTCGCGGGTGCGGCCCTGGCCGTTCGGACCGGCGCGGAAACCGATCTGGATCGAGTTCTGGGAGCCGACATCCGGCTTCACAACCCCGCCGATCGGATAGGGGAAGTTGTAGCGCAGGCCCTCGCCCTTGGTGCCGACATAGCGGCCGAAGATCGTCTCGATGCCGACCTGACGGGGGTAGACGGTGTAGAAGCCGGTGGCGAGCCAGATCGCGACGGCGAGCACGGCGATCACCGCCGCGCTGCGGCCGCCGCCGACGCCCTGCGCGCCGCCGCCCCCGTAGCCGCCCGAGCCGCCACCGCCGCCCGGGATCAGACCGCGCAGGCGGTCCTGCCCGCGCCGGAGCAGGTCCTCAAGATTCGGCGGCGTCTTGCCGCCGCCGCCGCCACCACCCCAGGGACCGCCGCCGTTGCCGCCGGGCCGGCCCCACGGGCCCCCGCCGCCGCTCTGATTGCTCCAAGGCATCCTAGACGTCGTCTCCTGCCTGTCCGCGCCCGGCCCATACCCCGGCCGGCGCCCCCTGCCTGAACGGCCACGCTCGCCCGCCTAGTCCCGGCCATCCGGATCGATCGCGAGGCGACCGCATCCGGCCTCAAGCCTTAAGAGCCTGCACGCACGCATCTTCCCGCAGGATGCGCAGGCCCGGCGTGAGCACGCGCACCCGACAGGCACCTGCGGGCGCGCGCCCCGTGCTGTCAAGGCTGGCAGGTGGGCATGCGCGGCATGGAACGCAATTGCGGCGGCGCGCCTCAGCGGACGCGCTCCCAATCGACGAACGCGAAGGCGTGCTCGTCCCGGGGTCCCGCCGGATGCGCCTCGCGGAACGTCTCCCGGAAGCGACCGCGGTCGAAGGCCGGGAAGCGCACGTCGCCCTCGGGCTCGGCCTCGACCTCGGTGAGATGGAGCCGGTCGGCCTGCGGGAGCGCGAGCGCATAGATCTCGGCCCCGCCCACCACCATCAGCTCCGCCCCGGCGGCGGCCGCCAGCGCGGAGGGCCAGTCATGGACGGCCTCGACCCCCTCGGCGCGGAAGCCGGCATCCCGGGTGAGCACCAGGGTGCGGCGCCCCGGCAGGGGACGGCCGATCGAATCCCAGGTCCGCCGGCCCATCAGCATCGGCTTGCCCATGGTCAGGGCCTTGAAGCGCTTCAGGTCGCTGGAGAGATGCCAGGCGAGGCCGTTGTCGCGGCCGATCACGCCGTTGCGGGCGACCGCGGCGACCAGGGAGACGATCGGGCTCATACCGCCACCGGGGCCGCGATGGCCGGGTGCGGCTCATAGCCCGCAATGGCGATGTCCTCGTACCGGAAGGCGAAGAGGTCGCGGACCTCCGGGTTGAGCCGCAGCTGCGGCAGCGGGCGCGGGGTCCGGCCCAGCAGGGTCCGGGTCTGCTCCAGGTGGTTCCGGTAGAGATGCGCGTCGCCGAAGGTGTGGACGAAGTCGCCGACCCCGAGGCCGGTCACCTGGGCGATCATGTGGGTCAGCAGGGCGTAGCTCGCGATGTTGAAGGGCACGCCGAGGAAGGCGTCCGCCGAGCGCTGGTAGAGCTGGCAGGAGAGCCGCCCCTCGCTCACGTAGAACTGGAACAGGCAGTGGCAGGGGGCGAGCGCCATCCGGTCGAGGTCGGCCGGGTTCCAGGCCGAGACGATCAGGCGGCGGGAATCGGGGTTGCGCCGGATCTCGTCGAGCACCCAGGCGATCTGGTCGACGGTGCCGCCGCCGGGCTTCTCCCAGGAGCGCCACTGCTTGCCGTAGACCGGCCCGAGATCGCCGTGCGCGTCGGCCCACTCGTCCCAGATCGTCACGCCGTTGGCTTGGAGCGCGGCCACGTTGGTATCGCCCGTCAGGAACCAGAGCAGCTCGTGGATGATCGAGCGCAGGTGCAGCCGCTTCGTGGTGACCAGCGGGAAGCCGGCCGACAGGTCGAAGCGCATCTGGTGGCCGAACACCGAGAGCGTGCCGGTGCCGGTGCGGTCGTCCTTGGCCACGCCCTCGTCGAGGATGCGCCGGAGCAGGTCCTGATAAGCGTCCATCGGTCATTCCTGCGCGCCGGCGCGACGGCCGGCAAGCGCGCCGCCGACATCTGTCCACCGCCGTCACCAGCTGGCGGTCAAGCCGGCCAAAGCAGGTAGGTCACGAGGGCGAGGTTCGACCAGCCGTGCAGGGCGATCCCGGGCCAGAGCCGGCCGGTCCGCCAGCGCAGCCAGCCGAGCGCCAGGGCGAGCGGCAGCAGGGAGACCGGCCGGGCGAGCCCCCAGGACGAGATGTGGGCGGCGGCGAAGATGACCGCCGTGACCAGGATCGCCCCCGCCGGCCCCAGCACCGCCCGGGCACGGGCGAAGGCCTCGCCGCGCAGCAGCAGCTCCTCGGCCACGGGCGCCAGGATCGCCAGATAGGCGAGCCACGCCGCCACCGCGGCCTGGCTCATGAACGGGGACAGCCGCACGTGCTGGCCGAAGCTGGCACCGAACAGTTCCGCGGTGCCGGTGACCCAGGCGATGTGCAGAACCGGCCAGACGAGGAGGAGCCCCAGCAGGGCGACGGGCCGCATCCCGTTCGGGCGCTCGCGGTCGAGGGCGAGGCGGCGGCGCCAGCCGGTCCGGTCGCGCCACCAGGCCGCACCCACCACCAGAACGGCGAGGAACACCTGACGCAGGACGTCCGTGGCGAAGGCACGGTGGGTCAGCTCCACCGCACCGAGGAACGGGCGCCGCTCCGGCGGCAGGAACGGATCGATCCCGCTCCACAGATCGAACCCGACGCGCACGACCGCCAGCGCGAGCAGGCTCGCGGCGCCGAGATAGAAGACGACGAGCGCGATCAGCCCGCCGAGATGCCAGGCCGCCGACCAGATGCCGGGACGAGGGGCGTCGGCCACCGCGCCGGAAGACGACTGCGCGCTTCCGGCAACAGCCTCACCCGGAGGCTCCAAATGAGACAGCGGCGCGACACGATCGGGCTTCAAAACCGGACCGATCCCCTCTATATCTTGGGAGCCGGTCGCGAGGCCGGCTATGGCGATAAACGTTCTTCGCAATAAACCTATCGGACCCGGGGGCGGTACCCGGCGCCTCCACCCAAGCCCAGGACATGCTGCCGCAAGGCGCGTGATCTTAGCCTGGGCTTTGGCGGGGGCGAAATAGGATCGACGAGGGCGTAAAGGTTGGACTTTCGCTCGGCATGGTTCCGCCGTTATCGGGCCTTTGCAATAGTTGCCAACGACAACTTTGCTCCGGTGGCGGTGGCCGCGTAAGCGGTCCCCAATACCGACCTAAAGTCCTAGCGGGTAGCACCGCATAGGCGGGGTTCGGAGGCACCTGGCAACAGAAGCCTCCACTTCCAATCCTCGGTCCAGCCATCCGCGGCGGGGCGCCGGGCAGACCGGGCGAGAGCGCAACCGCAGATGGCAGACGACCTCATCCGCTACGATCTACTGGTACAGGACGCCCTGCGCGGCGTGGTCCGCAAGGTGCTGACCGACGCGGCCCGCGAGGGCCTGATGGGCGAGCATCACTTCTACGTCTCGTTCCGGACGGAAGCGCCCGGCGTGCGGATCTCGCAGGCCCTGCGGGAGAAGTACCCGCAGGACATGACGATCGTCCTGCAGCACCAGTTCTGGGACCTCAACGTCACCGAGCACGCCTTCGAAGTCGGCCTGTCCTTCTCGGGGGTGCCGGAGCGGCTGCTGGTGCCGTTCGATGCCCTGTCGGGCTTCTTCGATCCCTCCGTGCAGTTCGGCCTGAAGTTCGATCTCAGCGAAGCCGGCGAGACCCCCGAGGAGGCGAACGCCGCCCCGGCGGCCAAGCCCGGCCCGCGCGGGGCCGGTTCGGAACCCGGCGAGGTGCGGCCCAAGAGCGCCGGTCTTGCCACGATCGGCTCCGGCGCGCCGAAGGGGCTGCCCGCTCCCGCCGCTCAGGGCGAGAAAGCCGCCGGCAAGCCCGACGACAAGGCCCCCCGCCCCGCCGCCAAGAAGGAGGGCGAGGAGGGCAGCGCCGAGGTCGTGAGCCTGGACGCCTTCCGCAAGAAGAGCTGAGCGTCTCCCGGGCCGGATCGACGGCCGGGCGTCGTACGGGGGACGACACGGTCGCGCCGTCGATGCTGTCGGCGGCTGCGGGGAGCCCGCGCCCGATCGCCAAGCGATCCGCGACCCTCGAGACCGTCGATCAGATTCGGTCGCCCGTCCCCTCCGGCCGTCCTGCTGAAGGGCGCCGGCCTGCACCGCGGCACGGTGACCGGGCCCGGCCTAGCCCCGCGCCACCGCGTCCATGCGCAAGCCGTGCTCCGGCCGCAGCGTCACCCGGTGGAGCGGCGTCACCGGCGGATGATCCGCCGGCAGCCGGAAGAGCACCGCCCGCACCACATGCGCCAGCACGATCACGGCCTCCTGAATCGAGAAGCTCTGGCCGATGCAGATCCGCGGCCCCGCCCCGAACGGCAGATAGGCGAAGCGCGGAATCGTGTCGCGGTTCTCGGGCAGGAACCGCTCCGGCACGAAGGCCTCCGGATCCTCCCACAGCAGATGATGGCGGTGGAGCACCCAGGGCGCCACCATGACCAGCGAGCCCCGCGGCACCTTGATCCGGCCGAGCCGGTCGTCCCGGATCGCCTGACGGCTGAGGAACGGCACCGGCGGGAACAGGCGCATGGCCTCCTCGATCGCCGCCCGGGTGAACGGCAGACGCTCCGCGGAAAAATCCCCCGACCCGGCGGCGTCGACCTCGGCCTCGATCCGCGCCTGGGCGGCCGGATCCTGCGACAGGCAGTAGAGCGTCCAGGTCAGGGAATTGGCCGTGGTCTCGTGCCCGGCGGCGATGAAGGTGACGATGTTGGCCTTCACGGCGAGATCCGAGAGCCCGTTGCCGGTCTCGGGATCCTGCGCTTCGAGCAGCAGGGTCAGCAGGTCCCGGGGCGCCTCCCCCCGCGCCATCAGCGCCTTGCGGCGGGCGATGAGCTCATCGACCACCTCGGCGAAGAAGCGGCCCGCCGGACGGGCCCTCAGGCGGCCGATCCGCGGCACGAAATCGGGCACGCCGAACACGTCGAGGGGGTCGATCGGCCCGACCGCTTCCAGGAAGCGCGTGATCGCACGGCCGAGGGCATCGGGATCGCTCGGCAGGCCTTGCGTGAAGATCGTCCGCTCCAGCACGTCGAGCGTGACGCGGGTCATCTCAAGGGCCACATCGACCTGCTTGCCGTCGCGGCGGACGAGGCGGCGGCCGAGACGGGCGCCGGCGGCGTTCATCGCCTCCGAAAAGCCCTGGACCGTGCGGGCGTTGAAGATCGGCGCCAGCGTCCGGCGCTGGAGGCGCCACTCGTCGCCCTCGGCGCTGAGCAGACCGTTGCCGAGCCCCGGGGCGAGGACACGCCGCTGCAGGTCGTCCTTGCGGTAGCCGTCGGCGTTCTCGATGAGCAGGTAGCGGATCAGCGCCGGGTCGCTCACCAGGGTGATCCGGCCCATCGCGCTCTCGGCCGCCACCACCGGCAGCTTGAAATGCGCGTCCATCCAGGTGGTGATCGGATTCTTCCGGGCCGCCCGCAGGAAGTCGAACAGGCCGAGCGGCGCCTTCAGCGGCGGCGGCACGACGGGGCGGAACCGGGCGGCGGGTTCGGACAGATCGATCGTCGCGCTCATCGGCTCCTTGTCCGGCGGGAACAGAGCTTCGCTCTTGTCGGGGTGCCGGGAAAACCGGCATCGCGATTCACCCGCGCCTCATTTAAGTAGGCACCGCACGGCACCAGACGTAGAGGCCACGATGTCGCCCACCGAGACCGCCACCCGCACCGAGTCCGACACCTTCGGGCCGATCGAGGTTCCGGCGCATCGCTACTGGGGCGCGCAGACGCAGCGCTCGATCCAGAACTTCAAGATCGGCACCGACCGGATGCCGGCGCCGCTCGTCCACGCCCTCGGGGTGGTGAAGCAGGCCGCCGCCCTGGTGAACAAGGATCTCGGCGCCCTCGACGCGACGCTCGCCGACGCCATCGCGGCCTCGGCCGCCGAGGTAGTGGAGGGCCGCCACGACGACGAGTTCCCCCTGGTCATCTACCAGACCGGCTCGGGCACCCAGTCGAACATGAACGCCAACGAGGTGATCGCCAGCCTCGCCAACGAGCGGCTGGGCGGCCAGCGCGGCGGCAAGTCCCCGGTCCACCCGAACGACCATTGCAACCGCGGCCAGTCCTCCAACGACACCTTCCCCACCGCCATGCACATCGCGGTGGCCCGCGAGATCCAGGGGCGCCTGCTGCCGGCGCTCTCCCACCTGCACGGCGCGCTGGACGCCAAGGCCAAGGCGTTCGCGTCGATCGTCAAGATCGGCCGCACCCACCTGCAGGACGCGACGCCGGTCTCGCTGGGCCAGGAATTCTCCGGCTACGCCGCCCAGGTGGCGCTCGGCGGCTCGCGGGTCGCCGCGACCCTGCCGGGGGTCCTGGCGCTCGCCCAGGGCGGCACCGCGGTCGGCACCGGCCTCAACGCCCATCCGGAATTCGCCGAGCGCTTCGCCGCCAAGGTCGCGGAGCTGACCGGGCTGCCCTTCACCTCCGCCGAGAACAAGTTCGAGGCGCTGGCCACCCACGACGCGCTGGTGTTCACGCAGGGCGCGCTCGCGGCCCTCGCCGCCGGCCTGTTCAAGATCGCTCAGGACATCCGCTTCCTCGGCTCGGGCCCGCGCTCCGGCCTCGGCGAATTGTCGCTCCCTGAGAACGAGCCCGGCTCCTCGATCATGCCCGGCAAGGTCAACCCGACCCAGTGCGAGGCGCTGACCATGGTCTGCGCCCAGGTGATCGGCAACGGCACGACGGTGAGCTTCGCCGGCAGTCAGGGCAATTTCGAACTCAACGTCTTCAAGCCGGTGATCGCCAACGCGGTGCTGCAATCGGTGCGGCTGCTCGCCGACGCGGCGGTGAGCTTCACCGACAATTGCGTCGTCGGCATCAAGGCCAACGAGGACAAGATCGCCGACCTGATGAGCCGCTCGCTCATGCTGGTGACCGCGCTCGCCCCCTCGATCGGCTACGACAAGGCCGCCGAGATCGCCAAGACCGCGCACAAGAACGGCACCACCCTCAAGCAGGAGGCCCTGCGCCTCGGCTACGTCACCGAGGCGGAGTTCGAGCGCGTGGTCCGGCCGGAGACGATGCTGGCGCCGAGCGCCGACTGATTGTTGTGTGACGTCCCGGCGCGGAGCCTCCCGCGCCGGTTACGGGAGGCGATCCGTGGCCGAGATCATCAATCTGCGCCAGATCCGCAAGGCGAAGGCCCGTGCCGAGGCCGACACGAAGGCCGAGGCCAACCGGATCGCCTTCGGCCAGCCGAAGAAGGCCAAGATTCTCCAGCAGCGGCGCAAGGCCCTCGAGACCGAGCGCCACGAGGGCCATCGCCTCGCGCGGCACGAGCCGGATTCCGACCCGAACGCATGATCCGCCTCCCGTGAGCGCCGGCCTCACCAAGCACTCCGTGATGATCGCCGGCCACCGCACCAGCGTGTCCCTGGAGGATCCGTTCTGGGCGGCGCTGCGGGAGATCGCGGAGGCGCGGGGCCAGTCCGTCCAGGCCCTCATCGGCGCGATCGATGCCGGGCGCGACGGACAGAACCTGTCTTCGGCGATCCGGGTCTTCGTCCTCGAAGCCGTGCGCGCGATGCCGGAATCGTGAGCGCGTCGCGCCCTGTCCGATCTGCCGGTCCCGAATAGCTTGTGACGTGCGCGTGACAAAATCCCGCAGTCAGGAGATCCCATGGCCACCCGAGAGCCGCTGCTCAGAACAATCCCGATCGCCGAGCTGCGCCCGACGCAGATGACGGTGGGCTACCGTGAAGTGGCGGAGAAGCGGCGGCGCTGGCGGGAATACGACGGCGAGAAGAAGGAGGAGTTCCTCGGCGCCCATATGATCCCGACGCTGCTCGGGCCGAAGAAGCGCCATTACATCATCGATCATCACCACCTCTCCCGCGCCCTGCACGAGGAGGGGGTCGAGAGCGTGCTCGTCACCGTGGTGGCCGACCTGCACTACCTCGACAAGGACGCCTTCTGGACGGTGTGCGACCACAAATCCTGGGCGCATCCCTACGATGCCGAGGGCGTGCGCCAGCACTTCAAGGACATCCCGAAATCGGTCGATGCCCTGGCGGACGATCCCTACCGCAGCCTCGCCGGCGAGCTGCGCCGGGCCGGCGGCTTCGCGAAGGATACCACCCCGTTCAGCGAGTTCCTGTGGGCCGACTTCCTGCGGCGGAACATCAAGGAGAAGCGGATCGAGGGCGACTTCTCCTCCGCTCTGGAGCGGGCGATGGCGCTGGCGAAATCCAAGGACGCCGACTACCTGCCCGGCTGGTGCGGACCGGTGACCCGCCCCATCCGCTAGGGCGCCGCCGGGTCGTCGCGGTGGATCCGCCCGACCGTTTCGCGTGACGCGGCGGGCTGTCTGCCCGAAAAACGCCCCGCCCCTGGGCGAGGTTCGGGGGGGCCGCCCGCGCCCGCCCCCTCCAGCCGGACGAACAGCCCCCGCATGCCGATGCCGCGTTTCGCCCCGAGCCTCGCGCTCGCCGCCCTGCTCCTGCCCGCCGCCGCGCAGGCCCAGGATCGCGGCAGCGTCAATCCGAAGCCCCTGCCGCCCCTGGAGCATCCGGACGCGCCCTCGACGCCCGCCAAGGCGCTGTTCGGGCGCGTCACCAAGGCGGCCTCCGGGCCGGCGCACATCTACGGCTTCTATGCCAAGGGCTGCTTCTCCGGGGGTGAGGCGCTGCCGCTGGACGGTCCGAACTGGCAGGTCATGCGCCCGTCCCGCAACCGGATGTGGGGCACGCCCTACCTCGTCGATTTCATCGAGCGCCTGTCGCAGAAGGCGGCCCGGGTCGGCTGGCCCGGCCTCCTCGTGGGCGACATGGCCCAGCCCCGGGGCGGCCCGATGATCACCGGCCACGCCTCGCACCAGATCGGCATCGACGCCGATGTCTGGCTGACGCCGATGCCCGACCACCGCATGAGCCGGGCGGAGCGCGAGGAGACCTCGGCCACCGACATGGTCCGCCGCGACCGCCTCGACATCGATCCGGAGGTCTGGACGCCGACGCACCTGCAACTGATCAAGGTCACCGCCGAGCAGCCGGAGGTGGAGCGCATCTTCGTCAACGCGGCGATCAAGAAGGCGCTGTGCCGCGACGCCGCGGGCAGCCGCTGGATGTCCAAGGTGCGCCCGATGTACGGGCACAATTACCACTACCATATCCGGCTCGCCTGTCCGGCCGGCCAGGAGGATTGCCAGCCGCAGGGCGCGCCGCCGCCGGGCGACGGCTGCGACGACCTCAGCTACTGGTTCTCGGATGCGGTGCTGCATCCGAAGCCCCCGAAGGTGCCGCCGAAACCCAAGCCCGCCATGACCATGGCCGCGCTCCCCAACGCCTGCCGGGCGGTTCTGAAGGCGCCGTAGGGCGGAGGCGCGGAGGCGGGGCGGCCGCCATCGCGGGCGAGGCGACCCGTCCGCGCGCCACCCGCGCTGACGGTGGCACCGCCGAGGGGATGAGCGGCGCGGAAACGATCCGCCCGGCGAGACTGGTCGCTCGGCGCGCCGGACGCGATGTGCTAACGCCTGCGGATGCCCCGCTGGCTCTTCATCCTCTTCGCGACCGCCGTCGCCCTCTCGGTGCTGGGCAGCGTGCTGATCGTGCTCCGCAGCCCGAACAGCACGCCGCCGCCGCACGGCAGCGCCGCCCCGTTGCCGGGCCCGCAGACGCGGCCCGACGGACGGAGCCCGTGAGGCTCAGGCGGCGACGCCGGTTCCCACCGGGCAGCTGACGCCGGTGCCGCCCAGGCCGCAATAGCCCGCCGGGTTCTTGGCGAGGTACTGCTGGTGGTAGGCCTCCGCGAAATAGAACCGCTCCAGCGGCTTGATCTCGGTGGTGACGTCGGGGAAGCCGCGCGTCCGGAGCGCCTCGGCGTAGGCGTCGCGCACGGCCCGGGCCGTGGCCTCCTGGTCGGGGCCGACGGTGTAGATGCCGGAGCGGTACTGCGTGCCGACATCGTTGCCCTGGCGCATGCCCTGCGTCGGGTCGTGGCTCTCGAAGAAGGTCCGCAGCACCGCCTCCCGGGACAGCACCGCCGGATCGAAGGCCACCAGCACGACCTCGTTGTGGCCGGTCTGGCCGGTGCAGACTTCCTCGTAGGTGGGGTTCGGCGTGTAGCCGCCGGCATAGCCGACCGCCGTCACGAACACGCCCTCGGGCAGTTGCCAGAACCGCCGCTCGGCGCCCCAGAAGCATCCGAGCCCCAGCACGATCGTCTCGATGCCCGGCGGATACGGCCCCTTGAGCGGGTTGCCGTTGACGAAATGCGTCTCGGCTGTCGGGACCGGCGTCGGGCGGCCCGGCAGGGCGTCGGCCGGGGCCGGCATTTCGGGACGCTTGCGGAACGAAAACATCGGCTTGCCTTCCGGTGTCGAACTCCCGCCGATATGGGGAGGCGGAGGCGGCCAGAAAAGCGTTCGGCGGCCCGGCGACGCGAAACCTTGACGCGAGACTGGACCTCGGACGCGAATTCCGGCTTGTACCCCCGAGAGACACTGATCGAATGGCCGCTCCGAGCGGCGTTGGGAAGGGCTGATCCGCATGGAGACGGGCGGGACTGCCACGAGCCACGTGCCGGACAATGTGAAGGTGGGGTCGCAGCGGGGCGATCCGTTCGCCGCAGCCGTGCGCGCGACGCGGATGCCGATGATCATCACGGATCCGGCCCAGCACGACAACCCGATCGTCTTCGTGAACGACGCCTTCCTGACGCTGACCGGCTATACCCGGATGGAGGTGATCGGCCGCAACTGCCGCTTCCTGCAGGGTCCCGAAACCGAGGCGGAGGCCGTCGATCGCCTGCGCGACGCCATCCGGCGGGAGGAGGACATCCGGGTCGACCTCCTCAACTATCGCAAGGACGGCTCGACCTTCCAGAACGCCCTCTATGTCGGGCCGGTGCGGGATGAGGCGGACCGGGTCGTCTACTTCTTCGCCTCGCAGTTCGACGTCAGCGAGCGGTACGCGCTGACCGCCGAGGTCGAACGGCTGAAGGGGGCGCTGGCGGAGGCCGAGGCCCGGCTCGCGGGCCGTTAGGCCGCGCCCGAGCGCCAGGGCTTCGTCATTACTTCGTCAGGGCTTCGTCAGGAAGCCGATCGGCTCGCGGCCCGGCTGGCCGAGCCAGAGCAGCACCGCGCCGAGCCCCAGGCCGATCAGGGAGGCCGGCGCCAGGGTGAGCGGCAGGCCCAGGATGTGCCAGAGCCAGGGCGCCGCCCCCTCCACGCTGCCCTGCAGGGCGCTGGCCTTGTCCTTGAACAGGGTGGCGATCACGTCGGAGAGGGGCGTCACCCGCAGGCCGTTGTTGGCGATGGAACGGGCGCCGTCATAGATCAGCGCGACGAAGCCGCCGGCCATCAGCAGGAAGCCCAGGACGCGGGCCAGGAAGCGGAACATCGCGGGGCCTTCTGAGCCTTGCCTTACGGACCGTTTGGGCTTTCGCCGGCGCGCCCGAGGGCGCCCGCCCCGGGAGTATGGGTCCGGACCGCAAGGTGCAAGCGCCAGCGGCGCGTCTGCGGCGCGTCCGGGGCGAGCGTCGATCCGCGCGGTTGCCGGGTCGCCGGGCCCGTGCCACAGGCTCGCCCCGCGGCG
The DNA here is from genome assembly GCF_040545035.1 of Methylobacterium sp. 1973. Lineage (NCBI taxonomy): Bacteria > Pseudomonadati > Pseudomonadota > Alphaproteobacteria > Hyphomicrobiales > Methylobacteriaceae > Methylobacterium > Methylobacterium sp. 1973. The sequence continues at coordinate 750,027 of NZ_JBEPLA010000001.1, forward strand.
GCGGGCCGCGGGAGAGCGGTCGACCTTGAACGCGCGCGCGACGAATCTCGGCCTCGTGATCTTCGATTGCGATGGCGTTCTGGTGGACAGCGAGCCCCTGAGCCTCGCCTGCCTGACGGCCGGACTGAACCGGATCGGCGTCGATATCGACTTCGCCACCGTGCGGGCCCGCTTCACCGGCACCGCGATGCCCTCGATCATGGCCCATATCGCCAGCGACTACGGGGTCGCCGCACCCGCCGGCTTCGTCGAGGCGGTGAAGGCCGAGACCCTGGCGCTGTTCGACGCGGAGCTGCGGGCGATGCGCGGCGTCGCCGAGGCGGTCGCCGCCGTGGGCCTGCCGGTCTGCGTCGCGTCGAGCAGCGACCCGGTGCGGCTGCGCCATTCCCTGACCCTGACCGGGCTGCTGCCGCTGTTCGGCGACCACGTCTTCTCCTCGGCCCAGGTGGCACGGGGCAAGCCGTTCCCCGACCTGTTCCTGTTCGCCGCCGCGCGCATGGGCGCCGCTCCGGCCGCCTGCCTGGTGATCGAGGACAGCGTGCCCGGCGTCACGGCGGCCCGGAGCGCCGGCATGCGGGTGGCGGGCTTCACCGGGGGCGGCCATTGGGGGCACGACCCGGCAGGCACCGGCCTCGCGGAGGCCGGCGCGACCCGGATCTTCTCGGACTTCTCCGACCTCGCCGCGGTGATCGCCGCCGCCTGAACGATCCCGCCTCCCCCGAGCGCGGCCGGGACCGGATTCCTGCCAGGCGGGCACCGAAAATCGGAAGTCCGTTCCGTTGACGGTGTGCGGCGCCACGCCCATTTTCAAGGTGCCGGCCGGGCTGAACGCCCGGGCGCTCCGCCGGTCCGGCCGCGGTGATTTGAGAAGCGTAGCTTGCGCCGCGTGATCAAACGCTAAAGCACTGCGACGGCCCCGTGCCGCGCGGTCCTTCAGTCTGGAGGACATCCGATGGTCCCGCGAACACCGTCCCTTCGACACCCGCTCCTGAACGCGCCCTGCTGCCCCGCCGCCCGTCGGCGCTGTCGACGCTAGCCCCGCCGACCGTCCGCAGCAGCCCACGCGATCCGGCACGGCGATATGCCGGCCCAGGGAGTTCCCAGTCCGATGCACAGTCTCGCAGAGTTCCAGCCCGAAGACCGTCCCGATTTCGCAGACCCGGCCATCGGACCTGCCGAACCGGCCCGGGTGATCGAGATCGGTGAGGTCACCGCCGGGATCGCCGTGCCCGAGGGGCGCGGCGTCCGGTTCTTCTCATCGGCGCGCGCGTTCGACGGTCTCGACGGCGCCGTGTTCCGCACGGCCGAGCAGGCGGCCCGGGCAGCCCGCGCGCGCATGCGTGCCCCGAGCCGGCCGGCCGCGCGGGCGCATCGCCCCGCGCTGCGCCGGGCCTGACCCGCGCGCCACCCCGCGCGCTACCGGCCGCACTCGTCGCGGGTGCGCTTCAGGGCCTCCGCGAACCCGCCGAGGGCGTATTCGTCGCTCGTCGGGTTCCCGCGCAGCGAGGTGGTCTTGATCACGAGCTTGGGGTTGCGGGCGCTCATCTCCGAGACGACCCGCGCCTCCTCGGCGGGGTTCTGCAGCCAGGCATTGCCGTCCTTCACCACGAGGCCGTAGCGGCTGGCACCGAGGTTGAGGCTCGGATCGGTGGGCGCGGCCGCGGAGCCGGGCTTGATCTGGGAGGCCGCGGGCTTCGACGGGAAGCCCAGCATCACCGCCACCTCGTTCTGGACGTTCTCGCCCTTGCGCACACTCACGAACAGATAGGCGGTGTCGCGCTTCAGGGTCTTGGGCGAGCGCGTCTGCGGCTGCGCGATGGCGTAGCAGAGCTTGTTGCGGCCGTCGCCGTTCACGAACACGTTCCAGTCGCCGAAGATCGCCACCGGCGTCGCCTGCTGCATGCCGGGCGGCGTCGCCGCCTTCTCCGCGCGCTTGGTCCGCTCGCGCCCATGCCGCCGCCCCCGGCGGCTCGGGGCCGCGTCGCCGCCCCCGGCATCCGGGGCCTGCGCCAACTCCTGGGCATGGGCCGTCGTCGCCGACAGGCCGACCCCGCCGAGCAAACCGGTGGCCAGCCCGGATGCGAGCAGGGCGAGAGCTCCGACCGGGAGCGAGCGGGAAACGCGGACCATCTTCACTTCCTGACGACGGGCGGCTCCGTCAGGAGCCGGACCGGGGATCGGGATTAGTGAAGCTTGCGTAAAACGTCGGCAAGATGGCGAGGCCGGATCTCTCGAACATCAGACCGCGCGGGCTTCCGTCGCCCGGGCCGCGATCAGTCCGGCCGGAACCGGCAGCGGCTCGACCGCCTGGCCGGCCGGGACCGCGATCGCGTCCGGCTGGGCCGACGCGGCGCGCTTGCGGGGCGGATCGTTGTAGGGCGTGTTGTAGCCCTTGCGGACCGCGGCCCAGTAGGATTCGCGCGTCAGGCCCGACCCGGTCAACGCGGCGTCGATCATCGCCGTGGCATGCGCCGCGAAATCCGGCACGTCCTCCGGGTTAAGCCAACTCTCGACAGGCATCCTGCGAACTCCGATCCGAACGGCGAAGCTTGTAGCTGAGCGGACTTATCCAGACGCTGAACGCACGGGCGGGCCGAGGGTTGCAATGCACAATTTTAATGGGCGCTGTGGATGACCGGGCGCCCGTCATCGGGCCCGAGGCGATCGGGGCGCCGCCCTGTCGGCGGAGCGAAACGCCCCCCAGCCCGCGCTACGCCCGGTGAACGACGAGGGTAAAGCCTTCCTCCGGGTCCGGCGGCACGAAGTAGCGGCTGAATAGGTCGAACTCGGCATCCGTCACCGTGAAGGGATGGGCACCCTCGGCGTTGCGGAGGCGGAGGCGGGCCTTGCAGACCGCGTCGGGCACGTCGAGGACGTGGAGTTGGTGGGCGACGCCGGCCGCCTCGAACAGGGTCCGCATCCAGGCCCGGCTGGCGACGGTGTTAGCCGGGAAGTCCAGCACGACCGAGAGGCCGAGTCGCAGCAGCGCCACGAGGTGCGGCGCCATCGCGTCGCGCAGGCGCGCCGCGTTGCGCGCGTAGTCGGCCAGGGAGATTTGCTCACCGGGATAGAGCCGGGCGAGCCAGTGATCCTCCGCGACCACGACCGTGCCGGGCTGCTGCCCCAGGCGGTCGGTCAGCGTCGATTTGCCGGCGGCGATCTTGCCGCACACGAGGTGCAGAGTCGGGACGTGGGTGGGCATGGCGGGGACCTTGGATGCGGCGCGACGGCCGCGGGGCGCTCACGGGCGGGTCGGCCCGGCCTGACGGATCAGGCCGGGTTCCGAATTCGCCCGCGCAACGCGGCCCCTCCGCCGTGAATCGACAAGGTCATGAACCCACTCTGACATCCGCCGGGCGCCACTGCCAAGGAGCACCCAGGAGCGGCGGAGGCCCGCGGGGGCGCGCCGGCTCAGCCCAGCCGCTCGATCCAGGCCTGCGCCTGCCGCCGGACGTTGTCGGGCGCGGTGCCGCCGTAGCTGGTGCGGCTCGCCACCGAGTTCGCGACGCCGAGCACCGCGTAGACCGCATCGGTGATCCGCGGCTCCGCCTCCTGCATCTCGGGCAGCGACAGCGCCTCGAGCCCGACGCCCTTGGCGGAGGCGACGCCGACGAGACGGCCGGTGACGTGGTGGGCCTGCCGGAACGGCAGGCCGAGCTCGCGCACCAGCCAGTCGGCGAGGTCGGTGGCGGTGGCGTAGCCGGAGCCGGCCGCTTGGCTGAGCACCTCGGCGTTGGGCTCCAGATCCTTCACCATGCCGGTCATGGCGGCGAGGCACAGCGACAGGGCCTGGAGGGCGTCGAACGTCCCCTCCTTGTCCTCCTGCATGTCCTTCGAATAGGCGAGCGGCAGGCCCTTCATGACGATGAGCAGGCCGGTCAGCGCGCCGATGATCCGGCCGCTCTTGGCCCGCACCAGCTCGGCGGCGTCGGGGTTTCGCTTCTGCGGCATGATCGACGAGCCGGTGGTGTAGCCGTCCGACAGGCGCACGAAGTTGAACTGGGCCGAAGTCCAGACCACCAGCTCCTCGGCGAAGCGCGACAGGTGCACCGCGCAGATCGAGGCCGCCGCCAGCGCCTCCAGGGCGAAGTCGCGGTCGGCGACGGAATCCAGGGAATTCGCGGTCGGCCGGTCGAAGCCAAGCGCCGCCGCGGTGGCGTGCCGGTCGATCGGGAAGGAGGTGCCGGCGAGCGCCGCGGCGCCCAGCGGGCACTCGTTGAGGCGCGCCCGGGCGTCGCGGAACCGGCCCCGGTCCCGGGCCAGCATCTCGACATAGGCGAGGCAATGGTGGCCGAAGGTCACCGGCTGCGCCGACTGGAGATGGGTGAAGCCCGGCATCACTGTGCCGGCGTGCTGCAGCGCCGTCTGGCTGAGGGCGCGCTGCAGGTCGGCGGCCTGCTGGTCGAGCGAATCCAGGGTGTCGCGCACCCAGAGCTTCATGTCGGTGGCGACCTGGTCGTTGCGCGAGCGCGCCGTGTGCAGGCGGCCGGCGGCCGGCCCGACGATCTCGGTCAGGCGGCTCTCCACGGACATGTGGATGTCCTCGAGCTCGCGCTTGAACGTGAAGGTGCCGGCCTCGATCTCGTCGCGCACGGACTTGAGCCCGGCCTCGATCGCGGCCACATCCTCCGCTGGCAGGATGCCGGCTTGGCCCAGCATCGCCACATGCGCCAGCGAGCCGCGGATATCCTGGGGCGCGAGGCGCTTGTCGAACCCGATGGAGGCGTTGATCTCCTCCATGATCTCCGCCGGGCCGCTCGCGAAGCGGCCGCCCCACATCCGGTTGCTCATGTCGATCCTTCCGCGCCCTGACCGTCCCGAGGCCCGAGCCTGATGCCCGGCCGCACGCCCATCCTGGCCGGCGCGGGCGTCGCCGCGCTCGCCGTCCTCGGCCTCGCCCTATACGGGAGCGGTCTCCTGCCCGGCAACATGGGCGGCGCCCTTCAGCCCTGCGCCGCCGCCAAGCCCGCCCTCGCCCGGGTCGACGCCGCCGCGAAGGGCGAGGTCGCCGCCATGCAGGCCCTGACGCAGGCCCGGCCCGCGCCGGACATCCGCTTCAAGGGGCCGGACGGCGCCGAGACCGGCCTCGCCGACCTCAAGGGCCGGCTGCTCCTCGTGAATCTCTGGGCGACGTGGTGTGCCCCCTGCAAGGCCGAGATGCCGGCCCTCGACCGGCTCCAGGCGCAGATCGGCGGGCCCGACTTCCAGGTCGTCGCCATCAACGTCGACACCCGCAACCTCGAGACGCCGCCGGCCTGGCTGAAGCAGGCCGGCATCCGCGACCTCGCCTTCTATGCCGATCCCGGGGGCCGCGTGCTTCCGATCATCCAGCGCGACACGCAATCGCCCGGCCTGCCGACCACGATGCTGATCGACGCGCAGGGCTGCACCCTCGGGGTGATGAAGGGACCGGCCGCGTGGTCGAGCCCGGACGGGCTGGCCCTGATCCGCGCGGCGCTGGGACGGACGTCATAGAGGTTGGCGCCATAGGGGTTACGGTCGCGCCCTTGCGCCCACCTGGGATGCGCGGCAAGGCCTGCCGCGATGACATCTCCCCACACCGCGCCGCGGAGGCGGGGCCCGCGCCCCCTCTCGATCATCCGCACGCTGCTCGCCGGCGAGGCGGTGGGCGGGCTGATCCTGATGGCGGCCGCCGCCCTGGCGCTCGTCGTCGCCAACGGGCCGTTCGCCGAAACCTACGCGCACGGGCTCCACGCGGCCCTCGGGCCGATGAGCGTCCAGCACTGGATCAACGACGGCCTGATGGCCGGGTTCTTCCTGCTGGTCGGGCTGGAGATCAAGCGCGAGGCCCTCGACGGGCGGCTGCGCACCTGGCCCGACCGGATCCTGCCCGGCTGCGCGGCTCTGGGCGGCATGGCGGTGCCGGCCGCCTTCTACGCCCTGGCCAATCTCGGCGCCGGCACCCTGCGGGGCTGGGCGATCCCGGCGGCCACCGACATCGCCTTCGCGCTGGGGGTCCTGGCGCTCCTCGGATCGCGGGTGCCGGTCTCCCTCAAGATCTTCCTCAGCGCGGTCGCCATCGTCGACGATCTCGGCGCCGTCGTGGTGATCGCGCTGTTCTACAGCTCCGGCCTCGACCTCACCATGCTGGGGCTCGCCGCCCTGGTGGTGGCCGCCCTCTACGGCCTCAACCGGGCGGGGATCGGATGGCTTCCGGCCTACGGGCTGCTCGGCCTCGTGCTCTGGGTCCTCGTGCTGCGCTCCGGGATCCACGCGACGATCGCGGGCGTGCTGCTCGCGCTCACCATCCCGATCCGGGTCAGCCCGGGCCGGCCGGAGGATGCGCTCTCGCCCCTGCACCGGCTGGAGCACGCCCTCGCCCCCTGGATCACCTACTTGGTGGTGCCGGTCTTCGGCTTCGCCAATGCGGGCGTGGACCTCTCCGGCCTCACCCCCGAGGCCCTGCTGCAGCCGGTCACGCTCGGCATCGCGGCCGGGCTGTTCCTCGGCAAGCAGGCCGGCGTGTTCGCGAGCCTCCGGCTGGCGGTGGCGCTGGGATGGGCCAAGCGCCCGGCCGGGGCCGGCTGGGGGCAGGTTTACGGGGTCGCGGTGCTGTGCGGCATCGGCTTCACCATGAGCCTGTTCATCGGCGGCCTCGCCTTCCCGGATCCGGAGCACGAGACCGCCGTGAAGCTCGGCGTGCTCGCGGGCTCGGTCCTGTCGGGGCTCGCCGGCGCGGCGATTCTGCTGCTGGCCAAGCCGCGGACCGCCACGCGATAGCGGCGTCCCGCGCACGAGGCGGGATCCGCTGCGCGGAAAAATGCGCTACCCCGCGTCGGCATGCGCTTCTATCTCGGCCTCGCCACCACCTTCCACGACCCGGCCCTCGCCCTGGTCGGGCCCGACGGCACCCTGCTCTTCGCCGAGGCGGCGGAGCGGGTCCTGCAGTACAAGCGCGCGCCGAACTGCGAGCCGGACGCCCCGGCCGTGATGGCGTCGCTGCTGAAGGACCACGTCCCGCCGGGCTCCGAACTCGTCGTCGCCTCCAGCTGGGGCCCGCAATTCACCGACTTCCTACGTGGTCAGGCGGGCACCGGCGCCTTCGACCTCATGGCGCTGTCCGCCCACACCACGGCGCTCAACCGCTCCTTCGTGCCCGAGCAGGCCGAGCGGGTGTTCATCGCCGACCTCCACGGCGCGCAGGAGCGGGCCGGCCACGGCACCCTGCTGGCCCTGAACCAGGAAGCCCGGATCACCGGCGCGGCGCCCCGGGCGACCATCGCCGGGCAGCGGCGCTACCCGCACCACCTCTGCCACGCCGCCTACGGCCTCTGGGGCAGCCCCTTCGACACGGCCACGGCCCTGGTGGTCGACGGCATGGGCGAGACCGGCGCGGCGGCGATCCACCGCCTGGAGGGCGGCCGGATCACGGAGCTGCGCCGCCATCGCGGGCGCGGCTCGCTGGGGTTCCTGTACGGGCTGATCACGGATCTCGCCGGCTTCGACCAGGTGAAGGGCGAGGAGTGGAAGATCATGGGGCTCGCCCCCTACGGGCGGTCCGATCCGGATCTCGCCGCGCTGCTCGGCCGGCTCTGCACGGTCGAGGGCCACCGCCTGCGCTATGCCGACGCGGAGACGATCCGCTCTGTGGCCGCGGAGATCCGCGCCCGCCGCCCCGCGGACGCCCTGGAGACCGGCTGGGCCGATCTCGCCCGCTGCGGCCAGGATCTTTTCGGAACCCTCATGGACGCGCTGGTGGCCGAAGCCTACGCCCTGGCGCCCACCGAAAACCTCGTGATCGCCGGCGGCTGCGGGCTGAACTCCTCCTACAACGGCCGGGTGCTCGGCCGCTCCGGCTTCACCCGGCTGCACGTGCCCTCCGCCCCGGCGGATGACGGCAACGCCGTGGGCGCCGCGTGGCTCGCCTACGCGGAGGACCATCCGGACTGGGCGGGACCGCCGCACGCGCAGCGTCCGCTGACCCCCTATCTCGGCTCGCGGGTCTCCACCGGCCCGATGGAGCGGCTCGCCGAGCAGGAGCCGCGCGCCAAGCGCGTCGGCCACGCGGAGGCGACACGCGCGGCGGCGCGGATCCTCGCCGAGGGCGGCCTCGTCGGCTGGGTGCAGGGCCGGGCGGAGTTCGGGCCCCGGGCGCTCGGCAACCGGTCGATCCTGGCCGATCCGCGGCCGGAGGGCGCCAAGGACGACCTCAACGCCAAGGTGAAGTACCGGGAGGCGTTCCGGCCGTTCGCGCCGTCGATCCTGGCCGAGGCCGGGCCGGACTGGTTCGAGGATTACGCCGACAGCCCCTACATGGAGCGCACCCTGGTCTGGCGCGAGGCGGTCCGGGCCCGGGTTCCGGCCGTGGTCCACGCGGACGGGACCGGCCGGCTCCAGAGCGTCACGGCGGCGCGGAACCCGGCCTACGCGGCCCTGATCGGCGCCTTCGCGGTGATCACCGGCGTGCCGATCCTGCTCAACACGAGCTTCAACGTGATGGGCAAGCCGATCCTCCACGGCGCGGAGGACGCGATCCTGATGTTCTACACCACCGGCCTCGACGCCCTCGTGGTCGAGGATTGGCTGGTGGTGAAATGAAAAGCGCCGCGCCCCCGGGGGACGCGGCGCCGGTCGCGCGACCGCGCGGATGCCTTACTCGCAGACCTCGACGCGGCGGTAGGTGAACTCGCCGTCGCCGAGCCATTCCTTGCGGCGCTCGTAGTGGCAGATCGGGCCGCGGCGCTCGCGCACCACGATGGTCTCGGGCTCCTCGACCACGACGCGGCGCGGGCGGTACTCCGGCGGGGGCGGCGGGGGCGGCGGGTTCGCGCCGTTGACGAGGGCGCTGCCGACCATGCCGCCGACGACGCCGGCCGCGAGGCCGCCGACGATGGCACCGGTCTGGTCGCGGGCGGTGGCCGGGGCGACCGCCCCGAGCACCAGGGTCGCCGCGAGGGCTGCGGCCCCAGCGCGAATCATCGTGAAGGAACCGTTCAAGGACACGCGAAAGATCTCCCGTTCGTGTTGAGGACGATCCAACACCGGGAGGATTAAGAATCCCCGAAGTGGGCCAATTGAATTGTGTGCCGGATATGGCATCGGCCCGTCCGAAGTTCCTGGGCGGAGGCGCGCAGGGCCCGCCTCCGCCGGCCGGCTACTTCGCCTTGTCGGCGATGCCCTTCAGGCCGGCCTCATAGACGCCCGCGATGGCCTCTTCCGCTTTCGCGTCGGGGGCGCCCTTGGCCTTGAACGTCCCTTTCCAGGTCACCTTGGAACCGCTGCCGGCCTTCGCGACCATGATCGTGGAATGATAGTCCGTGACGGGCAGCGGGCCTTCCAGGATGGTGTAGGTGTAGTCCATCTTGGTGTCGTTGCGGGATTCCTCCTCCTCGACGATCGTCCCGCCACCCTTCAGGCTGAGCGTCCGGACCGCCTTGCCGCCCTTCTTCGACAGGGCGCATTTCTCGATCACCGGATGCCAGTCGCCGATCCCGCAGAACCCGCCGATCGTCTTCCACACGGCTTCGGGCGACGCGGCCACATCCACCGACTTGGTGACGTCCAGGGCCCAGGCCGGCCCCGCCGCCCCGAGGCAGATCGCGGCGGCCGCCAACAACATACGCTTCATCAGTCGCTTCCTCCCGCTCGACGCTCGATTTCCCGGCGTCCGAGTCAGGCCCAAACCAAGAGCGACACGCCCACGTTGCAAGGTCGACTTTAGTCCAAGACGCGGCCGAAAAATTCTGCCCCGGCCGCGCTGCGGGCCATCCGGTGCACCGCGTCCCCCGCGGCCTCGGATGTCAAAGCAGACCGTCGAGGGCCCCGATCACGACCGTCGGCGCCGAATCCATGTACTCGTCGGGCAGGCCCTTGCGGTTGACCCAGGCGGTCCGGAACCCGAAGACCCCGGCCCCCGCCACGTCCCAGCGGTTCGACGAGCAGAACAGCACGTCGCCCTGCCCCACCGCCAGCCGGGTCAGGGCGATCCGGTAGGCGTCGGGATGGGTCTTGAACACCTGCGCGTCGTCCACCGAGAGAACCGCGTCGAGGTGGTCGGCCAGCCCCGCCGAGGCCACCGCCCGGTCGACCATGGCGGCGTTGCCGTTGGTGAGCACCGCCGTGCGGATCCCGCGCTTGCGCAGGGCCGCCAGCACGCCCGGCACCTCCGGATAGGCATCGAGGTCGCGGTAGGCGTCGAGGAGCCGCTCGCGCAGGCCGGGATCGACCTGCGGGTGGACCGCCAGGGCGTAGTCGAGGGCCCGCACGGTGAGGTCCCAGAAGGCCGCGTACTGGCCCATCAGCGACAGGGTCCAGCTGTATTCGAGCTGCTTGTTGCGCCAGACCTCGGAGAGGTGTGCGGCGTCCGGCCCCACCGCCTCGGCGTAGCGCTGGACCGCGGCGTTCACGTCGAACAGGGTGCCGTAGGCGTCGAACACCGCGGCCTTCACGCCCGCAAGGGGTCCTGATGCGTCGGTCATGGTGTTCCTCACTCGGTGCTCTCGCCCGATCTGGGGCCGGACCCGCGCTGCGGCGAGCCTGGCCGGGTCACTCAGGCCCGGCGCAGGCGCAGGCCGAACAGGTGCAGAAGGCCCGCCAGCAGGCCGCCATAGACCAGCGCTCCCACGAGCCCCAGCACCGCCAGGACGACGAGGTCGCGCCCGTGCGGGAGGGCCGGCACCAGCGCCTGGACGAGTCCCTGGCCGTAGACGGCGACCGCCGCCAGCCCGAGGCAGGCCAGGGCCACGCCGGCGACGGTGAGGCCGAGCGTGCGCCCCGGCGCCGTCCAGTTCCGGCGCTTGGCCAGGACGAGCAGCAGCAGCAGGTTCACCCATTGGCTGACCGCGGTGGCGAGCGCCAGCCCGGTGACGCCGTAGGGGCCGGTCAGCCAGAGCTTCAGGACCACGTTGACGCCGATCGCCGTGAGGGAGGCCCAGAGCGGCGTCTTGGTGTCCTGGCGGGCGTAGAAGCTCGCCACGGCGCTGCGCACCAGCACCACCGCCGGCAGCGCCAGCCCGTAGGCCGCCAGCACCGAGGCCGCCCGGGCCGCATCCTCGGCGCTGAAGGCGCCGCGCTGGAACAGGGCCGCCATGATCAGGCCCGGGATGGTCAGGAAGGCCACGGTGAACGGCGCCGACAGGGCCAGGGAGAAGCCCGCGGCCCGGTTCTGCGCCGCGTGGGCCCCGGCCACGTCGCCGGCCGCGATCCGGCGGCTCATCTCCGGCAGCAGGACGGTGCCGGCCGCGATGGCGATGACGCCGAAGGGCAGCTGGTAGAGCCGGTCGGCGTAGTAGAGCGCCGAGACCGCCCCGGTGGGCAGCCAGCTCGCGATGATCGTGTCGGCGAAGGCCGCGATCTGGAAGCCGGCCGAGCCGACCACCGCCGGACCGAGCACCGTGAAGAAGCGCTTCAGCGCCGGATCGAGGCGCGGCACCGCGAGGTCCGGCATCACCCGGACCCGGCGGCAGCCCCACCAGAGCAGGCCGAACTGGAGCACGCCCGAGACGGCGACGCCCCAGGCGGCGGCGTAGGCGGCGTTCGGGAACAGGAAGCTCACACTCAAGGCCGCCAGCATGGCGAGGTTGAGCAGGACCGGGGCGCCCGCCGCCACCGCGAAGTGCCGGTGGGCGTTCAGGATGCCCGACAGCAGCGTCACCAGCGTCATGAACAGCAGGTACGGGAAGGTGATGCGGGTCAGCGCCACGGCGAGCTGGAAGCGCTCGCCGTCCTCGGCAAAGCCCGGCGCCAGGGCGTGGACCACCCAGGTCATGGCCGGCAGGGCGAGATTGAGCAGCACGAGCTGCACGATCAGCATCAGGGTGAAGACGCGGTCGGCGAAGCGGTGCGCCGCCCCGGGCTCGCCGGCCTCCGCGAGCCCGGCATAGGCCGGCACGAAGGCGGTGTTGAACGCGCCCTCGCCGAAGATCGCGCGGAAGTGGTTCGGGAGCCGGAAGGCGACCACGAAGGCGTCGGCCATGGGCCCGGCGCCCATCACGGCGGCCATCACCACGTCGCGGGCGAAGCCGGTGACGCGGGAGACCAGCGTCCAGCCGCCGACGGACAGGATGGAGCGGATCATCGGGCGGGGCGCTCGCTCACCCCCTCCCCCCGCAGCGGGGGCGGGCGAGAGCACGGTCGAAGCGTCGCGCGTGTCGATCGAAAGGAAATGGCCGGCCCCTTCTGCACCGGGTCATCCGGCCTCGGGCGCATCAAGAGCCGGTTTCGTGCGCCACCTCAAGGGTGCCGCGGACACAGGGTCCGCGGCACCGGCGATGCGCCTCAGCGGGTCGCCTCGGCGTACATCTTCTCGACGTGCTCCCAGTTCACGAGGTTCTCGATGAACGCCTTGAGGTAGTCGGGCCGGCGGTTGCGGTAATCGATGTAGTAGGAGTGCTCCCACACGTCGACGCCGAGGATCGGCTTGGCGCCGTGGACCAGCGGGTTCTCGCCGTTCGGGGTCTTCATGATCGCGAGCTTGCCGTCCTTGACGGCGAGCCACGCCCAGCCCGAGCCGAACTGGCCGACGCCCGCCTGGATGAAGTCCGCCTTGAACTTCTCGGCACCGCCGAGATCCTCGTCGATCTTCTTGGCGATCGCGCCGGGGATCGCGCCGCCGCCATTCGGCTTCATCCACTGCCAGAAATGGATGTGGTTGTAGTGCTGGCCGGCGTTGTTGAAGAGCGGCTGATTCGTGTTGTAGGCGGCCTTGACGATCTCCTCGACGCTCTTGCCCTGGAGATCCGTGCCCTCAAGCAGCTTGTTGCCCGTGTCGACATAGGCCTTGTGGTGCTTGTCGTGGTGGAACTCGAGGGTTTCCTTCGACATGTACGGCCCCAGCGCGTCGTAGGCGTAGGGCAGTTCCGGCAGGGTGAAGGTCATCGCGTCTTTCTCCGCTTAGCAGGGGGCGGCCTCGTCCCCGGCGGGGGGTCCCGAGTCGAGAGCCCGCTAGGTAAGTCGGCGACCGCGGGACGGCAACGCCGTTCGGCCGCAGCGCGGGACGTTCCGTCGATCCCGAAGCCGCGGCGGCGGATCGGTCCGCGCGGCGGATTGCCGGGTGAGATCCGGACTATTCCGCTTTCCCGGACAATCTCAGCCCCGAGTTTTGCAATATGACCGGTAGGCCTTACTGTGCGACCGCCTTGAGTGCCGGCCGTCAGCCGGCCCGTGTCTAGAGAGTATCATGATCGCTGCGCTGTTCGCGCTCGCCGCCGCCATGATCATCGGGGGCTGCGCCGCCGTGATCCAGGGCTTCCCGTACGTGCGTCTGGAGAGCGGGCTCGCGATGGTGATCGCGGGGTCTGTGGCGGCTTCGTCGGGTGCGGTCCTCCTCGGCCTCGGCGTGGTGGCCCTCGGTTTCCGACGGGTCGAACGGGCGATCGGGCGGAATCCGATGGCCGGCCCGCGGGAGGCCACCGCGGGCGCCGCACCGACAATGTCCCCCGACGAGGGCCGGATCCGGCTGCCGCCGGTCCTGCCGGCGGCGCCCGCCTTCATCGTGCCCTCGGTGGTGGAGCCGGCCTTCGACCCCGAGCGCCCCCGGATCGAGCCGAACCTGGAACTTCGGGCCGACGAGGCCCGCGCGCCCATCGCGGGCCCCTCTTTGGCCGAGCTGGAGAGACCCGTTCCGGCCGAGCCGCCGCCGCTGCATGTGGCGCCTCCCGTCCACGTGGCCGAGCCGATCCGCGCAGCCGCGCCGGAAGCCCCGAAGGCCGAAGCCGCGATCGCGCCCGACGACGACCTGTTCGCCGCCCCCGAGCCGCCTCCGGAATCCCGGTCGGAGGAGCCCCATAAGGGGCCGCAGGAGGGACCGCAGGAGGAGACACCCGCCCTGCGCCCGAGCCTCGACACTCCCCCCGAGCCCGAGCCGGCTCCGAAGCCCGCCACGCGCACCGTGGTGGGGCGCTACGCCTCGGGCGGCAACACCTACGTGATGTTCGAGGACGGCTCGATCGAGGCGGAGACGCCGCAGGGCCGCTTCACCTTCGGGTCGCTCGACGAGCTGAAGGCCTTCGTGGATGGCGGCGGCGAGGCCGGGACCCGCGGCGCGGCCTGACCCGCGTCCGCGCGCGCGCAGCGCAGCGACCCAGGGCCGCGCGCCGTCTGCGGGCGCGGTGCGCTGCTCGATGGCCCCGTCCCCCGCAAGGACGGTGACCTGTCCGAGCCAGCGGCGGGGACGCGGCCTCACACCAGCGGGTTGAGGCTGTCGTTGCGCGGCGGGATCGGCGCCCGCATCGTCAGGGCGAAACCGCCGGGGGCGTAGTCGGTCGTCACCTCGGCCTGGACCTGGGTGATCAGGACGCGTTGCAGCAGGCGCGACCCGAAACCCTGACGGCTCGGCGGCGAGACGGGGGGACCGCCCGTCTCACGCCAGGAGAACCGCAGGATCCCGGCCGGTCCGCCGGGCTCCAGCGACCATTCCACCGCCACCCGCCCGGTGCGGTTCGAGAGCGCCCCGTACTTCGCGGCGTTGGTGGTCAGTTCGTGGATCGCCATGCCGATCGGGACCGCGATCTCGGAGGGCAGGTCGATCGCCGGCCCGTCGAGGCTGATGCGGCCCTCGGCGCCGCCGTCCGGCGCCACCTCCGCGTAGGGCTTCAGCTCGTTGCGCAGGAGGTTGGCGAGGGACGCCATCTGCCACGTGTCCTCGGTGAGGACCGAGTGCGTGTGCGCCAGGGATTTGATGCGCCCGACGAACGCCTCGTAGAAGCTCTCGATGCTCGACGCCGTCCGCGCCGTGGAGCCGACGATGGCCTGGACGGTGGCCAGCGTGTTCTTCACCCGGTGATGCAGTTCCCGGATCAGCAGGCTCTGGCGCTCCTCCGCGACCCGGCGGTCGGTCACGTCCGCCACGACGCCGATCAGGCGGCGCGGCAGGCGGCCGGGGGCGTCGCGCTCGAACCGCCCGGCCATGTCGATCGTGCGCCACACGCCGTCGGACTTGCGCCGGATCCGGCCGCTGATGTGGAGATCGCCGTCCTCCCGCAGCGCCTTGGAGATCGCCCGGCGGACCGCGGGACGGTCTTCGGGATGGAGGATGTCGTTGAGGAACTCGGTCTTGCCGATCGTCCCGTCCTCGGGCGTGTGCCCGAAGATCTCGTACATGTGCTCGTTCTCCCAGATCGCCTGATCCTCGAGCATGTGCCACTCGAAGATCCCGAGCTTGGCGACCGTGGTCGCGACCCGCAGGCGCTGGTCGCGGGACAGGATCTCGTCCCGGGCCTCGACCCGTGTGGTGATGTCCTGGATGACGCCGACCATACTGGCCGGTCTGCCGTCCGGGCCCGGCACGGCCTGCCCCCGCACCCGCAGGATCACGGAGCGCCCCGCCACCGTCGTGGCCGTGTCGAACTGATAGGGCTCTTCGGTTCCGGCCGCGTCGTCGATGAGCGCGCTCAGGCGGGTGAGTTCCGCCTGCGACAGGCCGGTCTTGAGCGCCTCCCACGAGACGGAGCGACCCGGCGGCCGGCCGAGGATCCGGGCGGCGCGGCGCGACAGGGTGAGAAGGCCCGTCGCCCGGTCCCAGCGCCATTCCCCGAGCCCGGCGGCCGCCAGCGCCTCCCGGTTCGCCTCGGAATGGGCGGCCGCATCCACGTCGACCGCCTCGACGACCAGGGTCAGGCCTGCGCGCCGGACCCGCACGTCGAGGGAGGTGCCGTCCGAGCGGCGCCAGAACTGGAGGCCGTCCCGGAGCCCCTCCGGTCCCTCGGTCAGGAGATCGGTGGCCGGCCGCCCGGGCAGGGTGCCCTGCGGCCAGCCGAGGAGATCGTGCAGCGCCCGATTGGCGGCAGCGATCGTCGCCTCGTCCGCCGACAGCACGATGAGGCCGATCGCGGCGTCGTCGAAGCCGGTGCGGGACGGGTCCGCCGCCGCCGGGTCCTGCCCCACCCTCTCATTCACTCGGAAGAATCCTCGAACGTGCCGTGGCACGCTCCCGCCGGAGATGAACCCCGCCCCGCGATCCGCAGCCGCGGCGGGACTTCAGGATGGCGATCGAGCGTGACTGTGGCAAGGCGTTCCGCTCCGCCTGCGGCGACCGGGCGCCCGGGCGGCGCGATCGAGGCCGGTCTCAGCGCGGATGCCGGGCGAATTCCAGGTAGGTGGGCCGCCGCCCAGCGTCCAGCGCCTTGGCCTCGTAGCGCGTGCCGGGCCAACCCGGGAAGGGCTGCGTCCAGTCCTGCGCACCCCGTGCCGTCCAGGTGAGGTCCGGGCAGCGCGCGGCCCGGACCAGCGTCCAGCCGGCGTAGTCGTCGATGTCGCTGGCGAAGCGGAACAGGCCGCCATCCTTCAGCACCCGGCCGATCTCGGCGAGCGAGGCATCGGAGACGAAGCGGCGCTTGCGCTGCCGGCGCTTGGGCCAGGGATCGGGATAGAGCAGGTAGACCCGATCGAGGCAGGCATCCGGCAGGCGCGCCAGGAGGGCGGTCACGTCCGCGTCGCGGATGCGGACGTTGCGCAGACCCTGCGCCTCGATCGCCGCCAGCAGCTTGACCACACCGTTCACGAAGGGCTCGGCGCCGATGATGCCGACGGTCGGCTGCGCGGCCGCCTGGGCGGCGAGGTGCTCGCCGCCGCCGAAGCCGATCTCCAGCCAGAGCGCCTCGGGCGGCGCCGCCATCGCGGGAAACAGCGTCCGCGGATCGAGGGGCCGGTCGTCCGGCGGCAGGTCGATGCGCAGGGCCGGCAGAAGCTCGGCGAGCCGGCGCTCCTGCTGGCCGCGCAGGCGCTTGCCCTTGCGCCGGCCGAAGAAGGCGCGCTCCAGCTCCTCGGCCGGCGGTGCGGCGCGTCCAGACGTGTCAGACATGGTCACGGTGCGCCGTCGAAGGGCTTGCGCATCTCAGCGGGGTTGCTCGGCGGCGTGGGACCTTCGTCCCGTGCCGGTGTCTCGCGACGTCGGTCCGGGGGCCGCGGGCAAGCCCGGATCCGGGATCGCCGTCCCGACGCGGATCCGGATCCGCCGGCGCGTCTGGATGCGGGCTCCGCGGGGCGGCCCCGGATGACGGAGCGGTTGCCGGCCCGAGCCGGCCACCGGTCGGACCCAGGCATGGGGGCGCCGATCGCGGTGGGTGTGCGTCCGGCGCAGGCCCCGGACGACACCGGAACCGGCGCTGCCCCGAACCCGCTCCGCGGGTCCGGGGCGATTCCGTCCTCAGGCGAGGGCGGACTTCAGCTTGCCGGCGAGGTCGGTCCGCTCCCAGGAGAAGCCGCCATCGGCCTCCGGGGCGCGGCCGAAATGGCCGTAGGCCGAGGTGCGCGCGTAGATCGGCTTGTTGAGGCCGAGCGCCGTGCGGATGCCGCGGGGCGACAGGTCCATGGCGTCCATCAGCACGGCTTCGAGCTTGGCCTCGTCCACGTTCCCGGTGCCGTGCAGGTCCACGTAGATCGAGAGCGGCTTCGAGACGCCGATCGCGTAGGCGAGCTGGATCGTGGCGCGGCTGGCGAGGCCCGCGGCCACCACGTTCTTGGCGAGGTAGCGCGCCGCGTAGGCCGCCGAGCGGTCGACCTTCGTCGGATCCTTGCCGGAGAACGCGCCGCCGCCATGCGGGGCCGCGCCGCCGTAGGTGTCGACGATGATCTTGCGGCCGGTCAGGCCGGCATCGCCGTCCGGACCGCCGATCACGAACTTGCCGGTCGGGTTCACGTGCCAAGCCGTGCCCTCGTTGACCCAGCCCTGCGGCAGGGCCTTGAGGATGTAGGGCTCGACGATGGCGCGCACGTCCGCGGAATCGAGGGACTCGTCGAGGTGCTGCGTCGACAGCACGATCTGCGTGACCTCGACCGGGCGGCCGTTCTCATAGCGGACCGTGACCTGGCTCTTGGCGTCGGGCCCGAGCTTGGCGGCGTCGCCCTGCTTCGCCTTGCGGGCGTCGGCGAGGTCCTTGAGGATCTTGTGGGCGTAGAAGATCGGCGCCGGCATCAGCTCGGGGGTCTCGTCGGCGGCGTAGCCGAACATGATGCCCTGGTCGCCCGCGCCCTCGTCCTTGTTGCCGGCGGCGTCCACGCCCTGGGCGATGTCGGCCGACTGGGCGTGCAGGTAGATGGCGACGTCGTTGTTCTTCCAGTGGAAGCCCGACTGCTCGTAGCCGATATCCTTCACGGCCTCGCGGGTCAGGGCCTCGAGGTCCTTGAAGGTGACCGAATCGGGCCCGCGCACCTCGCCGGCGATGACGACGCGGTTGGTGGTGGCGAGGGTCTCGACGCCGAGCCGTGCCTCCGGCATCGCCGCGAGATAGGCGTCGACGACGGTGTCGGAGATTCTGTCGCAGACCTTGTCGGGGTGCCCCTCGGACACGGACTCGCTGGTGAACAGATAGTTTGAGCGCGGCATCAGACGGCCTCGGTTTCAGAGGTACGCCGTCGCGATCGCGGCGTTAGACCCTTCATGGGGCGGGCGTTCTCGCACCCGAGCAGTGGACGGTCAAGATGGAGGAACGAACGGATCCGCTATAACGAACGAAACGACCGAAAGAACGGCCGACCCGGGGATCCCGCCGCGGCCTCAACCGCCGATCTTGCTCTCCAGGGCGCGGATGGCGTCGGCCACGTCGCGGCGCGCTTCCTCGGAGAAGTTTTCGGTGATGTGACGGCCCACGATTTCGGCCAGCCCCTTCAGGCCGCCATCCGACAGGGCCGATTGCTCGCGCTCGCCGAAGCCCGGCGCGACGAAGTCATCGTTCCGGGGCATGCCTTTAAAGAAGTAATCCATCGGCACGCCGGTCATCCGCGAGAAGATATCGAGATGGACGGCGCTGATCCGGTTGGTGCCCTTCTCATACTTCTGGAGCTGGGCAGCAGACATACCGAAGCTCTGCGCGACGCGGCGCTGTGTGAGCGACGCCTTCCGGCGCTGCTCGGCGATGCGTTGCCCGACATAAACGTCGCGCTGATCGGTCTTCTGGCCCGCCATGAAGTGCTCGTCCACCCCCGCCATGAATCCTGGCAGCAAAGCTTAGCGCGGCCCTCGGTACTTGTCACCGGCAGGCGGTCACCGTGGCGGACGATTTGCGCGCGGCTCCGCGGCCGGAGAGAATTGCAAGACGCGAAAACTTGGCGTCCCCGGCAGGGCTCGAACCTGCGACCCCAGGTTTCATACCACTTCGGCTTTCGCCGCCGCGTCCCGAAGGCTCGCGTTCGTGGCCTGGACTATCCCTTCACCGTGGGCCGGATCGCCTCCAGCCGTTAGGTGCCGCCCGTCTAGTCTCTACACCTTCCCGCCGGGGCACCGTCGGGCTTGGCTCGGGATCGGCAGAGCATCGGACGCCTGAGCGCCGATGCCGGAAGCTTTCCCCGACTTTGAGCGGATCCGCCGCGTGGTTTCCCGACGCGACGCCCAATTGAACCTGCTTAGGAAACCTGTGCTCTGTCCAGCTGAGCTACGGAGACAACCGCGTGCTCCATAGCATTCTCCCGGTCCGAGGCCAACCGCGCCCGGTGGAAAGGCGGACGGCCGGGGCTCGCGGCCTCGGGGGTGTTCCATGGGCGGGATCACGGGCTGGGAGAGACAGCGGAGCGCGGCAGCGGCGCGGGTGGTGCGCGCGGGGATGCGCGCGGCGGTGCGCGCGGTCGTGCTCACGGCCTCCCTCGCCGCGACGCCGGGCGTCCTGCCGGTCCGGGCCGCCCCGCGGACCAGCCTGTCCGAATGCATGGCGGGGCCGGCGCGCGTCGAGGTCATCGCGGGGATCGGCCCCCGGGGGGAGATCCGCCTCGCGTCGGGCGTCCGGGCGGTGCCGGACTCGCTGCGGTGGCCGGACGCGCCGGAGGCCGCATCCGCGGCCCAGGCCTGGCTGGAGGCCCGGCTGGGCGCCAGGGTCACGATGATTCCGCGCGGGCAGCCCGACCGCTGGGATCGGGTGCGGGCCGATCTCCTGATCGCGGAGGGTGAGGAGGATCTGGCGGGCGGCCTCATCGGGGCGGGCCTCGCCGTCGCGGACGCGAACGAGGCCGATTCGCTCTGCCGCCCCGCCCTGCGCCTCGTGGAGGCGGCGGCCCGCGCGCGCAGGCTCGGCCTCTGGCGCGCGCCGCTTCCAGGGGCGCAGGACGGCCCGGCGCTCCGGGCGAAGGCGGGGCATTTCGTCGTCGTGGAGGGGCGCATCCGCCATATCGGCGAGCGGGGCGCGCGCACCTATCTCGATTTCGCGGCCCGGGGCACGGACGGGCTCACGGTGACGGTATCGAAACGCACTTGGCGAATGATGCGCGCCCGTGGTTTGAGTGCGGCCTCGCTCGAAGACCGGCGCGTGCGGGTGCGCGGCCTCCTCGAGGTCCGGCGCGGCCCGACCTTGGAGGCCGCCATCGACGGGATCGAGGTTCTGGACGAGGCGGACCGGCCGGAGGCCGGTCCGGACGGGGAACGGGAATTGCGGCGCTGATCGCGATGGGCGGGATCACGGGTCACATCATCGGGGCGTGCGTCCGCGGGGCGGGACGCCGCCCGCGCGGTGCGGCGGCGCTCGGCGGGCTCGCCCTGCTGCTCGGCGCCTGCGTCGCCGACCAGACCGAGGCGACCGTGCGGCCGGCCGTGGTCCGGGTGCCCGCGGAGGCGCCGCGCACGACGGGCCGCGAGCGCGCCGCGGACGCCGACCACCTCAAGCTCGTGGCCTCCTTCGGGGGCGAGGCGCGGGCGCCCAACGTGATGCGGCTGCTCACGGAGGTGACGGACCGCCTCGTGCGGGCCAGCGATCGGCCCGATCAGAGCTACACGGTGACGCTCCTCGATTCGCCGGTGGTCAACGCCTTCGCGCTGCCGAACGGGCGGCTCTACGTGACCCGCGGCCTCGTGGCCCTGGCGAGCGACACCTCCGAGGTGGCCGCCGTCCTGGCGCACGAGATGGCCCACGTGACCCTCAACCACGCCACGGCCCGCAGCGAGCTGGAGCTGCGCTCGGCGCTCGTCAGCCGGGTCGTGGCCGACGTGCTGAACGATCCCGATACCGGCGCGCAGCTCCAGCACCAGTCCCGCTTCGCCCTGGCCCGGTTCTCCCGCGAGCAGGAGCTGGAGGCGGACGCCACCGGCGTGCGCACCCTCGCCAAGGCCGGCTACGATCCGTTCGCGGCCGGGCGCTTCCTCACCGCCCTCAGCCGCTCGACCGGGCTGAAGGCCGGCAGCGCCAACGCGCCCGACATGCTGGCGACCCATCCGGGCACGGCCGAGCGCATCACCCAGGTCACCCGGGCGGCCCGCCGCATCGGCGCGCCGGGCATCGGCACCGACGACCGCGCCACCTACCTCGCGGCGGTGGACGGCCTCTCCTACGGCGACAATCCGCGCGACGGCGCGGTGCGCGGGCACCGCTTCATCCATCCCGGCCTCGGTATCGCCTTCGAGGTGCCGGAGGGCTTCACCCTGGAGAACACCCGCTCGGCGGTGCTCGGGACGACCCAGGACGGCAGCCGGCGCCTGCTGTTCGACCAGATCGAGGCCAAGGAGGGCCAGCCCCTCGACGCGGTGCTCAAGGCGAGCTGGAACGACGCCTTCGACCCGGCCGGCTTCGAGACCCGGGAGGTCGGCGGCCACCCGGCGGCCTTCGCGCTGTCGCGGGGGAAGGAGTGGACCTTCCGCCTCGCGGCGATCCGGATCGGCGATTCGACCTACCGGATGATCATGGCCGCCAAGGGCACCGCCGATCCCGACCCGGCCTTCCGCCGCTGGACCGCGACCCTCGTCGCCGTGTCGCCGGACGAGGCGGTCCTGCGTCCCCTGCGGCTGCAGGTGGTCCAGGCGATGTCGGCCAATGCCGAGGATCTCGCCCGCCGCATGGCGGTGCCCGACCGGGCGCTCGACCGGTTCCTCGTCCTCAACGGCCTGGAGCGCGGCGCCGCGCTGGTGCCGGGTCGCGGCTACAAGATCATCGTGGAATAGCCGCCCTGCGCGGCGGCGGCTTGTGCGTTCGCCCGGCCCGGACATCCTGCCGGGGTCGTTCAGGGAGAGCGCCGTGATTCGATTCTTCTACAATCTCAGCCCCAACCCCATGAAGGTCGCCCTCTGCCTCGAGGAGATGGGGCTGCCCTACGAGCCGGTGCCGGTCGATACCCGCAAGGGTGAGCAGTTCGATCCCGCCTACACGGCGGTCAACCCGAACGGGAAGGTGCCGGCGATCGTCGACGGCGACGTGACCGTGTTCGATTCGAACGCGATCCTGATGTATCTGGCGGGCAAGACCGGCCGGTTCCTGCCGGAGGGCGAGCCGGTCCGCGGCGAGATGCTGTCGTGGCTGATGTTCGTGGCCACCGGCATCGGGCCGTTCTCCGGCCAGTGCGTGCATTTCCGCCACTTCGCGCAGGACGGGGGCGCCTACGCCACCGAACGCTACACCTTCGAGGCGCGCCGGCACTGGGGCATCCTCGACCAGCGCCTCGCCGACCGCACCTACGTGCTGGGCGACACCTACACGATCGTCGACATGGCGGTCTGGGGCTGGGCCCGGATGGTGCCGTTCATCCTCGGCGAAGGCGCCTTCGGGGACCTGCCCAACGTCAAGCGCCACCTCGATGCGCTCAACGCGCGGCCGGCCGCGCAGGCCGCCGAGGCGCTGAAGGGCCGCCACGCCTTCAAGGCCGAGATGGACGACGAGGCCCGGAGCTTCATGTTCCGCGCCGTGAACAGCGCCGCCTGACGCTCCGCCGGATCCGACCGCTCCCTTCGCCTCAGGGCGCGGGAGCGGTCACCGTGAGCATCGGCAGGGTGACGGAGAGCGTGCCGGTCGGTGTCCGCTCGGTACCGAGCGTCAAACAGGCGGCGAGGCCGAGACACAGGGCGAGACCGATCAGCGAGGTCTCGAAGCCACGATAGACCCAATCCATGACGGTCCCCGTTCGCGAGGGACCGTCAGGATGCGCTCCACCGGTTAACGGATCTGTGCGCCGGCACGCATCCGCTGACCAGCGCTTACCAGCCGGATGCGACGAGGGCGGCCCCGGCGGCGATCAGGCCGACGCCCATCCAGGCGGCGAGGCTGAGGGTTTCGCCGAGCAGGGTGGCGCCGAGGATCGCCACCAGCACGACGCTGAGCTTGTCGATCGGCGCGACCCGGGCGGCGTCGCCCAGCGACAGGGCCCGGAAGTAGCAGAGCCACGACGCCCCGGTGGCGAGCCCCGACAGGGTGAGGAAGACGAGGCTGCGGCCGGAGATCTGCGCGAGGCCGCCGGCCTGCCCGGAGCCGACGACGATCGCCCCGGCGAAGACCAGGATCACGGCGGTCCGCACGAAGGTCGCGACATCCGACTGGACGCCCGAGACCCCGACCTTGGCGAGGATCGCGGTGAGTGCCGCGAAGCCGGCGGCGGCGAGCGCCCAGAAGCGCCAGGAGTGCAGCAGGTGGCTCACGGAGCTCTCACGCCGTTTCGGTTCCGGGCGCTCGGCGTCTTCGCGCGCGGAGCGACAGGCGGAGTGCCACGCCGACCGAGCGCGCACCCCCAGATCGCATCACGGCGCTCGCGATGCGGATGCGCCCGTGGACGTTGATGTGACCGCCGCGCCCGGGGCGCGGCGGCGCTCGGATCTCGGCTTCAGAGCAGCTTGTCGATCGTGATCGGCAGGTCGCGCACCCGCTTGCCGGTGGCGTGGAACACCGCGTTGGTGATCGCCGCCGCGGTGCCGACGATCCCGATCTCGCCGAGCCCCTTCACGCCGAGCGGGTTCGCCTTGTCCTCCTCCTCCACGAAGATCACGTCGATGTCGTAGATGTCGGCGTTCACCGGCACATGATACTCGCCGAGATTGTGGTTCATGAACCGGCCGATCCGGTGGTCGAGCATCGACTCCTCCTCCAGGGCCGAGCCGATCCCCATGACGACGCCGCCGAGAATCTGGCTGCGCGCGGTCTTCGGGTTCAGCACCTTGCCGGCCGCGATCGCCGAGACGACGCGGGTCACCCGGACCTGACCCAGCTCCTCGTCGACCTTCACCTCCACGAAGATCGCCGAATGGGTGTAGGCCTCGTATTTCTGATTGAAGTCCTTGTCGGGCCCTGCCTGTTCGACCGCCTCGACCTTGTCGATGCCGGCCGCCTGCATCACCTCGACCAGGGAGACGCTGCGGCCCGGATCGCCGGCAACCGAGATCCGGCCGTCCGCGAAGACGGCCCGGTCGAAGTCGACATTGGCGAGCGGCGAGTTCTCGAGCCCGCGGGCGAGCTTGAACACCTGTTCGCCGACGTTGCGGCAGGCCTTCATCACGGCGGTGCCCGAGGAGGCCGCCGTCCAGGAGCCGCCGGCGACCGGCGCCTCCGGCAGGCGGGTGTCGCCGAGCTTGGTCGTCACCGCGTCCATCGGCAGGCCGAGGGTGTCGGCGGCGATCTGCGTCAGAATCGTGTAGGTGCCGGTGCCGATATCGCCGGTGGAATTGCCCACCGTCAGGCGGCCGTCAGGCGTCAGGGTCGCGATGGCGCTCGACTGCATCATCATCGATTCCCAGATGCCGGTGGCCACGCCCCAGCCGACGAGCTCCCGCCCCTCGCGCATGGAGCGGGGCTCGGGATTGCGCTTCGCCCAGCCGAAGCGCTCGGCGCCCTGCCGGAAGCAGCTCTTCAGCTCCTTCGAGCCGAAGGGCTTGCCCTGGGCGGTGGCGTCGGATTCGGCGTAGTTCTTGAGCCGCAGGGCGATCGGGTCCTGGCCGGTCGCGTAGGCGAGCTCGTCCATGGCGGTCTCGATGGCGAAGACCCCGGTCACGGCACCGGGGGCGCGCATGTCGCCCGGGGTGGCGGTGTCGAGCTTGGCGATGCGGTAGGTCAGGGCCACGTTCTCGCAGCGGTAGAGAACCCCCGACCAGTTGACGATCACCTCCTGGTAATCCTCGAAGGTGGAGGTGCCCTGGACGGCGTCGTGCCGCAGCGTCGTCAGCGTGCCGTCCGGCTCGGCGCCGAGCGCGACGGTCTGGAGCGCCTCGCCCCGGTAGGTGAAGGACCACATCTGGTCGCGGGTCAGGGTGACCCGGACCGAGCGCTTCAGCTCCTGGGCGGCCAGCATCGCCAGGAACGCCTGGTATTGCGGGCGCAGCCCGGAGCCGAAGCCGCCGCCGAGATAGGGGTTGAGCACCCGGACCTGATCGGGCTTCAGGCCGAACACGTTGACGAGGTACTGGTGGCTGTTCGAGACGCCCTGGATCTTGTCGTAGACCGTGTAGGTCCCGTCCTGCTCCACCACCACCGTGGTGGCGTGCGGCTCCATCGGGTTGTGGTGCTCGTTGGCCATGCTGTAGCCGCCCTGCACGCGGATCGGCGCGCTGCCGAACGCCTGGTCGGCGTCGCCCCACGGAGCCGGCGGCGGCTTGATGCCCTCGCGCTTGGTGGGCGGATCGTAGGCGTCGCCGCGCACGGCCTTGAGGTCGGTGACGGGCTCCTGCATCGCGTAGCTGACGCGGACGAGGGACGCGGCGTAGCGCGCGGTCTCGAAATCTTCCGCCACCACCAGGGCGACCGGCTGGCCGCTGAACACGATCAGGTCGTCGTAGAGGGCGCGGAAGGGCGAGCCGGGGGGCGCCACCGCGTCCTGGAAGTTCTTGTCCCGCCACGCGGTGCGCGGCCGGTTCGCGTGGGTAATGACCTTGAGGACGCCCGGGACCGCCTCGGCCTCGGCGGACTCGATGGCGGTGATCCGGCCTTTGGCGATGGAGCTGGACACCACATAGCCGTAGGCGAGGCCGGGCGCGGCGAACTCGCCCGCGTACTTGGCGAGGCCGGTGACCTTGGCGGGCCCGTCGATGCGGCTGCGCGGGCTGCCGACGAAGGTGTCGCGGCCGGTGGAGCTGAAGGTCTGGGGGTTCGAGGTCTGGGTCATGGCGGGGCCTACTGGATGCGCTTGTCGCTGAGCGACTGGGGCGTGCCGGCGGCGGCCTGTTCGAGGCCGCGCACGATGGCCCGCCGGGCGAGATCGATCTTGAAGCCGTTCTCCGATTGCGGCTTGGCTTCCGCGACGATCAGGTCGGCCGCGTCCTGGAAGCTGGCGCGGGTGGCGGGCTTGCCCTCGAGCAGGGCCTCGGCCTCGCGGTTGCGCCAGGGCTTGTGGGCGACGCCGCCGAGCGCGAGGCGCGCGGTCTTGATCCGGTCGCCGTCGAGTTCGAGCCCCGCCGCCACCGAGACCAGCGCGAAGGCGTAGGACAACCGGTCGCGCAGCTTCAGGTAGGTGAAGTGCTGCGGGAAGCGGCTCTCCGGCAGGTCCACCGACACGACGATCTCGCCGGGGGCGAGGTTCGTGTCCGTCTCGGGGGACTCCCCCGGCAGGCGGTGGAATTCGGAGAACGGGATCGACCGCTCGCCCTGCGGCCCGTTCACCTGCACGGTGGCCTCCAGGGCGGCCAGCGCGATGCACATGTCGGAGGGGTGCGTGGCGATGCACTTGTCGCTCGTGCCGAAGATCGCGTGGATGCGGTTCATCCCGCCGATCGCCGGGCAGCCGGAGCCGGGCGCGCGCTTGTTGCAGGGCGTGGCCACGTCGTAGAAATAGTAGCAGCGGGTCCGCTGCAGCAGGTTGCCGCCCGTGGAGGCGGCGTTGCGCAGCTGCGCCGAGGCGCCGGCCAGGATGGCGTTGCGCAGGAGCGGATAGCGCGCCGTCACTCTGTCGTCGTACGCCACCTTGGCGTTGGTCACGAGCGCCCCGATCCGGAGCCCGTCCCCGTGCGCCTCGATCCGGTCGAGGGGCAGGTGGGTGATGTCGATCAGCCGGCCCGGCTTCTCGACCTCGTACTTCATCAGGTCGATCAGGTTGGTGCCGCCGGCGATGAAGCGGGCCCCGGCCCCGAAGGCCTGCACCGCCTCCGCCACCGTGCCGGCGCGGACGTAATCGAAGCGGTTCATCGGGCGTCTCCCTGCATGACGTCCTCGATGGCGTCGACGATGTTGGTGTAGGCGCCGCAGCGGCAGAGGTTGCCGCTCATCGCCTCGCGGATCTCGTCCCGGGTGTGGGCGTGGCCCTCGTTCATCAGGCCCACCGACGAGCAGAGCTGGCCGGGCGTGCAGTAGCCGCACTGGAAGGCGTCGTGCTCGATGAACGCCTCCTGGATCGGGTGGAGGGCGTTGCTGCCCGCCCGGTCGCCGAGGGCGGCGAGCCCTTCGACCGTGGTGATCTCGGCCCCGTCCTTCATCACCGCGAGGGTCAGGCAGGAATTCACCCGGGTGCCGTTCACCAGCACCGTGCAGGCGCCGCACTGGCCGTGGTCGCAGCCCTTCTTGGTGCCGGTGAGGTCGAGCCGCTCGCGCAGCAGGTCGAGGAGCGTGGTCCAGGGCGCGATGCGGAGTTCGCGTCGCTGCCCGTTGATCGTCAGCGTGATGCCGATGGGCGTATCCGCCGACACCGGCGGCTGGGTCTCGAGTCGCATGATGTCGTCCACGGTCTGGGCCGGCCGGGGCCGGGCTGGAACGGATCGGCCGAAGCGGCAACCGGCAGAGACGCGCGGGCACCGGCCTGAGGGCTCGATCGATAACCATTCCAATCTGCGCCTGTTCCGGTGCGCGCTGTCTCACCCCATGATCGCTGGCGGGTCCGCGAAGCGGCTCCGGGGCCAATCAACCCGTCCTCCGACGTTGCCGCCCCCGCCCCGCCTCGGCTAACCCTCGTCCCGCAGAGTCCCCGCCGCACCCCGGAGCCCCCGATGGCCGCGCTCGACGCGATCCTCAACGACATCGACACGGATCTGGAGAACGCCCTGGAGCGGCTGTTCGCCTTCCTGCGGATCCCGTCGATCTCCACCGATCCCGCCTATGCCGGCCAGTGCCGCGAGGCTGCCGCCTGGCTCGCCAAGGACCTGACCGCGCTGGGCTTCGAGACCTCCGTCGAGGAGACCTCGCTCCATCCGGTCGTGCTCGCCCACAAGCCGAAGCCCGGAGCGCCGCACGTCCTGTTCTACGGCCATTACGACGTGCAGCCCGTCGACCCCCTCGACCTGTGGACGACGCCGCCCTTCGAGCCGCACCTCGCCGATGACGGGCAGGGCGGCAAGAAAATCGTCGGGCGCGGCGCCTCCGACGACAAGGGGCAGGTGATGACCTTCGTGGAGGCGTGCCGGGCCTACATCGCCATGCACGGCGAGTTGCCCTGCGGCGTCACGATCCTGATCGAGGGCGCCGAGGAGAGCGGCTCGCAGGGGCTCCCCGAATGGGTCGCCGCCAACCGCGACCGGCTCGGCTGCGACGTGGTCCTCGTCTGCGACACCGGCATGTGGGACCGGAAGACCCCGGCCATCACCTCGTCCCTGCGCGGCCTCGCCTATTTCGAGGTGAAGGTGACCTGCGCCGACCGGGACCTGCATTCGGGCTTCTTCGGCGGCGCCGCCCGCAACCCGATCCACGTCCTGTCGAAGATCATCGCCGACCTGCACGACGCGGACGGTCGCGTGACGATCCCGGGCTTCTACGAGGGGGTGCACGAGCGCCCGCCCGAGGTGCTGGAGCAGTGGCGCGGCCTCGGCCTGACGCCGGAGACCCTGCTCGGGCCGATCGGCCTCAAGGAGCCCGCGGGCGAGCGCGGGCGCATGCCGATCGAGCTGGTGCAGTCGCGCCCCTCCTGCGACGCCAACGGCATCATCGGCGGCTATACCGGCGAGGGCACCAAGACGGTGATCGCCTCGACCGCCTCCGCCAAGGTCTCGTTCCGCCTCGTGGACGACCAGGATCCGAAGCGGCTCGCCGAGAGCTTCGAGGCGTTCGTGCGGGAACGCGTGCCGGCAGATTGCCGGGTCGAGGTCATCACCTACAAGGGCTCGCGGGCGATCAGCCTGCCCTTCGACATGCCGCAGCTCGGGGCCGCCAAGGCCGCGCTGCAGGACGAGTGGGGCGTGCCGGCGGTCACCGTCGGGGCCGGCGGCTCGATCCCGATCGTCGGCGACTTCAAGCGGATCCTCGGGCGCGACACCCTGCTGATCGGCTTCGGCCTCGACGACGACCGGATCCACTCGCCGAACGAGAAGTACGACCTGACGAGCTTCCACAAGGGCACGCGCTCCTGGGCGCGGATCCTCGCGGCCCTCGGCCAGGGCTGAGCCGTCAGCGGGCGGAGGCCGACCGCATCTTCCCGTCGATCCAGGTCCAGAGGGCCCGGACCTCGTCGGCGGCCGGGCTGACGGGGGCGTATTCCGTGACGCCGAGCCCGGTCGCCAGGGCGTCCTGGTGGTCGACCCGGTGGATGATGCCGGGCTCGGCCAGGACGCCCAGGGCGCGCAGCTGCGCCGCGTAGGCGCTGGTGCGCGGCGAGGGCGGCGGCGGGCACTGGTTCAGTACCAGGGCCAGCCGCTCCCGCAGCCCGAGCCCGACGAGCGCCTGGAGGGTCGGCCGGGCGGCCACGATGTCGAGCCGCGAGGGGCGGACCGGCATCAGGACGAAGTCGGCATCCTTCAGGGCCGGCGCGAGGCCGGACGCGCTGCCGGCGGTATCGAGGACGGCGAGCGTCGTGCCCTGCTCGGCGAGGATGCCGAGAATCTCCGACAGCTGGCCCATCTCCCAGGGCTGGATCCGGTCGACCGCGACGGCGTCGCTCTCGCTGTCGCTCCCGCGGTCGCTCTTGCGCAGGGCCCCCCAGCCGGCCAGGGATCCCTGCGGGTCGAGATCGAGGGCGGTCACCTGCTCGCCTGCCTCCGCGGCGGCGACGGCCAGGGAGGCCGCGAGGGTTGTCTTGCCCGTCCCGCCCTTCTGCACCGCCAGGGCGAGGACCCGCAGCGAGCCGGCGCCGGGCCGGGGCGCGGTGTCCGGCGCCGGTTCGGATCCTTCGGGATCCATGCGTGTCCCACCTCTCCAATCTCAGGCCCGGGCCTCGGCCCGTGCGGCGCCGAATCGAGGTCCGGCACGATCGTGCTTACCGTGACGCCGCTGGCTGGGGCCAGCGTCGCGCGGCGGCGCCTGTGGACCGCCCGTCACCGGCTCCCGATCGGCGGGGCGCGGATTCCGGCGCGCGGGATCGCCCGGACGGCCCATGCGTTGGGCCGGCATCCCGTCGGTCGCGCGCCGCGCCCCCGCCGGGACTCCGATGACCGCCACGCCGGGATCCGCATGCGCCTCGACCGCCGCCGCCTGATCGGAACGGGGCTCCTGGCCCTCGCCGCCCCCGCGGCCCGCGCCGGGACGCCGCCGCCCCCGACGAGCCGGCCTGCGGGGATTCTGGACCTCGCCATCGCGGCGGATGCGCCCTCGACCCCCACGGGACTCGCCATCGCCCGGGGCGGACGGATCTTCGTGATGATGCCGCGCTTCACCGGTGCGGAGCCGATCACCCTCGGCGAGGTGCTGCCCGACGGATCGGTGAAGCCCTACCCCGACGCGGCGGCCAACCGCCCGGATCCGCAGGCGCCGCAGGCCACCCTGTTCCACGTGCCGAACGGCGTCTTCGACCGTGACGACACCCTCTGGGTGCTCGATGCCGGCCTGCCGACCGGCAAGGGACGGCCGGTGCCGGGCGGCGCGAAGATCCTGGCGATCGATATCGGCCGGAACAGCATCCGCCGGACGATTCCCCTCGACGCGGGCGTGGTGCCGGATTCCTCGCTGAACGACCTGCGGGTCGACGTGCGCGACGGGCGGGCGCTGGCCTACGTCACCGATCAGGGGCAGGCCGGCGCGGGGGCGATCCTCGCGGTCGATCTCGACAGCGGGCGGGTGGTGCGGCGCCTCGCGGACCATCACAGCACGCGCTCCGAGGAGGGCTTGGTCAAGTTCGTGGAGCGGCGGCCGGTGATGGAGCGGAAGGGCGACGCGCCGGAGAAGAGCCCGAAGGGCGGCGCCAACGGCATCGCGATCAGCCCGGACGGACGCCGCCTGTACTACGCGCCGCTGATGAGCCGGCGGCTCTACGCGGTCGAGACCGCGGCCCTGCGCGACCCGAACGTCTCGGACGCGGCCGTGGCCGCCACGGTCAAGGATCTCGGCGAGAAGGGCATGACCGGCGGGCTGACCACCGATTCCGAGGACCGGGTCTATCTCAGCCTGCAGGAGCACAACGCGGTCGGCCGGCGCCTGCCGGACGGCACCGTGGAGGTGCTGGCCGCCGACGACCGGCTGATCTGGGCCGACACCTTCTGGATCACCCCGGACCGATGGCTCTATATCTCGGCGGCCCAGGTCAACCGGCGGCCGGAATTCAACCGCGGCCGGGACCTTCAGCAGCCGCCCTACGCGATCCTGCGCATGCGCATCGACGCGGACCCTGTCCTGTAGCGGATCATGACGGACCTCTCGCACGACCCGGACTTCTTCGCCCTGCTCACCGGCAGCTATGCGCGGCGGCTCGGCGAGTCCCTGGTGCCGGCCGGTGCCGATGCGGCCTGGCTCTACGCGGCGGCCCCCTTCGCGGTCCTCGCCCACGATGGCGCCGCGGATCCGCGCTTCGTCTACGGCAACCGGGCCGCCCAGGCCTGCTTCGGCTACGCCTGGGACGAACTGATCGGCCTGCCCTCGCGGCTCTCGGCCGAGGCGCCCGAACGGGCCGCGCGGCAGAGCCTCCTCGACGCGGTCACCCGGGACGGCTTCAGCCGCGGCTATCGCGGCCTGCGGATCGCCAAGGACGGCCGGCGGTTCTGGATCGACCAGGCGGTGGTCTGGCAGCTCGACCGCGACGGCACGAATGTGGGACAGGCCGCGACCTTCTCGGCATGGCGCGACGCCTGAGGAAGCGGCCGATCCTGCCGGCTCCGTCGCCGGGCCAGTCCCGTCGCAGGCCGGGACTTACACCTTCCGATAGAAGTTTCTTGAAAATATCAGTTCTAGATAGAAATCAGTCACGCGCTTTGCAGTCGCGATCACGTTCGTTTGAAATCTTGTCTTGGCTCGAAACTCGACTGCATTTATCGACTAAACTTTAATCATCGTGCCTCACCAAGGTGCAAACTCCGAAATCACCGCGCGCGTGTCTGCGCCGCCGCCGGTCTCGGATGCCACCGTCTGGAAGGCCACCCGCCCACGATGACCATCAAACTCAGACTGCTCGCACTCCTGGCCGTCATGGGCCTGCTCCTGCTCGCATGTGCCGCCATGGGCAATCTCGCCCTTCACTGGAATCACCAGAGCTTCAAGACCGTCTTCGACGACCGCGTCGTCTGCCTCCGGCAATTCAGCATCATCCGCGATGCCTATGACGACCTGATCGACGTCTCGCGCAGGCTGCGCGGCCGGCAGATCGACCCGGCCCAGGCGAAGGACCAGATCGAGCGCGATCTCTCCAACCTGCACACGCAGTGGTCGGCCTATCTGGCGACCTACCTGACCCCGGAGGAGAAGGCCCTGGCCACCGAGCTGCAGGGGTCGCTCGACCGGAACGATGCCATCGCGGCCGAGATCCTCAAGCGCATCGCCGCGGGTCGCGCTTCGGATTTCGAGTCCACGCATGCGGACCTGCTGACGAGCCTGCGGACCGCCAACGCGACCCTCGGCAAGCTCACGGCCTTGCAGGTCCGTGAAGCGGAGGCGGAGTTCGAGCGCTCCGAGACCACCGCGGGCTGGTCGCGCCTCGCCCTGCTGGCCGCCCTCGTCCTCGCGGCGCTCAGCATCGCCTACGGCATCTACACGATCGTCGTGCAGGTGATCCGTCCGCTCGGCGGCATGACGGCGACGATGACCCGCCTGGCCGCCGGCGAGCTCGAGGCGCCGGTCACGGGCGCGGAACGGGCGGACGAGATCGGCGGGATGGCCCAGGCCGTCCAGGTGTTCAAGGAGGCGATGATCGCCAAGCGGGACGCCGACGCGGCTGCAGCGATCGAGAACGCCGCCAAGATGCGGCGGGCCCAGGTGCTGGACGATGCGACGCGGGCGTTCCAGAGCCAGGTCACGCAGCTCACGCACGGCCTGGCCTCGGCCGCCACCGAGATGGAGGCGACCGCCCAGTCGATGAGCCGCACGGCCGATCAGACGGCGGGTCAATCCATGAGCGTCGCCTCGGCCGCCGAGCAGACCTCCTCCAACGTCCAGACCGTGGCGGCGGCGAGCGAGGAGATGGCGGCCTCCATCGGCGAGATCGCCCAGCAGGTCGCCCGCTCCACGATCATGGCCGAGCGGGCCGCCGCGGATGCCGCGCAGTCCACCACGATCGTACGCGGGCTGGCCGAGGGCGCCGAGAAGATCGGGGCGGTGGTCGGCCTGATCTCCGGGATCGCCGCTCAGACGAACCTGCTGGCGCTCAACGCCACGATCGAGGCCGCCCGTGCGGGCGAGGCGGGGCGCGGCTTCGCCGTCGTCGCAGGCGAGGTCAAGGAGCTGGCCTCGCAGACGGCGCGGGCGACGGACACCATCGCCGCGCAGATCAACGCCATCCAGGGCGAGACCCGCGAGGCCGTCGCGGCCATCCAGTCGATCGGCGCGACGATCACTGAACTCCGCGAGATCGCCGTCGGCGTCGCCGCCGCCATGGAGGAGCAGGGCGCGGCGACCCAGGAGATCGTCCGCAACGTCACGCAGGCGGCTCAGGGCACCCAGTCGGTCACCGTCAGCATCGGCAGCGTCACGCAGGCCGCGAGCGAGACCGGCGCCGCCTCCGCACAGGTGCTCACCGCCGCCTCGGAGCTGTCACGGCAATCCGAGCAGCTCGGGGCCGAAGTGTCGGGCTTCCTCGCCACGGTCCGGGCGGCCTGACGGCCCCTCGGGCCGACCGGGCGGGCCTCCTCAGGCCCGCCCCTCCTGGACGGCGTGGCAGGCGACGCCGTCCAGCAGCGCCGGCACCTCGGTCCGGCAGCGGTCGTTCGCCAGCGGACAGCGCGGGTTGAAGGTGCAGCCGGGCGGCGGATCGATCGGGTTCGGGATCTCGCCGGAGACCGGCACCCGGGCGCGGCCGACATGGGCGAGGTCGGGCACCGCGTCGAGGAGCATCCGCGTGTAGGGATGCCGGGGCGCGGCGAACAGGTCCCGGGCGGCGGCGACCTCCACGAGGCGGCCGAGATACATCACCCCCACCCGGGTCGCCATGTGGCGGACCACGGCCAGGTTGTGAGAGATGAACAGGTAGGTGAGGCCGAGCCGGTCCTGCAGGTCGCGCATCAGGTTGAGGATCTGCGCCTGCACCGAGACGTCGAGCGCCGAGGTCGGCTCGTCGCCCACGAGGAACTCCGCCTGGCTCGCCAGCGCCCGGGCGATCGCCACCCGCTGGCGCTGGCCGCCGGAGAATTCGTGCGGGTATTTTTTCGCATCGTCCGGGTGGAGCCCGACCAGGCCGAGCAGCTCGCTGACCCGGGCGCGGATCGCCCCCTCCCCCTGGATCAGGCCGAAGGCCCGGATCGGCTCCGCGATGATCCGGCCCACCCGCCAGCGCGGGTTCATGGACGCGTAGGGGTCCTGGAAGATCATCTGGATGCGCGCCCGCAGGCGCCGCCGGGCTGCGGCCTGGCGCGGGTCGGTCATCGAGACGCCGGTGATCGTCACCTCCCCGGCCGAGGGCGGCAGCAGGCCGACCACCATCCGCGCCACCGTCGACTTGCCGGAGCCGGATTCGCCCACGATCGCGAAGGTCTCGCCTTTCTCGATCGTGAACCCGACCCGGTCCACCGCCGTGAGGAATTTCCGGGGCTCGCCCTCGAGCACCCGGTTGAGCCAGGGCCTCGAGACGTCGAACCGGCGGCGCAGATCGGTGACTTCGACGTAGGCGCTCACGCTGCGCGCTCCGCTGCATCGTACAGGTGACAGGCCACCCGGCTCGCCTCCACGGCCTGCGGCTCCGGCCGCTCGACCCGGCAGCGCGAAAAGACCTTCGGGCAGCGCGGGTTGAAGGCGCAGCCCTTGGGGATGGCGGTGAGGCGCGGCATCGAGCCGGGGATCTGGCTCAGCCGCGTGGCCTCCTGCGACAGGGTCGGGATCGCCCCCATCAGCCCCACCGCGTAGGGATGGTGGGGCTTCGCGATCACCGAGGCGACCGGGCCGATCTCGGCGACGCGCCCGGCATACATCACCGCCACCCGGTCGGCGGCCTCGGCGATCACGCCCATGTCGTGGGTCACCAGCATCACCGCGGTGCCGTGCTCCCGGCAGAGGCGCTTGAGCAGGGTGATGATCTGGGCCTGGACCGAGACGTCGAGCGCCGTGGTCGGCTCGTCGGCGATGATCAGCTCCGGCTCGGCGGCCAGCGCGAGGGCGATCACCACCCGCTGGCGCATGCCCCCGGAGAACTCGTGCGGGTAGCCGTCGATCCGCCGCTCGGGGGCCGGGATGCCGACCTCGGCGAGCAGGTCGATGGCGCGGGTGCGGGCGGCTTTCCCCGACAGGTCGGTGTGGGTGCGCAGGGTCTCGACGATCTGGTCGCCCACCCGGAACAGCGGGTCGAGCGAGGTCAGCGGATCCTGGAAGATCATGCCGATGCGCTTGCCCCGCACCCGCCGCATGGCCTCGGGCGAGAGATTGTCGATGCGCTCGCCGCGCAGGCGGATCTCGCCGCCGGCGATGCGTCCGGGGCGGTCGATCAGCCCGATCACCGCCGAGCCGGTCACCGACTTGCCGGCCCCGGATTCGCCGACGACGCCCAGGATCTCGCCGCGGCCGATCTCGAAGGAGACCCTGTCGATGGCGGTGAGCGGCCCGCGGCGGGTGTCGAAGGCGACCGTGAGATCGCGCACGGAGAGGATCGTGTCGGTCATGGCGTGGCGGCTCCGGTGGCAACCGGGCGTCGGATGGGCGCCCCCGTCCTTGCGAGCGGAGCGAAGCAATCCAGCGGCGCCACGTTTACCAAGGTCGCGCTGCCCTGGGTCGCTTCGCTGCGCTCGCGCTGACGATGTCCCATCATTGCAGCTTCGGATTGAGCGCGTCGCGCAGCCAATCCCCCAGGAGGTTGATGGCGATGACCAGCCCGGCCAGCGCCAGCCCCGGGAAGGCGACGATCCACCACTCGCCGGAGAACAGGAAGCGGTTGCCGGTGCGGATCAGCGTGCCGAGCGACGGCATGGTCTCGGGCAGGCCGGTGCCGAGGAACGACAGGGTCGCCTCGGTGATGATCGCGAGCGCCAAGTTGATCGTCGCGATGACGAAGACCGGGCCGGTGACGTTCGGCAGCACGTGGCGGACCAGGATCACCGGGGAGGACAGGCCGATCAGCCGCGCCGCCTGGACGTAGTCCTTGCCCTTCTCGACCATCACGGAGGACCGCACGGTCCGGGCGTACTGCACCCAGAAGGACAGGCCGATCGACACCACGATCAGCCCGATCAGTGGCCCGACGTCGAGGGCGCTGCCGAAGGTTGCCTTGGCGACGCCGTCCACTACCAGGGCGATCAGGATCGCCGGGAAGGTGAGCTGCACGTCGGCGATCCGCATGATCAGCGTGTCGAGGACGCCGCCCGCGTAGCCGGCGATCAGACCCAGCGCGATGCCGATGACGCCGGAGGTCAGCACCCCGAGCCCGCCGACGATCAGCGACAGGCGCAGGCCGTAGAGCACCGCCGAGAGCACGTCCCGGCCCTGGTCGTCGGTGCCGAGATAGTAGGGCGCCTGACCGTCCGCCTGCCAGATCGGCGGCAGGTTGGAGTTGATCAGGTCGAGCTGGGCCGGGTCGTAGGGGTTCTGCGGGGCGATCAGGGGCGCCGCGAAGGCGAGCCCGACCATCAGCACCGTGGCGACCAGCGCCGCCATGGCGGTCTTCGAGCGCAGGAAGCTCGCCAGCAGGTCGGAATCCTGCCAGCGCGCGAGGCGGGAGGGCGCCGCCTCCGGCAGGGGGACCGGCGGGGCATCGCCCGCGTCGAGGTCGTATCCGCTCATCGGTCGCCCTTCACGCCGTGTCCGGTGGAAAGCTTCGGGGCGGCTGCCGTCGTCTTTGCGAGCGGAGCGAAGCGATAACGGCAACCCAGAACGCGACCGTCTTGCGCCGACGGGCCTGGCAGGCGCGACCTGCCCCCTCTCCCGTGCGGGAGAGGGTCGGGGTGAGGGTCGAGACCGCTCAGAGTGAAGCGCACCCTCGAAGCGCCGACAGGCCGCGCCCCATCCGGACAGTTCTCATCCCTCACACTGTCCCTCTCCCGCACGGGAGCGGGGACCCGGGCCTCCTGCGAAGCGGGCGTGACCGTCGCGTCCCGTTCAATGACGCGCGGCAGGCAAGCGGAACGGTGCGTCATGTCCGGTCTCACGCCGCCCGCCCGGTCGAGAGCCGCAGGCGCGGATCCACCACCGTGTAGAGGATGTCGACCACGAGGTTGATGGTCACGAAGATCAGCGCCACGAGCAGCAGGTACGCGGACATGATCGGGATATCGACGTTCTGCACGGCCTGCACGAACAGCAGGCCCATGCCGGGCCACTGGAACACCGTCTCGGTGATGATCGAGAAGGCGATGACCGAGCCGAGCTGCAGCCCCGCGATGGTGATCACCGGCACGAGGGTGTTCTTCAGGGCGTGCCGCAGGTGGACGGCGCGGGTGGTGAGCCCCCGCGCCCGGGCGAAGCGGATGTAGTCGGTGCGCAGGACCTCCAGCATCTCGGCGCGCACCAGCCGCATGATCAGCGTCATCTGGAACAGGCCGAGCGTCACCGAGGGCAGGATCAGGGCCTTGAGCCCCGATGCGGTGAGGAAGCCCGTCGTCCACCAGCCGAGCCGGACCGTGTCGCCCCGCCCGTAGGAGGGCAGCCAGCCGAGCGTCACCGAGAAGAGGTAGATCAGCAGGATGCCGATCAGGAAGGTCGGCAGGCTGATCCCGATGAGCGAGACGGCCTGGAACAGCCCGGCGAGCCAGGAGTCGCGGCGCAGGGCGCAGTAGACGCCCATGAGGACGCCGACCACGAGGGCGAAGACCGTCGCGCAGAAGGCGAGCTCCAGCGTCGCCGGCATGCGCTCGGCGAGGAGCTGCGCCACCGGCTGCCGGAACTGGTAGGAGATGCCGAACTGACCCCGCGCCACGCTGCCGGCGTAGCGGGCGAACTGGACCAGGACGGGATCGTCCAGGCCGAGATTTTTGCGGATCTCCGCCCGCTCGGCCACGGTGGTGTCGGGGCCGACGATCTGGTTCACGGGATCGCCCGCGAACCGGAACATCGCGAAGGCGATGAGCCCGACGACCGCGAGGACCGCGGCCGCCTGGATCACCCGGCGCAGCAGGAAGGCGAGCACGCCCGGATCCTACTGCGGATCCTTCGACACCCAGTAGAGCAGGAGCAGGTTGTCGGCGCGCTGGGTCAGGTGGACCTTCTTGGAGACGCCCCAGGCCAGCGCCTGCTGGTGCAGCGGGATGTAGCCCCAGTCGGTGTTGAGGACATCGAAGCCCTCCTTGATCAGGGCGTCGCGCTTGGCCTTGTCGGTCTCGCCCTCGACCTTGTCGGCGATGGCGTCGATCTTCGGATCGCAATAGCCCGCGAGGTTCCAGCTGCCCCGGCCCGACTTGTCGCCGGGCTTCCGGCAGCCGACGATCTCGTAGAGGATGTTGTGGCTGTCGAGCGAGGACGGGGTCCAGCCGAGCAGGTAGAACGACGTGTCGTAGTTCGGGGCCAGCACCTTGGCGAAGTACTTGGCCTTCGGCTGCGCGTTGAGGTTCACCTTGACGTTGATGCGGGCGAGCATCGAGACCACCGCCTGGCAGATCGCCTCGTCGTTGACGTAGCGGTCGTTGGGGCAATCCATGGTGAGCGAGAAGCCGTCCGGATAGCCGGCCTGGGCCATCAGCTCCTTGGCCTTCTTCAGGTCGGTGGCGGGGCGCTTGAACTCGGCGCCGCGGTCGTAGAGGCTTGGGGCGATCATCAGCGCCGAGGGCACCGCCTGCCCGCGCATGACCCGCTTGGCGATCGTGTCCTCGTCGATGGCGAGGTAGAAGGCCTCGCGGACCTTGATGTCCTTGAACGGGTTCTTGCCCTTGACGCTCGAATCCTTCAGCTCGTCCCGGTCCTGGTCCATGCCGAGGAAGATCGTGCGCAGTTCGGGCCCGGCCATCACGGTGGCGGTGCCGCTGGCGTTCACCCGCTGCTGGTCCTGCAGCGGCACGGGGTCGATCCAGTCGACCTCGCCGGAGAGGAGCGCGGCGACGCGGGTCGCCGGGTTGGCGATGGTGGTCAGCACCGCCTCGTCGAGGTTCGACTCGACCTTGCCCCAGTAGCCGTCGAACTTCTTGAAGACCGTCTTCACGCCCGGCTGGTGCTCGGCGATCACGAAGGGGCCGGTGCCGTTCTCGTGGAGGGTGGCGTAGCTCGGGCTGGAGGCGTTGGGCGGCGTCGGCTGCACGACGCCGTTCTTCTCGGACCATGCCTTCGACATGATCAGCCAGGTCGGAAACTGGGCGATGGCGATGGGGTTCGGCTTCTTCAGCACCATGTCGACGGTGAAGTCGTCGACCTTCACGAATTCGGCGTCGGACGGGACGTTGGTGGTGAAGTTCGAGCCCGGGGCGCGGACCCGCTGGGCGGAGAAGATCACGTCGTCGGCGGTGAAGGGCGTGCCGTCGTGGAACTTCACGTTCTTGCGCAGGTGGAAGCGCCAGCGGGTCGGCTCGGGCGTCTCCCAGGATTCGGCGAGGCCGGGGGCGAATTTCAGGTTCTTGTCGAGGGTGACGAGGGATTCGTAGGCCGCCTGCTGCATGCCCTCGGTGAAGCTCTCCTTGAGGGAGTACGGGTCGAGGGATTTCAGGTCACCCTGGAAGGCGAAACGGAAGACGTTCGCGGCCTGCGCGGGCAACGCCGCGAAAGCGAACGTCGCGACGGCACCCGTGGCCACGCCGCGGACGAGGGTCTTCAGGGTCGAACGGGACAAGCGGATCTCCGGAACCGTGAATGCGCCACCGGCCGGCAGCCCCGGCGGTGTCCACCGCGGCGTCAGCAAGCTTCGGACCATCTGTATACAAGGCGGCGGCCGAGGCTGTCGCGGGTGAGTGACATTATTCGGCCGCCCGAACGCGTTTTTCCCGCCTCCTATCGTCCTCGATCGACGGCCGAGGCGCCGCCATCGCGCGGCAGGCGGGACCGGGACGGCCCTCGCGCATGGAAGCGCGCGCCTCCTCCCCCGTGCGGGAGAGGGGGCGCGTCGCGCCTTGCATGGGCCGGGGCGCGAGCGCGCCGGCCTACTCGGCCGCCACCCGCGCCGGCTCGTGCCGCGTCTCCGCGTCCGCCCGCTCGCCCTCCGCCACCGCCTTGCGCCGGAACAGGCGCATGACGACGACGAAGAAGACCGGCACGAAGAACACCGCCAGCACGGTGGCGGTGATCATGCCGCCCATCACGCCGGTGCCGATCGCCTGCTGGCTCTTCGAGGCGGCGCCGGTGGCGATGGCCAGCGGCACCACGCCGAAGATGAAGGCCAGCGAGGTCATCACGATCGGCCGGAACCGGAGCGTGGCGGCGTCCACCGCCGCCCGGATCACCGAGGTTCCGGGCTTCCAGAGGTCCTTGGCGAATTCCACGATCAGGATGGCGTTCTTGGCCGAGAGGCCGATGATCGTGATCAACCCGATCTTGAAGTACACGTCGTTGGGCATGCCGCGCAGGTAGACGGCCGCCACGGATCCGATCACGCCGAGCGGGATCACCAGCATGACCGAGACCGGGATCGCCCAGCTCTCGTAGAGCGCGGCGAGGCACAGGAACACGATCAGCACCGAGAGGGCGAGCAGCAGGCTCGCCTGGCTGCCGGCCTGCTTCTCCTGGTAGGACTGGCCGGTCCAGGCGTAGCCGAAGCCCTTCGGCAGCTGGAGCATCAGCCGCTCCATCTCGGCGATGGCGTCGCCCGACGTGTAGCCGGGGTTCGGCTCGCCGGTGAAGCGCACCGACTGGTAGCCGTTGAAGCCGACGATCTGGCTCGGCCCCATGCCCCATTTCAGCTCCGCGAAGGACGACATCGGCACCATCGTGCCGCCGGCGTTCTTGACCGCGTAGTTGAGGATGTCCGACGCGTTCATGCGCTGGAGCTGCTCGGCCTGCACGTAGACACGCTGCATCTTGCCCCGGTTGGGGAAGTCGTTCGGATAGACCGAGCCGAGGTTGAGCTGGATCGTGGCGTTGATGTCCTCGAACTTCACGCCCAGGGCCGCGGCCTTCTCGCGGTCGATCACCAGCTCCGCCTGCGGGGTCGGCGGCAGGCCCTCGATCTTCACCTTCTGGAGGATCGGGCTCTGCTGCGCGAGCTTGAGCAGCTGCTCCTGGGCCGAGAGCAGGGCCGCGTAGCCGCGGTTGGCCCGGTCCTGCAGGCGGAACGAGAAGCCCGCCGCGTTGCCGAGATTGTCCACGGGCGGCGGTTCCTGGGCGTCCACCGTGGCGTCGCGGTAATTGGCGAGCGCCGCGTTGGTGCCGGCGACGAGGGCGGCGGCCGAGTTCTTGGCGTCGCGCTCGGACCAGGGCTTGAGGGTGACGAAGGCCTGGCTGGTGCTCGGGGCCTGG
Organism: Methylobacterium sp. 1973; assembly: GCF_040545035.1. Classification (NCBI taxonomy): domain Bacteria; kingdom Pseudomonadati; phylum Pseudomonadota; class Alphaproteobacteria; order Hyphomicrobiales; family Methylobacteriaceae; genus Methylobacterium; species Methylobacterium sp. 1973. The sequence continues at coordinate 791,210 of NZ_JBEPLA010000001.1, forward strand.
CCCGAGAAGGAGAAGCCGTTGAGCATGGTCACGGTGGCGACGCCGGGCTGGGCCAGCAGGTGCTCCTCGACCTTGCGGACCGCCTCCTGGGTGCGGTTGTAGGAGGCGCCCGGCGGCGTCTGGATGTCGACCGTGAAGAAGCCCTGATCCTCCACCGGCAGGAAGCCCTCCGGCAGGTTCACGAAGGCGTAGGCGGTGCCGGCGACCAGCGCGAGGTAGACCAGCATCACCCGGCCGGATTTCCGGATGAACCACTGGGTGCCGCGGCCGTAGCGGGCGGTCTCACGGTCGACGAACCGGTTGAACATTCCGAACACGCCGCCCTTGGCGTGGCCGTGGCCCTTCTCGATCGGCTTCAGGAAGGTCGCGCAGAGGGCCGGCGTCAGCGACAGGGCGAGCAGCGCCGAGAAGGCGATGGAGGTCACCATCGCGATCGAGAACTGCCGGTAGATGATGCCCACCGAGCCGGGGAAGAACGCCATCGGGATGAACACGGCCATCAGCACCAGGGTGATGCCGATGATCGCCCCGGTGATCTGCCCCATGGCCTTCTTGGTGGCCTCCTTGGGGGGCAGCCCCTCCTCGTTCATGATCCGCTCGACGTTCTCCACCACCACGATGGCGTCATCGACCAGGATGCCGATGGCCAGCACCATGCCGAACATGGTGAGCACGTTCACCGAGAAGCCCGAGATCCACATCACCGTGACGGTGCCCATGAGGGCGATCGGCACCACGATGGTGGGGATCAGGGTGTAGCGGATGTTCTGCAGGAACAGGAACATCACCAGGAAGACCAGCACCACCGCCTCGACCAGCGTGTGCAGCACCTTCTCGATGGAGGCTTCCACCGCCGGGGTGATGTCGTAGGGGATGTCCCACTTCAGGTCCGGCGGGAAGAACTGGGACAGCTCCACCATCTTGGCGCGGATCGCCCGGGCCGTCTCGAGGGCGTTGCCGTCGGGGGCGAGCGTCACCGAGATGCCGGCGGCGGGGCCGCCGTTCAGGCGGGTGGAGAACTGGTAGGCGTCGCCGCCGAGTTCGATCCGGGCGACGTCGCGCAGGCGCACGTTCGAGCCGTCGGGATTGGCCCGCAGCACGACCGCGCCGAACTCCTCGATGGTGCCGAGCTGGCCCTTCACGATGATCGGCATGGTCAGCGATTGCCGGGTCGGGCTCGGCTGGGCGCCGACCGCCCCGGACGCGACCTGGACGTTCTGGTTGCGGATCGCCTCGGTGACGTCCGAGGCGCTGAGCGAGAGGCCGCGCAGCTTGTCGGGATCGACCCAGACGCGCAGCGACCGCTCCGTGGAGTAGAGCGTCGCGCGGCCGACGCCGGGGATGCGCCGGATCTCGTTGATGACGTTGCGGATCAGGAAGTCGCCCAAGCCCACCTCGTCCATCGACCCGTCCTTGGAGACGAGGGTGATGATGTTGAGGGTCGCGGCCGAGGCCTCCTCCACCAGGATGCCCTGCTGGCGCACCTCCGCCGGAAGGCGCGCCTCGACGCGCTTCAGCCGGTTCTGGACCTCCACGGAGGCGAGCGACGGGTCGGTGCCGGGCTGGAACGTGGCGGTGATGTTCACCGAGCCGAACGAGTCGGTGGTCGACTCGAAGCTCATGATGTTGGCCGCGCCGTTCAGCTCATCCTCGATGAGCCGGGTGGTGCCGATGTAGAGGCTCTCCACCGAGGCCCCCGGATAGGCCGTGGACAGGGCGATGGAGGGCGGGGCGATCACCGGGTACTGCGCCACCGGCAGGTTCGGGATGGCGAGGGCCCCGCCCAGGCAGATGAACAGGGCCACGACCCAGGCGAAGACCGGCCGGTCGATGAAGAAGCGTGCCATGATCGGGCTCTCCCGGCTCAGTGGCGCGGCTGGACGGCGGCGGCCCGCGGCGCGACCTCCGCCTTGTCACCCGAGGCGTCGGGGGCCTCGTCGGTATCGTGCTTCGGACCGGTCTCGCCGTGGACCGGCGTCTGGTCGCGGGGCTTCACCTTGGCGCCGACGGTGATCTTCTGGAAGCCGTCGATCACGACCCGCTCGCCGGCCTTCAGCCCCGAGCGGATCAGCCAGTTCTGCCCGACCACCGGCCCGACCTCGACGGGCTGGCGCATGACCGTCTCGTCGGCGCGCACCACCCAGACCTCGGCGCGGCCGTCGTCGGTGCGCTGGATCGCCTGCTGCGGCACCGCGATGGCGTCGGAATCGATGCCCTGCTTGATCCGCGCCCGCACGTACATGCCGGGAAACAGCTCGTCGTGCGGGTTGGGGAACTGCACCCGCAGGGTCACTTGGCCGGTGCTCGGATCGGCGGTGACGTCCGAGAACAGGAGCCGGCCGGCCAGCGGGTAGAGAGAGCCGTCATCCATGATCAGGTGAACGTTGGCGGTGTTCTCCTCCAGCCGCGCCAGCTCCCCGCTGGCGAGATCCCGGCGCAGGCGGTTCAATTCGCCCACCGACTGGGTGATGTCGACGTAGATCGGGTCGAGCTGCTGGATCGTGGCGAGCGCCCCCGTGGAGCCCGGCTCGATCAGGGTGCCCTCGGTGAGCAGCGCCCGGCCGATCCGGCCGGTGATCGGCGCGCGCACGTCGGTCCAGCCGAGGTTGAGCTGCGCCCGGTCGCGGGCCGCCTTGGCGCCGGCGACCTCCGCCTCGGCCTGCTTCTTGGCCGCGAAGGCGGCATCGTACTGGGCCTGGCTGGCGGTGGCCCGCGTCAGCAGCTGCTCGAGCCGGTCGGCCTGCTGCCGGGCCAGCACGAGGGCGGCCTCCTGACGTGCGAGCGCCGCCTCGGCGCTGGCGAGCTCGACCTGATAGGGCGCCGGGTCGATCTTGTAGAGGATGTCGCCTTCCTTGACCTGGCTGCCCTGCTCGAAGAGCCGCTTCACCACGAGCCCGGAGACCCGGGAGCGGACCTCGGCGATGCGCATGGGCGCGACACGGCCCGGCAGGTCGCGGAGATAGGGGATCGCCTGGGGCTCGACCTTGACGAAGCCGACCTCGGGCACCGGCGGCGCCGGCGCGGCCACCTGCTTCGGGTTGCAGGCCGCGAGGCCGAGCAGAAGCAAGGCCGCGGGCAGGACGGTCCTGGCCCGGCCCGGACGGCGGCGAGAGGATGAGGTTCTGACGGACAGAGTGCGGGTCACGATTTCCGACGCTCCTGAAAACATGCGTCTGCTGAGGCTGGCGCGGAGCATGGACCCGCGCATCGTCGTGGCAGATCTCGGGACCGGTCACGAGGCCGGTCGGACGGAGATCAGGACAGGCGCGCATCCTCGCCGGCCGCCAGGGCCGGGGCGCGCGTCAGGCCAAGCGGGGAGGCCGGTGCGGCGAACCGTCCGGCGCGGAAGCCGGCAGGATGTCGGACCTGTATTCGAACGATGCGGAAAGAGTGTGACGGGGCCGCGGCGCCTCGACCGGCGGGCGCGGCAGCCCCAGTTCGGTGAGGATCTCGCTGTCGGCGGCGCAGAGATCGGTGCGGCCGAAGACGGACCGCTTGGCCTCGGGTTGCGCGTCCGGCGTGCCCGACAGAACCGAGAGGCGCGGGCTCGTGATCGCGCAGGCCGGGCCCTCCGGCCGCGCGGATTGGGCCCGTGCCGGCACGGCGGCCATCGCGGCCGCCGCGAGGACGAGCAGCGCCAGCACGGCGAGGCCCCGGGCGAGGCGGTCCGGCAAGGCCGCGACACGGCGGGCCAGAAGGGCGGCGGATCGGATCACGGATCTGAGATAAGCACGGCTGTCGCCGGGCGCAATCACCCACGGCGTCGCGGCGACCGCGGAGTGTTGCATGCAGCACACAGCTACGCCCGGAAGTGCACATCCCGACGGCCCGGCCTCAACCTTGCCGTGAAGTCCGGGCCGGCTCGCCCGATGCGCGCAGGGCACCGCGAAGGTCTGCGCCACGACGGACGGAGGATGGAGACCATGCCGAGACGGATCGCGCTGCTCGGGCTCGCGGGGTTGCTGCTTGGAAGCGCCCCCGCGCTGGCCAACCCGCTGGACAGGGGCCCCATCGCGGACTTCCTCAACGTCTTCCGCAGCCAGGCGATCCCCCGCGAGACCGTGGCGTGGACCGGCAAGGAGAAGCCCGGGACGATCGTGGTCTCGACGCGCCAGCGCCGGCTCTACTACGTGCTGGGCGGCGGCGCGGCGGTCCGCTACGGCGTCGGCGTCGGCCGGCAGGGCTTCTCGTGGTCGGGCACCAAGACCGTCACCATGAAGAAGGAATGGCCGGATTGGCGCCCGCCGCAGCAGATGCTGGCCCGCCGCCCGGACCTGCCGCGCTACATGGCCGGCGGCCAGGACAACCCGCTGGGCGCCCGCGCCCTCTATCTTGGCTCCTCGCTCTACCGCATCCACGGCTCGAACGAGCCGGAGACGATGGGGGCGGCGGTCTCGTCGGGCTGCATCCGCATGACCAACAAGGACGTGGTCGACCTCTACGACCGGGTCCGGGTCGGCACCAAGGTCGTCGTGCGCGACTGATCGCGGCGGGTGGCGGCGCCCGGCCGCCGCCCTCCCCCCCTGCGTCGCCTTCTCCCCTGCGTCGCCTTCTCCCCTGCGTCGCCCTCTCCCCTGCGCCTCGGAGCGGCCCCGGGCGGCGCGCGGACCGACCGCAACGCGCAAGGCCGTGCGCGGCCGGATCGGCGCGGCTGCGGCTGCGGCTGCGGCTGCGGCTGCGGCTGCGGCCGGGTCCGCGTCGACAGGCGCGGCGGGCCGGTGATAGGAGCCGCGCCGTCGGGCAGAGCCGGATCGCCCGATCTCCACGAGGGACAGCATGAACGAACGCATCATCCTGCGGGCCGGCGAGGCCCTGGTGGCGGGCGGGCCGCCCAACACCGCCTCGGAGCCCGAGGTCATCATCGGCGAACTCGACGGGCCGGTCGGCACCGCCCTCGCCACGCTGACCGGCGATCAGGTCGTCGGCCACAGCCGCGTCTTCGCCCTGCTGAACACCGACATCATGGTCCGCCCGGTCACGCTCTGCGTGTCCAAGGTCAGCGTCACCGAGAGCAAGTACACCTCGATCCTGATGGGCACCGTGCAGTTCGCCATCGCCAACGGCGTCCTCGACGCCGTGCGGGCGGGCTACATCCCCAAGCACAAGGCCAACGATCTCGGCATCATCTGCTCGGTCTGGCTCAGCCCCGGCGTCATCGAGGCGCAGCATGTCGACCACAAGGCGCTGTTCGACACCCAGCGCCGCGGCATGACCGAGGCCATCCGCAAGGCCATGACCAACGAGCCCTCGATCGACTGGCTCCTCGAGAACCAGGACAAGATCGTGCACAAGTACTACCAGATGGGCCTCGACGGGAAGATCTGAGCGCCCGTCCGCGCCGCGATCACGCCTCCCGCCGTCGGCTCCCGGCCGGCGGCCGCGGCGCGGACCCGGCGGGCGTTCCTGCGGGACCCGCATGGCCGGCTTCCTGCAGGGCCGCGTCCGGGGCCCGGGCCGATAGGGAGAGACGCCACGCCATGATCAGCGCCTTCGATCTGTTCAAGATCGGGATCGGCCCGTCGAGTTCGCACACGATCGGCCCGATGGTCGCCGCGCGCCGCTTCCGCGACCGCGTCGCCGGCCGGTCCGGCGTCGCGCGGGTGAGCGCGGAGATCTTCGGCTCCCTCGCCTGGACCGGGCGCGGCCACGGCACCGACGTGGCGATCTACCTCGGCCTCCTGGGGCACGAGCCCGCCACCGTCGATCCCGACGCCGTGGCCGGTTACACGCAGGCCCTCGCCGAGACCGGCGCCCTCGGCCTGCCCGGCATTGCCTTCGATGGCACGCGGGACCTTCTCTTCAACTTCACCGAGGTGCTGCCGCGCCACACCAACGGCATGCGCTTTCGCGCCTACGATCCTGCCGGCGGGCTTCTGGACGAGGTGGTCTGCTACTCCGTGGGCGGCGGCTTCGTGGAAGAAGAGGACGAGCCCGGCACCGCCGGCCTGGACGCGGTGGCGCTGCCGTATCCGTTCGAGAGCGGCGCCGACCTCCTGCGGACCTGCGCCGAGACCGGCCTGACGATTCCGCAGGTCCAGATGGCCAACGAGCGCGCCCTGCGCTCCGACGCGGAGATCGAGGCCGGGCTCGATGCCATCCGCGACGCCATGCTCGCCTGCATCGCCCGGGGTCTGCGCATGGACGGCGAGCTGCCGGGCGGCCTCAAGGTGCGGCGGCGCGCCAAGCGGCTCCACGCGACGCTCGAAGCGAACCGGCTGTCCAACAGCCGTCCGGCCCACGAGATCATGGACTGGATCAGCCTGTTCGCCCTGGCGGTGAACGAGGAGAACGCCTCCGGCGGCCGCATCGTCACGGCGCCGACCAACGGTGCGGCCGGGATCGTCCCCGCGGTGCTGCGCTACATCGTGGATTTCTGCCCCGGCTGGAGCGAGTCGCGCGGCCGCGACTACCTCCTCACCGCCGCGGCCATCGGCGGGCTGATCAAGCGCCGGGCCTCGATCTCGGGCGCCGAGGTCGGGTGCCAGGGCGAGGTCGGCTCGGCCTCGGCCATGGCGGCGGCGGGCCTCGCCGCGATCCTCGGGGGCGAGCCGCCCCAGGTGGCCAACGCCGCCGAGATCGCCATGGAGCACCATCTCGGCATGACCTGCGACCCGATCGGCGGCCTGGTGCAGATCCCCTGCATCGAACGCAACGCCTTCGGCGCCAACAAGGCGGTGGCCGCCGCCTCCCTGGCGCTGCACGGTGACGGGGTGCATTTCGTGAGCCTCGACCAGGTCATCGAGACCATGCGCCAGACCGGGCACGACATGCAGGCCAAGTACAAGGAAACCTCCCTGGGCGGCCTCGCGGTCAACGTCGCCGCCTGCTGAGCACGCCGGCCCCGGCGCGCCGCGCACGATCCCGCGGGTGCGCGGGTTCCGCCTGTCGCGGGCGGGGAGCTTCGGCTAGGATGGCGGGATGATCAGACGCGCCGATTCCCGTCCGTTCAGCCGCCTCGCGGCCGGTCTCGCGCTCGGGGCCGGTCTCGGGCTCGGGGCCGCGTGTCTCCCGGCGGGTCCCGCCGCCGCCCAGGCGCCGTTCTGGCCGTCCATCGGCTTCGCGCCGCTGCCCTCCTTCGCCTGGCCGCAGATGCCCGAGGACGCGTATGGCCGCTGGACCGGCTCCTACGCGCGCCTCTCGACCGGCTACGCGGTCAGCACGTCCCGGCATTTCGGCAGTTATTCGGGCCCGACGATCGGGTTCGAGGGCGGCCGGATGTGGCAGGAGGGCCCGATCCTCTACGGCATCAGCGGCGGGTTCGATTACCTGGCCGGGCTCGACGGCACCCTCACGCCAGGCTTCGGGCGGCTCGCCTATTCCAACGACTTCGCCGGGTCCCTGGAGGTGAAGGTCGGCACCCTCGTCGCGCCGGACGTGCTGGTCTACGCCAAGACCGGCGCCCTGGCCCTGCACCAGACGCTGCGCGTCGGGCCGACCCCGGGGTCGCTGCCGTTCACGCGCCAGGACATCGCGGTGCGGCCGGTCGCGGGCGTCGGCGTCGAGTGGGCGGTCACGGACCGCCTCTCGCTGGCGGTCGAGGCGGGCGTGGTCGGCGGCGGGATCCGCTGAGGCGGTCTCTCCCGGCACCGCCGCCCGGCGGTGCCGGGAGGCGGCCCCCTGATCGGCCCCCTACTTCGGGACGAAGGCCCAGTAGTCGAGGTCGAGAATCACCGCCGGGTCGTAGCCGTCGCCCGCGCGGTCCGGGAAGGCGCCGCAAGACTGATTCTTGGTGGCGACCGTCCGCAGGCGCAGGAGCCCGACATCGTTGCGGCCGACATCGGCTGTGGCCAGCACCTCGCTCCAGGCATAGACCGTGTCGCCGGCAAACAGCGGTGCCACGTGGCGGCCGGCATTGATGCCCGCGAGGGCGAAGGCGTTGCCGAGCCCGTTGAAGCTCAGCGCCCGGGCGAGCGAGATGACGTGGCCGCCGTAGATCAGGCGCCGGCCGAACCGGGTGTCCTTGGCGGCCAGCCCGTCGAAATGCACCTTGGCGGTGTTCTGGAACAGGCGCGTGGCGATCTGGTGCTCGGCCTCCTCGACGGTCATGCCGTCGACGTGGTCGATCTTCTCACCGACCGCGTAATCCGCGAAGCGGTGCGGGCTGCCGGCGAGGTCGGTGTCGTAGGCGGCGGCCGAGAGCTTCGGCAGGGCGCCCGCGAGATCCTGCGGGTCGACCACCTTGGCGAGGCTCGGCACGTGCTCCTCGGCGATGGCCGCCTCGGGGTCGCGCTTGCGCACGAGGACCCAGCGGCAATAGCTCAGCACGGTCTCGCCGCGCTCGTCGGAGCCCACCGAGCGGACATAGACCACGCCGGTCTGGCGGTTCGAGCTCTCCTTGAGGCCGATCACCTCCGACACGGTGGACAGCGTCTCGCCCGGATAGACCGGCCGCCGGAACCCGCCCTCCGCGTAGCCGAGATTGGCCAGCGCGTTCAGCGAGACGTCCGGGACGGTCTTGCCGAACACCATGTGGAAGGTGAGCAGGTCGTCGAGCGGGCTCTTCGGGTAGCCGATGGCCCGGGCGAAGGCGTCCGACGACTGCACGGCGAAGCGCGGCCCGTAGAGGCCGGTGTAGAGCGCCACGTCGCCCACCGTCACGGTGCGCGGGGTGGCGTGGCGGATGGTCTCGCCGAGGCGGAAATCCTCGAAGAAGCGGCCGGGATTCGTCTTCACGGGCGTTCGGTCCTACTGCGCGTAAACGTAGGTTGCGGGCACGGCGTACTCGTGCAGCAGGCGGCTGATGAACAGCAGCAGCAGGATCAGGATGATCGGCGAGATGTCGACGCCGCCGAGATTGGGCAGCAGGTTGCGGATCGGCCGCAGCACCGGCTCGGTCAGCCGGTAGAGCACCTCGCCGATCTGCGCGACGATCGGGTTGCGCACGTTCACCACGTTGAACGCCACCAGCCAGCTGAGAACCGCGCTTGCGATGAGGACATAGATGAAAAGCTGGACGACCGTGTCGAAGAGCCAGATCAGGGCGTTCATGCAGGTCCGCGCGCTATCCTCGGGGCGCCCGCACCCCAGCGCCGGAGCGGCGCGCGGCGGGCGACGTTGAAACAGGGAATTGACAGGCTGAGCCGCCCGCGCCTACAAGGCCGGCGCCTCGACGGGGCTGTAGCTCAGATGGGAGAGCGCCGCAATCGCACTGCGGAGGTCAGGGGTTCGAATCCCCTCAGCTCCACCAGGCCTTCCTGGTGACAATTCAGCATCCTGGCGACGCGGCGATATCGCCGTCGCAGCCAGGACTTAGCGGTAACCAGCCGCGATTTTCGCGCCCTGCGCCCCTGTCCGATCACCGATCTCAAGCCTGCTGGCGCCCGGACCGCGCCTGATCCGCGGGCGCGGAGGGATGGGCGACCGCGGGCCGTCTCACGCCGCGCGGCCGCGTCCGGACCGGCGGCCCTGCAACCATTGCGGCGGATCGGGGTTCGCTCCCGATTGACGACAGGCGGAGGCCGGGTGGCGCCCTGGATCGAACAGACAGTCTGGTGGCAGGTCTTCCCCCTCGGCTTCGTCGGCGCCCCCGACCAGGCCGATCCGGCCGCACCGGTCGTGCACCGCCTCTCCCACCTGCAGGCTTGGCTCGACTACGCGGTGGAGCTCGGCGTGTCCGGGCTGGCGCTCGGGCCGATCTTCGCGGCCGCCACGCACGGCTACGACACGATCGACCCTTTCCGGATCGATCCGCGCCTGGGCGATGAGGCCGATTTCGACGCGCTGATCGCCGCGGCCCGTGCCCGCGGCCTCCGCGTCCTGCTCGACGGGGTGTTCAACCATGTCGGGTGGGCCCATCCCGCCTTCCAGGACGTCCTGCGCAACGGGCCCGAAGCCCGGCAGGCCAACTGGTTCAGGCTGTCCTGGCCGCGGGGCTCCGGCCCGGGCATCGAGCCGGACTACGCCTGCTTCGAGGGCCATCGGCAACTCGTGACGCTCAATCACGACGCGCCGCAGGTCGCCGACCATGTCGCCGCCGTCATGGACCATTGGATCGCCCGCGGCGCCGATGGCTGGCGGCTCGACGCGGCCTACGCGGTTCCCCCGCACTTCTGGGCGCGGGTGCTGCGGCAGGTCCGCATCGCCCACCCGGAGGCCTACATCGTCGGCGAGGTGATCCACGGCGACTACGCCCGCTTCGTGCGGGACACCGGCATGGATGCGGTGACCCAGTACGAGCTGTGGAAGGCGATCTGGAGCGCCCTCAACGATCGCAACCTGTTCGAGTTGGCCCACGCCTTGGACCGGCACAACGGCTGCCTCGACACGTTCGCGCCCCTGACCTTCGTGGGCAACCACGACGTGACGCGGATCGCCAGCCGGCTCACGGACGACCGGCACCTGCCGCACGCCCTGGCGATCCTACTGACCTGCGGCGGAACGCCCTCGATCTATGCCGGCGACGAGCAGGCCTTCCGCGGCGTGAAGGAGGAGCGGGTCGGCGGCGACGACGCGATCCGGCCGGCCTTCCCGCCGACGCCCGCGGATCTCGCCCCGTACGGCTGGCCGATCTACCGGCTGCACCGGGACCTCATTGCGCTGCGGCGCCGTCATGCCGGGCTGCACCGCGCGCGGACGCGGACCCTGCACCTCGCCAACGAGCAGATCGTGGTCGTGCTGGGCGACGGCGCCGCGCGCGTCCTGCTGGCCCTGAACCTCGCCGACGCGGCCGTGCCGCTGCCGGTCCCGGATGCGCGGGCGATCGAGGCCGGCCAAGGCGATCTCGCGGAAGCCGGCGGCCCGAGCGCCCGGGTGACCCTTCCGCCCCACGGCTGGGCCATCCTGGTTGCCTGACCGTCGCGGGTCGGCCCGCGACGGATCGGCCGGGGCCCGCAGGGCCGCCGGTCGCGGCCCTGCCCTACCCCGTGCCCTACCCCGTGCGGCGCGCGGTCCAGCGGCCCGCACAGGCGCCGAGCCCCGACAGGGTCCAGCGGCCGGTTCCGGCGGATCCGCGCAGACGGCCCGAGACCAGGACGCTGGCGAGCCCCTTGCGGATCGTGCCGGTGATCCGGCCGTCCGCGCCCGCCCGGCCGGACGCGTCGACGCCGTTGCCGCCGGCATCGTCCACGGTCCCGTCCCGGATGACGATCGGGTAGCTGTAAGGCCCCGTGCAGCTCCCGCTCTCCGCGGTGGCTATGACCGACCAGGCTCCATCGAACCGATTGGCCGCGTAGGCTCCCGTCGGAGCGCCGACGGCGAGGAACAGGGCGGGCGCGAGCAGTGCAGCACGAAGTCGGGTCATCGTCTCCTCTGTGGTGATTTCGAAGCGCGGGCGCGGTTCATCCGCGGCCGGATCATCGACAGGGCCGATCGGGTGCGGGCCTGAAAGGGCAACGGGCCGGACGCGCGCCCGGAGTGGCGCGGGCGTCCGGCCTCGCGGCCGTGCCGGACAAGAGGGCCATCCGCCCGGCACAACCTCGACAAAGGGGTGGGACGCCGTGGAAGCCTGGGCCCCCACGGCACGTCCCGCAGCCCCGATATGGCCCCTAACACGTTCTTTCAAATGAGAGATTTGTACCAGTACGGCGCGCTTTTTTCACGCCGCCGATCCGGACGCGCGACCGCTCCCGTCAGGGGGAGTTCCGCGAAGGCCCGTCGCCCAGGCGGCGCGGCCGGCGACCGGCGGGCCCACGGTGCCCGACACGGCCGGCAGACGGGCCGGCCGGTGCCCCGGACGCGATGCGGCATCGACTTCTGCAACTTCTAAACAGTGGTCGCGAAGATCCGCCCCGGGGTCGCACCGGCCCCGGAGCTTCTGGCCCGGTGTTCGGTCGATATCCGCACGTTCGGCACGCCCAGGTCTGTTGGGCGGTTCGTCGGCGATCTGCGCGAGACAACGCCTCGACGGGCCGAGCATCAATCCTTGGCTCAAAACGCCCGCGTCGATGATGCGTGTATACCAAGAAAATAACTTAGGTGAGGGAACCTGCTTGTGCGCAACCCGTTTGTGCCCGGCTGCCGGAGGGGCGGCGAGCGCGGCATGGGGTGCGAGAGCGGTGACGGCGGGCGTCGACAGGCACGAACTCCGGCAGATCATCGCCGGCCTGAGCGAGGGCGTGATCCTGGTCGAGCCCGACCAGACCATCGCGTACGCCAACGCCGCCGCCCTGGCGATGCACGGCGCCGAGAGCCTCGACGAGCTCGGGCCGACCGTGGACGCGTACCGGGACCGGTTCTGCCTGCGCTACCGCAACAACGTCGCGCCCAACCAGTATCCGATCGAGCGCGTCGTCGCCGGTGAGCGCTTCCACGATGTCGTGGTCGAGGTGCGCCGGGCCGACAAGCCCGAGATGGATTTCGTCCACTCGCTGCGCAGCCTCGTGGCCACGGACCGCGACGGCAAGCCGAGCTGCCTCGCGCTGATCCTCAAGGACGTCTCCGACCAGTTCGAGGCCGAGGAGCGGTTCGAGCGGACCTTCAACGCCAACCCGGCCCCGGCGGTGATCACCCGGCTGTCCGACCTGCGCCACGTCAAGGTCAACACCGGCTTCCTGGAGATGACCGGCTTCACCCGCGACGCCGTGATCGGCCGCAGCGTCTACGAGGTCGACGTCCTGGCCGGCGCCCGCAACCGCGACCTCGCCGTCGCGCGCCTCGAGTCCGGCGGCACGATCCCCCAGATGGAGGCCTGCCTCGACCTGCCCGACGGCGGCAGCCGGTTCGTGATCGTCGCCGGCCAGCCGATCGCGATGGGCGACGAGCCGTGCATGCTGTTCACCTTCGCCGACCTCGAACTGCGCCGGAAGGCCGAGACGGCCTTGCGCCAGAGCGAGGAGCGCTTCGCCAAGGCGTTCCGGATGACGCCGGTGCCGACCGTGCTGGTGCGGGCGGACACGTTCCAGGTCACCGGCATCAACGAGGCGTTCAGCCGGGTCTTCGGCCACGGCGAGGACCGGATCGTCGGGCGCAGCCTCGACGAGGCCGGGCTGTGGGTCGCCGACAAGCAGCGCCTGCAGGTCGAGGCCGCCCTCGACCGGCACGGCTACGTCCTCGGGGTCGAGGTGTGCCTGCGCCACGAGAGCGGGACGAATCTCGACTGCCTGGTCTCGGCCGAGCGCGTGACCATCAACGATGCCGAGTTCGCCCTGTTGGTCCTGCAGGACATCACCGAGCGCAAGCACACCGAGCGGGAGCTGTTCGACGCGATCGAGACCGTGATGGCCGACACGTCGTGGTTCAGCCGCGGGCTGATCGAGAAGCTCGCGACCCTGCGCCGCCCCGGCCGGGAGGCCGCCGAGGGGGCGGCGCCGAACCTGACGGTGCGCGAGCGCCAGATCCTCAACCTGATCTGCTCGGGGCTCGGCGACGACGCGATCGCGCGCAAGCTCGGCCTGTCGCGCAACACGGTGCGCAATCACGGCGCCGCCTTGTACCGCAAGATCGGCATCCACAAGCGCAGCGAGGCGGTGGTGTGGGGGCGCGAGAACGGCTTTCCGCTGAGCAGGCCTGACGGATGAATACCGCCGTACCGGTATGGACGGACCATTGATCGGGCGATGTCCGCCCTCATCTTCCGCGCGGCCAGAGTTCTTCCGCGCGGGACGAGGCGCCCGCGACTGAGCCCCCTCGCCGGCGCCGCCCCACCGCGAGGCCCCCACCGGCGCCCCCCCCTTGCGACGCCCCACGACGACCACCACTACCGGAGTGACAGCGTGACCACCATCCAGACCGTAGCAACGCCCCTCGCGCCGGACGCGCACGCCGACACGCGCGCCGTCCTGCTCAACCAAGTGTCCTGGGGAGCGATCTTCGCCGGCGCCGTCACCGCCCTGGTCACCCAGGTGATCGTGAACCTCGTCGGCGTCGGGGTGGGCCTGGCCTCGGTGGGCACGACGGCGGCCGACAACCCGTCGGCCTCCACCGCCTCGATGGGCGCCGGCATCTGGTTCGTGGCCTCGGGCATCGTCGCCTCGCTGGCCGGCGGCCTGATCGCGGGCCGGCTCTCGGGCAAGCCCCTGCCGGGCGCGGCCGCCCTGCACGGTCTCGTGTCCTGGGCGGTGACGACGCTGGTCGTGCTCTACCTGCTGACCTCGGCCGCCAGCGGCCTGGTCGGCGGCACGCTGAGCACCGTCTCGGGCGCGCTCGGCGGCGCGGGCACCCTCGTGGGCGGCACCGTGCAGACGGCGGCCCAGGCGACGGCGCCGTCGCTGGCGAAGATCTCGAACCCGCTGGACGGCATCGAGCAGAAGGTCCGCCAGCAGACCGCCGGCCAGGACCCGCAGGCGGCCCGCGACGCGGCGGTGGCGGCGATCAAGGCGCTGTTCACGGGTGACGCGTCGCAGAAGCAGCAGGCCGAGGCCCGCGCGGCCGACGCCCTGGCCAAGGCGCAGAACATCCCGGTCGATCAGGCCCGCCAGCAGATCCAGGACTACGAGACGCAGTACGACCAGGCGGTGGCCACCGCCAAGCAGAAGGCCGAGGCCGCGGCCGTGACGGCCAAGTCGGCGGCCACGCAGGGCGCCTTCTACGCGGCGCTGGCGCTGATCCTGGGGGCCCTGGCGGCCTTCCTCGGCGGCCGCCTGGGCGCGCCGAAGCCCGCGGCCCTGCTCGGCGCCTACGAGACCCGGCGCGTCTGACCGCCTTCGGCGCCCGCGCCTCCATGCGGGCGCCGCCCATCCCCGGCGGGCGGAACGCGC